>CAYRFM010000013.1:0-110907 GCA_964423555.1 uncultured Holophagae bacterium | reverse complement strand
GCGCACTGCGCACTGACGAAATGGGTCACGAATAATGGCAGAGCGCACTGCGCACTGACGAAATGGGTCACGAATAATGCCAGGGCGCACTGCGCACTGACGAAATGGGTCACGAATAATGCCAGAGCGCACGGCGCACTGACGAAATGGGTCACGAATTGGAGCAGGGTCGTCTTGACGACCCTGCGGCGACCGTAGGTCGCAGGCAACGCGTATTGTACACCCGCCGCCCGGCGCAAGATTGCATCTTGCGCTACAGCAGCTACAGGCGCCTGCGGAACCTTTTCGGCTAGGCTCTGCCGGTGGGGATGGCGGAGTGCCTCGGCTTAATGGAAGTCGGCGATGACTTCGAGGCGCTGCATCAGGCCGGGGTGATCGCCGTGCTGGTCGCGTAGCGCCGTGATCATGCCGCGTGCCAGCTCCAGTTCGCCGCGGGCGATGAGGGTGTCGACGCAGCCCAGGTCGTGATCGGTCAGTTCGTCTTCATCGACGAGCTCTTCCTGGCTGGGCAGATCCAGCGACCATTCATCGGCAAAGCTGGGGCAACCGATATCGCGGGCGTGGTGTTCGTAGATACGGACCTTGCGCAGGTCCAGAACATCCACCTGGCCCTGGTCGAACTTGAGCGGCTCGTCGTGGCTTTGGGGTGGTTGCGGAAAGTCCAGTTCAAACTCGGCGGCGGCGGGCTGCAGACCGGCCAATTCGGCCGCGGCGTCGATGCGCATCAGATGTTTGGCCCACAGGCTCTTGTCGTACACTTCCAACTCGGCGGCGTAGTCGGCCGCTTCGCTAAAGCGCTTGGCCTTGAGGCGGTTCTCGACCAGCCATTCCAGGCAGGCAATTGCCTCGGCCTCCTTGCCCATGCGCAGGTACAGCAGCTTGAGGCGGCGATACACGGCCAAGTTCTCGGGACTCAACTCATCGGCCTCGAGCAGGTACTCGAGGGCCAGGTCTAGCACCCCGAATTTGCCCAGCTGATCCGCCTCGGCTAGTAAGCCCGCCAATTTCTCGCTCTCGTGGGTATGATCGGTGGTTTCTTCCGAAAGGCGCGGCGCCTTTTTGGCTTTTTGGGCCGGTTCCGGGGGCCGCAGGGGGCTGGGCATGGTGACGGTATCGGGTCGGTCGTCCTCCTCCTCGAGGTCCGCGGCAGGCGCCGCCGGCTTGGCGGGCGCGACTACGATCGCTGGCGTCACGGGCATGGTCCAGATCTCCTCGACCTCCGCCGCTAGGGCGTCGGCGGTGGCCGGCCGCCACTGGGGTGGGCCGAGCACCCGCGCCAGCAAATCGACACACTGGGCGAACATTGCGTCCTGGGGTTGTTCGACCTGCATGGCGCGCAGGGTCACTTCCCAGTTGCCGGCCACCTTGCGGGGGTGGCGACCGGTCAACAGGTAGAACAGCACAAGGCCAAGCGCGTAGATGTCGTCGGCTTCGGTGACTGGCCGGCCCTTGAGGCGTTCGGGCGAAGCGTAGTCGGGCGTCATCGGCGAGATGCGGCCGAGGGTCAGGTCGCCGCCGACATCAGGGTGCTCGTAGCCGGCAATGCCGAAGTCCAGCAGTTTGGGGATGCCGGCCTCGCCGACGAGGATGTTCGATGGCTTGATGTCGCGGTGGAGCACGCCCTTGAGGTGGGCGTAGGCGACCGCGCGGCTGAGGTCGCGGAACAGCGACAGCTTGGTGCGGGTGGTGGCGCGCTTCTTCATGCAGAAGCGCACGATGTTCTCGCCCTCGACGTACTCCATGACCAAATAGGGGAGGCCATCGGGGGTGGTGCCGCCGTCGTAAAGAGCGGCGATATTGGGGTGTTTGAGGTCGGCGAGGATCTGGCGCTCGCGGCGGAAGCGCTTGACCAGTTCCTCGTCGGCGGCCTCGCGCTTGATCAGCTTGACGGCGGAAAGCATGCGAAACTCGGAATCGGCGCGCTCGGCCAGCCAGACGGAACCCATGCCGCCGGAACCGATCTCGCGCAGCAGGCGCCATTGGCCCAGCACGACACCGGCCAGGGGTCCGCTCATGGGCTGGGCGGAGCTCCGCTTCGGCGATTCGGGCGCCTGGGTCTTGTCGTCCTCGGCCTTAAACAGGCGCAAGGCCTCCTCGACGAGCTTGTCATTGCCGGCGCTGCGCTGGGACAGCCAGGCGTCCTGTTCCGCTTCTGGGATACCCGAAAGCTTGGCTGCCATTGATTTGACTTTAAGCCATTGAGCGCGGTCCATAATCCTACCCAGGGTCAAGGAGCCCGAGTGGCGCTAAGCCTCTGGTGGGAGCGGTCATCTCGCCTGTGATCCACGCCTCGGGAGCTCATTCCATGATACACCGCGAAGCCTCAATTTGCACCAGTCAGGCGGTGGGGATTCATGGCGACCGCATAGCCTCTATGGGCTGGGTGGGGTGGCTGCCCGCGCCGCCTTTGCCTTCGCCAGCATATGCTCGATGGCGGGCAGGTTGCCGGGGTCGAGCTCGAGCTCGCGGAATTCAGCGATCAATTGGCGGGTCATTTCCAGGGCGGGCAGGCGGTAGTTGCGGTCGCGGGCGTTGAGGTCGACCTCCTTGCCGAGCGCGTCGGCGACGCGGGCGGGTCGGCCTTCCTCGATGCCAGAGAACAGCTCTTCCTCGGCCGAGGCCCAGGTGAAGTGCTGGGGCTCGGTGGCGTCGGCGGCGATGGCGGGTGGCTGGGCGCCGCTGCGGTGCTTTTCGAGCAGGGCCAGAATCGGTGGCGAGGCGACCAGGCGCATCAGTTTCAGGTCGTTGTTGGGGTGCTCGGGATCGGCGCCGTGGGCCAGCAGCCAGCGCACCAGCAGTCCCTTGCGGCTGAGGATGGCGAAGATCAGCGGCGTCTTGCCGCGGCGGTCGCGGGCGTTGATATCAACGGATCCAAGCAGCCGCGCCAGCTGTTCCAGGTCGGGTTTGCCAGCGGCCAGCTCCTGCCAGAAGGCGGCGACCTCTTGGGGGATGTGCTGGTCTTGCAGTTTCAGCGAGTCGGCAATGGTCTTGAACTCGGGTTCGAGTTCTGCATAGCGGTCGGACTTGGTGGCGAAGGTCAGGGTAAAGCTGGCGTTGGGCCCCTGGAAGATATAGGTCAGATGGCGCAATTCGGTGCCACCGGGCGTGGTGCCGCGCAGCAGGATGCGGCGCACGGGCAGCTGAGGGTGGGTCAGGTGCTCGCTGGTCAGCAGTTCGTGGTCGCGAAACGCGCGCGGCATGCCGGCCAGGTAGTTGGATTCTGCGCCGTCGGCGTCGAGCTCGGCGCGGGTGAACATGGCCAGCGCGTCGTGGGGAGGTCGTTCGGCCATGGCGGTGAAAGGCCCCCCCGCGGGCAGCAGGCGCCAGGTGGCGGGGAAGTCGAGGGTCAGACCGTCATCCTCTAACTGGATTCTGGGCGGGCCGTCCAGCAAGACCAGCAGCAGCATCATGGGCATCATCGGCGGACCTCCTGAAAAAAGGCGATAGGACCTCGGTTGGAGCCCTATCGCCCAAAGCAGAGCCCGAGGCAAGCCCCGAGCCCCTACCGTACGCTTAGCGGAACCAGGCAGTATGGCTGCTGATCAGGTTCTTGTGGGGGGTGTCGAAGTAGTCGATGGAATAGGAATAGGTGTAGTTCATCAGGCAGACGACGGGGTCGAAGTCGTGCTGACAACCGTAGTTGTGGCCGATCTCGTGGCGCAGGGCGTAGACGGTCGAGGTCGAGCCCTGGTCCTTGCAGACGGAGTAGCCTTTGCCGGGATTGCTGGTGTAGACGTAGGCGATGCCGCCAGCGGTGAATTTGGTGTCCCGGGTGAAGCCCTGGGTCAGGCCCTTGGGCAGACCGGAAGCATCAGCCGCCAGGTCGGAGAGAATTGCGGAGGAGCTGCTGCCGTTGGAGGTCCAGGTGTAGTAGCCACCGACGCTCCAGTCGATGCCGAAGTCGCGGCCGTAGCTGTTGTCGGCGGACTCGACGATGTTGTAGAGGCGCGTCTGCCAGTCGGAATAGGCGGCGCGGTACTCTTCGTCGGCGACAATGTTGACCCTGACGGTGACGGCGGCCTTGCCGAACTTGACCTCGTCCTCGACTTCATAGCCGCGGAAGAGCGCGTTGGAGGGGTCGTCCCAGGGGTGGTTGACGGGGTTGGCGGCAGGGGGATCGACCACCACGGTGACGGCGTTGCCGAAGGGGTCGGTGGTTTCGTAGCTGAAGGACTGGTCGTCGGCTTGGATCTCGTCCAAAACCTGTTTGCTTTGTGCGAGGGCGAAGCAGCTGCTGGCAAGGATCAGGCAGCATGCCAATTTAACCACTGTTTTCATTTTCTTTCTCCTTTTTGTGAATGAATCATCCCTTAAGACAGGGATGGGGGTCCCAAGCGCGTGGGCGATACAGTGATGCAGACATTTAGGGCGGACCGTAGGTATACTACGGTCATGGAACATCTCACCGGCCCAGATAATTGTCTTGGACGCAGTGAAGACATACTCGATGCGCAGCGGCTACAACCGCGGTAACCGCACGTGACGCGGCTCATCCATGGGGCGACGAACCTGCGGGCTCGCCTCGCCAAGTGAGCGCAAAGCCGTGCTGCGCAAAAGAATGCGGCAAGCACAAGCGTAAGCGACGTCGGCGAGGACGAGGCGTCAACAAAGATTTCCCTGGCGATAAAATCGCGTACTGGCTGTGTTCTCCTCCAAGTGTGGGTCTGACGTGACACCGATAGAGAATGGCGCCTCTAAGAGGAGGCAAAAATGCAGAGTCCTTACATGGTGCAGAGTATACACGAAGCATCTATGGGTGTGTAACTTTTTTTTCGTTGCGCGCGCATTTTGAAGCTCGGGCTTCGTCTCGTTCCTATCTATGGGATGCTACATCAGTTACTTCAGCGCATTAACGATAATATTATCTCAACACAGCGCCTTCGGCACCGGCGCATCTGGCCGTGGCCGAGCCCCGCAACCCCTGCTCAGCCGCACAAAAAAAATTCAACCATGGCGCGCGCCACGCCGTCTCAACCTGTGACGCTGACTTGGATGGGTTGCCGTTCTCAACGCCATGGGAGCGACCGCTCAAAGCTTTTCTCTTTTTCACCTCCGGGATCATGGGCCAGGTATTCGACCACCTGGCCCATGTTCTTTTCTGTCGTGACAACCATCCAAGTCTGGGAATATGACACAACCTGTTTGGGATGCCCTTCTGGTCGCGAGCGCTCAGTGGGGCGCGGTTTTGGCGTCTTATGAAAGGCCCAGTGGCACGGGCAAGTGGCGAAGCACCTGGTCCTGATAGGAAGCAAGCGCGGTCTCGGTGCCCACGTCGCGACAAGCGGCCTCCGACAAAAGCCAGCGGTGTTCCAGCAGTTGGTGGAACAGTTCCGGTCCGCTCAGGCGCTGGCGCAGCGGTTGGGCAATGGCACCGAGCGTGGCCTGGTAGACCTCCGTCAGCCAGCGGTAAGCGGCCAAGCTGAGGGGCGGGGCGGCGCCATCGCGCGCGAGGCTGGCTTGAAAGCGGTGGAGGTCGTTGAGCAGCTCGCGGCTCTGGTTCTCCTCGGCCTCCAAGCCGGTCAGGGCATGCAGGCGCCGGCGGTGGAAGCCGTGCTCGACGACACGCGGCCGCATCTGCACCCGATGACCGCCGTCACAGGTACAAAGTTCGATCTCCTCCACGGTAAAGCCCAACTCGTTGAGCGACTTGACCCGGGCGGCGATGCGGTAGGTCTCGTCGCGCGCGAAGAGCTCGTCGCGGTTGAGCTCCTGCCACAACCGTTGGTAGCGGTGGACGAATGCCTGGGCGGTGGCCAGGGGATCGAGTTGGCAGGGCAGCTGGTTGGAAGCTTGCAGATCCAGCAGTTCACCGGCGATGTTTTCCTGTGCCTGTTCGAGGTCGTAGCGGCGCATGCCATCGGAAACGCGCTCGTGCAGTTCGGCCGTCTCGGCGTCGACCAAGTAGGCGGCATAGCCGCCAGCGTCCCGCAGGAACAGGACATTGGAGAGGCTGCAATCGCCCCAGTAAAGTCCGCCTAGGTGTAGTCCCACCAGCAGCTGAACCATGCTGTCCAGCAGTTTGTCCGGATCGTTGCTATGCTGGCTGAAGAGGGTGCGATAGGGCAGGCTGTACTCGAGGAACTGGGTGACGAGCAAACCGAAAGGCACATCGGCACCGCGTTCGGTGATCAGCGCCACGGGTTCGACGGTGGGCAGGCCGGCCTCGCGCAGGTCGCGCAACAGCTGGTACTCGCGCCGAGCGACGCGCTCGGGCAGCTCCTTGAGGGCCAAGATACGATTGCCCAGCACGGTGAAGCGGACCAGATTGCGAGAGATCCCGCAGGGCAAGTCGAGGGTCAACGCGGGCGGCCAGCGCTCGAGCGGCGTTTCCCAGGGCAAATAGGTGCCCAGATCTTGACCTCTGGGCGAATTGAGCTGCACCCTCACGGGCACCTCCATGGACTAACCTAACAAATTATAGGTATTCCATGGGCTTTTGTCATCCTACAACGAGGACAATGACTTGACGATCCCGTCGAAGCGCACTGGCGCCCTGGTCCGGACCAAGGCGCGGCCTTTGTGCCCTGGCCCAAACCCCTGGGGCGGCGCCGGCCGCACAGTTCGACCGCACGCCCTGGCTTACAAATTTTTGAATTTCTGCTCGAAGATGGCCTGCATGGCCTGCAGCTCCTCGGTCTGCAGGCAGCGGGCACCCAGCATGCCGACGACCAGATGTCCCTCGCCATTCTGGAAGACCAAGGCATTTAACCACTTGTCGGATAAGCGCACGAGGATCATGGCAGGGGGTTGGTCGTAACCTGTTGGCTTGAGGCGGGCCACAGCATCGGAGAGGGCGCTGGAGATGGCCTCAATGGCCTCGCTGTCGGCGCCCCGTTCGGCGATGAGCAGGCCTCGATCGTCGCATGCGAATGCTTCTTCTGAGCCACTCTGGCGACAGGCCCAGGAAAGCAGCTCATTCCAGACTTCTTGACGGTAGACGCCCGCATCGCCAAAGTTGGCCTTGGGCGCTGCTTCGATGATGGGCGCCGGCGCTGTCACGCCGGTTCGACCCGTGGGCTCGATTTGAATGGCGTGGTGTTTGCCAGCCAGTCGTTGGGCCAGCCTCACGGCGCGTTTGTGGTCATATGAGCTGTCGAATGCCTGATTCTTCACGGGAGTCCTCCTCTGCACGTGCCAGCGCCAACACTTCTTCGGCCAAGGCCGTGAAGCGACGGGCCTCGGGATGGGGTTTTCGGGACAACAGGGCCAGTGGTATGCCTTGCTCCATGCATTGGGCGAATACGTCTGACTTGGGGATGGTCGTATCCAAAACACAGGGGAAGTCCGACCAGACCTCTCCGGCAATGCGGAATGCCTGTTCTTTGTCGCGCTCGAACATATTCATTAAAAGACCCAGGAACTGCAGTTGGGGGTTCTCCGCCTGGCGAACCGCATCGATGACTTGCAGGACCTGATGGACAGAGCGCAGGTTGAGATGATCGACCTTGAAGGGAACCATGACATGGGTCGCCAAGCGCAAGATGGCGCGTGTCATCATGCCGAGCCCAGCCGCTGTATCGAAGATGGCGATGTCTGCTTCCGCAGCGAGGCCCCTGGTGAGCTGTTGTTTAGGGTCCTGACTGAAGAGCAAACGCTCGTAGCTGGGTACCTGGCTCATGGCCAGACGTCCCTTGGGCAACAGCTTGAGATTGGGCAAATGGGTTTGAATCAGGGCGGCGCTCAGGGCAAGCTTGCCGCTGAGCAGTTCCAGGACACCCGGGAATTCGCTGTTGCCCTTGCCCAGGGCCAGGTTGATGGCCCCTTGAGGGTCCGTGTCGACGAGCACCGTGCGGTAGCCCTTTTGGGCAAAGGCCACGGCCAGGTTCAGGCTGATGGTGGTCTTGCCGACCCCACCTTTTTGACTTGCGATCGCCAGGCGAAGCATCGCGTCCTCCTCGGTTGCGGGTGGTGTTAGCCAGCGCTGGGGGCGAAGCCAAGTGCCCCCAACCGTTCCAAATTAGCATTGACGGTCTTGTGCTTAGGGTCCAGTCGATGGGCGGCCATGAAGGTCGCCAGAGCGGCGGGGTAGTCCTTGATGAGCAGTTGTTCCACGCCGCGCTCCAGCAAGTCGCTGAAGCTTTCACACGATGCCGCCTGCGCCTCGTCGACGACCTGGGCAGGTCCACGGCGGCGAACGGCCTCCTCTTCTTCCCAGACCGCTTGGAGGAGCATGCCCTCGGCGTCCCCCTCAAGGTTGCGGTCGTCGATGTCCTCTTCGCGGATGCGGCGACAGGAGATGTTCTGGATGGTTTCCATAAACTCGCTTTCCTTGACAAGGCGGCTGAAGGCACCGGGTCCCTCGCCCTGTTTGTCCCGGGCCGACCAGAGTTTGCCACCCACCATGGTGATTTCACCGCGGTCGGCCACGTCCAGCCGCACGGTGTGACCACCCATGGCGGCAATTTGCAAGTAGTCGGAAAGCTTGAAGTGATACTCCTCACTGGGTCCGAGCAGTTTGGCCTTGGCGATTTCTCGCAAGCGTTTAAGGGAGATCGGCTTTTCGAGAACCATAATGTTGCTGTTGGGCGGGATATGAGCGCGGTAGTCGCTGATATAGGCACTGACGAACACCAGTGGAATGCAGCGTGCGCCGTTGGCAAGGGCGTTGATCAGCTCGAGGCCGGAGCCGTCGGGCAGGTTGATATCGGAGAAGATGAGGTCGGGCTGGTGCCGTTCTAAATAGTCGCGGGCCTCCCGCATGCTGATGCATCCGGTGACGCGCACATTCTCCAGTTGGCTCAGGTACTTCACCATGCTGTCGAGCAGGAAGTATTCATCCTCGATGATCATGATCCGTTTCATGATGCGCGCTCAGTTCACGTTGGGCAGGCGGTAGACATGCGTCATGACGTCGATACCGCACTCCAGTTGCTGGCACCAGTCGAGGAACTGGGCGACGAGTTCCTTGCCGCGGAAGGCAGCACCGTGCTGAGGCACGATCGCCTCGATCTCCAGCTGGCGGACCATGTGCACCCATGCCTTCATGGCTTTGCCGGAGGACATGTAGCGCCTGTGAAACCCCTCCATATAGGGCACATGCTCCTTGAATTGGGAGACAAATTGGTAGTCCATGCCGAGGGAGGCGCCCAGATCACCGGTATAGAGGATCTTGCTGATGGGGTCGTAGACGTGGAAATTGCCGGAGGAGTGCAGGAAATGGGCGGGCAAAATCAGCAGTTCACAGCCCTCGAGGTTCAGCACCATGCCGGCATCGGGAATGCCCTTGAGGCGGTCTTGCACCAGTTTGTCGAGTCCAAAATGTGGGACAAAACGCACCCAGATCTCCGAGCACAAAGCGTCTGCATCGGTTGTCATCAGCCAGCCATTGACCGCCGCCACGACGTCGGGGTCTTGGTGGCTGAGAAAGATGTAGCGCAGGTCGCCCATGGGTACCAGACTGGCCACTTGGGAGATGGTTTCCTTATAGGCCTTGTGTCCGCCTGGATCGAGGATCATGGCCTTGCCATGGTGGATGATCATGTGTTGGTTGGCCTGCACGGCCAAACCGTGACCGAAGTCCTCCAACCAAATGTTGCGATGGTTGTCACCGTCGAAGAGAATATCCATGTTCATTGACTCCTACAGCACTTTGCGAATCTGTTCGACGGCCCGGCGCATGTCGAGAAAGATCAGGCCCAACTTTGCGTCCTGTGAGGTGAGTACCACGAAAACAGTGCCCTCTGAGGCGTTCATGGCGATGACATACCCTTTGTCACCTTTGACGAAAACCTGTTGGAGCGTCCCTCGCTCCAGTTCCTGTGAGGTTCGGCCCCCCAGGCTGAGTAAGGTGGATGTCATGCCGGCCACACGCCCTTCGTCGAAATGAGCTGGAAAAGCGCTGGCGATCATGAGTCCGTCCTCGGAAACGACGGCGCAGCCCTCTACATCGGGTGTGCCAGAATGCATAAAGCGCAGGATTTCGTTGATCTGCTCAACTCGGCTCATGTTCACTCCTTTTTCTCTCTGAAGCTAAGGGTAGGCGCACCGTGATGGTGGTTCCGTGACCCAGCTCCGATGCGATATCAAGGCTTCCGCCCTGTTTCTCGACAGCGGTCTTGCACAGCGCCAGACCGATACCGCTGCCCATGCGTTTGGTGGTGAAGAACAGGCTGGTACAGCGCTGCAGGACTTCTTCCGACATGCCGATGCCGGTGTCGGCAACCGAAAAGGTGAAGACCTTGCCCTCGTTCTCCAGATTGCTTTTTACCCGAATGGTATCACCGGGCTTACACGCCTGCCTGGCATTGTTGAGCAGATTGAACAAAATGCCACGGATGCCGCCAGAGTCCAGGGGCAGCAGCGGTGTGGTGGCGATCTCGGTATGAAAGAAGATACCGCCTCGACGCAAGAGGCGGTCGAAGATACCGCAGGCCTCCTTGACAGCGAAGTCCAGCGCCTGGGGTTGGTGACTGCCGAGATCTCGGGTGGTGGTGCCCAACCCCTCGAAGCCCAGTTTCATGCGGCGGATCTCCATGAGGATGCCGTGCAGTTGTTGCTGGAGGTGGCCCTCGTCGCATTCCTCGACCAGCAACTCAACCAGAGCCTGAATTGAGGCGAGGGGGTTCTTGAACTCGTGAAGAATCGTGGGCAACACTTCGTTGATGGCCGCCATCTCCATGAGGCGCTCTCGTTCCTGGCGCAGCTGTTGGCGCTCCGTGGTGTCGGAAACGACGACCAACCAAGCAGGTTCCGGCCAGAGGCCATCGGAGGGACAAAGATTGATGCGGCACTCGTAGAAATGAGAGCGTCCATCGGCGCAGGGCACCTCACCTTGCACCTTGGTCTCGCCCTCGAAATTAGGGTCGAGATGATGCTTGAGGGAGAACAGGTGGCTCGATATGCCCTTCCCGACCAAGCGTTCAAGGGGCTTGCCGAGCATCCGGGTGGCGGCGCGATTTGCGCCTAAGATGGTGCCCTTGGCATCAAGGATCACGAGCGCGGAGGCCACGGCATCCAACCAAAGTGTGTGTTGTTCCATTGCTCACTCTGCGGAGCGCGTTCAGGCCCGTCAGAGGGTCCCATGAAAATCCAGATAGGGGCAAAACTAGTGCCATGATTGCCGAGACGGGGCGCGATGGGCGAAGCTCGGAGCCACGGCGGGATAGGCAAGACGGCTGCTTGGTCGCGCGCATCGTTCAGGGCTCGAGGCTGCGGGAAAAATCACACTTTGGTCATAATTCCCCAGAGTGGCGGCCAGTGGTGGGCGCAGCGAACCAGCAGTGGCTGTCGATGGAGAGGCCCTTGACCAGGAGCGGAAACTGGGTCAACCCAGCAGGTCGACCCAGTCCGATGACGCTAGTTCATGGAGGGCGGCGCGAACCAATGGAGGGCTTCGCCGTATTGGGCGCGCCATTGGGCCCAGCTGGGGAAACCGCCGGTCTGGCTTTGAGTGACCTTTGCGTTTTTGGCCAGATGCTCGGCCAGTTGCTTGCTGTCGACCGAGGCATCGAAACCAGGGAATTTATAGTCGTTGTGGCTCAGGATGATCAAGGCTCGTGCGGGTGAGCCGCCGGATGCGATCGCGGCCGCGATGCCCTCCTGCTTGCCGAGGAACACGAACGACTGCGCGATCAAGGACCCGAACACCTTTGGAGCCCTGGTCGCGGCGATGGCGCCGACGGAGGCATAGGGACCGAAGCCCATGAGGCCGCGACCTGCGGGTGTGGCGACGGTGCGGTACTCGGCGTCGACGGCCGGCACGATGCCCTCGATCAGTTGCTTGACGAACCCGTCGGGTTCGTTGGCCTCGGGCCGGGGCAGGTCGACGATGACCACCAGCATCGGGGCGCAACGCCCCTGGGCGATGAGGTTGTCGAGCGCCAGGTCGATGCGGCCCTTGGCTAGGGCGTCGCGGTTGGGAATGTAGAGGACCGGGTAGCGGGCATCGCCTTTGTCGTAGCCAGCGGGCAAGCACACCGTGTACTTGCGCTCGCCACCGCCCTCCACCTTGTAGCTTTTTTCCACGGTTTGCCCACGCGCTACCGTTTCGGCGAAGAAGTTGGGTACCTGCCACTTGGGCATGCGCAACTCGTTCTGGCCATCGAAGCTCAGCGGGTTGCGCGGATCCGGTTTGCGATCGCCAAAGCTGGAGAGGGCGTACAGCCAGTGGCCGTCCAGGTCCAGGCGCTCCTGGTAGAAGTACAGGTCCGTGTCGAGGACCCGCGCCATGGCATGCTCCTCGAAGGCGCGGCTGACGGCGATGTCCTCGACCTCGCCGCGGAACAGGTAGGTGACCAAGCCATCGCTATCGACCAAGGGCATGCTTTTGCCCTCTAGGTAGCTGTCGACGGCGGCCTTCTTGTCGGCCGCTTGCGCCAGCTTGGCGACAAATTCGGCAAACGTGCCCTCGGGCTTCGCCGTCGATTTGGCCGCGGCTACCGAGTCGCTGCTGCCGGCTACGACCGAGACCTGAGCCAGTTCCTCGAGGTCGCGCAGATAGAGTTTGCCGCCTGCCACCGTCGGCGCCGTATAGCTGTCCTCCTTGAACAGCTGCAGGCTGGCCTTTTCCCTATAACCCTCGCCGCTGGCCTCGACCGCGACGAGGCGACCGTCGGCGCCGATCACCAACAGGTGACCGTCGACCAGGGTCAGAACCTGGCCGCCGGGTGGGCGCGAGCGCCACTTGACCTCACCGGTCGCCGCATCCAGGCAGTGCAGGAACTGCGCCCGGTAACCAAAGATCAGACCGTTGGCGCAAACCGGGATGGCGTAGGTACCTCGCAGGGACTGGTTGCGCCAGAGCTCGGTCATCGTCGCCTTCTCGCCCTGCCAATCGAGACGGAAGGCGGCGACCTGGCGGCGGTCCTGGATCAGCAGCTGGTTCTCGCCGATGAAGACCGGCACGGCGTAGGATTCGTCGTCGTTGACCTTGTGCTCGGCCTGCCATACGACGGCGCCGTCGCGAGGATTCAACTCCATTAAATAATTGTCCGTGACGGCCAGCAGGTGTTCGCGACCGCCATGGTTCCAGACCAAGGGCGACTGGTAGGTGCAGGTATCGTCACCGGCATGCCAAAGTTCCTTGCCCGTGGCCCGGTCGAAGGCCGTGAGCGCCCGTCCCTTCTCGCCGGTCATGATCACGACCGCGCCAGCAATGGCGGTGGGCACCGTGTTGAAGCCGTAATGGGGGGTGCGGGCGACGACCTCGTTGCCCAGCTGGAAGCCCCATTTCTTGGCGCCGTCCTTGAGGTCCAGGGCAACGAAGCGGCCGTGCGGGTCGAGCGCGTAAACCAGGTCGCCGTCAATGGTGGGCGTGCTGGTGGGTCCGTCGTTGGAGCCGCTGTGACCCTTGTACATGGGGCCGATCACATGGCGCCAGCGCTCCTGGCCGTTGGCCGGATCGAAGGCGATGACGATGTCGTCGGTGCCGTCGGTGAACATCGTCACGGCGTCGTTGCCGACAATTGAGATGCCCGCGTAGCCGGAGCCCAGCGGCCGGCGCCAGCCCTGTTTGAACTGAAACGGTCCCTCGACGGGAAAGAGGCGCTCGGGGGAGACGCCGTCGCGGGCCGGGCCGCGGAAACTGGGCCAATCGCCTGCAAGCGCGGCGCTTGCGGCGGCGAGAAGCACGCAGAGCGTAGCTAGTTTTTTCATGCTGACCATCCTCATGGTGGTGTTTGGCCCCTTTTGCATGCTCGCACGAGCCCGATGCTCGTGGAACCTGAGGCTTTGCCGTGTCTTTGGCATCCATATTAGCAGAATCGCGATAGTTTGATGGAAAGTTGCATAGAATCGATGAAATTGCCCAGAGCCATCGAAGCTCTTTCAATAAGCGAAAGGCTCTGCTACTCTATGCGCGATTCTCTAGGAGGTGGATGGCGATGTCCAAAACACTGATTGCCCTGGTCGCTCTGGGTTTTTCACTGATTTCACAGGCTCAGACCGACGCGTCGCTGGCAACGCGCAGCTGGCAAAGGGTCTCGGTGCCTTCGCAAGTCTCCTTCCGCGGGCTTTCGCTGACCGACAACGGGTCCGTGTGGATCTCCGGCACCCGCAACACGGTTCTGCGCAGCACCGATCACGGCGAGAACTGGAACGTCTACTTCGTCGGGCCCAGCGAGTCGAACCTCGACCTACGCGACATTTGGGCACTGGACGATCAAAACGCCTGGGTTATGGCGGCCGGACCCGGCGAGGGCTCGCGCATCTACGCCACCCACAATGGCGGCGCAACCTGGACCCCCGAACACCTGAATAAAATAGAGGGCGCCTTTTTTGACGGCCTGACTTTCCTCAACCCCGAGCGCGGCCTGGTCTATAGCGACCCGGTCGACGGCATGTTCCTGCTGCTCGAGCGCGCCGCAGGCGCCTGGCAGAAGCTGCCGATGAAACTGATGCCCCGCGCCCTGGCAGGGGAGGCCTCGTTTGCCGCCAGCGGGACCGGTATCTTCTCGATCGGCAAGTCGGTCTGGTTTGGCAGCGGCGGCGCAGCGGTGGCCCGCGTCTTTCGCACCCTGGACGGCGGCGAGAACTGGATGGCCAGCGAGACGCCGCTGCGCGCCGGCGATCCGGCCTCGGGCGTGTTTTCCGTCTGCTTCCGCGACCAGGACCACGGCGTGATCGTCGGCGGCAAGTACGATGCCCCCACCGAGACAACTGGCACCGCCGCCCTGTCCCAGGACGGCGGTCAGACCTGGCAACCGTCAAGCCAGCCACCTCGTGGCTTCCGCTCCTGCGTCGTCGCCGTACCCGGCGTGGATCGGACCTGGGTCTGCGCTGGCACGACCGGGATCGATATCTCCAGCGACGACGGCATGACCTGGTCCGCCATGGCCGACCTCGAAATCAACGTGCTCAAGTTCTCCGCCAGTCAAGCTTGGGCCGCCGGACCCAAAGGTATGGTTGCGAGGCTGTCGCCCTGATGGTCGCTAAAATACCCGGTATTCATCATTACTGTGACGGTTGGTGCGAGCGCTGTCCCTATACGCAGCGCTGTCAGGTCTTCGAACAACAGGAAGTCGTCTTTCCGACCACCGTGTCGCGGGACATTCGCAACCAGGAGTTCTGGGACAATTTGCAGGAATACATGACCCAGGCAGTGATGATGATCCAGCAGGCTGCCGCGCAGCGCGGCATCGACCTCGACGTCCTGTTGGAGAGCGCCGAAGCTCTGCCCGACCCCAGCGATCACCCGCTGGTGAACGCAGCGGCAGACTATGCCCAACTGCTGCACGACTTCTGGACGCGCCTGCAGGAAGTACTGCCCAAGAAGGAACAGGAGTGGGTCAAGAAGGGCCAAGTGGGCGAGAAAGACGGCAATCCCATGGGCGAGGCCCGTCGCCTGGAGGACGCGATCTACGTCCTGCGCCAGTTCCAGTTCTTCTTGGCGCCCAAGTTGACCCGCGCCATCAGTGCCATCGTCGAGGACGGCGCCATCCAAACAGAGGCCAATGGCATCGCCAAGATCGCGCTGCTGGTGATGGATCGCTGCCTGGCCGCTTGGAGTGAGCTTTGGCAGTTTTTTCCCGAACTGCGTGAAGAAGTGATCACCTGCCTGGACAAGCTCTACAAACTGCGTCGCGACACCGCCGCCCTATTCCCAAACGCCATGAAATTCAAGCGGCCCGGCTTCGATGACGGCTTCGTGGTCTGAGGCAGACATTACTTCAGGCGGCGCGCCATTAACTCCACGGGGTGCAGGACTTCCAATGGGATGTTCCGTCCCCGAAGGCCTGCGCGCAGTTGGAAAATGCAGCCGGGGTTGCCCGTGAGCAGGACAGACGCGTCGGGTGAGCGGGCCAAACTGGCTTCGATATCGTCCAGCTTGCGGGCCAGGACCTTGTCGGCCAGGTCTGCTTGCAGGAGATTGTAGACACCGCCGGCGCCACAGCAGCGGTCGGCCTCGGACAAAGTCACGAGGCGCAGGCCCGGTAAGTTGGCCAGCAGCGTGCGCGCCGGTCCGTCGCCGCGTTGGGCGTGGATCAGGTGGCAGGGGGCGTCGTAGAGTGCGACCTGGGGGTTGTCGCGCCAGATTCCTGGATCTTTCGCGATTGGCAGACGGGCCAACAGCAGGACGATGTCGATGACTTTGGCCCCAAAAGCATGCCAATGGGCGTCGTCGCGCGCGGGCGTCTCGGCGAAAAGGTGGGCGTACTCTTTTAGTTGCGCGCCGCAGCCGGCGGCGTCGACGACGATATAGTCGAGCTCCGCAGCGAAGGCTGCCGCGTTCCGCTGGGCGCAGGCGCGAGCGCCTTCGCGGCGGCCGGCGTGCACGGCCAGGGCGCCGCAGCAGGTCTGGGCGAGGGGCAGCACGACATCGCAGCCCGCTGCCTGGAGCAGCCGCAGGCTGGCGCGGTGAATGGCATGGTCGGCCACATCCATGATGCAGCCGGAGAACAGGCCGACACGCAAGCGGGCCGGTTGGTGTGTGGCAGGGTGATGTTCGCCGTTGCGCGCCGTAAAGGAGCTGCCCTCGAAGTGCGGCATGAAGTGGCTGCCGCGGCGGATGAAACCAGGCAGCCATGGGGCCTTGCCCAGTCGCTCCAGGCGGGTCGTGCGGGCCAGTTTTCCGAGTCGGCTGAGGGCGACCAGCCAGCGCCGCGAGGGCAGAACCCGCTCGAGCGCGAAGCTGGCCAGGCGCTCGCGGAAGTGCTCCTTGGCCGAGCGGCGCAGCACGCCGCGGGTCTTCTCCAGCAATTCGCCATAGGGCACACCCGAGGGGCAGGCGGTCTCGCAGGCGCGGCAATCGATGCAGCGCTCGAGCGGGGCGACGACCTCGGCGCTGGGTGACAGCTCGCCCTCCCACAGACCGCGCATCAGGTACAGGCGTCCGCGCGGCGAGTCCTGCTCCGCCCCGAGCTCGCGGTAGGTCGGGCAGGCGTCTAAGCAGAGCCCGCAGTGCACGCAGTTGAGAATGTGGTCGAACGGCATGTCGCGGTATAGAGGCGAGGGATTGGGCATCGCGGCTCCTAGACCAGGTGGTAGAACGGGCTGTGGAAGAGCTCGCGCGGGTCGAGCTGGCGCTTGAGGCGCTGTTGTAGCGGGTACTCGCTGGGCAGTGGCACGGAAAGGCCAAACGCGCGCTGCAGCTCGGGGCTCGTGCGTTCGAGCACCAGGTACCCGCCGCTGCCCGCCAGGGCACGGCGCAAGCGGTCGATGTGATCCTCGGTCAGGACTGGGGCCGGGCCGAGCAGATGGGCGTCGCCGCCGATTGGGTGCAGCACGAGGGTCGTTTCCGGCAAGGCCACCAGCGCCTCCAGGAGGCGTGGCTTGTCAAGAAACGCACGGCTCGGCGCGATCAGGTGGAGGTGGAAAAAGTGGTCGCCCAAGGCGCGGCGGTGCGTGTCGAGGAAGCCGTGTCGCCGCGCGTTCGGCGAGAAAGGGCGCCAGGCCTCGCCGACGACATGGCCGCCTTCGTCGTCCACCTCGTGGATGAGGCTCTCGCCAAAGCAGGCACTGAGTGTCGTGGCGATGCGCTCCAGGCGACCGGGCTGACCTGAGTAGCCCAGGCCCAAAAACCACTCGCCGCTGTGGTGGATCGCCTGGCACCAGTCCAGTGGCAGCGCCGCGCGGTGGATGTCATCGCGCAGCCAGGCCAGCCAGTGCGCGCCGCGCATGCGCAGCAACGCCCGGTGGGGATGCTGCGGGCGCGGCTGGAGCTTGAAGTTCAGGGACGTGATCAGGCCCAGGCCGCCGAGACTGCCGATCATCATCTTGCCGAGATCGTAGCCGGTCACGTTTTTGACGACGCGACCGCCGCTCTTGACCAGGCGAGCGCCGCCATCGACGTACTCGATCCCGATCAAATGGTCGCGCACGCCGCCGCGCTCCATGCGCTCGGCGCCCCACTCGTTGCCGGCGACCAGGCCGCCCAGCGTCGCGCCGGCGAACCAGCTGGCCACGGGCAGCACCATGCCGACGGAGTCGAGACGGCGATGGAGCTCGGCCAAGGTCACGCCCGCCGCGGCGCCCAGCACCATGTCGTCTGGTTCGAGGAAATGCCAGTCGCGCAAAGCCGTGGTCGCGATCACTTGACCCTTGGGTTCCTGTTCGCGGGTCCCAGCGCCGCGGACGGTGAGGGGTCGGCGTTCGGCGTGGCAGCGGGCCACGGCCGCGCGGGCCTGCTCGGCATCGGTCGGCAGTTCGGGCGGTCTCATACGGCGACCCCCGACTTGGCGCGGGGGTGGCCCAGTTCGACACAGCGGCCTGGGGTGGGGAAGATCTTGCCGGGGTTGAGCAGGTTGGCCGAGTTGAAGACCGCGCGCACGGCCAGCATCGCGGCCAGGTCGTCGGCGTTGAAGACCTTGTCCAAAAGGTAGGCTTTCTCCAGGCCGATGCCGTGTTCGCCCGAGAGCGCGCCGCCGAAGGCCAGGCAGATCTCCAGGATCTCGCGGCCGACCTCGAGCACGGCCTTGACCTCGGCCGGATTGTAGGCATCGTAGAGGATCAGCGGGTGGAGATTGCCGTCGCCGGCGTGGAAGACGTTGGCGATGCGCAGGCCGTGGCGTTCGCCGACCTCGAGAATGCGGTCCAGCACCTCGGGCAGGGCCGCGCGGGGAATCACGCCATCCTGGGTGTAGAAACTGGGCGAGATCGCGCCCAGCGCGCCGAAGGCGCCCTTGCGGGCGGCCCAGATGCGGGCGCGCTCGTCCTCGTCGTGGGCCTGGCGGACCTCGCGCACGCCTCGCTCGGCGCAGATGGCGCGAATGGCGGCGACGTCGGCGTCCAGGGCCTCGGCCAGGTCCTCCAGTTCGACGATCAGGACGGCCTCGGCGTCCAGCGGGAAGCCGGCGGCGATCTTGCGCTCGGTGGCCTGAATCACCAGTTTGTCGATAAGTTCCATGGCCGCGGGCACGATGCCGGCGCGGATGATGCCGGACACGGTTTCACAGGCGGCGCGCACGCTGCCGAACACGGCCAGCAAGGTGACCACCCGCTCCGGCAATGGGGTCAGTCGGCAGGTGACGCTGGTGACGATGCCGAACGTGCCTTCGGAACCGATGAACAGGCCCAGCAGGTCGGGGCCGGGAACACCCCAGCAGGTAGAGCCCAGACGCACCAACTCGCCATCGGCAAGCACGACCTCGAGGCCGACGACGTGGTTGGTGGTGACGCCGTACTTGAGGGTGTGGGGTCCGCCGCTGTTTTCGGCGACATTGCCGCCAAGCGTGCAGGCCTTTTGAGAGGAAGGGTCGGGCACGAAGTACAGGCCGGCGGCCTTGGCGGCCTGGCTGACATGGAGGTTGACGACGCCGGGCCCGACGGTGAGGGTGCGGTTGATCGGGTCCAACTCCTGGATGCGGTTAAAGCGGAACATCTCGATGACGACGCTGCCCAGATTGGGGATGGCGCCGCCGGACAGGCCGGTTCCGGCGCCGCGCGGCAGGAAGCTGATGCCGGCGCCGCTGAGCAGGCGCACGACGGCTTGGAGCTCGGCGGTCGTGCCGGGGAAGACGACGCCTAAGGGTTCGGCCGGATGGAGGGTCAGGCCGTCGGCGCGGTAGCTGTAAAGGGTGACGGCGTCGTCGCGCACCTGCTCGGCACCCAGCAGGCGCACCAGTTCCGAGCGGATCTCAGCGGGAAAACTCATCGGGCGACCTCCGCTGGTCACTGTAACAGAAAAGCGCGGCGCTGCGAAGGCAGGACGCGTTCAACTCGCTCAGGTCGAGCGTCTTGGAGTAGTCTCCCTCACTTGTGTAGATCCACTTCAGTTTGTCGGGTAGGTGAACCGATAAGGATGTTGACTGTGAAGGAGGGAGCATGAACGCCATCGGATCCGCATTTTCCGGCCTGGCCAGGGCCACGCAACAATTGAATACGGCACATCAGCGCATCTCCCGCGGCGAAATAGAAGCGGAGCCGATCGTCGAAAGCAAGATTGCCGAAACCAGCTATAAGGCCAACCTGGTCTCGATCAAATCGATTCTCGACACGGAGCAGACGGCGCTGAACCTACTGGCCTGAGTTGCTCCCGGCGGCGATGACAATAATTTTCCCGCACTGCCTTGACGGCGGCCTAGATTGAAGCGGAAAATCTAGGCCTGCCATTGGGCGAGTTTAGCAAGGTGTCGAGGTTGTCGGTGCGTCATTTCGTGGGGTCTTTCACGTTTGCTGCGGCTGGGTTGGCGTTCTGTTTCTGGCGAGGAGGCCTTGAGGCGCTGTTCATCTGCACCGTTCTAGCGGTGATGGAAGTCAGCCTGTCGTTCGACAATGCCGTGGTCAACGCCAAGGTACTCGCGCGCATGAGCCTGTTTTGGCGGCGCATGTTTCTGACGGTCGGCATCGTGATCGCCGTTTTTGCCGTGCGCCTGGCCCTGCCGATCGTGCTGGTCAGTCTGGCGGCAGACCAATCGCTGGCCCTGACGACCCAACAGGCGATCTACGACCAAGATCGCTACCGCGCGGTGCTGGAGTCCTGTGAAACCTCGATCGCGGCCTTTGGGGGCATGTTCCTGCTGTTGCTGTTCCTCGACTTTCTCTTCGATGTCGAGCGCGAGCACCATTGGATCGGACCCGTCGAGCGGCGGTTGGCGAAAGTTGGCAAACTGAAATCCTCATCGGTCTTCGTCGCGCTGACGTCGCTGCTGGCCTTTGCGGCGATGGTGCCCGAGGCCGACAGACTGGTCACTCTGACCGCTGGGATTATAGGGATCGCGCTCTATGTGCTGCTGGACGACCTCAAGAGTCTGACTCAGCCGACTGGCTCGGCAGCCGATATGGCAGCGCTGACGGCCCGTGGCGGACTGGCGGGATTCCTTTATCTCGAGGTGCTCGATGCCTCCTTTTCCTTGGACGGGGTGGTCGGCGCCTTTGCCATCAGCAAAAGCGTGATCGTGATCATGATCGGTCTAGCCGTTGGCGCTATGTTCGTGCGTTCGCTGACGATCTTCCTGGTTGAGCGCGGCACGCTGATGCGCTACCGCTTTTTGGAACACGGCGCCATGTGGGCGATCGGTGCTCTGGCGGTGATGATGCTGATCGGCGCCCTGCCGCAGTATCATGTGCCCGAATGGTTGACGGGCCTCACCGGTGCGGCCCTGATCCTGCTGTCCGTGGTGTCGTCGCGACGCTACGTCGAGGAGCGCTGAAACCAACACTCAGGTTTGATGCGCAAGTCGAGCGGCCTCTCGCGATCGCTGGATTGAGCAGCCCCTGGCGAGTGTCCGCCATTATCGTTTTCATGGGCAAGGACCTGTATTTATAGGTTGACAGGATGGGTTTCTCTAACTACATTGGGAGTTCAAGAGGAAAAAATCGTGCTTGCTCGTTTTTTCGAGGTTCCCAAGCATGGGCACCATCCGGTCGCTCGTTGGCCGTGGAGACTTTTCCCAATTCGATTTGTTGCTGAGGTCCTTCCATGAGTTCTCGCCTTGATCCACTCTGCCGGGTCAGTCGACTCGGATTTTGCAGTTTCTTCATCTGTGCGCTGGCCTTCGCCGGCACGGGCCGTCAAAACGGCTATCAACATCCCACTCGCTCTCTGGGCTCTCCTGGCGATGTCGCCTTTCTATCCGGCCCTCAAACGGGCGATGCAGTCGAGCTGTCGAGGGCCTTTCTGGACGATCATCTGGCTCAGCTCGGGCTCTCGGCCGAGGACGTGGCCGATGTCGCGGTCGGCTCTAGCTACCAGGACACCGGCTCGGGAATGCACCACATCGCCCTGGTTCAGCGCCATCAGGGCATCGAAATTTTCAATGCTCTAACGAGTGTCAACCTGGCCGATGATGGTCGGATCATCAATTTTCATTCGAATTTTTTTGCGCACTTGCGGCGGGTAGCTTCCGGCACCCTCGTGCTGGACGAGCTGGCCGCCTTCGAGGCCGCCGTCTCAGCGTTGCAATTGAAACCGAGCGCACCCGCGACCCTGCTGAGCACGCAAGCGGGGGCCGAGCGCGAGGGTCGGCTCAGCCGGGCGGGGATCGCCAGCCGCGACATCCTCGTCAAATTGATCTATTTCCCGCTCGACGCCAAGCATCTGCGCCTCGCCTGGAACCTCCAGATCGAGATGGCACAGGGCTCCGACTACTTCAACCTGGCCATCGACGCCGAGACCGGCGCCCTGCTCTACAGAGGAAATTTCACCGTCAACGACGCCTTTGGTCCCCAGGTCGCCCTGGCGGCCTTGCCTACACCCAAACCCTCGGCCGCGCCGCGGATCGTCGGCCAGCGGCGTGTTTCCGCCAAAAGCACGCCCGACCAATACGAGGTCTTTGAAATCCCCAAGGAATACCCCGATGACGGGCCTCGCACCATCGTCACCAATCCGGCCGATGCTACCTTCTCGCCAATGGGTTGGCACGACACCAACGGCGCGGCCGGGGCCGAGTTCACCATCACCCGCGGCAACAACGCCAACGCCTACGCCGACCGCAATGACAACGACTCGGCCGACCCCGGCAGCCAGCCCGACGGCGGCGCAGGTCTCGACTTCACCGGCGCGCTGGTCGCCTACGATCCCAGTCAGCAGCCCGGCACTTACATCCCAGCTGCCGTGACCAACCTCTTCTACTGGAACAACATCATTCACGATGTCACCGCCCGCCACGGCTTCACCGAGGCCAGCGGCAACTTCCAGGCCTTCAACTACAGCGGCCAGGGCGCTGGCAACGACTTCGTCTTGGCCGAAGCCCAAGACGGGGCCGATGTCGGCTCGCGCAACAACGCCAACTTCGGCACCCCGTCCGACGGCCAGAACCCCCGGATGCAGATGTTCCTCTGGACCACCCCCACGCCGCCCGAGCGCGATGGCGACTTCTCCAGCATGATCATCGCCCACGAATACGGTCATGGCGTTTCCAATCGCCTCACCGGCGGTCCCGCCAATGTCAACTGTTTGGACAACGACGAACAGATGGGTGAAGGTTGGTCTGACTGGCTGGGTCTGGTATTGACCGCCAATCCGTCCGACACGCCCACCACCCTGCGCGGCGTCGGCACCTGGGCGCTCAGCCAGCCGACCACCGGCGCCGGCATTCGCGCCGCCCCCTATACCACTGATTTCGACATCAACGGCTGGACCTACGACGACATCAAGTCCACCTCCGGCCCCCACCCGCTCGGTCACATCTGGGCCAGCATCATCTGGGAAGTGTATTGGGAGTTGGTCAACGAGCACGGTTTCAACCCCAACATTTACGATGACTGGTCGACCGGTGGCAACAATCTGGCCCTGCGACTGGTCCTGGATGGCATGAAGCTCCAGCCCTGCAGCCCCGGCTTTGTCGACGGTCGCGACGGCATCTTGCTGGCCGACCAGAACTTGACCGGCGGCGCGAACCAGTGCCTGCTGTGGGCCGCCTTCGCGCGCCGCGGCTTGGGCTTTAGTGCCAATCAGGGCAGCTCCAGCAGTCGCAGCGATGGCGCCGAAGCCTTCGACATCCCGCCCACCTGCGAGTTCATGACCGCTTCTGTGGCCCTGGTATCGATCTGTGCCGGCAGTGACGCCAACTTCACCTTGGGCTTCGGTCAAGCCTTCGCTCCACCGGTCACGCTCTCGGCCACGGGTCAGCCCGACGGCACCACGGTCGACTTCAGCGCCAATCCCGTCGGCAGCGTGCCCGCCACCGTGACGATGACAGTCGGCAACACCGGTGTCGCCGCGGACGGAACCTATCAAATCCATATCGAGGCCAACGACGGCGTCACGATCGACAATGTGGACGTGACCCTCAACGTCTTCAGCCACGCGCCCGCGCGGCCGACGCTGCTGGGACCCGACGAGGGCACGCCCGACACCAACCTGCGGCCGCTGTTCACCTGGGAGGAAGGCGTGTCCGGTTGCTTGACCTACAGCGACTTCTCCAGCAAACTCCCCGATTTTGGCCAGGGTGAATCGATCTTGACCCTGCTGGAATGCCTGGGTCAGGTCGAGGTCACGCGCTTCGCCGGTGCCTCTTCGGCCACGACCTGGACCCTCGAAATCGACGACGACAGCGGCTTTGGCAGCATCGACTCGACGACGGAGACGACCGCAACCTCTGGCTACCCGTCCAGTGGACTGGAGCGCACGACCACCTACTACTGGCGCGTGCGTGCCAGCAATCCCTGTGGCGATGGGCCCAACTCCGAGGTACGCAGCTTCACCACCGGCGACGTGCCCTCCGTGTTGCTCGTCGACGACGACGACAACAATCCCAACATGCGCTCGATTTACGAAACGCTCCTCAACGACGCGGGTCTCGCCGGCTTTCAGGTCTGGGACACCAACAATAGCGACAACGAACCGCAAATCGCGGACCTGTCGGGTTACGACCTGGTCGTCTGGTTCTCTGGCGATTCGTTCGGTGGCTTCGCCGGTCCCGGCAGCAGCGGCGAGACGGCCCTTGCGGCCTATCTCGATCAGGGCGGCTGCCTGTTCATGTCCTCCCAGGACTACTTCTATGACCGCGGTCTGAGACCGTTCATGACGAGTTACCTGGGCATCACGGCCATCTCCAACGATGTCTCGCAAACCTCCGTTTCCGGCAGCAGTGGCGGCGTCTACAGCGGACTCGGCCCCTACTCGCTGAGCTTTCCCTTCTCCAACTTCAGCGATAGCCTGACCATCGGCAACGGCGGCGTGGCGGGTTTTGACGGCAACCAGGGCGTCTGTGCCAGCACCAAGCACGCCGCTAACTACGTCACGAGCTACCTGGTCTTCCCGCTCGAGGCAATCGCTGATTCCGCGGCTCGCGTCCAGGTACTTCAGAACTTCTTGGGCACCTGCAAGCAAAAGTGGGCGCGTCGCTAAACACTCGACCCTAGCGAGGGACGGGCCCTGGCTCGTCCCTCGTCTCTTCAAGGATTGGAAGCATGAGGCGGTCATCGCGGCATGCTTTTCAACCAGTGTTGCAAAATCAAAATAAAATTCAATGCCCTTTTGAGTTTTCATGGAATAAAATAAGTGCTTGGGGAAGTTTTTTTCATGTTGGCAACTCGCGCAATCAGCGAGTTTTCAGTTTTCCTTTATTGCCCACCGAATTCCATGGCGACAAGAGGCCTCAGTGAATAAAAAGATTCTGGTCGTGGATGACAGTCGTTCCATTCGCAAAATGGTAACGCGCAAACTGGAGTCCGATCTACACCTGGAGGTGGATGCGGCCGAAGACCTGCGCGGGGCGCGGGCCTTGATCGAGAGCAACCCCGACGGCTATCTGATGGCCGTGGTCGACCTGAACCTCCCTGACGCCCCCAACGGCGAGGTGGTCGACTATGTTTCCGAGGTCGGCTTGTCGTCCGTCGTCCTCACCGGCACCTTCGACGAGCGCATCCGCAAGGATCTCTATAACAAGAACATCATCGACTACCTGCTCAAGGATGGCAGCCACGATCTCGACCTGATCAGCCAAACCGTGTTGCGGCTGCAGGCCAATCAGGACACGCGCGTTCTGGTCGTCGACGACTCGCGGTTCTCGCGCAATTACATCGCGCGCCTGCTGGTCCGCCAGCATTTTGAGGTGCTCGAGGCCGAAAACGGCCAACAGGCGCTGGAAAAAATCCAGGCCAATCCCGGCATTGCCCTGGTGCTGACCGACTACAACATGCCGACCATGGACGGATTTGAGCTCATTACGCGGCTGCGCCGGGAGCACGGCAAGGACCGCCTGGCCATCATCGGCATTTCGGCCGCCGAAGACGATTACCTGACCGCCAAGTTCATTAAATTGGGCGCCAACGACTTTCTCAAGAAGCCGTTCGGTACCGAGGAGTTCTACTGCAGGGTCAACCAGAATCTCGAGATGCTGGATTTGTTCCGCAAGATCAAGGAAGCCTCCAACACGGATTTCTTGACCAAACTCTTCAACCGCCGCTATTTCTTCGACATGGGCCAGCGCGTCTACAATCGCGCGGTCATGGGTGGTAACTCCCTGGCGGTGGCGATGATCGATATCGATCATTTCAAAGGCGTCAACGACCGCTACGGCCACGACGGCGGCGACCTGGCCCTGCGTCAGGTGGCGCGCACCCTGCGGGAGTATGCGCGGCCCTGCGATATCGTCGCCCGCTTTGGCGGCGAGGAGTTCTGCCTGTTGATGGAGGGCATTGACCCTCACACAGCCAGCCATAAGTTGGAAAAGTTCCGCCAAATCATCGAGACCAGCGAATTCGTTTTTGAACAACAGGTTTTTCACTGTACACTTTCGATTGGCCTCTGCTGCGAAGTCGGCGATTCGCTCGCCTACATGCTCAAGCGGGCCGACGAGTGCTTGTACGTCGCCAAACACCAGGGTCGCAATCGCCTCGTCCAAAATTGATCAAGAGGCATGTCATGGCGATTCGCGCACTGTTTCTCTTGTTGGCCGCGATTCCTTGCATGGCCCAAGCGCCTAGCAAGGACGAGGCCCTGAAAAAGGCCATCGAGCAGGTCCACCAGCGCTACCTCGATACCTTAAAGCGCGCCGATGCCCAAGGGTTTGCCGAGCTGTTCACCGTCGATGGCCAGGTCTACAACCCAGCCATTCCCGTGATCACGGGTCGCGACAATATCCTGCGTGATCGCCAAGAACTGTTCGCCAGGGCCAAGGTCATCAGCGGCGCCATTCGCACCGACCACTTGGAGCAGAGCGGAGATCTGGCCTACGAGCTGGGCCGCTTCAGCTACACCATTTCGATCGACGGCCAGCCTAGCCGCATTGTCGAGGGCAAGTATATCTCCATCTGGAAACGTGGCGAGGACGGCCAATGGCGCTATCGCGTCGATGCCGGCCTGCCCGACTGAGGCGGCCATGTTGTGCCTGACCTTCGTCCTGACCTGGGTTCTGATGACCCAGGATGCGGCTGTCGCGCCGCCTGGCTTCTCCGCGGCGCGCGCGGCATATGTTGGCGAGGTGCCATATGGCACGGCGTTGGTCGCCGTGGGCAAGTCCTTTCTTGGCACGCCTTACGTGGGCGGCACCCTGGATCGCGGTGACGGTGAGCAGCTCGTCGTGAACCTCGAGGAGCAGGACTGTTTTACCTTCGTCGAGTACTGCCTGGCGATGACCCATACCTTCAGGGCCGGCGGCGATTACGCCGCGTTCCTGAAAACTCTCGAGCGCCTGCGCTACCGCGGCGGCGTGCGGGACGGCTATGCCTCGCGCCTGCACTACACCAGCGAGTGGAGCCTGGACAACGCTACCAAGGGCTATTTAACCGACGTGACTCAAGCGCTAGGCGGGCAGCCTTATCTCAAGCGCATCGAATTCATGAGCCAGCACCGTGGCGCCTATCGCCAGCTGGCCGACGATGCGACCTTCCATGGGATCGAGGCCGTCGAGGGCGAACTGGCCAAACACGCCTTTTCCTACATACCGGAGGAGCGCTTGCGCGCCAGTGAGTCCTTGGTGCAGGAGGGCGATATTTTGGCGTTGACGACCTCGGTCGAGGGTTTGGACGTGGCGCATGTTGGTTTTGCCACTTTTGTCAATGGCCGCCTGCACATGCTGCACGCCTCCAGCAAGGACAAGCAGGTCGAGGTGACCGCCCAGCCCCTGCAAGACTACCTCGTTGGACTGACCACGCGCACGGGCGTAATGGTTTATCGCCCGCAATGAGGACCGACGCGAAGGAACGCTGCCCATGGGCTTGATGGAAACCGTGCTCGACCTGGAACGCCACGGCCACTTGGTATATGTGCGCGAACCGGTGGATCCCTACTTGGAAATGGCGGAGATTCAGCGCCGAGCCTATCGAGCCGGTGCGCCAGCGCTATTTTTCGTAAACGTCAAGGGCACGGACTTTCCCTGCGTCTCCAACCTATTTGGCACTATGGCGCGCTGTTACTACCTATTCCGCCACAGTTTCGAGGCAGTGCGCCAAGCGGTGCGGATCAAGGCCGATCCGGCCGACTTTGCCGCCGGCTTGCTGCGTGGCGGCTGGCGGCGACCAGGCGCCTATGTCGGGTTGCCCTTGGTGGCGCTGCATGCCTTGCCTCGGCACATTTCGGCCCGCCGAGCGCCGGTCATGGCAGGGGAGACCCAGATCGCGGCGCTCCCGGCGATCACCAGCTGGCCCATGGACGGAGGGCCCTTCATCACCTTGCCGCAAGTGCTGAGCCTCGATCCGATGGGATCAGGGATTCGCGGCGCCAACCTGGGCATGTATCGGGTTCAGCTGGCCGGCAACGACTACCAGGCCAATGCCGAAGTGGGGCTGCACTACCAGATCCACCGCGGCATGGGCATTCACCATCAGGCGGCCTTGGCGTCAGGGCAACCGCTCAAGGTCAGCATCTTTGTCGGCGGCCCCCCCGCCCATACCTTCGCCGCCGTGCTGCCCCTGCCGGAAGGTTTGTCGGAACTGATGTTCGCCGGGATGCTGGCCGGCCGCCGCTTCCGCTATAGCAGGTGGCAAGGCCACACGCTCTCCGCCGATGCGGATTTCTGCATCGTCGGCACCGTCACCGGCGCCACCAAGCCGGAGGGTCCGTTTGGCGACCACCTCGGCTACTACAGCTTGCGCCATCCCTTTCCGGTGATGCGGGTCGAGCGCGTGTTCCATCGCCGCGACGCCGTCTGGCCGTTCACCGTGGTCGGTCGACCGCCTCAGGAGGACTCCTGCTTCGGCCAGTTGATTCACGAGCTGACCGCGCCGATGGTGCCCGTCAGCCTGCCCGGTGTGCGCGCGCTGCACGCCGTCGACGAGGCTGGCGTGCACCCTCTGCTGTTGGCCGTGGGCAGCGAGCGCTATGTTCCCTACGATCGCCGCCGCCCCCAGGAACTGCTGACCCAGGCCAACGCCATCCTCGGCTTCAACCAGTGCTCCCTTGCCAAATACCTGCTGATCGTCGACGGCGCCGATGCTCCGGACCTCAAAGTCGGCGATGTGCCCGGCTTCCTGACCCACCTGCTCGAGCGATTCGATCCCGAACGGGACTTGCATTTCCAGACGCGCACGACCATCGACACCCTCGACTACTCGGGCACGGGTCTCAACGAGGGCAGTAAACTGGTGATCGCCGCCTGCGGCCCCGCGCGCCGCGTTCTGGGGCGAGCCCTGCCCGACGGCCAGCTACCCGACGGCTTTGGCGAGCCGCGCCTGGCGCTGCCTGGGATCGTTGTCCTGCGGGGACCACGCTTTGTCGATCACGCTCGTGCGGCCCGTGAGCTCCAAGCCCTGGCCGCGTCTCTGGCGGAGCGGGAGCTTTCCGCCTGGCCGCTGTGGGTGATCTGCGACGACAGCGAGTTCTCGGCCCGCACGCTCGGCAACTTTCTGTGGGTCTGTTTCACGCGCACCAACCCCTCACACGACTGCCACGGCGTCGGCGCGACCACCTCGTTCAAGCACTGGGGCTGTCGCGGTCCCTTGCTTTGGGACGCCCGCCTCAAGCCCCATCACGCGCCGCCGCTGGTCGAGGACGAAGCGGTTTCGCGCAGGGTCGACGAACTCTGCCGCCCAGGCAGAAGCCTATATGGCCTGTTGGACTGAGCGCAGGTGCTTGACAACCACGGCCGCATCTACGAGTATGGGCGTGGGAGGCCTTTCGTGGATCATCAAGCCCTTTCGCGCCATCGCTTGCTGCTGGTTGCCTCGCTCGCGTTGCTAAGTGGGCGGCTCGTGTTGGCCCAGACCGCTTTTTCGGCGGTCCTCGAGCGCGGGGCGAGTTTTGTGCGCACTGCCTATGCGCTCGATTCCATTCCCGAGGCGCCGCCCTGGGATGTGCGAGACTGGCAGCGCGATACGGCCCGCGATCAGGTCGTCACACTGCTTGACCCGGCCGCACTGCCGGGTACCAGCCCGTTTCCCAGCGCTGATCTGGTCGAACACATCGTCGACTCATCCGGTACGATCGAGCGCTTTTGGCGCCAGACGGAGAGCGAGTTGGCCTGTCTCGGTCAGACCCAGCCCCAAGGCGCCGGGATCGCGGTTGTGCCTCAGTCGATGCGCCTTTTGCGCCTGCCCATCACCGCCGGCTACCAACACCAGGCAGAAGTGACCAGTGGCTTTAGCATCCAGGGTCTAGCGCTCGAACGCTCGGGTCTGGTTAGCGTGACCGAGCGCGGTCGGGGCACACTCTTGTTGCCGAGGGGTCGAATTCCTGGAACCCTTTGTCTCGAAGTTCGCCAAGACATTGCGCAAAAGGCTAATTTGAGCGGAGCCCCTGACCGGTTGATGACCCGTTCTCTGGTCTACCTAGCGCCCGGCTATGGCTACCCGGTCCTGACTTTGACCGAGGAACTGGCTTATCGCGGCGACAGCGCCACCTCTCGGCGCCTGGCCTTGGTGGCCGAGCGCACAACCGCGGCCGCGCCCGCCCGCTGGATTCCGCACCTGGCTGCCTTGGGCGGCAATTTCACCAGCCAAGTTCTGCTGCGCAACCTCGGCGATCAAACCCAGACGCTCTGGTTAACGCCCTACGACCAGTCCGGCAAGGTCGCCGCTGGCCGGGCCTATACGCTGGGTCCCAAGGCGATGATGCTGGTCGAGCACGAGGCGCTGGGCAGCCAGTCCAGCCATCTGGCGATCGCGGGAGGCGCCCAGATCGCCGCCACGGTCGGCTATCGCGCTGCCAGCGGTGGCGGTACCGCCCACCTGCAAGCGGTAGTCGCTGGTACAACGTCACGGGTCTTTCGCGGCGATACCGCCTTACTTTTTGACGGGTTGGCCCTGGTCAATCTCGGCCAGCAGGCTGCTCGGGTGTCCGTTGCCCTGCTGGATGACCAGGGTACCCAGGTCGGGACCTCGGTCTTGGCCGAGGCCTTGGCACCGGGCGCCAAGCTGCTGACCGACCTGGGCCAAGCCTTCGGCGAACAGTCTGGCAGGTTGTTCCTCGTTACTAGCGAGCAACCGGCAGCGATGCTGTTCCTGCGCGGCAGTCGCGACGGCCGCTATCTCTACCCCAACAACCCGCTGCTTCCAGGTGTTCAGGAACGGCGCTGGCTGCCGCATATGTCGGCCTATGGCGGCGATTTCACCAGCGAGGTTTGGCTGCACAACGCCACTGCCAACGACGCGCAACTCACGCTCACGCCTTTCGCGCAGGGCCAAGCCCTGGCGCCGACGACGCTGAAGGTGGCCGCGCAGCACACTTTGATTGTCAATCACGAGCAATTGGGTACCCAGGCCGAAGCTGTGTTGGTCGAGGGCGCGGTTGGCTGCATTGCCAGTACCGCCTATCGCGCGCGCGCTGGTGGCGCGGCCGCTCAGGTCGCTGAAACACTTATGGGGCGTGAGTGGCAGGCCTGGCCAGGCGAAGCGCAGTTGCTCTGGGATGGCATGGCTGCCGTCAACACGACAGCGGCATCCGCGCGGTTCCGCGCCGAGCTGCTGGACGAGGACGGCGTTGTCCTTGCCAGTCAGGAGGCGCCAATCGGCTGTCAGGGCAAATTGCTCTGGAACCTCAGCCAGGCGTTGACTAGCGCGCCCTCGCGGGTGCTGCGGCTCTACAGCGACCAAGAGGCTGCGCTGATCTTGTTGCGCGGCAGTCTCGACGGTCGCCACCTATATCCCAACAGTCCCTTGTCGGGTCTGTGAACTTCAAGGAGGAACGAAGATGTCGGAAAACAAATTGGCCAAGATCGGTTGGATCGACCTGACCGTGCCCGATGCGGATGGCGTGCGCGATTTCTACAAGGCCGTGGTCGGCTGGGAGACGATGGGCATCGATATGGGCGGCTATCAGGACTATTGCATGTTGCCTCCCGGCAGCCAAGATGCTGTCGCTGGTATCTGCCATGCCCGGGGCAGCAATGCCGACATGCCGCCGGTCTGGATGATCTACATCACTGTCCCGGACGTGGACGCTGCCGTCGCGGCGGCTTGTGCCGCTGGCGGGAGCCTGGTCACTGGGCCGCGCTCCGCTGGTGGTGGCCGTTTCGCCGTCGTCCGCGACCCGGCCGGCGCGCTGTTCGGGCTTTACGGCTACAGTGCCGAGAAGGCGGACTGATTCGGGCGATGGGGTAGGCGTCACCTTGCCATTGTGGCGAGCTGTGCTAAACTGCCCCATTCTCGAATCGAGAGGTCCTCATGCGCTTCTATGTCGTCATCCTTTCCATCTACTCCGTGGCGGTCACGGTGCTGGCGCTGTTGTTGATCATGCAGAACCGTGCCCTCAAGCAGGCCGGTCAAGTGCCGCTCGACACCCGTGTCCACGTGCTCGACCTACAGGATGTGCCATTGAACGGCAATCCTCATGCTAAGGTGACGCTCGTGGCCTATACGGACTTCGAGTGTCAGTTTTGCGCAAGCGGCAACGAGGCGCTCAAGCGTTTGCGTGCCGAGCACCCCGACGATCTGAGAGTGGGCTTCAAGCACCTGCCCTTGCCGTTTCATGCCCATGCCCGCGACGCCGCCGCTGCCGCACTTGCCGCCTTTCGCCAGGACCGCTTTTGGCCGATGGCTGACCAGTTGTTTGCGCGACAAAGCGAGTTGGGCGAGCCGCTTTATCGCGAGCTTGCCGAAGGGCTGGGGTTGGACATGGTGCGCTTCGAGCGCGATCGCGACCCGCTGATCTGGGAGGACTATCTGCAGGTCCAACAGCAGGAGGCCGAGCAGGCCGGTGTCACCGGGACGCCAACCTACTTCGTCAACGGCCTCAAGGTGCCAGGAACCAGCTACCAGGCTTTGCGCGAGGCGGTCGATCTGGCCTTGAGCCAGCACTGACGGTCGATGGTTGGGTCGGATCCGTTTTGCAAGAACTTAAGCCTCTGACTGCCTTCCGGCTTGCGCCCGCGCGCTGCTTGGGCTAAAAAGAGAGGGATCGGTATCGCCACAGGGTGCATATGAGTTTGAATAAAGCGACCATCTTAATCATCGACGGCAAGCTCGCCAGTCAGAAATTTTATGCCAGGCTTCTGGAAAGCTTTTTCCATGAATCGTACGACATTCTGACGATTGGCTCGGGCAACCAGGGGATCATTCTCTGCGACCGCAACCAGATTTCCTGTGTGCTTTTGGCCAACCGCTTGCCGGACATCGGTGGTCTCGAGTTCCTGCGGCTGTTGGAGGGCCGACTGGGTGAGGAGCGCAAGGTGCCAGTCGTTGTTCTGGCTGAAGAGGACAACGAAGAGGAGGCCAAACAGGCGATCAAACTGGGGGCGTTCGATTTCCTGGTCAAGGGCCGGTTCTCCCAGGTCTCCCTGGTCCAGGCCGTGCGCAATGCCATCGATTCGGCCAGATTGCATATGGAAGTCGTACAGAGCCGGCGCCGATTGTTGGAGAACGCGCACCAGGCGGGCATGGCCGAAATCGCCAATGGCGTGCTGCACCAGATCGGCAACAACATGAACAGCGTGGCGACCTCGGTCGACACCATTTCGCGCGCGCTGGAGCACTCGCGCATGCGCGGACTGCACCAGGCCAACGAACTGCTGGACACCTTTGCCGAGGTTCTTTGCGATCAACCCAAGGGCGAAGACCTGATCCGCTACTTCCACAGCCTCGAGCGCAAGTGGGAGGAGGAGCGCGAGCTGTTGAAGCGGGAGACCCAGTTGCTGCTGGAGCGGGTCGCTCATATCCGCAGCGATATCTACGAGCAGGCCCATTACGCCAACGCCGAGCTGTTCCTGGAGGAGCTGGACATCGCCAAGCTCGTACGGGACGCCCTGCGCTTGCACCAGAACCTGTTGGATGCGGAAGGTGTGACTGTGGAGGAGCGCTGCCGCCGGCTGCCGCTGGCGCGGGCCGTGCGGGTCAAGCTACTGTTGATCCTCAACAACTTGATCCGCAACGCGGTCGAGTGTCTGGGGGTCTTGCCCGCGGGTGAGCGGCGGCTAACGGTCGGCACGCGTCAGGATGACGAACACAGCTATGTGATCTTTGTTGCCGATAACGGCCCAGGCATCTCCCAGGAATTCCGCGACAAGATCTTTCATTACGGTTTCACAACCAAGCAGGGCAGCCATGGTGTCGGCCTGCACGTCGCCGCCAATACCGCCACCGAGATGGGGGGGCACCTGGCGCTCGCACCGAGCGCTACCGGCGCGACCTTCGAGTTGGTGATGCCGCTCGGCGAGCGGGTGCCGGCGCGTCCGACTTAACCCTTAGCCTTCAGCTCGCGCAGTGCCTGGTTATAAAAACGGTCCGGCAGGGCCGGGAAGAACTGCGCCATTTCCTCGATTTTCTCCATGATCGTCCTGTAGTCGGTTCTGGCTTGAGGCTCACGGCTAGCGTCGCCGCCCTCGTAGGAGAGGATGAAGGTCTCGAAGCGGCGCTTGAGATTGCGGTAGGCCTCGCCAGCAGCCTTGTGGCGGTCGGAGGTGGCGGCAAAGCCCAGAAAGTTATGCAGCGCGGAGAGCACGGCACTGATCAGGGCCAGAAGGCCGGCGATGATCAGCCAGAATCTGTCGGATTCGGCCGCTTTGGTGAGAATCGTCGCGCCGGCGAGGGTCGAGCAGACGATGTTGGGAATCGCAAACCAGCGGTTCAGCCTCACATAGTGGTCAGCGGCAAGGTAGTGAGCGCGACTGACCGCGGTATAGGAGGCCACATAGGCCCGTGCGCGCTCGATGAAACTCTCCATCATAGCTTTCCCCCGGAAATAGGAGCGGTGCCTGAATTCTAGCTTGGATCGGCACTTCTGCCAACGGTCAAAGCCAGTGGGGTTCCATGGCTGCCATGCAGATTTGCATAGCCGGTAACACGGTGCCCGTGTCAGAATGGCTCCTGATGCATCGTGCGGAGGTAACCTATGAAGGATGAGCTGACGGTATTTGGCCACCACCTCTCGCCCTTTGTGCGCAAGGTCTTGGCTGTCCTCGAGTCGGCGACCAGTTCTGCGGGCGCAGTGCCCCGACCTGGGGTGTAGGCACCGTGACGACAGGCACCACACCCCTGTATCAATGGGACGATCTGCGCGTCTTCCTGGCGATCGCCCGTTGCGGCAACGCCTCGCGCGCGGCGGGTGTGCTCAACGTCAATCAGTCCACGGTGAGCCGCCGGCTGCAAGCGCTCGAGGATGCGCTAGAGCTCAAGCTCTTCAGCCGCGCCCCGACGGGTTTTGTGCTGAGCGCCGACGGCGAGCGCCTGTTGCGCCTGGCGCTCAAGGTCGAGGAGGCGACCTTGGCGATCGAGCGGGAACTGACGGGCAATCGCGACACCCTTGAGGGCGTGGTGCGGGTGACGACGGTCGAGGAAATTGCCTCGATGATTATTGCCCCCAACCTCAAGAGTTTCCGCGAGCGTTGGCCGCGGATCCAACTCAAGCTGATCACCTCCAACCGCACCTTGGATTTGGCCAGGGGCGAGGCCGACGTCGCACTGCGCATGGCGCGACCGACCCAGGGCGATCTGGTCGCCCGCAAAGTTGGCGGCTTCGGCTATGGTGTCTTCGCGACTCAAGCGTACTTGGACGGGCTGGAAAGCGAGCGGGTCGGCAAGCCGGAACTGTTGGATTGGGTCGTGCTCGACCCAGCCGTGGTGACCTGGCCAGATGCGCTATGGTTTGACCGCGAGTTACCCGGCGTCGTGCCCGTGTTGCGTGCGACCAGTTTTAAGACCCTGTTGGCTGCTGTGCAAGCAGGCTTTGGTGTGGCGCTGCTGCCGCGGCCGTTTCGCTATATGTACAGTGGCTTGGTGCTGTTGCCGATCTCGACCGGACCCTTGCACAACGAGATTTGGTTGGTGGTTCACAAGGACTTGCGCAAGGTCAAAGCGATCGAGGCGGTGATGACCTTTCTCGAGGAGGCCATGCGCAAGCCCCTGAAATAACTCAGAATCCTTCCAGATGGAGCTCGACGAGGTCGAAGTGTTTGTCGGGTCTGGCCAAGGTTGCGATAATGCGGCCGTCGCGGAAGAAGACCTTGCTCTCGAGCGGCAGGTCCCAGCCGCCCTTGCCGATCACTTCGCCGCTGGCCAGCGAGACGATGCGGTAGGTGGCGCGGTTACAAGGCGCGTAGAGGTCGGTCAGGTAGCCGCCGGTTGGCGTCAGCACGAACAGAATCTTGCCATCTTTGATGGTGAACTGGGTGAAGCCGGGTTTGGGCTCGCGATAGTCCAGGCGGCTCATGTCGTCGTTCATGGCAACCCGTTGGCCCGACCAGACCGGATAATCCGTCTTCTCGAGTAGGGGGATTTCGCTGGGGTCGATCGGTTCCTCGGGCAGGCGGATGGGGAGTTGGCCGCCGATCTCGCCTTTGGGATCGACCTTGAACAGGTAGGGTGCTGCTCCGAAGCCCAGGTACCAGGTGCCCTTCTCGTCGCGCTGGATGTCGACGTCGGGACCGTAGGCGCGGAAGGTGGATTGGCCGATTTTGGGGTCGCCATCGATGATCATTTCGTTGCGGAAACTGACCAGCTCGTGGGCCGTTGCGCCGCCCGTGACCAAGAACTTCATGGTGAAATTGTTGTCTTCGAAGGCGCCGCCGGCGATCAGGAAACGATCGTCGAGGAAGCCCTCCACGACTTTGGGGAACAGCTGGGGGTATTCGATGACGCGGTCGAGCTTGCCGTCGAGCGTATAGGCAAACATCAGGCGACCGCGGATCCAGACCCAACACTCCTTGGTGCCCAGGCCCATGGCGATAGCGTTGGCCATGCGCTTGTCATCGGGGGTGTCGTCCATGTCGCCAAAGGCGGTCTTGAAGCTGCCGTCGCTGTTCCAGACCATGACCCGACTGAGACGTTGGTCGAGCAGGTAGAGCGAGCCGTCCGCCGCGAAATCGACGGCGCCGGCCAGGGTAATCGGGTGCTGGGGCGACGGCTGGAAGGTGCGTACCACGGAAAGGCCCGCGGGTAGAGTAGGGGAATCAACTGGCGGCAGGGCCAGCAAAAGCATCCATAGCAACATGGTTCTCCTCCAATGGGGGCCGAGGACAGATCACCTCGAGCCACTTCGATAGGCGAGTGTACCAGAAAAAGCGACCCGCTGAAACGGCGCTCCTGGATTGGCGTGCGCCGTGCCTTGCTCTCTGCCTGTTAGCTTTGCTAGAATGCGTCCTACCATCGGCGGGCCTGATACAGAATCCAGCGCGGAGTTAGAGGATGTGGTGTCTTGAGATCGAGAAACTGGGGCCCATCGAGCATATCGCCCTCGACGAAAGCAACCTCGTTCTCCTGATCGGCCCTCAAGCCAGCGGTAAAAGCACCCTGGCGAAGGCCCTATACTTCTTTCTGAGCTTTCATCAGGAGCTCATTAATTACTGTTTTCTGCTTAAGGCAAAGGAGCATTTACTTGAAAATCTATGGATCGAGCAGTCAAAACGGGTATTTCAATTATGGGATCCAGAATCCTTAGCCTTTGCACAGCTGCGTTTCACCTTCAGGCCTGAGATTTTTCTCGAAATCAGCGGTGATGAAGTTGGACTTGTAAAAATTAAGGGGAGCGAGCAATTCGAACGCGAAGCGCAGCAGATCATGCTTGGTTGGCGAGACGCAGCTCCGTCGAGGGGCATTCAACTATTGAGTCTGGACGAGTCAGTCCGGACGATGCTGGCGATTGAGCAAGAGGTGTTTTTCATTCCTGCCGGACGGAGTATGCTGTCCCAACTCCAAGGCCAGGTCATGCCGGTGGTCGCACTGGACTACACGATGCAAGTTTTTGCCAACTTGGTTAATAACTTTGGAATGGGTCTCACACCTTTCTTCCGAATGATTTTGGCCGGCTCTGTAGGAAATGCTAAGCGCGGCCAACTGGCTCTTGGTGTTTGCCAAAAGCTGCTTAAGGGCGAGTTTAGACATGAAAAGGAGGGGCGCCTATTTTTCGACGAGCTGCGCTCGCTTCCCCTTAATAAGATCTCTTCCGGTCAGCAGGAAGCCCTTTGGATTGCCATTTTCCTCGTATATTGGATCACTATGGAAGAGAAATATTTTCTCATTGTTGAGGAGCCGGAAGCCCATCTCTACCCCGAGGGACAACGTGACATGGCCTTCCTTCTGTCGATGTTTTTTTCCAATGGTGGGAGGGGGATGATCACGACTCATAGCCCTTATCTGCTCGGTGCCTTTAACAATCACATGTACGCCTTTCAATTAGGCCAGAAAGTCGGTGAAGCTGTCTCTGCGGTGATCCCAAAGGACGCTTGGATAGATCCTCAAGGCGTTCAGGGATACTTTCTCGATAAAGGTCATGCGCAAAGTATTATCGACCAGGAATTAGGCTTGTTGAAAAGCGAAGCCGTGGACAGCGCTTCCGGTCTGATTGGTCAAGAGTATGAAGCGTTGTTTGATTTGGACGATGCTTCATGACGCTGCCCTACGAGCCGCAATTCACGGATCACCGCAAAACCATTTCTTGTAAAGAGAAGGGAAGGGAATACATCGGGCGGAACCCCTTGCGATTGAAGGTCGCCTGTTACCGTCCCGAACAGGATCCGCATTCCCAGGGCAAAGCCTGCGATTTCCTCTTGGAAGTGGCATCCGAGAAGGCAATCTTCGTCGAGTTGAAGGGGGTCGATCTGGCCACCGCCTACACACAGGTGCTAGAGACGTGTAAGCGGTACCGGGGGTATTTTGCAGACCACGCCATCAGAGTCAGGATAATTTGTCGTGGTAATCCGAATCCAATTCCTTCCAGTCGGATGAAACTCGACCAGTATCTGCGGGGCTGGGGGCGTAAAGAAAGCCTCAGCATCAGGGACCGGGTCTTGGTGCGCTCCAACAAATTCGAGGAAGACATCTGAATCGGAGGAACCTTTGATCGATCCTCAGGATGAATTGATTTGCTTGGGTCACGATGAGGATCTGGCGGCGCGGGGTGGGGCGATTATGCCGACGATCGTGCAGACGTCGCTTTTTGCGCGGAAAAGCTTCGCCGAGTTGATCGAGGGGTTGGGGGCGGAGCACCGCAATTGCGTCTACACGCGCGGTCGCAATCCCACCGTGATGGCACTTGAGCAGAAGCTGGCCATGCTGGAGCGGGGTGAGGCGGCCAAGTGCTTTGGTTCTGGCATGGGTGCGGTCAGCGCGGTCCTACTTGGGTTACTGCGCCAGGGCGACCATGTGCTCTTTGCCAACCATGTCTACGGTCCAGCCCTGCAGCTGGCCCAGCACCTCAACCGCTTCGGCATCGCTCACAGCCACCGACCGACTTGCGACCTGGGCGAGCTGGAGCGGGCGCTGCTGCCCAACACACGCATGATCTATTTCGAGAGTCCGGGCACGATGTTGTTTCGCCAGCTGGATATCGCCGGCTTGGTGGCCCTCGCCAAAACCCATGGCGCGACGACCGTCATCGACAACACCTGGGCCACGCCGCTGTTCCAGAAGCCGTTGACGCTTGGGGTCGACTTCGCCATTCACTCCTGCACTAAATACATCGGCGGCCATAGCGATGTCGTTGGCGGTGTCGTCATCGGCTCGGCCGAGCTGTTGGAGCGCATTTTCTACAATGCCTTCCTGCTCAACGGCGCGGCTCCCGCGCCGGTCGATGCCTTTTTGCTGGTGCGCGGTCTGCGCACCCTGCCGGTTCGCTTGCGGCAACACCAAGCCGATGGCTTGCGCGTGGCTCGCTTTCTAGCGGAGCACCCAGCTGTCGCCCGCGTCTTCCACCCTAGCCTGATCGCTGAGGACCAAGGTTACTGTGGCAGCCAATTACAGGGAACGACGGGGCTGTTCAGCTTTGCGCTTCACGACGAGCGTTTCGATGTGATCAGCAAGCTGCTCGACGGACTGCGGCTTTTCCGCATTGGCGTGAGTTGGGGCGGGGTCGAGAGCCTGGTCATCGCTCCCCACCGCGGTCACAACCTCGAGGCCATGCGCCAGGCAGGGCTACCGCCTGGACTCGTTCGCCTCTCGGTCGGCTTGGAGGGTGCCGAGCTGCTCATCGAGGATCTGGATCGGGCGCTGCTGCACAGCGGAGCGCAACATGGCTGAGCGCATTTCCCTTAGTGAGGCCCTGCTGCCCTTGATCGTCATGATCCTGCTGCTTTTAATCGGGGGCCAGAGCATGGCCATGGGGCCGTCGCTGCTGGTGCCAGTCATGTTGGCCGCCGCCGCGGTCGCCGGACTCGGTGCCTGGCGTCGTGGCAAGAGCTTCGCCGATATCGAGCGCGCCACGGGCGAGAAGCTGATGGGCGTTTTGCCCGTACTGCTGATCCTGTTGGCGATCGGCATGTTGATCGGCAGCTGGATGATTGGCGGCACGATTCCCTACCTGGTCTATCTGGGTCTAAAACTGGTCGACCCGCGCTTCTTGCTGGTGACGGCATTTCTGGTCACCAGCGGCATGAGCCTGGCCTCGGGTACTTCCTGGGGTTCCGCCGGTACGGTCGGGGTCGCTTTGATGGGCTTGGCCGGCGCGCTGGGCGTGCCGCTGCCGGCCTGTGCTGGGGCGGTGCTTTCCGGCGCCTATCTGGGCGACAAGATGTCGCCGCTCTCCGACAGCACCAACATCAGCGCCATAGGCGCGGGTGTCGACCTCTACGAACATATCCGCCACATGCTCTACACCGCGCTGCCCTCCTTCCTACTGTGTTGCCTGGTCTACACCTTTGCCGGCTTGGCCATGAGTCCACACGACGACCTGGGCGCCAGTCAGGCGAACCTATTGTTGGAGGAGTTGGCCCGGGCCTTTCGATTGAATCCCTTGGTGTTGATCCCGCCTGCGATCATTGTGCTGGGGATCGTGCGCAAGACGCCGCCACTCCTGGCCATGGCCGTCTCATCCTTGGCCGCACTGGTGATTGCGGTGGCGCTGCACGGTTTCAGCCTGCCCCAGGCTTTGACGGCCGCGGTCGAGGGCTTTCGGGTCGAGATGCTGCCCGGTGGGCATGTCGGTTACAGCGATGCCTTTCTGCGCCTGGTCAACCGCGGCGGGCTTTATTCCATGGTCGGCAACTTCGTGGTGATTCTGGCTGCGTTCCTGCTGGCTTCTGGCATGGGGGTCTCGGGTGCGCTCGACCGCATCATCCACGCCATGCTGGCGACGGCGCGGGGCATTTTCGGGCTGATCACCGCTACCATGGCTGCCGGACTGGTGATGATTGGTTTGACCAGCCATGGTGGTGTGACGGCACTGGTCGTCGGTGGCCTATTTCAGGACGCCTACCGCGAGCGCGGTCTGGCCGGTCGCAACCTCAGTCGCTCGATCGAGGATTCCGTGACGATAACCGAGCCGCTGATGCCCTGGACCGTCTCAGCAGTGTTCATGGCGACAACGCTGGGGGTGCCCACTCTGTCCTATCTCCCCTGGGCCGTCTTCTGTTTCAGTGGGCCGGTTTTTTCATTGACCTACGCGGCACTGGCGCCCATCAGCGGCGCATTTGGCATTGCCCTGCTGGAGGGCAAGCGCACAGCTTGACCTAAAGTTCTGCCAGGTCCTGGCTGTCTGCCTTCAACTTGGCCAAACGATCCTGGGCCTTGCTGAGTTCAGTGAGGTAGGCGGGTTCTGCCAGGGTTCCCTCTTGGTACATCCGTTGGAGGCTTTCAATCCAGCGCCCAAGCTCTAACATCGTGCCGCGCTTTTCGCCGCGCTTCTCGCCGATCAGTTCGTAGTACTCAGTAATGGTCGTCGCTATGATACCCATGTGGGGGTTCTCCTTGCTTTGGAGGCGCCCGAAATTACCTAGCTGATGTCTCGGATGGCATCGAGCTTCGCCAGTCGAAGCTGCAGTTTTCCCACTTCTTGTAGGTAGGCGGGTTCTGCCAGAGCTCCAGTTTGATACAAGCGGTGGTAGCTTTCAATCGTGCGCTCAATCTCGTGCTTTTCGCCGATCAGTTCGTAGTACTCAGTAATGGTCGTCGCTACGATACCCATGTGGGTTTTCTCCTTGATGCTTTGAACGACTGCTTTGGGGACGCCGCCGTAGGCCCCGACCCATTGTTCCATCAACAGTTTGTGTTCATCGCTGAGGCGGTCGCCCATGGCGGCCCCATTGCGGTAGATTGCCTCAATGATCGCTTCACGCCGGCATTCGCGCGTGTCCGCTTTGAGCGCCAGCAGACTCGTGAACAATGAGCCCTCCGCGATCAGGTCGCGGCTCAACTCGCGGTTCACCTTGATGATATCATACTTGTAATGTTGCTTCCCCACACTCTGCGAAAACCCATACCAGTACTCGTTCCTCATTTCCTTGCGCCATAGGCTGTCATCGGTGAACATCACGATCGTCCAGACCGGTCTCTCCCAGAGCAGCCAGGCATAAGCCATATAGCGCATGACGGCCAGGGCCACGTCCTCGCGTTTGCTCTTGTGCTCGATGCAAACGATGATATTGTGGCGAACTCCCTCGAAATCCACTTCCATCGCGACCAGCAGGTCACCCTCCAGACTGTCGCTGAAGGCCTCGTATTTCGAGATGAACTCTTTGTCGACAAAGTGGATCTCGCCGATGGTTTGCTCAGGGAAATAATGCAGAAAGTATTCGCGTGCAAAAGTGGTGACCAGCCATTTGAACAGGCTGTCGTGGCGTGTGTTTTCTTTCACCATGGTCCACCTCTTGCCCGATGCTAACATGGAAGGAATTGTGTTGTCAAAAGGTGGTTGTTTTGCTCGCGCGCTACTTGGACCGGTCTTTCCACTCTTGCGGCTTGAATCCTTGGCGGTGATACCTGTACACTTGGTCCCCAGGGGAACGACGGGGGGTTGTCGCTTACCCACGACCGCAGCCACGCCATCCCCAGGGACTGGCGCAACCAGATCGAGACGAGGCAGATACACGCATGGGACTCCTGGATCATTTTGTCGTCAAAACCTTACCCCTTGTGCCCAAGCCCATCGTGGCGAAGCTTTCCAAGCCCTATATCGCGGGCGATGCCCTGCCGGCGGCTGTGGCCACCACACAGCGACTCAATGCCGCGGGTTTCCGCGTCACCCTGGACGTTCTGGGTGAGTTCGTCACCGACTTCTCCCAGGCGGAGGAGGCGGTTGCCAGTTACAAGGCTGTGGTAGCCGCTATTCGCGAGCATCGACTGGACGCCAATATCTCGATCAAACCCACCAGCTTCGGACTGTTGCTCGACGCTGCCCGCAGCGAGGCACTGATCACCGACTTGGCCGAAACCTCCGCTGGATCCGGCATCTTCATGCGTCTGGACATGGAGGACTCGCCCTGTACCACCATGACCATCGAACTTTACAACCGCCTGCGCCAGCGTCATGGCCAACTGGTCGGCGTCGTTCTGCAGGCCTATATGCGCCGGACTCTTGACGATATTCGCGCCATTACAAGCAGCGGACCCTCCCATTTCCGCATTTGCAAAGGCATTTATGTGGAGCCCGAAGAGGTGGCCTTCAAGGGCTATGACGAGGTGCGCCGCAACTATTTGACCTCCCTGGCGGCCATGCTCGACGGCGGTGCCTTTGTCGGTATCGCCACCCACGACGACTACCTGGTCGAGGAGGCCGTCAAGCTGGTGCGCAGTCGCGGCCTGGGCCCTGACCGCTACGAATTCCAGATGCTGCTGGGAGTGCGCGAAAGCCTGCGCGACCAAATCCGTCGCGACGGCCACAACCTCCGCGTCTATGTGCCCTTCGGTCGCGATTGGTACGGCTATTCGGTGCGCCGCCTCAAAGAAAACCCCGCCCTGGCTGGCACCATGTTCAAGGCGATTTTCTTCAACCGCTGAGGTGTCGCGGATGGATCACACGCGCGCATGGATCGGGGTCGTTCCCGAGACCGAGGCCGAGGGCGAGCTCAAGGCGCTCTATGACCAGGAATTCGACGAGGCCCGCGGCGGCACGGACAATATCTTGGCCGTGCACTCGCAAAACCCGCCGACCTTGCGCGCCCATGCAGACCTCTACCACACGGTCATGCATGGCAAAAGCCCGCTGGCGCGATCCGAACGCGAAATGGTGGCGGTGGTGGTCAGCGCGATCAACCACTGCCACTATTGACTGGCCCACCACGCGCGCGGTCTGTTGCGCTTCAAAAAGGATCGGGGCTGGGTCGAGGGCTTGGCGGCTGACTATCGACAGGTGAAGCTGACCGAGCGACAGCGCGCTCTTCTGGACTATGCCGACAAGCTGACCCGCGAACCGGGCGCCATGACTGTGGATGACCTTGCGCCTCTGCGAGCCGTGGGATTCAGCGATCGCGCAATCCTCGATCTCAACCAGACGGTCGCTTACATGGCCTTTGTCAACCGCGTTGCCGACGGCCTGGGTGTCGTGTTGGATGACTACGCCAAGTCTATGGATTAAAAAGAGTTTCGGCGAACGGCTAGAACGCTGCAAGCCAGGTGGTGATTGAACCACCTGGCGGTATTGGGTCGAATGATGAGGCACCAATAGGGCGTGTTGGTGTGCTTCATTAGCCGAATGAAACAGGGACATGATAAGCAGCGGCCTCTTGGGGGTGGATGTGTGGGTTTCGGATACTTTGGCTGCGGGCGTAGCCGACGATGATCGCCCACGTAAACAAGAATGTGACCGCGAGGGCTAGGCGTACTCTCGCCAAGACTTTCCCCCCGCGGATGTGACGACTTACTTTGATGTGCATCAGATCACCTCATCTTGGAATGGCTGTTCCTAGGAACAACCACTCAAGAGCAGGTTCTATGCCAGTGCCTAACCCAAAGTCTATTCTATTTGCAAGGTCACCGGGGCGGTGCGATAGCCGCTGCCATCCCAGCAGCGATAGACAAAGCGGACCTCACCGGTTTGGCCAACCGCAGGGGTGAAGCGGAAACTGCCATCTCGAGCAAGTTGAAGCGTGCCCTGGCTGGGGCCCTGGTGGAGATGGGTTTGCATGGGGTCATGTTCTAGGTCGAAGTCGTTGGTCAAGAGACCTGGTGCCGGCACATAAAGCGTGGTGTTACGCGGGAGGCTGTAAGTGTCGGGGACTGCAGTGGGCAGATCATACTGTTGGGCGCAGGCGAGCACTGCATCGGCTTGGCTGCGGGTCAGCACACCAGCGTTGACTTTGCCGTTGACAAGTTGGGCCACGCAATAGACGAAGGCCCAGCGGGGAGGATTGCCTAGCGCGCAGTCGGCGATGGCGTCTGCGATGTTGCAACCGTTGGGGCTGGCGAGGTTGGGCGTGCCCGAATCGCAGCCGTTGATGACGATCGTGGGTGTTGGCGCGCTGTCGGGACAACTGTCAGCCTCGTCGGCGATGCCGTCGCCATCGCTATCGGTCTGAAGGGCGTGCTGAAGTTCGACCCATGCCACCCGTTCAGCCTCGCCGTTCCAACAGCGGTAACTGAATTGGACAAGGCCGCTCTGTCCTGGATCGGGCGTGTAGGTAAAGCCGCCGTTCACGTCGATGACCAGTTGACCCTGAGTTGGCGGTTGATCCAACATCGCCTGAAGTGTCAGTCCGCGCGGATCGTGGTCGTTTACCAGCAGGCCGGGTGCGGGGAAGTGAAAGGGTCCTGCGCCCGTAAGGGTGTAATGATCTTCCTGTGGATTCGGCAAGCCCCAATCCTGTAGGCAAATGGCAACTGCGCTGCCTTCCTCGGCCGTCACACTGCCCTCGCCGATGAGCAGGGCGAGCTCTGCCTCCGCGCATGTGAGAAAGTCCTCGCGTGAATTGGCCGACTGGGCGCACGCCTGGAATGGGTCGGCAAGGAAGCAGCCCTGGTTCAGTTCGCGGTTGGCGACGCCGCTCTCGCACAGGTTGAAGACGAGTTCTTGACTGGTCTCGCTTTCCTGACATTGATCCGATGAATCAGGCACGCCATCACCGTCGCGGTCGAGCTCCAGGCCTACGCCACTGCGCGGAACCATGTGGACGATCTGCCAGGCCAAGTCCTGGAGCCTGGTGCGCAGGTTGGCGGGGACGTTGACGTAGGTGCCGCCCCAGATGCCGGGAATGGTCCCTGTCAACCCGCGCGGGTCGTTGCCGGTGAGCGAGCAGTAAAACACCAGGCCAATATAATAATGTCCTAAGGGACTGAGATGGATGTCGTCGCTGAAGAGGTCATGGAACCGCGCTAGTTCAGGCACATTGCCGGCGGCCCAGGCATCGCGCAAGAGGCGCAGGGCTTGACCTGCGGGGACGATGACGATTGGTTGCTCGAGCGCCAGTTCGGCCTCCACTTGGGTTGCGATATTTTCCAACAAAACCCGATCGCCGTCTATTTCTTCGGACCAGGTGGGCTTGGTCCAGGGATGGTTGGGCGTGTTGGTCAGGTGGGGCCAGGTGCCGTAGAGATAGACCTTGAGACCCGGTTGGACAGGAAGGGCCAGCTCAGTGAAGCGCCGGACATGAAGCGCCGGTTTGTTCCAGGTGTAGGCGGATGTCAGCGGGACCGACTCAGTCAGGACGAGGCGATCATAGGCGCCGCTCGGCAATTCGAGCCAGGCATCGACGCCATTGTTGGTGCGGTCGTGATGTTCCCACTGATAGCGCAGGCCGGAGCCGTTGATGAGGGCGATCTCATAACCGAGGTTTCGACTTGGGTCCAGATGTTGGATGACCCAGGGCAAGTAGTGATTAACCAGGCTGTTGCCAACATAGAAGGTCTCGCCGGCCTGGCTGGAGAAAGAGAGCAGAGCCAGGGCTGGCATTAGGAAAATAGGGCGCTTGATCATGGTTGCCTCGCTGTGATGTGATGGGGGAAGCGATTCAATGACGGGCTTCGGCATGCAAGTGGGGTGGCCGAAGGGCGATCCTGCAAGGAGGATTGCTGAATAACGTCATGATAAAGGCTAGCGGAAATGCATTCTATGATTGGGCTCACAGCAGAGGAAAAAGGCGGCATGGGAGCACCGACAACCATAGACCCTTTATGAACATCGATCTGAGCAGAGGCCATGTCGGTGGCGCTGGGAGGCGTATCTGGGCGCGCAGGTCAAGCGTGGCTGATCAGACGGAATAAATAGTTTTCAAGTGAAATTTTGAGACGCCTCTTAACACTCTACAATTCAGGACATGAAATTTTAACGACTCAAAACATCCGACTCTCGTTTGAGCGGAGATTGAGAATCTAGAGGAGAGTGTGATATGAGATGTGGGATTTTACTTTTGCTTCTTAACTGTGGCACGTTGATTGCGCAAGCGCCGGCTACTAACGAGCCGACTATTCAAGATCTGATCAAGTCGGTTAAGGAATTGACAGAAAAATTGAGCGATGAAGTTTCTGAATACCTGTTGCAAGCAGAGATCTCGAAATTGAAAGCGAAATTGGTGTCGGAGAACGATTTGGAGAATCCCGATGCGAATGCCGTTATTAATTCGGCTAATGAGGCTCTTAGAAAAAGAGCAACGGGCAAAGTGGCTGAAATCATTAAAAATACACGGCCTCTAACTGCCGTACTCTTTTCATCTCAGGACAGAAACAGTTACGAAGTTATTAAAGACCCGCAAGATGCATCTAAAGGAATCATCAACCAGGATCAAAGTGGAGACACTGGTGGCATTCTAATAGCCGCTGAGGCGCCATTCTATTTTCCTTATTATGGAAATCGTACAGTAACCCCGGTTGGAGCCTGGTTTGGGGTGCGCATGCAAACGGGCGGTGGGGCGGACGTAAGTGGTGTAGACCTCGCTGCTGGATTAAGCATTTCCTATATTTCGGGTACACGTGTCACCACCCAGTCCGCCGCTAGCCTCAACGCGACAGATGGTGCACGCCTTCTCTTTGGTGTGCTTTACGGTGAGGTTGCTACCCTGGGTGCTGGTCTGACGGAAGGTTCTGCCTATCCACTCGGCGAACAAGTGCCATTGAAAAAGGAAAAGGACATTTCCTTTACAATGGGCCTCGGCTTTCGGTTCTAAGGAAATTCATCCATTAGACTTCTCACCTTATTGGATAGGAAGGTACGTGGTCACTTCAATACCCGTCCTCAAATCCTGATTTGGATTCAGAAACAGGGTGGCGTTCGGCCTAAACCGACATGCCACCCCATCTTTTTTTGTTGAAGGTGAGGCCCATGGATTTGGGTCAGAGGGTAACGAGGCCGATACCGGCCTCCAACTGAAGAGAGGATGCATAACGGCCACCGGCTGAGCGGGCTTGACCTGAGAGCATTCCCCACAGCAGGAGCGAAACAAGTGAGAGTGCCAACAGTGCCTGGGGCAGGCCGTCAAATTCGTGTAGTGCTTCCTTGAAGTGTCGAAACATTTGAACCTCCATGTACTTCTGTCCCTTTGGGACTGCAATGACAAGAGCAAATCCCATGCCGAATGCTTCGAACTGATTTTGGGTATTTATAAAGGAATAAATCTTAAAAACAATCCGCCTTTCCAGCTTATACGCCTGAGTGCCAAGCTGAAATAGGGTTGCAGGATTTCGGCTGGCAAGTTCACTTGGGCCGAGTGAATGAAGGTCATTCACTCACGTCGGTTCACCTGGACCGAACGCTTTGAACCGCGGGACGCGGGCGCGTCAAGCACCCCATCTTGGGGCGTACACAGCCCGGGTCGGCCATTGCGGTTGCTTTCCCGGCAAGATCGCATACCCACGCCTTTGAGAGAGTTGGGATTCGCCTTGGTCTAGGGGCGCGCCCGCGTTTTTTCAGGTGGAGGTGTCATGTAGTGAAAATGTAGTGGAGAAGCCGTTCGTTTCCAGCGAATTGCGTGGCATTGAAGAAAAGTGGTTGCGCCTTTGTAACCTTTGTGTCAAGATGGCCTTGGTCTTGAAACTAAATTTCGTTAGGCGTTCTCGCCGAAGGCCGAAACCCAGTCGTGGGAAGGTCTTACAAGGGTGAGTCGACGGGCGAAGCCCGTCTGCCTAGGGATGCCTCATGCCTTTGTTCCGCTTACTTGCTTCCAGCCTCCTATTCCTCATTTCCACCCTCATCCCACTCCTGGCGGCCGATGATTGGCGCGACGAAATCATCTACTTCGTCATCGTCGACCGCTATGCCGACGGCCGCGCGGACAACAACGAACACGTCGATGTCGCCCACAAGGGCGCCTACCATGGCGGCGATCTGGTCGGCCTGCGCGAGCACCTGGATGAAATCGCCGAGATGGGCGCGACCGCTGTGTGGATCACGCCGGTGGTCAAGCAGATCGACCACTTTGTCGAGGGTGCCGGCTTTCCCGACTGGCCCTACCACGGATACTGGGCCGATGACTTCACCCGCATGGAGCCCCATTTCGGCACGGAAGACGAGTTGCGCGCCCTGGTCGAAGCCTGCCATGCGCGCGGCATCAAGGTCCTGCTGGACGTGGTCTACAACCACGCCGGCTATGACAGCGCCTACACCAAGGCCGCCAACGCCAACGACTGGCTGCGCACCGGCCGCCGTCAAAGCCCCTGCGGCGGCGACGACCTGACCCAATGCTTGTCCGGCTTGCCGGACTTCAAGACGGAATTGCCAGAGGTCGCCGACTATCTGATGAGCGCCCATCTGGGCCTGGCCAAGCGGATCGGTCTCGACGGCTTCCGCCTCGACACGGTCAAACACGTGGCCCACCCGTTCTGGACCGAACACCGCGCGCGCACCCGTGCCGAGCTGGGTCCCAACTTCTTTCTTTTGGGCGAGGTCTGGGGCGGTGATGCCGAGGTGCTCGACCCCTACTTCGCCGGCGACGAACTGGACGCCGGCTTCGATTTCGCCTTCCGCGGCAATGTTATGGCCTTCGTTCAGGGCCGCGGCCGCACCGTCGCCTTCTCCCGCTACCTGCAGAAACGGCACCAGGTTCGTCAGGGCCACTACTTATCCCAGTACCTGTCCTCCCATGACGAGCCTGGTGCCCTTTTTCAGCTGTCGGGCAATAAGGCGCTGTTCCGGCTGTGTGCCGCCCTGCAATTGACGTCGCTGGGGATCCCAACGATTTTCTACGGCGAGGAGGTCGCCCGCGAGATAGGCGACTGGCCCCACAACCGCTCGGATATGCCATGGGGCTCGCGGGCGATCGCGCCCGGAACTGGCAAGCCGCGCGACGAAGCGATGCGCGCCTACTACCGCCAATTGATCGCGGCCCGCAAGGCCCACCCGGCCCTCAGCCGCGGCGACTACCTGCCCCTGGCCACGGATGGCGACCAGCTGGTCTTTGCCCGGGCCAGTGAGGGCGACCTCGTCTGGGTCGCCGTCAACCGCGCCGAACAACCGGTGACGCTCTCTCTGCCGCGGCCAGCAGTCTGGACCGGCAAGACGCTGCGCGACGAGCTTGGCGGTGCGGCACCGAATGGAGAAGAGACTCTGACATTGACACTCGCGCCGCGCAGCGCGGCGATTTTTGCCGCGGCGCCTTGACGCCGACGACGGGGGAAGCATGGCTGCCATTACTCTGGAAAACCTCTGCAAGCGCTATGGCAAGGTTTCCGTTATCGAGAACCTGAATCTCGAGATTCGGGACAAGGAATTCATGGTCCTGGTCGGGCCCTCCGGCTGCGGCAAGTCGACGACCCTGCGCATGATCGCCGGTCTTGAGGAGATCAGCGACGGCACGCTTTCGATAGGCGGGCGCCGGGTCAACGAGTTACCGCCCAAGGACCGCGACGTCGCCATGGTTTTCCAGAGCTACGCGCTCTACCCCCACATGACGGTGCGCGAGAATATCAGCTTCGGCCTCAGGGTCCGCAAGGTGGCTCCGGCCCAGATCGAGCAACTGGTCAACGACGCGGCCCGCACGCTCGGCCTGGAGGAACTGCTCGACCGCAAGCCCAAGGCGCTCTCCGGCGGCCAGCGTCAGCGGGTCGCCCTGGGCCGCGCGATCGTGCGCCAGCCCTCGGTTTTCCTGTTCGACGAGCCGCTCTCCAACCTCGACGCCGAGTTGCGCGTGCAGATGCGCGCCCAGATCAGCAAGCTGCAAAAACGCCTGCAGATCACCTCGGTCTACGTCACCCACGATCAGGTCGAGGCGATGACGATGGGCCACCGCATCACGGTCATGAGCAAGGGCTACATCATGCAGGTCGGCACGCCGCTCGAGCTCTACGACCGCCCCGAAAACCTGTTCGTGGCGCGCTTCATCGGCACGCCGCCGATGAACATGTTCGAGGGCACGATTTCCAACGACGGCGATCACGTGGCGACGCCGGCCCTGAAACTGCCCCTGAGCGGACCCCTGGCCGCCGTCGGCGCGGCCCACCGCGGCAAGAAGGTCACGGTCGGCGTGCGCCCGGAACACATCAATGCCCACGGCGAAGGCCAAGTGGCACTGGAGAGCGAGGTCGACGTCGTCGAACCGCTGGGCCACGAGGTCATCGCCTATGCCCATGTCGGGGAAACGCGCCTGGTCGCTAAACTCGACGCGCACCATATCCCCGAGCTGGGCGAAACCCTCAAGCTGGGCGTGCGCTGCGACAGTCTGCACCTCTTCGATCCGGTCAGCGAAAAACGCCTGGCCTGAGTCCAATCACACGGGAGTATCTTATGTTTCAGAGCAAACGAGGAACCATGGTGGCCCTGGTCCTGATGTTGGCCTTGCCGGCCTTGGCCCAGACCAAAGAGCTTGTCGTCTGGCATTCCTACCGCGGCAAGGAGAAGGACGCCATCAACCAGGTCATCGAGGCCTTCAACAAGCAGGCCAAGGGCTACAAGTTCACCGGCCTGGCGATCCCCTATGACGCCTACGCCGACAAAGTCTCTGCCGCCGTACCGCGCGGCAAGGGTCCGGACGTCTTCATCTTCGCCCAGGACCGCCTCGGTGGCTGGATCGAGGCCGGCAACACCGTCGAGCCGCTGGACTTCTTCCTCGACGCCAAGCTGACGGATCAGTTCCTGCCCACGGCGATGAAGGCCATGACCTACCGCGACACCGTCTACGGCCTGCCCCTTAACTTCAAGATGGTGCTGATGATCTACAACAAAAAGTTGGTCAAGACGCCGCCGAAGACTACGGGCGAGCTGGTCAAATTCGCCAAGGCGCGCACCAACGCCGCCGCCGGCGAGTTCGGCCTGGCCTATTCCTATTCGGATTTCTTTTATCACTCCGCATTGATGAACGCCTTCGGTGGGCGCGTTTTCGACCCAGGCCCCAAGCCGGTACTCGACGCCAAGGAGAACATCCAGGCCCTGGAATATCTGGTCAAATGGCTGAAAACCGACAAGATCCTACCGGAAGAACCCTCGACGGCGCTGATCACCAGTTTGTTCAACAAGGGCAAGGCCGCGATCGTCTTCAGCGGTCCCTGGTTTCTGGGCGAGATCGCCCCAGACGTGGACTTCGGCCTGGCGACCCTGCCAACGGTCGACGAGGCCGGCGGCAAGCCGATGAAGCCATGGATGACGGTCGAGGGCGTCTATGTAGCCGCGCCCTCGAAGAACAAGGAAGAGGCCTTTGCCTTCGTCAAGTACCTGACCAGCGTCGAAGCCGGCAAGGTAATGGCGACGGTCGGCCGCCAAACCCCGGCCAATCGCGGTGTCTACAGTACGCCCGAGGTCCACAACGACCCGATCCTCAAGGTCATTCGCGAGCAGGCCAAGACCTCGGAGCCCATGCCCAACGTGCCGGAGATGACGATGGTCTGGTCGCCGGCGACGACGGCGATGAACATGATTGTCAAGGGCGCGGCCTCGCCGGCCCAGGCGATGGGCGATGCCCAGAAAAAGGTCCTCGAGGACGTGGCTAAGCTGCGCAAGAGCCACTGATCGCGAGTTTCGGTTAACACTCGAGCGGGGAGGGGAGCGCGACCATGATCAAGAACAGCATCGGCATCATCGCAGGCCTGCTGCTGGCCTTGGCCCTGACGGGCCTGCTGGGTCAGCGCCTGGTCGATGGCGCCTCGGCCCAGTTTGCCGACCGCCTGGCCGAGCGCACGGCGATCATGCGCGCTCGCGCCCTTGCCGCCCTGGTGGAGGCCGCCCTCGCGCCAGCGCCGGCGCCCTCCATGGCTGACGAGTTCGGCGACCCCGGCGCCTCGATGGCCGACGAGTTCGGCGATCCGACTGCCGCGGCCAGTACGAGCACGCCGGACCTGCCCGCCCTCGTGCGGGCCTGGCTGGCCGCCCGGCCCGAGTGCGAGCGAGCGCGGGTACTGCAACTGAGCGGCGCCCAGGTCTTGGCATCGACCGCATCCGAGGATACGGAGGGCGAACGCCTCGCCCGTGAACAAAAACCCTTCTTTGACCTGGCCAAGGAGCTGCAGGCCGGCATCGACACCAACCGCGACGAGGGCGTATTCCGCAAGCGCGAGCTGGCGGTCGAGGCTACCGGCGCTGCCCTGGTGGTGACCGTGCCCTACCAGGTCGAGGGCGCGATCAAGGGCGTCGTCGCCGTGACCGTCCACACCGAGGCACCGACCCGGGCGACGCCCTCGCTGTGGTCGCCACTGCCCCTAGCCGCGGTGTTGGCACTGGCCGCGCTGCTGCTCTGGCTGCCCGGCCTGCGCGGTCGCGGCCGCATTCAGGCTGCCGTGTTAGCGCTGGCTCTGCTGGGTCTTGACGCTTATGTCAACTTTGAAGCACTGGTGCAAATGCAGGCCGGCCGCCGCCAAGTCGAAGTGGCGATGTACGACCAGTACAAGGCTGTCGTCGCGACCACCGTCCAGTGTGCCGAGGCGATTCAGTTGCCCTTCAGCGTGCCTGACAAGGCTATCTGGGACTGCGACGGCTATCGCCGTCCCTCCAACTTCTACGCCCCCGACGGCACCCTGAACGAGGCCGCGATCCAGGCCGACGAGGCGGCCATCGCCGGCCCCTTGGGCCGAAGTCTGTGGATGGCCTCCGCGCTGGGCTTGGCGCTGTTCCTGGTCTGTGCCCTGGGCCTGGTGGCCCACGTCGGTCGCACCCTTTACCAGCATCGCAGCGCCTACGGCTACGTGGCGCCGGCCATGGTCGGCATGCTGGTCCTGGTTTTCTTTCCCTTTCTCTACGGCCTGGCTCTGAGCTTCACCGGCCAGACGCTCTACAACACCGACAAGCCGCTGACGGATATTTGGGTCGGCTTCGACAACTACGCCACTATCCTCGCCGACTGGGACGTGATCAAACACACCGCCGAAGGCTGGGCGATCAACTACCAGAATTTTTACTGGACCGCCTTCATTACCATTTGCTGGACCGTCTGTAACGTCGCCATCGGCGTCACTGTCGGCCTCGGCCTGGCGCTTTGCCTCAATACCAAGAACTTCGGTGTGCTGCGCTTGGGCAGCCGGCGCCTGGATATCAAGCCGCTCTACCGCGGCATTCTGGTGCTGCCCTGGGCGCTGCCGACCTACGTCACCGCCCTGATCTGGAAGGGCCTGTTCCACAAGCAGTTCGGTCCCATCAACCAGATCCTGCAGATCTTCGGTGTGTCGCCGATTTCCTGGTTCGACAGCGTCTTCAGCTCGTTCATTACCGGCATCACCGTCAATGGCTGGCTCAGTTTCCCGTTCATGATGCTGATCTCGCTGGGCGGCCTGCAGTCGATCTCCGCCGACATGTACGAGGCCGCCCGCCTCGACGGCGCCTCGCGCTTCCAGCAGTTCCGCTACATCACCCTGCCCTCGCTGAAACCGACCCTGATTCCGGCCATCATCATCTCCGTCGTCTGGACCTTCAACCTGTTCAACGTCATCTACCTGGTCAGCGCCGGCGAGCCCGGCGGCGCCAACGAGATTCTCGTGACCCAGGCCTACAAGATTGCCTTCGAGAAGTACCAGTACGGCTATGCCGCGGCCTATGCCACGGTGATCTTCATCATCCTGCTCACCTACGGCATCTTCCAAAACAAGATGAGCAAGGCCACGGAGGACATCCGCGCATGAGCGACACCAAACTCAAGGGAGAAGTCAACCATCTCTGGCTGCACCTGCTCGTCGGCGGCATGACCCTGATCACGCTCTACCCGGTCCTGTGGGTGCTGACGATCGCGTTCTCCGGTCGGCAGAGTCTGGCGATAGCGGACCTGCCCTCCTCGCCCGGGATCATCGACCGACTGCGCGCGGTCATGCCCTGGCCCGAGCAAGTATCGGTCGCCAACTTTACGGACCTCTTCAGCCAGCAGCCCTTCATGCACTGGCTGTTCAACAGCTTCGTCGTCAGCGTCGGCACGACGCTGGTCGGCGTCGTGCTGGGCTGTACCTCGGCCTATGCCTTCAGCCGCTTCCGCTTTCCCGGCCGTCGCACCGGCCTGATGATCTTCCTGGTCGCCCAGATGTTCCCCGGCACCCTGATGCTGGTGCCGCTCTACATCATCGCCGTGCAGTGGCTGCACCTGGGCAACACCTTCATTGGCGTGATCCTGATTTACACCACCATCGCCCTGCCGTTCTGCGTGTGGATGCTCAAGGGCTACTTCGACACCATTCCTCTGGAGATCGAGGAGTCGGCGCTGATGGACGGCGCCAGCCGGACCCTGATCTTCACCCGCATCGTCCTGCCGCTGGCCAAGCCGGCCATCGTCGTCACCGGCCTGTTCAGCTTCATCACCGGCTGGAACGAGTTCATCATCGCCTCGCTGCTGATGGAGCAGGAGAGCATGTACACCGCCCCGGTGGGGCTGAAGTTCTTCGTCGGCGGCTTCAGCGCCGAGTGGGGCTATTTTGCCGCGGGTTCGATCATCGTCTCGATCCCTGTCGTGATTCTGTTCGCCTATACCCAAAAATACCTGGTCTCCGGCCTGACCGCAGGCGGTGTCAAGGGCTGAGCCCAGAGTTTGATTGTATCGCTATCCATCCGTCATGCACGGATTACCAAAGAGGAGGAGCCTCATGAAATCGAAAAGCTGGATGATGGTCGGTTTGGCCATGCTTTGCGCCTCGGCCTTCGCGGGCAAGGGCACCATCGAATTGAAAGATCCTACTGGGGACGACAACGGCCCCGGCGCCTATGTCTATCCCACCGACGCCGTCTACGGCAAGGGCTCGTTCGACCTGACCGGCCTGAAGATCGACTACACCGACAAGAAGGTCAATTTCGAGGCCAGCTTCGACGCCAAGCTCGAGGATCCCTGGGGCATGGGCGTGGGCTTCGCCGTGCAAATGGTCTTCATCTTCATCGACACCGACGGCAAGGCCGGTTCCGGCCAGAAAATGGGCCTGCCCGGCACGAACATCCAGTTCGCCGAGGGTTCGGAGTGGGATAGAGTTGTCATCCTCTCGCCCCAGCAGCGCCAGCGCGTCATGGCCGAAGCCAAGGAAAAGGCCGGCGCCATGATCGACCGCATCGTCGTGCCGACGCGCACGACCGGCAGTTCCAAGACCATCAGCGGCTCCGTCAAGCTCGACGAGCTGGGCGAGGGCGATCCCGCCACCTGGGGTTACCAGGTCGTCGTTCAGTCCAATGAGGGCTTCCCCGCCTCCTCCGACCTCTTGACCCGCAAGGTCAACGAGTACGAGGGCCAGCACCGCTTCGGCGGTGGCCATGACGGCGAGTGCGATCCCCACGTGATCGACTGCATCGCCGGCAAGGCCGAAGGCGCCGCCGAGGAAGCCGAGCTCCAGCACAAGATGCTGGCCTACAGTTGCGACGAGGGCAGCGCCGCCAAGGCCACCCTGTCCATGGTTCACAAATAGGAGAAACCGTCATGTTGAAAAAATCCATCGCATTCGGCATGCTGGCCCTGTTGGCCCTGTTGCCGGCCGCCGCCCAGCAGAAACTGAAATGGGGCGGAACCATCTATACCAAGTGGTTGGATGGCAACCGTCGCACCCATGAAGGCCTCTATTCCAACTCCGAGTTCGGCAACGGCGACCAGGGTCAGGGCACCGAGTTCGAGATCCTGTTCGAAGCCAAAGTCTCCAAGCAGGTCGAGGTCGGTGGCCGCATCAAGGGCCGCTTCAACCGCAACTGGTGGTCCAATGGCGGCGGTTTCGCCGACGACGAGAACGATCCCCGCTCCGCCCAGTACATGAAGTTCCGCGGCGCCTTCGTGCGCTTGACGCCAGGCTACAACTGGATCGATTCCGCAACCATCGGCTCCAATGACTGGGGCCAGTTCGACGCCTTCACCATCGGCAAGATCCGCTACATCGACCGCGACAACGTCTCCGGTCTGCTGTTCCAGGGCAGCGCCGGCCAGAACAAAGACGTGCGCTGGGACGTGGCCCGGGTCAGCCTGCCGCGCCTCTGGGCCGGTCCCGGCTACAGCACCGGCACGCTGCACCAGCAGGACGCCGCCTATGCCGCCCAGGTCAACTGGAAGGCCACCGAAGACCTGAACCTCAACTTCATTTACGAGTACATCGCCGATAACGAGGTCAGCCCCAGGGTCGACGACAACTACGGCGGCACCTTCCTGTCCCAGCGCTACCGCAACAGCGTCTATGGCGCCAAGTTCAAGTATGGCCACGACCACCTCGACGTCGCCGGCACCTACTACCATTCCGAGTTCTACCCCGGCGTCGGCGTCGACACCACCGCCCGTTTCACCCCGACCCTCAACGGTCGCGCCGATGACGACGTCTTCAAACTGAACGTCGACGTCAACGATATCGGACCCTTCAGCCTCAGCGCCGAGTACTTCGATATCGGCGCCTCCTACATGTCGATGATGGCCTCCCGCCGCGAAGCCGACGTCCTCCTGACCGAGGGCTACGACGGTTCCTGGGGCTGGTCCCGCCCCGACTATAACCGCGGCGACAACAGCCGCGCATCCAGCCTGGCCGGCATCGGCTACGGCGGCTGGGCCGGCGCCTCCAACCAGGTCGTCGCCCTCAACGCCGACAACGACTTCACCGACTTCGACGAGACCATGGCCTACTCCGTCCTCGGCTGGAAGGGCTTCACCCTGTTGCCGAAACTGACTCTGGGCGATTGGCACCTGGCCGCCGAATACACCTTTGTCGACTACAACTCCAACTGGCAGGGCAACACCATCCACCCCCGCGTCGATGGCGTCCACAGCTGGGGCGTCGGCGGTGATTGGCGTTCGCCCTATGCCAACTATCAGGACAAGGAAACCAACATCTGGCTGATCAAGGCCGAAACCACCTTCGACGTCGGCAAGGGCCTCGAGTTCAAAGCCAAGTACAAAGTCATTAGCGACGAAGACAACCGCGTTACCGATCCCAGCCTGCTGAGCACCGCCTACACCCTCAGCCTGGTCGAGAACGTCAACTACGACGATCGCGATGCCGACTACACCAGCTATGGCGTTTCCTTTGGCTACCAGCTGATGGGCGACCTCTATGCCGCCATCGACCTCGAGCACTACGAGGTCGACCTCTTCGACGGCACGATCGACGTCACCCCGCCCAACATGGACTCCTGGGAACCCGAGTTCGGCTGGATCAACTACATGACCGGTCAGCACGAGAAGGACGTGGCCGCGCTGCGTCTGAAGTACTTCCTCTCCGGCATGGAATTCGGCCTCAACGCATCTTGGGTCGACGGTACCTACGCGCCCGAGTTCTACACGGGTAGCAACGGCAGCATCGTGCGCATCAATCCCGCTACGACCACCATCGGCACCCCGCTCGGCGAGATCAGCACCAGCGAGATCGATTGGGATCACTATCGCCTCAAAGCCTTCATGAAAGTACAATTCTAACCTGAAACCGGGGGATGCCCGCGCATCCCCCCATCCCTTATCCCGGAGGCCCTTGTGACTACACCCCTGCTCATGTTTCTGTTTCTGCTCGGACCCGCATCAGGCAAAGGCGAAACGCTTTTCTCCATGGCCGATCCCCGCGGCGATGATTTTGGCAGCGGCGTGCTCCACTACCCCTCCGGCGCCGATTTCGAGTCGGGCGACTTGGATCTGGTCGAGTTCTCCGCAGAGCGCGGCAAGGACGGCACCTGGTTCGTGGCCCGCTTCGTCAACAAGATCCGCTCGCCCGAAACCCGCACCAGTAAAATTGGCGCCGTCCCCCTCAAGGATATCTGCCGCCACGGCTTCTTCAACCTCAACGTCGACATCTATATAGATACAGACGGTCAAGAGGGCTCGGGCCGCACCGAAACCCTGCCGGGCCGCAACGTCAGAGTCGCCGCCAGCACCGCCTGGGACAAGGGCGTTTTCCTGACCCCCAACCCCATGACCGCCGCCAACTGGCTGGAGTCCCACCTGGCCAAGGGCGAGAATGGCGACCGCGAGGATCGCGATGCCGCCAAGCGCACCATGGCCGAGCACTTCTTTTTTCCCCATCGCATCGATGTCCAGGGCAAGACCATCCGCTTCCTCGTGCCCGACAGTTACCTGGGCGGTCCCGCCCGCGCCGACTGGCGCTATCTAGTGCTGGTGACCGGCGCCGATCCCGAACAAAAAACCGATATCGCCTTCTTCAAGCAGAAACACAGCGGCCTGATGATGATGCCCGTCGGGCACGGCCGACCCTTCGAGTCCTTCCAGCTCGACTTCGACGCCGACCCCAAGCTGGCGCCGATCGTCGATGTCCTGCTGCCCACCGTTGAGCTGCAGCGCAGCCTGCTCGGCACCTACCAGCCCGAAGATGGCGATCTGACCCTGTTGGGCTGCATCCCCACCGCACCAGGCGCCACGATCAGCGCGCCACGCCCGGCCGCACCCGCGCCCGCGGCGCCCAGTCGCGGCGTCGTCAGCTTGGCCGAGCCCAAACCCGCCACCGCGCCCGTGCCAGCCCAGAAGCCAGTGGCCGCACCCGAGTCCCAACCCACGACAGGACCCGTCATGGCGCCTGCGCCCAAGCCCGTGATGGTACCCGTTGGGCCGCCACCGGTCGAGCCGCCAGCCATTGAGCCGCCAGTCGTGCCGCAGCCACCCTCGGCGCAACCCTCGCCGGCCGCTCCCGCTAAGTCCGTGGCAGAGCGCCTGCGCGAACTGGAAGCCCTGCGCCGTGACGGCCTCGTCAACGACGAAGAGTACCAGCGCCTGCGCAAGAAAATTCTCGAGGACCTCTGAGTCGGGAGCCGCTATGTCGATCGCCTCCAATATCGCCCTGGTTACCGGTGCCGGCCGCGGTCTCGGCCGCGCCATTGCCCTGCGCCTCGCGCGTGAAGGCGTGCGTGTTGCCCTCTGTGCCCGCACGGGCGCCGAGCTGGAAGAAGTGGCCGAGGCGATCGTCGCCGAGGGCGGCCAAGCGCTCTACGGCATCGTCGATGTCACCGATCGCGACAGCATCGAGACGTTTCTCGGCCAAGTGCGCACCACCTGGGGCTGTGTCGACATTCTCGTCAACAACGCCGGCATGGGCTACTACAAATCCTTTGCCGAGCACACCGTCGAAGAGTTGGAGGCCGTGCTCGACACCAACCTCAAGGGTCCGGTCTTCACGGTCAAGGCCGTGCTGGGCGACATGCTCGCTCGCGGCCAGGGCCAGATCCTCAATATCGCCTCGGACCTGGCCCGCCGGCCGCTGGCCAACATGGCGCCCTACGTGGCCGCCAAGCACGGCCTACTGGGCTTCTCGGGTTCGCTGGCTCGCGAGCTAAAAGGCAAAGGCATCAAGGTCATGACCCTCAACTCAGGCATCGTCGACACCAGTTTCGGGGGCGGGGTCGAGGGCAGTCGCGAGGAGACCTGGTCGCTGCGACCCGAGCGTCTGGCCGAGGTCGCATTCGCCATGCTCAACCAGGACCCTTACGTGCTGATGGACGAAGTCACCGTCCACCCGCTGCACCAGGACTTTTGAGGACGCCATGCTGATCGCCTCCCTCTGTTTGCTCGCGTTTCAGGACTGGTCTTTCACCGACGTCACGGCCGCCGCCGGCGTCAGTTGGAACCACAGCTATGTGGGCTCTACCGACTTCCAGTTTATCGCCGCCGGCGCAGCCGCTGCCGACATCGACCTCGATGGTTGGCCCGATCTCTACGTCCTCGGCGGTGACGGCCAGGGCAACGCCCTGTTCCGCAATCTCGGCGACGGCCGCTTCCAGAACATCACCGCCAGTGCCGGCGTCTCCGCGCCGGGCCGTTTCAACTGCGGTGCCGCCTTCGCCGATGTCGACGGCGATGGCTACCCCGATTTGCTGGTCGGCGGCATCAGCGCCTCGCCGATTCTCTATCGCAATAAAGGTGATGGCAGCTTCGAGGACGTCACCGCTACGGCCGGCCTGAGCCTCGCTGGCAGCACCTTCTCGGCCGCCTTCGCCGATACCGACCGCGACGGCGACCTGGACCTGTTCCTCAGCCACTGGCAAACCGGCGACGACAACTTCTTCTTCACCAACGACGGCACGGGTCACTTCACCAATGCAACCGCCGCCGCGGGCTTTGGCGATGCCTTCCGGCCCGATTTGAGCTTTACCCCGAATTTTGCCGACTTCGACGGCGACCACTGGCCTGACCTGGTCGTCGCCAGCGACCTCGGCCACAGCCGCGTCTTCATCAACGACCGTGCCGGCCATTTCCGCGACCTCACCGATGCCGTCATCACCGACGAGAACGGTATGGGCGCTGCCGTCGGCGACTACGACAACGACGGCCACCTCGACTGGTTCGTCAGCTCCGTCGGCCAAGCGTTTGGCAAGACCGCCAAGGGGGTGACCGGCAACCGCCTCTATCGCGGTCTCGGCAACTGCCATTTCGAGGATGTCACCAGTGCCAGTGGCGTGCGCGAAGGCGGTTGGGGCTGGGGTTCCAGCATGGCCGACTTCGACAACGACGGCTGGTTGGATATTTTCCACACCAACGGTTTCCTGGGACCCTTCGCACCCGGCTACGGTGCTGACCCCTCTCGCTTTTTCCACAACCGCGGCGATGGCAGTTTCACGGAACGCGCCGCCGCCCTGGGCCTGGCCGACCAACTGCAGGGCCGCGGTGTCGTCTGCTTTGACTACGACCGCGACGGTGACCTGGACTTGTTCGTGGCCTACAACGGTTCGCCCGGCCGCCTGCTGCGCAACGACGGCGCCCACGGCCACTGGTTGGCGCTGACCCTCCACGGCAACCGCCGCAACAGCGCCGCCGTCGGCACCCGCGTCACCGTCAAGGCCGGGAGCCTAACCTTGACCCGCGAACTCTGCGCTGGTAACAATTTTGTTTCATCCAACCCCCTGGTGCTGCATTTCGGCCTGGGTTCTGCCAGTGTCGTCGACCTCACCTTGCAGTGGCCAGATGGCACCAGCGAGAGCCACGAGCAGGTGGCCGTCGATCAGTTTCTCAACTTCACCGAGCCAGCGGAGGCCGCCCATTGCGGTTCTGCCCAACGCCGCTGGCTGCCTCACCTGGCGCGAGCCGACGGCAGCTTCAAGACGCTGGTGACCGCCGCCAATTTCGGGACCGAAACCGGCATCCTCGACTTGGTCGGCTACGACGCCCAGGGCAGCAGCCTGGGCGCGGCCAGCCTGGTTTTGGCGCCCGGCGAGAAAGCCGAGCTTGAAACCGCCGCCCTGTTTGGCGCGCTCGAGGTCAGTCACCTGGCCATCTACGCGCCCGACCGTCTCGTGGTCACGGCCAGCTATCGTCTCGCCGCGGGGGCTTCCGCCGCTGCCCAGGCCCACGAGATGCGCCAAACGGATACCCAATTCGCCGTCTACCTCGGCGATCCATCCTTGGTTTACGATGGCATGGCCCTGATTAACCCAGGCGAGCAGCCGCTCGAGGTGCGCGCCGAGTTGCTGGAGCAGGGCAATGTCGTCGCCAGCCGCATCCTCGCGTCCGCACTCCCACCAAACGCCAAGCTCCTGGCCGTTTTCAACGATCTCTTCCAAGCCCGCGAGAACCAGACGGTGCGCATCGTCTGCGATCGCGAAGCACTTGCGTTTTTCCTGCGCGGCACCCTGGCCGGTATCCAACCTGGTCTGCTTTTCCAGGTTGCACCCGTACCCGTGCCGCAGTGATCCCAACCAGAAATCATCGCCGGATCCGCCCTGGAAGCGGACCCGCATCCGTCCCTCGAGCCACGCCTTACCGTGAGGAAAGCATTGAAACCAGTGGTTATTAGACATAGAATGTGCCCGGTGGGTTTGCAGTGGAGCCCGTGTCAAGGTCGACGACACGTCGCACTCCCTGCCAGGATCATCCCTGAGGCCATCCTTCCTCGCTTTTGGCGTCCACGAGAGAACCTGGGGTCCGGCAACGAACACAAGCATGAGGTTGGCCATGGTGTCTGAATCGAAGACGGTGAATAGCAGAAAGAACAACCTGGAAGATTCCAGGGAGCGCGTCCTCGGTGCCGCCGAGAGTCTGTTCAACGAGTTCGGATACGCCTCCGTGACCGTTCAGGACATCGCCCGCAAACTCGGAATCAAGGCAGCTTCGCTCTACTATCACGCGCCCGGCGGCAAGGAAGAGTTGTTCGTGATGGTCATCGAACGCGCCCTATTGCGCCACCGCCAGGGAATCCGCACGGCGCTCGAGGTCTCGGGCGAGAACCTGAGGCACCAGTTCCAGGGCATCGTCACCTGGTTCCTCTCCCAAGGCCCGCTGGGTTTTCTGCGCTTGTTGATGAGCGATCTGCCTGGTCTGGCGCCCGAGAATGCCGATCGCCTGCGCCGCCTCTCCGACGAGAGCCTGATCCAACCCATCTTGGCCGTGCTCGACCAGGCCGTTGCCCGCGGCGAGATTGGGCCGCCTGCCCAGCCTCACTTGTTGGCCAGCTCACTGCTGAGCATGGTCGATGGCATCTGGTACGCCGCCACGGTGCAGTTGCCCGACAAGGGCCCCGAATCCTTGATCGACGGCTATGTCGCCATGCTTGTCGACGGTCTCGCTCCGCGCTGAAGCAATCTTGCGCCGGGCGGCGGCGGCAACTGTAGCGCGAGCAGGCGGCGGCTGCGGCTGCCGCTGCGGCTGCTGTAGCGCAAGATGCAATCTTGCGCCGGACGGCGGCGGCAACTATAGCGCAAGCTGCAATCTTGCGCAGAACGGCAGCGGCAACAATAGCGCAAGCTGCAATCTTGCGCAGGGCTGCTGTACCGTGAACCCTCGAGCTAGCACTCGATTGAATTCGCCTTGGTTGCGGGCTGAACTTGAATTAAACTGAGAACCTAGAGAGGTTTTCGTGTACTCCTACCGCCGCCAGCCATCGCATCATGACACCCCCTCAGCAGAGCCAAAGCCCGCTTTTTCAGCGCCCGCCCCGGCCAGTGCCGAAGCAGGACGCGGGCGGGTTGGCCTCGCCGCGAACCTCGCGGCAATTCAGCGCGCAACCGATGGCGAGGTGGCTCAAGCCAAGTCTTCGGTTAAAACCACGACCAAAACCTACTCTTACAACAATCGCACCAAAACTGAAACAGTCGGTGCAAGCATGACCGCGATGCTCGACCCGGCGGACCCCATCAATGGCTCCGCGCCCGGCGAAAACGAACAGAAAGGCCTGATGAATTACTTGCGCGACACCAAGGATTGGAAGTCCATGAAGCGCGGCCACCTCATGAACGGGCAGTTAGGCGGACCAGGCATCGCCTCCAACCTCTTTCCGATCACCACCCGCGCCAACAACTACCATAAAGCCCATGTCGAGAATTATATCAAGCAGGCGATCGCCAATGGCGTCGGCCTGATGTACACCGTGAGCGTCAACTCGGAGTACGACGCAGACACGAATCTCAATGGACTTTCGGAGTTCCGCTGCAACTCCTACGTTTGGGATACGGGCCACAATGCGATCGAATTGGCAGATAATGAACCCTTCACTCAGATCGTCATCATCTCGAAGCCCGAGGCTGGCACTACAGGCGACGCCGAAATTACGGGTGGTGTCAATCAAGGTCTTAGTTTCCTGACCAAGAATTTGCCTAATGGCTGGGGCGAGAAACAGAAGGGTCTCAAAGAGTGGGGCGACACCGAACCCGCGCACTATTCGAGCAAATGAAATCGCAGCACCGCGACAGTAAATCAGAGCAATCACTCAGTGATCCGTGGTATGTTGGCGGGGTTCGGTTGAAGATTCGTTCAAGGTGAATTTTGCGAAGAGGTGCACGATGAAAGACATTTTCGAGGATATGAATTACGCCTACATCGAGCTGTTCGTCGGCATGGCGAAGATGGTCACTTATTGGCACGTCAAGGCGCTCGGCTTCGAACTGCAGGGCTACCGCGGTCCCGAAACCAGCGACAGCGACTCCCTTTCCTACTACCTGAGCAAGGGCGATATCCATATCGTCATCACTTCGGCAGCCAAGCCCTCCGCCTACGAGGTGCTGTCCTTCGTAGACCGTCACGGCAACGGCGTCAAGCGCATTGCCTATCGCGTCGCCGACGTCAACGAAGCCTATCGCACCGCCATCGCGCGTGGCGCCGTCCCCGTCCAAGATGTGAAAACCCTTTCCGACCCTAATGGCCAGGTAACCTCCGCCGCCATTCGCTTGCTCGACCGCAAGGAACTCATGTTCTTCGACGACAGTCAGTACAAGGGCCTTTTCCAGCCGGGCTTCATCCCCCATCGCATCGTCGGTTTTGAACCCGAGTTCGATAATGGCTTCCTCTACATCGACCACATCGCTTATGGCCTCCACACCAACGAAATGGACTACTGGTGCAACGGTTACTTCCAGAAGGTCTTCGGCGGCAAGATCGTCCAGGACATCCGCCCCGGCGACGTCATAACCGAATACTCGGGCCTGCTGTTGCGCCTGCTCAGCTCCGAGAACGACCGCATCAACAACGTCTTTGTCGAGCCGCTCAACCAAGAGCGCCCCTCCCAGGTCCAGGAGTACATCGAGGCTTACTATGGCTCGGGTATTCAGCACATGGCCTTCGCCACCGACAATATCTTCGAAACCGCCGATCGCATGCGCCATAGCGGCGTCGACTTCGTCAGCTATCCCAAGTCCTACTACGACCTGTTGCGCGAAGAGCGCCGCGCGCCCCTAGACATCATTGATAAATGCGAGCGCCACAACCTGCTCGTCGACGCCCAGGGCGACGCCTACCTGTTTCAGACCTTCACCAAGCCGTTCGGCGACCGACCGACCTTCTTCTACGAAGTGATCCAGCGCACCAACGGCTACCAGGGCTTCGCGCTCGACAACATCACCCAGTTGTTTCGCGCCGTTGAACGGGAGCAGGAACAGCGGAGGCGCGTGTGACCCCTTCCGAGCGCGAGCTGCTGGCCCAAAAAGTCGCGGACATCGTCGGTCCGGATCACGTTTTTGTCGATCCGGATCGGCGTGAGGCCTATGCCCAGGACGAGACCCACGAACGGCACTATTTGCCCGACTTGGTTGTGCGGCCCGGCAGCAGCGCCGAGATCGCGGCGGTGCTGGCGCTCTGTGCCGAGACCGGCGTACCAGTCGTGCCGCGTGGTGGCGGCAGTGGCGTCAGCGGTGGGGCCCTGGCCCTGCGGGGCGGCGTTGTCCTGCTGATGGAGCGGCTTGCCTCCATCATTGCCATCGACGAGCGCGACATGACCGTCACCGTTGAAACGGGTGCGATCACCGCCGACGTCCAGAACGCCTTGCTTGAGCGCGGTCTCTGCCTTCCGCCCGACCCCGGCTCGCGGGACTGGTGCCAGATTGGCGGCAATCTTGCCGAGATGGCGGCTGGCCCCAAAAGCGTCAAGTACGGTGCCTTCCGCGATTACGTGCTCAATCTCGAGGTCGTGCTTGCCAGCGGCGAAGTGCTTTGGACCGGTGCCGCCGTGCGCAAGCAGGCCTGCGGCTATAACCTCACCCAGCTGATGCTCGGCAGCGAGGGCACCCTGGGGATTATCACCAAGGCTGTCTTCCGGGTCATCCCCGCGCCGACCGAGGAGTTACTGGTGCGCCTAGCCTTCCACTCGCTGGTCGAGGCGCGCGACATGCTGATCCGCATCTTCGAGCAGGGTCTGGTCCCCTCCGAGGTTGAACTGCTTGAGGCCGGCGCCATCGCCGTGACCCGACCCAACTGCAAGGAGCAGGTACCGCATGATGTCGCGGCGCTGCTCTGGGTCGGCTTCGACGGCCGTGACCCGGATCAGGTGCTCGGCGACGCCGAACGCCTGGCCGAGCTGGCCGAGGCCGCCGGCGTCGACGCCCGCCTCGAACAGGAACCCGATCGACGGCGCCAACTCTGGGAGTACCGCCACAAGGTCGGCGAGTCAATCATCGATGCCTCTGCCTTCATCGACGTCGACGTCAGCTTCCCGCGCTCTAAACTGCTGGAAGTGATCGAGGGTGCCCGCGCCATCGGCGCGCGCTACGGCTTCGAGGTCGTCGCTTTTGGTCACTGCGGCGACGGCAACCTCCACGTCCAGATCCTGCGTCGCGACCTGGACGATGCCACTTGGCATGGCGTGGTCCGCCAGGGCATCGACGAGATCTATGCCATGGTCACGGCCTTGGGCGGCGCGCTCTCGGGCGAGCACGGCATCGGTTGTACCCTGACGCCCTACCTGGGTCACATGTTTAGCGAAACGCACCTGGCTCTGATGGCCGGTATCAAACACGCCTTCGACCCCAAGGGCATCCTCAATCCCGGCAAAATTCTTCCATTGCCCAAATGAGGTCCGGTCGCGCGATCACCGCCATTGCGCCGGGCTACTGTAGCGCCAGATGCAATCTTGCGCCGGGTACTGTAGCGCCAGATGCAATCTTGCGCCGAGCTACTGTAGCGCCAGATGCAATCTTGCGCCGGGCTACTGTAGCGCAAGATGCAATCTTGCGCCGGGCGGCGGGTGAAAGGGAGCGACAGTTCACCTGGAAAGCTCGTCCGAAAATAAACGGAGGGGCAAGTTCACCTGGAAAGGCCGTCCGAAAATAAACGGAAGGGCAAGTTCACCTGGAAAGGCCGTCCGAAAATAAACGGAAGGGCAAGTTCACCTGGAAAGGCCGTCCGAAAAAAAACGGAAGGGCAAGTTCACCTGGAAAGCTCGTCCGAAATTAAACGGAAGGGCAAGTTCACCTGGAAAGCTCGTCCGAAATTAAACGGAAGGGCAAGTTCACCTGGAAAGCTCGTCCGAAAAAAAACGGAGGAGCAAGTTCACCTGGAAAGCTCGTCCGAAAATGAACGGAAGGGCAAGTTCACCTGGAAAGGCCGTCCGAAAAAAAATGAACGGGCAAGTTCACCTGGTTAGGCCGTCAATTAAAAAACGGACGGGCAAAATCTTCGAGAAAGGCCGTCAATTAAAAAACGGACGGGCAAAATCTCCGAGAAAGGCCGTCCGAAAAAAAGCGCACGGGCGACCAGGGGCCTGAACATGAGCAACAGGTCGCCTAGCCGCCAGCATGTTCCCAAAAGGCTCAACCCCAGTTAATCCGCTTGAAGAATCGTCTGCGCTCTCGCCAGCGCGGCGCTCAGGCTGGGTTGCAGCTGCTCTGCGCCCAAGTGCTCCTTCAGGCCTGCGCGCTCTAGGGTCTTTTGCGGTTCCGCCTGTAGTTCCGCTAGGATGACCGTCATGCCGTTCGCCTTCGCCTTGTGGATCTGAGACTCGAGTGCGGCCAGGGCCGTGGCGTCGATGGCGGGGACCATGCCCATGCGAATGATCAGGACCTTGGTATCGCCAACCAGCTGCAGCGCGGTCTGGAACTTCTCTGCTGCCCCAAAGAAGAAGGGTCCGTATATCTCGAAGACCTCCACGCCCTTGGGGAAACGCGGTCTGGTCTCGCCCGAATCCTCGGCATCGTCGAAATTCAACATCTCTTCATCCAGCCGCGTGACCTGGGTCAGGTGGGCCATGCGCCGCATGAACAACAGGGCCGACAGCACCACGCCTACCTGAATAGCGACCGACAAATCCAGCAGCACCGTCAGGAGAAAGGTCAGCACCAACACGGTCACGTCGCCTGCCGGGCTACGCAGCATGCGCACGAACAAATGGACCTCGCTCATGTGGTAGGCGACCATCACCAGGATGCCTGCCAGCGCCGCCATCGGGATCCATGCGACCCAACGGCCGAACACCAGCATGATCGCCAGCAGGGTCAGGGCGTGCCACATACCGGCGATTGGCGTGGCACCACCGCTCTTCACATTGGCGGCCGTGCGGGCGATTGCGCCCGTGGCGGGGATGCCACCAAACAGCGGCGATGCCAGGTTGGCCACGCCTTGGGCAACCAGTTCCATATTCGAGCGGTGGCGGCGGCCCGTCATGCCGTCGGCGACCACTGCCGAAAGCAGGGATTCGATGCCGCCCAGCAGAGCAATCGATAGGGCTGGGCCGATGAGGGCGGTGACCCGCTCCCAAGTGATCTCAGGGAGTCTCGGCATCGGCAAGGTATTGGGAATGGCCCCGAAGCGATCACCAATGGTTTCCACGGGGAGGTTGAAGAGCTGGACCGCGAGAGTTGCCAGCACGATCGCCAGAAGTGGGGCGGGCAGGCGTTTAGACCATTTAGGCAGGAGAATCAGCAGCGCCAGGGTGCCACAGCCAAGTCCAAGGGCCCAAACATTGAGCGTATTCAAATGCGCGCCCAGGGCCATGATTTTTTCGAGGAACTCCGCGGGTACCTTGTCGACCTGGAGCCCTAATAGGTCTCGGATCTGCGACGTCAGGATGATGAGCGCGATGCCACTGGTGAAACCGACAGTCACAGGGTAGGGGATGTACTTGATGATGGAACCGATGCGCGCCACACCCAGAATGACCAGGAAGGCGCCAGCGATCATTGTCGCCACCGCCAATCCATCGTAGCCGTGCTCCTGCACAATCGCGTAAACCACGACAATGAAGGCGCCGGTGGGACCGCCGATCTGGACGCGGGAGCCGCCCAGAGCCGAGATCAGAAAGCCTGCGACGATCGCGGTCAGGAGGCCCTGTTCGGGTTTGACCCCGGAAGCGATGGCGAGCGCAATCGAAAGCGGCAAGGCGATGATGCCGACCAGGGTGCCGGCTACCAGGTCCTTGCCGAGCAATTTTGGCGTATAGCCTTCTTTGAAAATGGTCAGTAATTTGGGTTCAAGCGAGTGGGGCATGGCGACCTCGGAAGGCGGGAGACGCTTTGTGAGACGCGCTCCCGCTTTTCAATCCCGGTCGATGATACTCAATTATTGGCCAACATTCATTGGAAACTCTTGGGAAGCAGCCATAAAGTTGGTCATATCAGGTTTTCAGGTTTCAGAAGGGGCAAGCGCGCGATTGATGCGGAAGATCGAGATGCTGGAAAGCAAGCGCGTGGCCACGTTTGACATGGTCTTGGCTTGATCGTGCGTGCGCTCGACCTCGGACTCGCTTGCCGCCATGGCCTGGCCATTGCGTTCCATGACGATCTGGATCGCCTCGGCCTTTTCTTTCAGCACGGCGATGCCGTCCCGGATCCGGGTCACCCCCGGTGCCGCTTCCTCCACTTGCGCGGCAACCCGCTCGGCATTTCCGGCTGCTTTCGCCAAATTCTCGTCGATTTCGCGGGTATGGTTGGCGAGGAACTCGACGCCTTCGCTGATCTCCCGCATCGCCGCCGCCTGTTGGGTCACGGCACTGGCGACCATTTGGTTGGCCGATTCGAGGTTGTCGATCAAACCGCCGACTTCCCTGATCATAGCGGCGGTTTGTTGGGACTTGTCGCGCATGGCTTGGATGCGCTTTTGGATGTTATCCGCCGCTTCGCTGGATTTCCCCGCCAGAACTTTGACCTCATTGGCCACAACCGCGAAACCTCTTCCCGCATCACCCGCATTGGCGGCCTCGATGGAGGCGTTCAAGGCCAGCAGGTGCGTTTGGGAGGCCAGGGTCGCAACGACCCGCGTCACTTGCTCGACCGCGTGGGTTAGTGAATCGAGCTCTGTAACCGCGGTAACCCCTTGCGAGGTTCGGGCCGCGACTTCGCCCGTGGTATGGGAGCTGTGTTCCGTATTTTTGCGAATCTCGTCCAGCGAGACGGACATCTCCTCCATCGCGCCGGCCAAGTTGGTGGTTTGCATGGCCACTTTGCGGGAACTCGCACTGCAGGTCTGCAATTCATGTGACATCTGGCTCGTCGCTTTTTCGACTTCGTCGATATTGCTTTTCACGCCGTTCGTGTGGCGCAGCAGGTGCGGCAAGGTGACCTCGCCGTCATCGCCTTCTTCGTTGAGTTTGGTGACTGCGCGCCCAACATCTTGGGAGTCCTTGAAAAAGCGGCCCAGTCGCTCGCGCATCGAGGAAGAGGTCGTTGCCAGGTTCCCGGCGAAGCTGCTGACCTGTTCGGCATCCCCAGAAACCGAGACAATCATCGTCGTCAGCTTACCAACCATCAGGTTCATGGTACCCATCAGGCTCCCCATTTCATCCTTGTGGTGATAAGTGAGTTGGCTGGATAAATCGCCCTCAGCGACCTGAGTATTGAAGTTGAGACAGGATTTGATCGCACTGGTGAGATAGGCCCGGGTCCAAAGGGCCATGCCCAAGGTCAAAAGGACGAAGGCGACTAACGCCAGCGACTCCCACCAGACTTTGGAGGACATTTTTTTGCCTAGTTTCGCGATACCCAGGTCCATCGCTTGCTCCACCTCAATGGATAAGGCCAAACGTTGCTTGGTCTCACTGAGCCAGGTGCTGGTGTCATAGGTTGCCGCCCACTCTGAAAAGGCTTGTGGTCCGGTTTCGGCCGAGGCGATGACTTCTTTCAGTGTTTCCTCGAGCTTGCGATTGCTCGGGTGGGTTGAAAATTGGCGGATCTGTTCAGCCAACAGCTGGGGTGCGTTTTTCATAATGGATTGATCGTAGACCGATTGTTCGCCGACGGTCATGCACAGCAGACTCAGCTCGCCGGTCTCGAAACTTTGCTTGGCCAAGGATTTCCCTAGCAGGGCATCGATCAGGGCCGCTCGTTCCATGCGTTTCATCCACGAGCCGTAGCGCGCGAGCATCGCCGCGGTCTCAGCGTCCTTGATGGCCTTGGCTCCGGTCGCGAGCAAGATCGTGGCCTCGTGGACCAAACCAGCGTAATAGGCCTCTACCTCTTCCGGCGCACTTCGAGACAGTGCTTTGGTCCGATGGGTCTCGAGCTGGCCCAGCTGCTCCTCGATTTCAGTCAGGTCATCGCAAAACTCTTTGCCCAGAAAACTCCCGTCGCAATGGTCCGCATAGCTCCAGAACAGGGTCAGCGCGGCATTGGTGGTCTGTTGTTGGGCCAAAAACTCAGTATTGATTTTCGAGGGGTCGGCCATATAGAAGTCTGCGTCAACCCGTTCGAGAATGAGAGCGTGCAAGAGATCGCGGAAATTCGAGCGAAACTCTTCGAGTTTCTCGACCTCCCTGGCGATGGTCAGATCCCGTGTGATCATTTTTGCTGAGAGGAACACGAGACCTGCCATGGGAACAAATCCCAATAGGAAGATCTTCAGGCTGACAGAGGCCTTGCCAAACAATAAACGGAACATGTCTTTTCCCCAGGCCGCTATCCGGTGGAGCCTATCGGTTCCACGGTTGCTCGACTTGAGCGTTTCACTTTTTTGCGCCGTGGTGCGTGGTGCCAGCGGCCAGGCCGTGGTGCCAGCCACCAGGCTGGCGTAAGCGCCGCATCAGTGAAGTTAATCGTCAGTCCGTGCCGAGCCTTTTCGGCTAGCCGGAACCATGGGACAATATCCGGAATCGGATCATTGGCTGGGTGACCCATGACGGAACCGCGAATCGAGAATTTGACTTATGCGCGCATCGAGGCTGCATCGAACATGATGCTGCAGACTTTCGAGCGTTTCAACGCTGGTGGCTTTCCGGCAGAAGGTCGCTTGAATTTTTTCGAGGCAGCGTCTCCCGGCGCACTGCAGAAACTGCTGGAAGAGGACCGCGTCGCGCTCGTGGCCCTGATCGGCGATTCGATTGTCGGCGTCTTGTGTATGAGCACTTCCCGGCATCTCAAATTGATGTTTGTCGATGCCGCTCATCACCGACGCGGAATCGCCTCCAAGCTGTGGGTCGAAGCGGTCCGGCTGTGTCTCGCAGAGGACCCTTCGGATGCCCCATTCACGCTCAATGCCACGGACTACGGCGTACCTGCCTATGAGCGCCTGGGCTTCCGTCAGTCGGCTGAGCGAACCCAAAAGAACGGTATGATTTTCACGCCCATGTCTCAGGCCGCTCAGCCCCTGTGCTCGTGAAAAGGGCGGGGTAACAGGGTTACCCCTCAGGGCCGGTTGGCCCGGATACCGACGGAACGGGTGGCCCATCGTGTCATTCGGGACGGTTTGCCTGTCAAGGGCATGACCGTCCAGCCAAAGGGCTGCCTTGGCGTTTACCCTTAAGTGTGCAAAGCTGGTTTTCAGATACATCGATTGAGCGCGTTTTGTCCCCTAATTGGTTTGGCGGCGTTCCCTATCACCAAGGCAAGCTGGCGGCGGGGGCGCCTAGCCTTACCGCACTTTTCTCGGCTTCGCTCACCATTCGCGTTCCCTGCGACTGAGGCAAGCTGGCGGCGGGGGCGCCTAGCCTTACCGCACTTTTCTCTGCTCCGCCAAACATTCGTGTTCCCTCCATAGAAGGCAAGCTGGCGGCGGGGGCGCCTAGCCTTACCGCACTTTTCTCTGCTCCGCCAAACATTCGTGTTCCCTCCATAGAAGGCAAGCTGGCGGCGGGGGCGCCTAGCCTTACCGCACTTTTCTCTGCTTCGCCCAACATTCGCGTTCCCTGCGACGGATGGCAAGCCAGCGGCGGGGGCGCCTAGCCTTGCCGCACTTTTCCTGGCTTCGCTCACCATTCGCGTTCCCTATCACCAAGGCGAGCCGGCGGTCTTACCGAGCACCCAACGACGATCCTCTTAATCACCCTTCTTCGCGCCTTCGCGCCTTCGCGTGAGCATCCTTTGAGCCCCGTCGCGGTCTTGAGCCTTGGCTCAGAATTTCCCACGTATGGTATCCTTGTGTCGGTCGCGCCTGAACTTTCGAGGAGGCCTGCTTGATGGCACTGGTTCGGTTCCTATTCCTGTTGGGTATTAAAGTGACCGGAAGCCTTTTTTTCCGCTTCGAGTTGACCTGGGTTGGCGGTCGACGTGAGCGCAACTTCGACGATATTCGCCTCGGGATCCTGCTCAACCACACCAGCCTCTACGAGCCCTTGTTCATCAAAATCTTTTCCCTTAGCGGCCTCTGGCGACTGGCCACCCAAGGCGTCTTCCCCGGCGCCGACAAGACCATGAACCGACCGATTGTCGGCCGCTTCTTCAAGATGCTGGCACCCAAGCCGATCAGCATCACCCGCAAACGCGACGACACTTGGTCGCGCTTCACCGACTCGATCGAGGCCGACTCCTTGGTGATCCTGGCCGCCGAGGGCCGCATGAAGCGGCCTCACGGGCTGGACCTAGACGGCCGACCGATGACCGTGCGCGGCGGCGTCGCCGATATTCTCGAGCAACTCGAAGGTGGGCGGATGTTGATCCTCTACAGCGGTGGCCTTCACCACGTCCAGGTCCCTGGCCAATGGCTGCCCAAGCCCTTCAAGACGATCCGTGCCACCCTCGAAGTGCTGCCAATTGACGAATACAAGGCGCTGTGTCAGCGCGCGGGCGGTAACTTCAAGGCGGCGGTCATTGCCGACCTCCAGGAACGCCGCGACCACTACTGTGCGGATTGCAAGGGCAAGCAAGCGGTCAACGCCTGAGGGTCTACCGTCAATCTTGTGTAAAGGCTGACAAGATGGTCTTGTATTGTCTGCGGGTCGCTGTACAATGATGCTATGCCTGACTTGATAGTCTGGTAATAGCTGAATCCAGGAGCCCCTCATGAATTTCCAACGTGTTGCCCTGATCGCACTTGTCCTTGCCACGCCGCTCTTCGCCCAGGATTCCCAAAATTGGAAGCTGCGCATCCGCGCCATCTCCGTCTCGCCCGACGCCAGTTCCGAGACCATTCTTACCACCGGCACTTCCGTCGATGTCGACTCCGCCGTCGTGCCCGAGCTGGACTTTTCCTATGCTTTCAATCAGCGCTGGTCCGCGGAGCTGATCCTCGCCACCTCGCCCCATGATCTCTCCACCGTCAACGGCGCTCTTGCTGGGGCCGATGCCGGTAAAGTCTGGGCCCTGCCGCCCACGGTCACCTGCCAGTACCACTTCCTGCCCGCAGAGTCCTCTGTCGACTTCTATGCTGGCATTGGCATCAACTACACGCTGTTCTACAGCTATGACCTCAGCGATGACTTGGCCGCCTTGGGTGTCACCGACATCGACTTCGACAACTCCTTCGGTCTGGCGGGCGATATCGGTGCCGACATTCAAATCGGCAAAAAGTGGTTCCTCAACCTCGACCTCAAATACATCGACATGTCGACCGACGTCACCCTGGAAACCGCCGCCGCTCCGCTTGACACGCTGACGGTCGATATCGATCCCTTCGTCTTTGGCGTGGGCGCGGGCTTCCGCTTCTAAGTCCTGAATCCGACCGCCTGAAACGCGATCAGCGGTCGGAGCCCTCTTCTTTGTCCTGTGGCAGAAAGACCTGAAATCGCGAACCCTTGCCGGGTTGGCTCTCCACCGTGATCGTCGCCTCCAGCAGATCGCAGAACTTCTTGGTGATCACCAGGCCCAGTCCCGTGCCGCCGTAATCTCGGCCCCGCTCGTTTTGCGTGTAGGGCTGAAACAGGCGCTCCAGCTGGGCTTCACTCATGCCAATGCCGGTATCGCGGATTTCCAAGACGAGGCCCGTGCGATCTGCTTGGACCGCCATCTCGGCATGGAGCAAAACAGTGCCGCCGCGGGTGAACTTGCTAGCATTGCCGGCAAGGTTGAGCAGGATGTGGCGCAGCTTGGTGGCGTCCGTGCAGATCATGTCCAGACCGGGACCAACGCTGAGCACCAGGTGGTTGCCGTTGCGTTGGTTGAGGGGCTCGAGCGTCAAGCGCACTTCGTCAAACAGCGAGCGCAGTCGGAACTTCTCGTTGATGACCGCCATTTTGCCGGCCTCGATCTTGGTCAGGTCCAGCAAGTGGTTGATCATCGCCAGTAGGTTGCGGGCTGAGGTCGAGATCTTGAGGATGTCGGGCACGTATTGTTTGTCTTCGTTCTCGGTCAAATCTTCCTGCAAAATTTCCGAATAGCCGATGATCGCATTCAGCGGCGTGCGCAGTTCGTGGCTCATCAGCGCTAGGAAATCCGTCTTTTGGCGGCTGATCTCCCGCGCCTGCTGCTCGGCCCGCGCCGACTCGCGCGCCTTATAGGCCAGTGCGCTCTTCTCGTTCTCCAAGGTCAGGCTGCGGTAGCGCTCCTCGTGGAGGTCGCGTTCCTTCGCCAGGGCCTCAGCGGCCTTATTGCGCAGCGCCACCAGGGTCCGGACCCTCGCCAACAGTTCGCGCCGGTCAAAGGGCTTGCCCAGGTAGTCGTTGGCGCCGATGTCCAAACCCTGAATATAGTCCTCGACCTGATTGCGGGCAGTGAGCAGCAGAATCGGCAGCTCGTGGAGCGAGTGGCTGCGGCGCAGGCGTTGGCAGACCTCGAACCCGGAGAGCCCAGGCATCATTACGTCGAGGATGACCAGGTCGAAATCACCGCCGCCCTCGACCTTGCGCAGGGCGTCGAAACCGTCGAAGGCCGAGGTCACATGGTAGCCGTGCAGGCCGAGTTGGTTTTCTAGCACCTGGCGGTTGATCGCTTCATCGTCGACGACCAGGACTTGTCCCACGCCGGGTTGATCGTCTTCCTCGTCGCGCTGCTCCGCCAACTGGTCGTTGCTGCGCAGGTGCAGCAAAACCTGGTCGCGGGCACTCAAGGTTGGTTGGCCGGCAGGGCGCTCATAGGCGACGGGCAGGGTAAAAACGAAGCAACTGCCGTGGCCGAGCTCGGAATGCACCTCGATCCTGCCGCCGCTGCTCTCGACCAAGGAGCGCGTGATCGCCAGGCCCAGCCCCGCGCCGCCGAAGCGCCGCGTGGCGCTCTGTTCCACCTGTTCGAAACTCTTGAAAATTATCGCGAACTTGTCCTCGGGGATGCCGATCCCGGTGTCCTGGACCTCGATTCTGACGTCTTCGTCCTCGCGCAGCGCGCAGACGCGCACCTCGCCGGCCTCGGTGAACTTGATCGCATTACCAATTAAATTGAAGAGGATCTGTTCGAGGCGGCTGGGGTCGACCATCACCGCGCTGATCTCCGGATCGATCTGGTTGAGCAACCGTAAATTCTTCCCACCGATCAACGGCCGCGAAAGCAGCAGGACCGCATCGACCATGGCGTAGAGGTCGACTGCTTCCGGGCGCAGCTCCAGCTCCGCCGCCTTCATCCGCGAGAAGTCGAGGATATCGTCGACTAACCGCGCCAACCGCTTGCCGGAGGCGACCACCATCGCCAGATTGCGCTGGGTCTCCTGGCGCAGAGGCCCTGTGGCACCGTCCATGATCGACTCGACAATGCCGATGATGCCGTTGAGCGGCGTGCGCAGCTCGTGAGAGGTATTGGCGAGGAAGGCGTCCTTGAGCTTGTCCATGGCTTGTAGGTGTTCGATCAACTTGCGCTCGGCCTCGCGGGCCTCCTGTTCCGCCTGGGCCTTGGCCCGTTTGGCCTGCTCCATTTCGCGGCGCTCTTGACAATAGGCCAAGGTTTTTTCCAGCGTGATCTTGAGATCGTCGAAGTCGATCGGTTTGGTCAAAAAATCGTAAGCGCCACGGTTCATGGCCGCGCGGATGTTGTCCATGTCACCGTAGGCGGAGATCACGATTGCCTGCATGCCGGGTCGGCTCTCCCGCAACCGCGCCAAGAGGGTCAAGCCGTCCATTTCCGGCATATTGATATCGGTCAGGACCAGGTCGATTTCGATCTCGCGCTGCAGTACTTCGAGCGCGCGCCGTCCATTGGTGGCGAAGTGGAACTGAACCTGACCGGCGCGAATCTCGCGGCGAAATTTCTGGGTGATCAGAAGCTCCAGATCGGTTTCGTCATCGACGACCAGGACGTGAGACGGCATGCAAACTCCTTGAAGCGTACCTTACCATTGTACAGCTATCGGCCTGCTTCACCTAAAAGTCAATGGGGTTTCCCCGGGCCGAAGGGGCGCTCCATCGAGGTCGGGCGGTCCTGGCAAAGGTTACAGAATGCCGGATCGCCAGATTAAAGGCATTTTACTCAAATCAGCCAATCTCGTTTTGATTTGTAATGCCTTTTTCGGTGCTCTCTCGTTAGGAGATGAAGTTACGCTGGGCAGGGAAGTGTCCCTGTCTTCGTTCTGGTGTATAATAGCTGAGTATCTTCAGGTCGGGATGGTGGAGCGTCGAGGTCATGGGGCAGAGCGATGAAAAGCGTTTGAAGCTGCTGGTCGTCGACGATGACCGCACCTCGCGCAAGGTTTACCAGCGAGAGTTTCGTGGCGGCGATTACGAAATCGTCGAGGCTTCCGACGGCTTCGAGGCGATTCACATGATCCATCACCAGGAAATAGCCCTGGTCGTGCTGGACATCGAGATGCCGGACATGGACGGCTATCAAGTGTGCAGTTGGCTGCGCAGCGAGCAGTTCTCGCGGCGCTTCAGCAAGAACGACAGCCTCTTGCCGATCATTTTCGTGACCTCCGACGAGAGCTTGGAGAGCCGGCTCAAGGGCTTTCGCGCTGGCGCAACCGAATACGTGACCAAGAGCTTTCGGCCTGGCGAGCTATTGAAAACCGTCGACCGCATCCTCAAGCCACAGAACATGCTCGAGGGGCTGACGGCGCTGGTGATTGACGACAGTGCCCTGGTGCGCAGCATGGTCAAGGGCATGTTGTTGGAGCAGGGCATGAACGTCATCGAGGCCGAGAACGGCCGCGAGGGCTATGAGCGCCTGGAGGCCAATCTCGCCCTGGTCGACATGGTCATCACCGACCTGGAAATGCCCGAAATGAAGGGCGACGAGCTCTGCTTCAAGATCCGCAAGAACCTGGGGCTCAAGGAGCTGCCGGTGATTTTTCTGACCGCGACCCCGGATCGCGGCGTGCTGATCAATCTCTTCAAAGCCGGCGCCAATGATTATCTGGTCAAGCCCTTCGTCAAGGAGGAGTTGATCGCACGCTTGCGGGTCACGCGGGAATTGCTCAAGAACTATGGCGAGGAGGTCGCGGAGCGAAAGCGCATGCACCACGAGGTCAAGCGCTCCCGCGAGCTCGCAGAGCAAAACATGGAGGCGGTCGGCAAGGTCGAGTTCACCACGGCGGTTCTGCACAACGTCAACAACGTACTCAATAGCGTCGCCGTGTCCGGCGCACAGGCCGAGCGCCTGGTCTCCGGCTCGCGCCTCTCGCAATTGTTGATGGCGCTGCGCTTGATCGACAAGAACCGCGAGCGCCTTGTCGGTTTCTTCAGCGAAGATCCCAAGGGCATGCAACTGCCCGAATACTTCCGCATCGTCAGCGGCGTGCTCGAGACCGAGCACCACCAACTGGTCGAGGAGCTAGGCGAGCTCAACAAGAAAATCGTGCTGATGAAAGAGATCATCGAGATCCAGCAGAAGACCGCGCTACAACAGCGCCAGCGCGTCCGTCGGCCCCTGACAGATCTGGTCGACGAGGCGCTCAAGATCGACCTGGCCATGATCGAGAAGCACGAAGTCGTGCTGGAGCGCGAACTGGCCGCGGATCTCTTTGTCGAAGTCGAGGAAATCGAATTCATCCACGTGCTCATCAACCTCATCAAGAACGCGGTCGAGGCCATGAACGAGATGCCGACTCGGGTCTTGCGGATGACCAGTGTCGCCGTCGCCGACCATGCGCGGCTCAACATCGCGGACAGCGGGCACGGCATTGCCGCACGTCACCTGGAGGTGATCTTCAAGCAGAGTTTTACCACCAAGGTCAATGGCCACGGCTTCGGCCTGCCCTATTGCGCACGCACCATCGCGCGCATGGACGGGCGCCTCGAGGTCAGCAGCCCCGGCGAGGGGCAGGGTGCCTGTTTTACCCTTTATTTGCCGCTGTCCCACGGTTGACCCTATCCCGCTGAACCGCCATAATAGGCGCGCGCCTTTGCGCGGGGAGTCCGCATGGTGGGAAAAGACTTCGAACCCGAATATTTGGTGACCTTGGACGAGCTGTTCCACGCCCACTGGAGCGCCGAGCGCCACATGCGTGCGAATCTGTTGCGCGAGGCCGTGGCGCGACTCTGGCCCGACGGACACCCGACGCGCCTGATGCAAATCGCAGGTACGAGCGGCAAGGGTTCGGTCACTCACTACCTCGCCCAAGGACTGTGCGCTTTCGGACGCACCGGTTCCTGGACCGGTCCCCACCTCTTCGACTACGCCGAACGCTTCCACATCAATGGCGAAGTCGCCAAGCATGCCGACTTGGCGCGCATTTATCGCCAACGCCTGGTGCCCCTGCAGGACCATTTCACCCGCCATTGGACCTCGTTGGGTTTCGAAGAACTGGGCATCCTCATGGCGCTTTGCCTGTTCGAGGAGTACCGGCTCGACTGGGGGTTGATGGAGGTCTTCTGCGGCGGTCGCTACTCGCCGCTGATGGCCCTGCCGATGGCGGTCTGCCTCTTGACCAATGTCGGCGAGGACCATTTGGATACGCTGGGTCGCGAGCCCTGGCAGCGGGCCTTGGAGAAGGCCGGCATCGCCCGCGCGGCCGTGCCGTTCCTGACCACCGCGGAGGGCGATTGTCTCGACTGGGCCTTGCGGGCTGCCCGTGCCGAGGGGGCCGAGGCTCGCGCTGTCACGGCGGCCGAGGTGGCCGCGGTCGAAAGTCTGTTGCCCGAACCCATGCCGCGCCATGTGGTGCTCAACCTGAGTCTGGCTGTGGCCGCGATTCGCACGGTTTTTCCCACGGCCGAGCTTGGCGCCTTGCTGGCGAGCATGCAGGCGCGCCTGCCCGCACGGTTCTGGCTGATGGAACCGCGGGTGATCGTCGACGTCGCCCACAATGCCGACAAGATCGACCGTCTTCTCGACGAGTTGCGCGCCGCCCTGCCTGGGCGCCGCTTCGTCTTCGTCCTCGGCTTGACCCACCGCCGCGATCCCCTCGCCGTATTCGCGCCGCTGCTGCCGGTCGCGGTGCGTATCGTCGTCACCAGCGCCTCCCATGCCGGCCAAGATCCCGCTGTCCTGGGCCAGGCTCTGGCTGCGCTGCACCCTGCGGTGCGGGTCGAGCCCGATCCGCGTCAGGCACTGAGGTCCGCGCGGGAAGCGCTGGCCGACGACGAGGTGCTGGTACTGACCGGCTCCACCTACACCGTCGACCAGGCCCTCAACCCCAACCCCTACTTGCGCGAGGCCAATGCCAGTTACGGACGGCGCTACAGGGTGGGCCGCTGAAAATCAACTTTTTCACTCGCGCCAGCGTACAATGTGCCAGCGCCGCCCTTGCGGCGTAAAGGACAGTCCCTTATGGCAGCCAAGACCCACGTGATCCTCAAGACAGATTTGATCAAACGGCTTGCACCGCGCTTTCGCCGCGCTCCTTACCGCGGTGCCGCCGGCTTCGTGCTGGCCGTGAGCGGCGGCCTGGACTCGATGGTCCTGCTGGATGTCGCGGCCCGGCTTGCGCCCCTGCACGGCGCGCCGCTGCGCGTGGCCCATGTTCATCACCGCACCGGTGCCTTCGCCGACGCCGCTTTGGCACTGGTGCAAGACGAGTGCGGGCGCCGCGGGCTGGCGCTGCAGGTCGGAGAACTGCCACCCTGGCGCGGCAATTTCGAATACGAGGCGGCCGCGTTCCGCCGCCGCTTCCTGGCCGATTGTTGCGCCCCTGGCGAATTCGCCTTGCTCGCCCACCACCTCCAGGACCAGGCCGAGACGGTGCTGCAAACGCTGGTGCGCGGTGCCGGCATCGCCACCCCTTTGGGGATGGTCGAGGCCCACGAGCAACGCCTGCGGCCGCTGCTCGACGTTGCGCGCGACCTGATCCTCGACCATGCCACGCGCTGCGAGGTGCGCTACCTCGAGGACCCGACGAATGCCGACACCGACCATTTCCGCAACCTGTTGCGCCACCAAGTCCTGCCGCCCATGCGGGCCGTCTACGGCCAGCTCGATCGCCAGCTCGCGGGCTTTGCCGAGGAATGGAGCGCGCTGCGCACGGAGCTCGAGCGTGAGGCGACCAAGTATTTTGGCGCTGCTTTTGCGGCCGACGAGCGCCTGTTGCGGCGCGTTGCCTTGGAAACAGCACCTAACTACCTGAGGCCCTTCATTCTGCGCCAGTTCTGGCGTGCCTGCGGGGTCGCCAATCCCCGGCGGCGTCAAGCCGAGGCGCTGATGGGCTGGTTGGCCGAGGGCCGCCAGGGCAGTTTCGAGCACGCCGGCCTGCGCTGTTGGTGTGATCGCGATGGGATCGTGCTTGAACCTGTGCCGGCCTCGACCGCCCAGGTCGGTCGCTTTGGCGAGCCACTCGATTGGGGGGCCTGGCGCCTGCGGGTTGACGCGGCTGGCGCCCAAGGCCAAACCTTTTCCTTGTTGCCGGATCAGCCCTTGGGCGATGCCTTGCGCGAGCGCCTGCGTCGGCAACAGGTCCCGCAGCGCATGCGCGCGCAACTGCCCACCATCAGCTGGGGTGAACAGCGTTTTTCGCCCGAGCGCTGGAGCCAGCAAACCCATCTCACCCAACTAACCGTCGAAGTCCTGCAGCCGCCCTCGGCACGGGCGTTTTTGCAGCGGCTCCTCGCGAAACCGCGGTAAAACTGGAAACACCTTTGCGTTTGGTTTAGAATGAATCGAGCGCGGACCGAAAGGGAGGACCCACCTTTGAACAATACTATCCGGACCATTTTCTTTTGGCTGGTGATACCTGTTGCCATCGTTTTCATCATCGTCTACCTCAAGACCGGAGGGGCCGTTCAGCCGGTGACCTTCAGCGATGTGCTCGAGTATGGCCGCCACGAAATGATCAAGTCCGTCAAAATTTCTCGCAGCAAGATCGAGGGTGAGCTCAAGGAGCCCAAGCTTTCTGGAGAGCGCAAGTTCAATCGCTTCAGCACACCGGTCATCTTCTACGATGATCTGATCCCGATGATGAAGGATTGGAACGTCTCCATTTCGCTGGAGCCGGATTCCTCCGAGACGCTGGTCCAGGCGGTCTGGCTGATTCCGTTTGCCGCCTTCATCGTCCTGCTCGTCTTCTTTTTCCGCCAGATGCAGGCCGGCGGCAACAAGGCGATGATGTTCGGCAAGAGCAAGGCCAAATTGCTCAACGCCAACCAGAAGAAAGTCACGTTTGTCGATGTCGCCGGTTGCGAGGAAGCGAAGGAAGAGCTGGAAGAGATCATCGATTTCCTGAAAGAGCCCCAGAAGTTCCAGCGCCTGGGCGGCAAGATCCCCAAAGGCGTGCTGTTGATGGGCCCTCCCGGAACCGGTAAGACCCTGCTCGCCAAGGCTACCGCCGGTGAGGCCTCCGTGCCCTTCTTCTCGATCTCCGGTTCGGACTTCGTGGAAATGTTCGTCGGTGTCGGCGCCTCCCGCGTGCGCGACCTGTTCGAACAGGGTAAAAAGAACGCGCCCTGCATCATCTTTATTGACGAGATCGACGCGGTCGGGCGCCATCGCGGTGCTGGCATGGGCGGTGGTCACGACGAGCGCGAACAGACACTCAACCAGCTGCTGGTCGAAATGGACGGTTTCGAATCCAACGACGGCGTGATCCTGGTGGCCGGCACCAACCGACCCGATGTCTTGGATCCCGCCCTGCTGCGCCCCGGCCGCTTCGACCGCAGAGTCGTCGTCGACCTGCCCGACGTCAAGGGCCGTGCCGCGATCCTCAAAGTCCACAGCTCCAAAGTGCCCCTGGCGCCCGATGTCGACCTCGACAATATCGCTCGCGGCGCTTCCGGCTTCTCCGGTGCCGACCTGGCCAATATGGTCAACGAGGCCGCACTGCTGGCCGCGCGCAAGGGCAAGAAGATGGTCTTCCGCGTCGACTTCGAGGACGCCAAGGACAAGATCCTGATGGGCGCCGAACGCCGCAGCATGATCCTCTCCGACAAGGAGAAGTGGAACACGGCCGTGCACGAGTCGGGTCACGCCGTCGTCGCCGGCATGATCGGCGAAGCGGACCCCCTCCACAAGGTGACCATCATCCCCCGCGGCCGCGCCCTGGGCGTGACCCAGCAGCTGCCGCTGGATGACCGCCACAGCTACAATGCCGACTACCTGCGCAACCGCATCGCCATTCTCATGGGCGGCCGCATCGCCGAGGAGGTCTTCTTCGACCAGATGACGTCCGGCGCCGCCAACGACATCGACGTCGCCAGCAACCTGGCCCGGCGCATGGTCTGCGAGCTTGGCATGAGCCCCAACGTCGGTCCGATCTCCTTCAAGGCCAACGGCGAACAGCCCTACCTGAGTCGCGACTTCAGCCGCCTGCAGTCCACTTCCGAGAAGACCGCCGAGCTGATCGACAGCGAGGTCAAGGCGCTGATCATGACGGCCGACCAACGCGCGCGCCAGCTGATCCTGGAGCACCGCGACATCGTTCAAACCATGGCCGAAAAGCTGATGGAAGTCGAAACCTTGAGCGATTGGCAGATCGAACAGCTGCTGCGCCGCGAGGAAGTGACCATGAAAAATCCGCAGCTCGATGTGCCGACGCCGACACCGCCGGAAGCCAGTGGCAAACCCTCGCGGGTCGGTCGCGACGAAAAACGTCCCAGTCCGGGATTGGGGGGCGTGCTGCCCAAGCCGCCGCTCGCACAGACCTGAAAATGACGTGCTTGCGCTGGATGTGAAGCGCCAGCGCCACGCTCGACGACGCGCCCGCGAGACATCCTCGCCGGGCGCGTTTTTTTTTGTGACAACCTCACTCTTCGCTAGGAATTTATCGCACTTGGTGCTTTAATGTGGCTCTGAAGACCAACTCATTAATGGATCTATCGGGGGAATAAAACATGAAGAAATTGTTCTTGTACGCATGCCTGATCGGCCTGTTCACAACGCAAATGAGCTTTGCGGCCGGCTTTGCACTCTATGAAGGAAGTGCACGGGGCAATGCGCTGGGTGGCCTTACCGGTTCTGCCGACGATGCCTCGGCGATCTTCTTCAATCCGTCCGGTATGACGCAGTTGCCAGGTCTACAGTTTATGATCGGTGGCACCCTGATCGCGCCTACTGCGGAAATTTCCATGCACGATCAGTACTCGGGCAACACCTATAATGGTAAGTTCGACGATCAGATTTTTACGCCGCCGCACATCTACCTAACCTATCAAGTCAACGACAAACTTTGGGTGGGTGGTGGTATCTACACCCGCTTTGGCTTGGGTTCCAAGTATGACGACCCCGAATGGGCCGGTCGTTACAGCAATATCGACACCCAGATCCAAACCATTTCCTATGGTGTCGACCTGGCCTATAAACTCAACGAAAACGTTTCGTTTGGTTTCGGTGTCAATGGCATGTGGTTTGATGCCGTTCTCAAGCAAGCCGTAGACGCCAAGCGATTCCAGCTCAACCCGCCGCACAATCCGGCGTCCACCGAGTACGATGCCGTTCAGAAGATCGAAGGCAACAACACCTCCTTCGGCTGGAACGTTTCGGCCTCCTATCACAACGACAAGATCAGTCTTGGCCTCATGTACGTGTCGGGTGTCGACCACGATCTCGAGGGCACCGCCACTTGGACCCGTCCCGATGAACCCGTGCCTTTCTTCTGGTTCAATGACTCCAACGTTACCGCCGACACGATCGAGCTGCCGGACATGATCTGGCTGGGCGCCACCTTCAAGGCAACCGACAAGGCTGCCATCACTGCCGGCATTGTGCGCACCAACTGGAGCTCCATCCAGGAACTCGTCTTCCACTACGAGACGCCCTTCGTGATTCTGCCTGCCATCGGCGAAGTCAATGTTGCCAGACGTGAACTCAACTGGAAGGACGCCAATCGCTACAACCTGGGTCTCGAGTACAAGTACAGCGACCGCATGACCCTGATGGGCAGTGTGATCGTCGACGATTCGCCCATTGATGAAGCACATGCCAGCTACCTGCTGCCCACCAATGACCGCGTTCTCTACAACATGGGCATGAGTCTGCAGATGGAAAAATGGTTGGTCACGGGCTCCTACATGTACCTGACCTCCTCCGACCTCGACTTCGATAACCGCCAGACTACTGAAGGCGTCCTCGAAGGTACCGCCACGGGCGATGCCCACCTCTTGGGTCTCTCCCTGAGCCGCAAGTTCTAAGTCAGTCAAGAGGGTGGCCGCGCCTGGCCACCCTCGACCCTTTGCCGGAACCTCCCATGTGGCGTAGCTTAGTGTGCTGCTTTTTCCTCGCCGCCTCGCTCCAGGCTGGCGACCCAGACGCCCTGATCGGAACCTGGTTGACCAAAAAAGGTGATACGGTCGAGATCTATCGCTGCGGTGATCACTACTGCGGTCGCGTCAAAGACATCGTCGAGAAGCGCTATGCCGGCAAGGATCCGATGGTTGGCCAGGTCAAGGTCGACCGCGAAAACCCGGACCCCACCAAGCGCGATCGTCCGATCATCGGTCTCGAGATCATGACCGGCTTCAGTCACAACGCCGAAGCGGGCGGCTGGCAGGGCGGCACGATTTACGACCCCGAGAACGGCAAGACCTATAAATGCCGCATCAGTTTCGTCGACGGTCAGTTAAAGGTCCGCGGCTATATTGGCATCCCTACCATCGGTCGCACAGAACTGTGGAAGCGCCCCCCGGCTCCAAACTAGCCAGCTTTTGAACTTAACCACGGCAAACACGATGCACACGGACGGCGGCACCCCTTGGAACGCTGAAGTTCGACCTAGGACCTTCGTGCCCTCGTGTGCGCTCTCAACCGCGATGGGGCATCACGGCACTTGCGGGAACTAACGTCAAGTACCTATATTTTTTGTGTATCACACGAAGGCACGAATGACACGAAGCCCCAAGTCGCGCTTTAAACCTAAACGAAGGCTCGTGCCCCCTTTAGCCAGTAGGTGCTCAGACCTTGAGCATACGAACCTTTTTAAACCTTTAAAAAACCCTGGCCCTCAGGCCCACTTCCCGCTATGGGATCAGGTTGCTTAATACTTCGTGTCATTCGTGACTTCGTGTGAGGATAAAAATGCGGCAGGCTGAAGTTCACAAGAGGTAGGGTTAAGCACGGCAGGTGATGGCCTATCGGCCACCAGATGAGCGACGCCACAAAGCCATGCAAGTTGCTCTTGGTTAAACTTCGTGCGAGACCGCCAGCTCAGCTTGTCGCTCGGCCAGCAACTGGCGCAGGTCGTCCCGGTAGAAGAGGTTGTAGGTGTCGAAGGGGATCATTTTACCATCGGGCGTGGCCATGTGCACACAGGATTTCTTGACGACCCGCAGGTCGAAGCTGTGAGCGTCGACGAAGGCCATGATCAGCACCCTGAAGACCGAGCGGTAATCGATGCGCGGTGGCACGATCAGCTTAGGCAGGCAGCACAGCAGATCCTTTAGCGAGGAGGCGCTGCTGGCAGGGGAGTGGTTGGTGGCGAACAGCTTAATCACTGCCTCGCGCAGCTGCTCGTCCTTCTCGAAAACGATCGTGTTGCGCTCGCCCTCCAGTAACAGCTTCGGATCGACCATGCCCGTCAGTGGCGTGACCTTGCCGTCCAGCTTGAGCGCGTAGCCCATGGCGAGTGCGTCCGGATTACAGGGGACCGGAATCAAATCGGCAGGCTTGAACAGCGGGTGCTGCTCGAGGATCCGACGGCGCACCTCCGTCAGGGTCAGGCGATCCGTGGCCGGATCGAAGTCTTCCGTACGGCCAGCGTGCTGGATCGGCTGAAAAGTGACGCCGCGCACGCACGGCTGTTTAAGCGCGAACTCGATTGTTTCCCCGATCAGGTGGTCGTTGAGACCCTTTTTCAGGGTGACTACCAAGGTCGTCGAGATGCCGTGCTTGTTCAGCGCCGCCAGCGCTTCCAGCCGGGTCTGGCGCAAGGGGGCACCGCGCAGCTCGCGGAGGACGTCGTCGTCCAGGGCGTCCCACTGCAGGTAAAGCTCAAAACCGGGCAAGTATTCGGCGAGCCGCTTGGCGAATGCCGGGCTGTTGGCGATGCGCACGCCGTTGGTGTTGACCATCAGGTGTCGAATCGGCCGCTTCCTGGCTTCGTCGAGGATGTCGAAGAAGTTGGGGTGCAAGGTCGGTTCGCCACCCGAGATCTGGACCACGTCCGGTTCGCCCTCGTTGCGGCAGGTGACGTCCAGCATCGCGCGGATCTCGTCCATGGTCTTGTACGTCTGGCGATCGGGTCCGCTATTGGCGTAGCAAACCGGGCACTTGAGGTTGCAGGCATCGGTAACCTCGATCAGGGTCAGGCAACTGTGCTGCATGTGGTCGGGGCAGAGGCCGCAGTCGTAAGGGCAGCCGTAGCGCATCGGCGTATTGAAGTGCAGCGGCATTTCGGGCCGCTTGAGGTAGACCTCGCGCGCCGCGCGGTAATAGGCGATGTCGTCGGCGATCAGGACCCGTTGCTTGCCGTGGCGCGGGCACCACTTTTCCATAAACACCTTGTCGTCCTGGAACAGGACCTTCGCTTCGACCCGGCGCAGGCAGGTCGCGCAGATCGAGGTGGCCGTGTCATAGAACAGGTAGGGTCTTACTTTGGCCGGCATAGATGCACTCCAATGCGCGCGAGATGGGGCAGGTAATAGACCAGGCCGAGGGCCGCCGCGATCTGGATCCCCGAGATCAGATCGAGGTAGAGAAATGGGCGAGGTTTAAGGTTCTCGATGGTCAACCGCCAGAGCAGGTAGCCGGCCATGAACAGCTTGAAGCCGTCGCCGGTTCGGGGCAGGCGGCTGCGCAGTGTGAGGAACAGGGCCAGCAACATGCCGACGAAGACGAGCTCGTAGAGCTGGGTCGGATGGCGAGGGACGCCGTCGCCAAAGTCGACCGCCCAGGGGAGTGAAGTGGGCAGGCCATAGGTGCCGTCGGCGAGGCCGGCAAAGAAACAGCCGAGCCGGCCGAGCATCAAGCCAACCGCCATGGGTGCGACAAAGCCGTCGCCGGTCGAGCTTTTCAAGCCCTGGCGGGCCTTGGCCAGTTCGACCCCGACCACGCCGCCCAAGAAGCCGCCCAGCACGGTTTTTCCCGCCAGGAACTGGTCGAGATGACCCCAACGCTCGGCGATCAGATCCGGCCGCTCCAGGTAAAAGCCGAGCTTGCTGCCCAACGCCGCGCCCAGGACCGCGCCGACTAGGACCCAAGCCATCGCCTGTTCGTCGAGGGTGGAGGCGTTACGGCGCCGTTGCCACCAGAACAGACGCACGCCAACCAAGTAGGCCAGGGCTTCAAACACGAAGTGAAGCCAGGGTTCGGCATGAAGTTTCAAATACATTAGAGTCCGTTCAAACCCTGCGTCAACACAATGGCGAAACACCCGCCATTGAGCAGGAACGCCACGCCAGCGCTCACCAGCAAGCCCTTGAGTGTCTGGCGCCTTTGCGTTTTGTGGAGGTAAATCCAAAGCGGGATGACAAAGACGAATTGAGCGACGCCGATCGCCACTCCCAGAACGATGGCCAAGTCTTTGAAGGTGATGGCCAGGGTAAAACTAGTAGCCAGAAGACCTAGGATCCAATACAGGCAACCCATGCCCACGTTATCGCCGGGCAGCGGTTTCTGGGGGGCGTCGGGCGGGACCTGCGCGTCAATATTTGGCCTGGTTTCGGCGTCTGGCTGTTCGTAGGGGTTCATAGGTACTCCAAGGTTAGGCCTAAAGTTCGACCCCATTGAAGAGGACAGAAGCACCAGCGAGATTGAGCATGAAGACCCGCTCCGGTTAGGGATTCTGGAGTGGGTTTGTTTCGCGAATGATGGAAATGATCTGGTCGGCCAGGCGCAGGGCCTGCAAGCCGTCGTGGCCGGTGACTTTCATCTGCGGCATCTGCCCAGTTTCGCGCAGGTGGACGATGCCGTTAACGAAGTCCTCCAATTCCTTGAGCAGGGCATTGTGGTCTTCGACCGGCACCTCTTCTCGGGTGATGCCGGTATCGGTCTTCGTAAAAATCTCGCCGTTGCGGGCCATGTAGTCCAAGGAGATATAGCAGTCCCGTTGGAACACGCGGATCTTGCGAAGCGGCTCTGGTGTGACTCGGCTGGCGGTCAGGTTGGCGACGCAGCCATTCTCGAACTTGATGCGGGCTGAGGCGATATCCTCAGTTGGGCTGAGCACGGGGATGCCGACCGCATCGACCGATTCGACGGGGCTGCGCACCAGGCTCAGGACCAGGTCAATATCGTGGATCATCAGGTCGAGCACGACGCTGACCTCCGTCCCCCGTGGTGGCAGGCCAGGCCGGGGCGGGGGATAGGGCGACATGCGGTGGGCCTCGATGAAGCGCGGGTTGGTCGCCTTCTGCTCGAGGTAACCGATGACGGGGTTGAAGCGCTCCACATGGCCAACCGAGATGACGAGATTGCGCTCGGCCGCCAGGGCCAGCAGTTCTTCGGCTTGGGCGATCGTCTCGGTGATCGGCTTCTCGATCAGCAGGTGCTTGCCCATGGTGAGAATGCGGGTCGCGACCAGGTGATGGTAATTCGTGGGCACGGCGATGCTGAGCGCCTCGACTTCGGCGGCCAGGACCTCGGGGTCGTCGTAGGCGCGCGTGCCCAGCTCGGCAGCCACTTCGGCGGCGCGCTCTGGATGATTGTCGTAGATGCCGACCAGTTCGGCACGCGGCACCTGCTGGTAGAGGCGCGCGTGGTGGCGACCCAGAGCGCCGACGCCGAGGACCCCGACTTTGATCCTTTCACTCATAAAAAACTCCTTCCGCGCCTTCGCGTCCGTGTGCCTTTGGTGTCTGAGGCAGGCGTTGCGACCATGATTTTCCTTCATTCGGCCCCAAAGATCAAAACGTTTCTGGGCGTCGGCCCAGGTGGTGACCTCGTGGCCAAATGGGTTTGTTGTCACGCTGACGAGCAATTAGGCCATTTTGACATAGGTTTGCGGTCGTGATGTCCAGCAGAAGCGGCGAAGGCCTTGACGCTCGGTCGATTGGCGCACGTTTTCTAGCGCCGCAAGCCGGTTTGTGATTGGCACGATGGTTGCTTTTGGTGAGTCGGCGCGGCCAGCGGGGTTGGCGCTACCAACGCGGCGACCTAACCTCGCGCCGATGCTTCCCAAACACACTGACACCTATGACCTCTTTCGCCACTGGCCTCCGCTTGCCGTTGTCTTGTTCCAAGCCCCTCAAAGACCTCGGTTTGCGGTTTCGCCCAACGAATTGACAAGGAGTTACCCATGAGCTTTCGTCTCCTGAGCCTGACCATGCTCTGTCTTGTATCCGTTGCCTTCGCCAAACCCGATGCCGGCTATGCCGATCTGGTCGAGCGTATCCAGGACGGTGTCGTCCGCATCGACGTCACCCAGAAAGCCGCCCCGGCCCAGGCCGATCCCTTTTCCTTTTTCTTCCAGGGCCAAGGATTCCAGCGCCAGATGCCCCGATCGATGCCACCCCAACAGGGCTCGGGCACCGGCTTCGTGATCTCCGCGGACGGCTATATCGTCACCAATCGCCACGTCGTCGACGATGCCACCAACGTCAAGGTCAACTTTCCTAAAGGAAAGGTGCTCGAGGCCAAAGTCATCGGCTCCGGCCAAAGCCTCGATATCGCCTTGCTCAAAGTCGAGGCCCACGACCTGCAACCGCTCCAGATCGGCGACAGTGACAAAATACGCATCGGCGATGCCGTCCTGGCGCTCGGCTTTCCGCTGCAGCTCGGCTTTAGTGTCACCTCCGGGATTGTCTCCGGGATCGGCCGCGACATGCGCACCGAACTGGACGTTGCCTCCTACATCCAGACCGATGCCGACATCACGTTTGGCAACTCCGGTGGCCCGCTGGTCAACACCAAGGGCGAAGTCATCGCCATCAACACCATGATCGTCTCGCGCGGTGAAACCTACGGTTTCTCGATTCCCTCCAAACTGTTCATGAACAGTATCGACCAGTTGCGCGAGCATGGCAAAGTCAAGCACGGCGCCTTGGGTGTCAGCATCCAAAACCTGGACGAGGAAAGCAAGGACTATTACAAACTCGACAGCGGCGCCCTGGTCGGCGGCGTGACCAAGGGCATGCCCGCCGACCAGGCCGGCGTCCGCGATGGCGACATCATCCTCGCCATCGACGGCAAGAAGGTCAACACCGCCAACGATGTCATCACCGAGGTCGGCCGCCGCCGTCCCGGCGACAAGATCAAGCTGAGCATGTTGGCCAATGGCAAGGAAACCACCCGCGACGTGGTTCTGAGCGACCGCGACAAGCTGTTCGGCAACGAGGACCCCACCGATACCTCCGTCGGTGCCAGCAGCGAGTCCTCCGGCACCGGCCTGGGCTTCGAGGTCGAGCCGCTGGATGCCAACCTTCGCCGTCAACTGGAGCTCGACGCCTCGACCACCGGCGTCGTCGTGACCTCCGTCGACCCCAGCAGCATGGCCGCCCAGAAGGGCGTGCGGGAGGGCGCGGTCCTGACCAGCATCGACAACCATCCCGTCAAAGACCCCAGCGATGTCGCCAACCTGACCAAACCGCTCAAATCCGGTCAGACCACGGCACTGCGCCTGCTCGAGGTCAATCCCAACGCCAAAGGCGATTCGCGCTCGAACCGCCTGGTCGTCGTCCGCAAGGAATAGCGCCCGAGCACGTCCTTTACTCAGTGAACAGGCTCAGGGACCGGGCTTCCATCTGGAAGCCCGGACTCCGGGCCTTTTACTTTTTGGGACAAGCGCGCTCACGGCGCTGTGTTGATGTAGAGGAAGTCGAGGATCGTCACCATGCCGTCGCCGTCGAGATCCAGCGGGTTGGCCGTTTGCCATTGCGGCAGAATGAACAGGAGGTCCTCGCCGTCGTTGACGCCATCGCCGTTGAGATCCAGGTTGCCAGAGGGCGGATAGAGGATCAAGACCTGGCGCATGACCGAATCGCCCGATGGGTCGCTGGCCTCGAGTTCGAGGACGGTGTTGCGATCGACGCTCAGGGTCAGCTGATCGCCCTGGTAGGTATCATTGGTCTCGAGGTTGGTCCAGTGATAGGCGACCGTGCCGCTGGCGCAGCTGGCGCTGGCCGTGAAGGTCAGGGGCGCCAGGCCCTGGACGGCGGCCGGTGGGTCGACGTCCACCGCCAGCGGGCCGTCGACGGTGAGCGTGAACGCTTGTGTGGTTTCAAGGCCACAGGGGTTGCCCACCTCGCAGGTGTAACTGCCCTGATGCGACAGGTCCAGAGGGTCGATGGTCAGGTTCGCGCTGGTACTACCGCTGATGGCGTCGTCATCGCTCAGCGGCTGACCGTCCAGGTACCACTGGTAGTCGGGCTGGTCGCCCGTGGCGACGACGGTAACCTCCAGCCGCTCACCGGGGCAGATGGTGCGATCCTGGAAACTGGACTGGATCTGGATCGGCGCATAAAAGGCGACCTCGAGGGTCTGAGTGGGACTGTCGCCACAGTCATTGATTGCTTGGACGCTGACCTCGCCAGCCGTCTGGCCAAAGTCCACGGTGATCGCCGCACTGCCCTGGCCCTGACTGATCTGGGCACCGCTGGGCACGCTCCACAGGTAAGAGGCCGCACCCTCGACGGGGTCGATGCTGTAGGCGACGCCGCTCTCATCAATGCACACCAGCGCGTCACCCGCGATAGGTCCTGGCAGCTGGGGCGACTGCACCAGTGCTACGCTCAGCGAGCGGACTGGACCGGGACCACATGGGTATTCCCCGCGAACCGAGACATCGCCCGCAACCTGGCCAAAGTCGACGGTAATCGCGGTGGTTCCCAGGCCGGCCGTGATACTGGCGCCGTCCGGTACGGTCCAAATGTAACCCGTTGCGTCGTCAAGCGGGTCGATTTGATACGTGACACCCGTTGCGCCGGGGCAAACCGAGGCTTGGCCATCAATGAATACTGCCGCCCTTCGGTGGCAAAAATCGATCTTGGCGACCAACAAATCATTGCCGCCCGTTGGAACCTCCAGCAAGACGCCAGGCGTGCCTTCCAGATCCGTGTTCAACCCGTAGCCCAGCACATAGGCTATGTTCTCAGCATCCAGGGCTATCCCTGCGCCAAGTTCATAAGACGTACCACCCAAGTAGGATCCGTAGGTGAGTTGACTGCCGTCCGGACTGAGCCTACCAAAGATGAGTTCATTCCAACCCGGAGTCGTGTCGAGTGCGTGGGCGGTGGTTGGGAAGTCCGTGGAGCTCGAGGAGCCACAGAAGTAGGTTGCTCCGGAATTGTCCCAGGCCACGCCAGATGCTACATCACCGCTGGAGCCGCCGATGAGAGTCGAAAATAACAGACTGCTGCCGTCGCTGCTCAGTTTACACACAAGCAGATCATCCAACCCATTTTGGGTGCGGTCGTAGGCTCCTGCGGTGGTCGGGAAGTTTGAAGATTTCGTTTTCCCGAAAACCATCACTGCCCCTGTGGCGTCGCTTTCGATACCAACCCCCAGGTCGTAGCTGCTGCCACCCAGATAGGTGCCAAACACCATCGAGCTTCCCGTCGGGTCCAGTTTGCAGATAAACAGGTCTGCCAAGATATTAAAGGTCACGTCATACGCGCCAGGGGTGGTAGGGGCGTTTGACCCGATCGCATGGGACAGCACATAGGCCGCACCCGTCTCATCCAGATCCAGCGCTTCTGCACTAAGGCTGACATTACCTATAAAGGTCCCGTAGATCAGGTCTGAACCGGTTGCATTGAACTTAACCAGGAACATGTTGCCGCCGCTTGGGGTATTGTCGTAGGCATTACTGGTGACAGGGAAGTCAGTTGATAGGTTATTGCCCAGGACAGCGCATTGGCCCTCAGTGTCAACCTCGATATCCGCGACCGTTTCGGTGTGGTCCCCACCCAGATAGGTGGAGAACAACAGGTCAGAGCCGTCGCTATTCAGCTTGGTGACAAAGCAGTCGGAAGAGCCTGAGAGACTGCTGGAGAAAGCTCCCGTAGTGGTGGGGAAGTCTGAGGAAAAGGTCACGCCCGCAATATAGGCATTGCCTGTATCGTCGAGGGTAAATGCATCACCGTGATCGCTAGCTGCCCCACCTATGTAAGTTGCGAAAATGAGTTCAGTGGCATCTGTATTCAATTTGGCAAGAACAAGGTCGGTAGCGCGCGCGCTTGTCTGATAGGCGCCTGGTGTAGTGGGGAAGCCGTTATCGCCCGCGTTGGCCAATACGTATGCATGACCTTCCCCATCCACTTGGATTTCAGCGGCGCCACTGACTTCATCGGCGTTATTTCCGCCGATATAGGTCGAGAATTGAAGGGCGCTGCCCATGCTATTCAGGGACAGAACAAAGATGTCATTATTCCCTTTTAAATCGTTCTGGTAGGCGCCCTCGACCACCGGAAAGTCAGAGGAGGAGGTCATGCCAGCGATGATCAAATTTTGCTCTTCATCAAGCAGGCAGCAGAGGGCCTCGGCGCCGCCTGTGCCGCCGAACACCGTCGAATAGATAAGGTCGGAGGCATCCGCGTTCAGCTTCAAGGCAAAGCCCACATCAATCAATTGGGGTGGCGCCGCCATAAAGGCGCCAGGCGTTGTGGGAAAACTTGTGGATACAGCCTTACCTACGACGTAGGCCGAACCGTTTGCATCAACTTGAATGCCATGACCCCGCACCTCGTAGCCGCTGCTGATATAGGTACTATAGTCCAGGGCGGTGGCATCAGCATTGAGCTTGTAGACAAAAGCCATGGTTGAGCTAACGCGGGTTTGTCCGTAAGCGCTTGGTGTGGTGGGGAAGTCGTCGGATTGAGAAGAGCCAGTGACGTAGGCTTTGCCCTCGCTATCGACTTCCAGGTCAAAGGGGTAGTCAATGCCGGTGCCGCCAACATAGGTACAGTAGAGCAGGGACGATCCGGTGGCACTGAGCTTGACAACAAAGGAGTCATCCTCCCCTTGATAGACGGGCTGAAAAGCGCCAGGCGTGGTTGGCAGGTCTGAACGGTTCGTACTCCCCGCTATGTAAATACATCCTTGGGGATCTAGGCTGACTTTTGCCAAACCGGAGGAGTGTGTTCCAAAGAAGGTGGCGTAAAGGAGCGCTGTCCCGGTCTCGTTTAGGCACGCAACAAAGCCCTCGCGAGGTCCCGAAAACAGGGTACTGTAAGCGCCGGAGGAGGTTGGGAAGCCGGAATCGATCGCGTACCCGGTCACCACCGCATTCATTTGGCTGTCAAGGGCCATATCCGTCGCCCCTCCAGCTCCCAAAAAGGTACTAAACACCAGATCGCTGCCATCGCTGTTGAGCTTGCTCACAAACGCATCGGACGTCAGGTTGGAATACTGGGTGTCAAAGGCGCCTGGTGTCGTGGGGAAATCGGTCGATGAGGTTGTGCCAGCAACGATTGCCTCACCCTGCGGATTGACCTGAATGGAGCCAAAATGTTCGTAATCCGAGCCACCCAGGTACGTTGCATACAGCAGTGACGAGCCGGACGCATTCATTTTAAACACGATTACATCGCTCTTGCCCTTGTGGGTCGCATAGGCCCCAACAGTGGTGGGGAAGTCCACGTCGGCTTCACCGGCCACATAGATGTTTCCCATGGCGTCTCTGGCGATGCTGTTAGCAAATTCGGAGTAGAGTTTACCGGGACCATCAAGGAAGGTCAACCAGTACAGATCGGGGCTGATGACGAGCTCCTTGCCGCTGTCATAGGTGCCCAGGGCAAAACCAAAGCTGCCCTGTTCACCCGGCAAATAGGCGACTTCCACCTCGCGGCGAACCCCATTGATCACCTGATAGGCATGGGGCTTGGCGAATCTCAGGGAAGCTCCTGCCAGTGCCGCAGTCAGATCACCCGCGCCATTCACCGATAGCTTGGCTGCACCGGTCTCCATGCGGAGGTCCCCAGGACGAGCGCCTGGTGTCAAGCGCCAACGGTAGGTGAGTCGGTCCGTATAGGCATTCAGTTCGAGAGAAATGCCGTCCCAGACTTGGTCATAGCCGAGCTTCCTATAAGTCGCTACGCCCTTTTGCCAGTGCTCTTTGGGTCCAAGCAGAAAATTGAGTTTGGTGGGCGCGAGTTCTCGCAGTTTCGGCACAATGTGCCGTGTTTTCGCCTGGTGCGCAGAAAAGCCGGCTTTCAGCACCACATGTTGGCCTTCGCTGCCCTTCTGGACGGTCTGGGGAGCGCCCGCACGCGGCAGGTCGAGAAAGGCACCGCTCTCAGTGAACAGGACGCGACCGGCCTTGGTCTCGACGAAGGCCTGGACCTCGGCGTCGTCGATCAGCGGCTTGCCGGCCTTGTTGTCGCGGGTGTTGGCGACGAAATAACTCGCTCTCGATGGGCTGCTAGCAGGCAGTGGTTGCGGATCTTGTGCGGCCAAAAAGGGCACGAAGGCTGAAAAAAGGAGGGCAAATATTCTCATTTCATTCCTCTTTATGATGATAGCGAAAAAGTAGCAGGTTAAAAAACGGCGACCATTCGATCTAATCTCCTCATCGGTCCAGCGCGATGGGTTTCTTGAAAAAAATCATGACCAGCATCAGTTATGTGATCGCCGTTATCGCATGCATTAACTTTCATCCGCCACAACTCCGCCGCCCGGCGCAAGATTGCATCTTGCGCTACAGCGCTGCCGCTCGTAGATTGCATGGCGCTACAGCGCTGCCGCCCGCCTGGCTCTGGCGGGTCGAAGTTAGAGTGCATAGCGCTCGGGAACGATCAATTGCCAGCGATGCAGGGTTTCGAGATCGGCTTCGTTCAAGCCCAGTTCGGCAGGGGTGTGGGCTGCCTCACCGAGGGCTAGCAGGGCAGGGCCGAGATGGCCCGGCAGCGCGATCAGCATCGGCTCGCCTGTTGCCTCGCGGCGGATCGCCAGGTGGGGCGTTACATCGGCCTCCAGTTCGCTGACGCCGACTTGGTTCAAGACCCAGGGCGTCGTGGCAAAAACGGTCACGTCGGGGGCAATGCGGAATTGCGCGCTCTCGCCCTGAGGCGCAAGCGAAAGGGTGGCGGCGTCTGCCGCTGGCGCGTGGCAGACAGTGGCCTCGAAATGGGCCAAATCGGCCAGTTCGCCAGGGACACGGCCCACCAGCCAGTCGGCGAAGCGCCGGCCCAAAGGCGTCCGTTCCCAGACGTCTTCCTCTGAGAAGGCCCGAGCCATCTCGACAAAGTCATCCCCTTGTCCGCGGATCCATTCGACGGTCGTAGGGAGTGCCGACTCGATGCCCTCCGCGATTTGCACCGCATCCTTGCCGAAACCCAGGGGCAGGTCGTAGCCAAGGCCCAGGAACTGTTCGGGTTCGGGCATGTCGTAGTCCTCGCTAAGGGCCACGTAGCCGGCGATGGCGGCGGTCAAGCCGGTTTGGTTCGGCGCGGCGGCCAGGTCCATGGCCAAGCGACCAAGCCCGTTGGCCAGTTCAGTATCGCTTTCGCAGGCCAGCTCGAGCAGGCGCCAGCCCAGGTCTTGGGCCATCCAGAGCTCGCGACGACCGTGCCAGGGCTGGACCGGTCGGGCCTGGAGAATGCCTTCCATGACCTCGAGCGTGCGGGCCTCGAGCTCCTCGAGGCTGGCGTGAAGGCCGCTGCCGGCCGGGAAAAAGGCGCGGGCGTAAGTGTCGAACGCGCGCGAGCGCAAGCGCGGGCCCTGCGCGGTCGCATAGGCCAAACCGTCGCTCATCAGGTCGAGGTTGGCCCAGGGCGCGTGGACGGGGCGGCCTAGGCGGATCGAGCGGCGGACCGCGGCCAGCTCCCGGTCGACGAAGCGACGCCCTTCCTCGCGGAAACGCTCGGCCTCGGGATCCTCGTTCAGCGCACCTTGGCGGGCCAAACGCTCGCAGTCGCGACAGAGGGTCGCGAACAGTGCGCCCCCATGAAGATGGAGCGGGCAACGGCGCAGATGGGCCTCGTCGAAGAAATAGAACAACGCCACCGGCAGCAGTTCGCTGAGGCGCGCAGCCAGGGCGTTAAAGAAGTCACTGGCGCCAGGGTACCATGCAAAGCCGACCAGGCCGTGGCAGAGTTCGTGGGCGGTCCACTTGGCGCGGTGACCGGGATGGAAACTGCCGAGCATGAGGTCGTTGCGGAAGCCCTGGTACTTGCTTTCCGCGAGCACGCCGTTGGCCCATTCGGGGCGTTCGCCCAGGTCCGGCCGCTCCAGGGGCAACCAGTCTTCAGGCGTATGAGGCGCGTGGCGGTACTCGTAATGGGCGAGAAACAATCCGCTGGCCGCGGCCAACTCACCGACCCTCGCGGCTGCGGGACTGCGGCTCAGTTCATGGGCGGGCGCGCCGGTTTTCGCTGTGCAACTCATCGATGCCTTTCTCCTGGATCGGGCATGCGCGGGCTCGGGGTTGCATCGGACCGGCCTATTCGGCACTCGCGCTCACCGGCCTTCGCGCTTAAGTGGATGTGGGACTTTCTATAAGCCGAATTCTGTACCTCGAAGGTGGATGCCATTCAACTGGGATCGCAATTACTTGCGACCTCAAGCGGCCTACCCGAAAACAGAGGCGGGCCGCCTCCTGCCTCCCGGTTGCCCAGGCGGCGTGTTTTCCTATTTGGCCTTGCTCCCCATGGGGTTTACCGAGCCACGGATGTCGCCACCCGTGCTGGTGGTCTCTTACACCACCGTTTCACCCTTACCTCCCCGCGAACGGGGTTGGCGGTCTACTCTCTGTTGCACTTTCCGTCGGGTTTCCCCGCCTGGCCGTTAGCCAGCATGGTGCCCTTGGGAGTTCGGACTTTCCTCCATCCGCACATGGCGAACAGCGACATCCCGAAAATCCCACATCCGCGCTTATTCTAGCATCACTCACTCTTGCGCGAGCCCAAAATTGACCGCTTTCCCCAATGTTTACATTATGCGGTTTGTACTTCCCTCGCCTATCCTTTTATAATAGGGATCCCAAGGTTACCTCGGAGCTAAACCATGACCGACCTCGTGCTGATCATTGACAAGGACCAAACATTTTGCCAGAGCGTGGCTCAGGCACTCGAGCCGCTCGGTCTCGAAATCGCCCTGGAGTCCGACGGCGAGGCGGGCTTGGCCTTCGCCGAGAAGAACCGACCTCAGCTGATCATCCTATCCGCGGAACTGCAGGGCTATTCACTGTGCCGCAAGATCCGCAAGGGCCAGCCAGGCGAGGCAAAAATCATCGTCACCTCCGAGCGGGCCGACAAGGTCTTTGAGGGTCATCGCAATCGCGAGGGTGCCGCGGATGCTTATATGATCAAGCCGATCTCCGAGTCGGAAGTCATCACCCAGATCAACCAGCTGCTCAACCTCGGTCTCAACCCGCGCCTTTTTGGCGGTGTAGATATCAACGCGCTGGTCGACAACATGGGTCCGCGTGAAGGTGCTGCGCTGAGCAACGCTGACCACGACCAGTTGCGCCAGGAACTGGATGCCAAGGAACAGCACGTCAACTATCTCAAGAAGGAGATGGAGGCCTATCGCGAGGGTTATCGCATCCTGGAGGCCAGCCTCAAGGACAAGACGGACCGTTACGAGGCTTCGGAAGCACGGGTGCGCGATCTCGAGGTGCGCATCGCCGACATGGAGTCGCTCGAGGAGCAGGTCAGCGACCGCAAAAGCCAAATCAAGCAGTTGGAACAGCAGATCAATCGCAAGGACACGGACCTGGCCGAGGCGGAAGCGGCGAGCGTGCGCCTGCAGGGCGAGTTGAGTCGGGCCATTGGGGAGTTAGACCAGGCCAAGTTAAAGCTGAAGGAGTTTCAGCACGACCAGTCGCTGAGCTTGAGCGAGGCCGAAGACCTGCGCCAGTCGCTGCACGAGCAGAAGCAGCGCTTCGACGAGCGCCTGCGCAAGAACGCCAATCTGGAGGCGGACCTGGGCGAGCTGCGGACCCAGCTGGCGGAGGAAAGTCGCGCCCATGACGAGGCGCGCAAGCATTTTGAACTGGCACGGCGCCAGCTCCAGGAAGTCGAGGGCAAGCTGGAAGAGGCGCTGCAGGGGCAAAACCAGCTGCGACAGCAACTAGAGAGCCAGGTCCAACACGTGGGGGAGCGCGAACAAACCCTGACTCAGCTCAAACAACAGCTAGAGCGCGAGCGTCAGGAAGGGCAGGGCAACCTACAGGACATGCAGGCCCTGCGCGACGAAGTGACGAGTCTTCAGGATCGGCTGGACGAGACCTTGCGCGAGCGCGAAGGGTTAGAGGCCGAGCTCCTGAGCCTGCGCAATGCCCTCAAGGGCAAGGCCGATACCCTAGCCGAGAGCGAGAAAGCAAGTTTGTCGCTGCAGCACCGCTTGGACGAGGCCGTCGAGCGCGGTGCCCAGGCTCAGACCGCATTGGACGAGGCCAACCGCCGTCTGGAGAATCAGGAAAGCACGATCACGAGCCTCGAGGCCGAACTCAAGCGCGCCGGTGAGCTGGACAGCAGTTTCGCCCGTTTCAAGGAGACGGCGCAAAAGAATCTGGACGAGATCAGCCGCGACCACAAGCGAGCGCTGGAGAAACTGCGCACCGAGATCACCGAGCAAAAAGCGTCCTTTGATGACATGCGCGCCAGCATTGACCGTGAGAACGAGGGCATCGTGCGCGGTCTCAAGGAAGAATTGGCCAAGACCCGCAAGGAAGCCGAGCAGATGGTTTCGCGCCACCAGCAGGAGAAAGCGGAGCAGATCGAACAGTTGCGCGTGGCGCTGAAGCAGGTCAAGGGCCAGTGCGAGCAGGCCGAGAGCGAGGCCCATGCGCGCAAGGAAGAGGTCTTCAGTCTGACCAAAAAGGCGCGCCAGACGGAAGAACTGCACCAGGGCGTGCTGGCGAAATTGAAAGCGGCCCATGAGACGGAGCTCAAGAGCCAGGCGGAACGGGCTGAGGAGGAGCGCAAGTCGCTGCGCACGGACTTCGCCAAGGACCTGGAGGAGCGCGACGTCAAACTCGCGGCGATCGAGCGCAGCAACAAGGAATACGCCGCCAAGATCACGCAGCTTGAAAGCAAGCAGAACCAGTTCGAAAAAGAGCGCGAGATCGAGCGGGTCGGACTCAGCGACCGCATCGGCAAGCTGGAGCAGAGTCTGGAAAATGCCAATCAGGCGCTGGCCCGGGAAAAGGAGGAGCGCCAGGTGGCCAATGGCCGCTTCCTCGACCGCGAGCGCGAGTTCAAGCAACAGGAAGAGTCGTTGAACAAAACGATTGCCGAGGAGAAGCGGCGCCATCAGCAGGATTTGAGCGGCGAGAAGAGCCGTCAGGAAACCCTGCTCGAGCGGATCGGCAAGTTGGAAGAAGTGTTGGAGAACTTGCAGGGCACCAAGCGCGAGAACGAGGAACTAGGCCGAGAACTGGACAAGCTGCGGATGGGCAACGAGTTGCTGAGAGCGCGCCAGAACGCGGCCAAGGCGGCCCTACAGGCCGGCCTAATGGAGCTTCAGGGCACTTCGGAAAGCTTGGAATTGGAACTCGAGGACTGAGCGAATCTGCCTTTGTCGTGAGGGCCTTCCATCTGTCAGGATCTTGAAATTTTATGTTGACCCTGACAGGTCTCTCTTGTATATTTGCACTTCGCGAGCTGGAGGATGTAGCTCAGTTGGCAGAGCGTCGGATTGTGGCTCCGAAGGTCGCGGGTTCAAGCCCCGTCTTCCTCCCCATCTCGCCCACACAAGAAACCCCGCAACTTGCGGGGTTTTGTCGTTTTAGGGTTTGCCCATAACGGTCAGGCACGCTGGACCTCACTTTTCCCGGCTACGCGGATCATACGTGTTCCCCTTGACCAAGGCAAGCCGGGCGGCTTACCGCACTTTTCTTGGCTTCGCCCAACATTCGCGTTCCCTGTGACCAAGGCAAGCCGGGCGGCTTACCGCACTTTTCTTGGCTTCGCCCAACATTCGCGTTCCCTGTGACCAAGGCAAGCCGGGCGGCTTACCGCACTTTTCTCGGCTTCGCTTACCATTCGCGTTCCCTGCGACGGGGCTTCCACTCGCGCCTTCGCGCCTTCGCGCCTTCGCGTGACCCTTTTCGGCTTTGGTGACCACGCAAGATTGCATCTTGCGCTCCAGTCTGCTTCGCCCGGGACCCGACGGCGTCGGTTTGGGACCTGCGGGCATCGGCGTGATCGAGTTATTGCCCATTCTTTTCCTGTTTTTTGCAATGCGCGAAAAATAGCGCTCGGTTTTGCATTGTGCGAGCTGTGAAATGTGACATCTGCCACCAAATGCGTGACTACTGCAATTTTTGCCTAAAGACTTCAAAAAGGGTGCCCGATAGTTCTCGTGTCCAGAGCGGAAGTGCGCTGGCAATCTCTCACCGGGAGTTCCCCCATGAAAGTTCAAAGCAACGTCAAAGTCGGCCTGATCCCCCTGCCTCGCTAAGCGCGATCTTTAACCCCCGCGTTTTTGCGGCCGCCCCTGAAACCTCTTACCGCGACAGATCGTTACCACCTGTGGAGGTCATCCATGAAAACTAAAACGAACGTTAAAGTTGGCTTGATCCCCTTGCCGCGTTAAGCGTCAATGAAGGATCTCGATCGATTTTTACTCCCGCTTCGTCGGGTAACTATTTCACGAAGGCACTACTAAAGAATACGGAGGTCAGTTATGAAAATCCAGAGCAATGTAAAAGTTGGCCTGATTCCCCTGCCTCGCTAAGGGGTTCGGCATCGCGACGCCCACCTGATGGGCGTCGCCTAAAAGCCCAGGCATCCCTGATGACCTGGGCTTTTTCATGCCCGCTCAGTCCTGGCGGATCAGGCAGAACAGGTGCTGGTCGAGGAGCTGACCGTTTTTGCAAACCGCCTTGCGCAGCAGTGCTTCGCGGGTAAAACCCGCCTTTTCCAGAACTCTGCAGGAAGCCGGGTTGGTGTCGAAGACGCCAGCGAACAAACGCACCAGATCGTAATGGGCCATGGCCCAAGGCGCAAAGGCCTTGAGCGCGGCGGTGAGGATGCCGCGACCCCAATAGGGCTCACCCAACCAGTAGCCCACTTCCGCCGATTTACGGTAGATATCCTCGCCCAGGATCAGGCCGATCGAGCCCATGAAGCCGTCGGGCCCGGCGATCGCGAAGGCCGTGTGGGGCTCGCGCCGACCCTGGTACCAGGCGACGGCGTCCTGCTCGCGATAGGGCGAGGGAAAGGCGTCGCGCAGGTTGCAGGCGACGCGGGGATTGTTGGCCAGTTGCACCAGCCGCGTAAGGTCCGTTTGCTGGTAGGGCCGGATCAGATAGTCGTCGAATGCGAGCATGAACCACCTCGTGGCTGAAGTGTAGCAGGAGGTGACTGGAAGGCCCAGCCCCAATCGCGGTAAAGGCGAGCACGAGGGGCGGCTGGCAAGGGCGGCCGGGTCTGGCGAGTGGCAGTCAGGTCGGCAGGCCGTCCGGCAGTTTGACGAGGCGTTCGCTCTGGCGCCAGAGTTCGTTGGCCAGGTCGGGGTCACGGCTGAGTTCCGAGGCGCGCACGGCCTCGCATTTGATGAAATAGCCGCCGGAAACCGACTTGAGTTCGGGCGACTCGGCCAGGTAGAGGGGCGTCAGGGCGCCCTTGGCGGGATGGGGGAACAGCCATTTACAGGGGACCAGGCTGGCCCAGCGGCCGATGTAACGGCCCAAGAGTTCCGTGGGGAAAACGCCTGGGTGCAGGCAGTTGGCGGTGACTTTCGAGGCCGGGAAACGGCGCGCGCACTCGAACGTGAACAGCATATTGGCCAATTTGGTGCGCTGGTAGACGGTGCGCGCATTGTAGCAGCGCTCGGACTGAAGGTCGTCGATGGCCAGGCCGGCGCGGCGATGGGCCTCGGAGGCGACCGTGATGATACGCGCGGGCGCCGCCTTCTCGAGTGGCTCGCGCAGAAGGTTGGTCAGCAGAAAGGGCGCCATGTGGTTGACGGCGAACTGCATCTCCAGGCCATCGACGGTTTCCTGGCGTTTGGGCAGGATCACGGCGGCGTTGTTGATGAGCACATGCAGGCGCTGGAAGCGCTGGTTGAAGGCCTGGACCAGTTCGAAAATCGACTGTTGCGAGGAGAGATCGGCCAGCATCAGATGGGCCTGCTGGTTGCCAGTCTCGGCGACGAGCCGATCGCGCAGCAGGCGACCCCGCTGCGGGTCGCGACAGACGAGGATCACCTCGGCCTCGCGCTCCAGTAGACCGCGGGCGATTGCACGACCGATGCCGCCCGTGGCGCCGGTCAGCAGGCAGCGCTTGCCCTTCATCATCGGCGCCACGCTGCTGGGCGCGCCATCAATCGCCTCCACCGCAGCTGCCACAGCCGCTGCTGCAGCTACTGCAGCCGCTGTCGCCGGAGCTGTCACCCCCGCTGTCGCCGCTGTTGCCGCTGTCGCCACCGAACCAGCTGCCGCCGTCGCCGTCGTCGCGGGCCGATTGGTCGGTCTCGCCGGGGCTGACGTCCGCTCCGCTGGGCAACTCGAAGGCCGCCTCAGGGTCGAGCGCACTGGACGTGGCGGCGTCGAAGCCCTGCGCGCCAACCGACATCAAGGTCGAGCCGGCCTCGTCGACGACGGTGCAGTCGGCGATGTGCCAGTTGTGGCTGTGAGCCAGGGACGACCAGACCAAGGTGTAGAGCATCAGGTCACTGGCGCCGGCGTAGCCGCAGAGCGCTGGGCGGGCCGCCTGGGAGTGGAACGGCAGCTGTTCGCGGTCGGAGACGGGAGCACGCGGCCGGATCAGGGTCTTTTTGGCGTGCTGAACCAGGCTGTCAACGCCGATGAACGACTTGAGCGCGAGGCCGAGATGACCGAGAAAGAGCTCGAAATGGTCCTGCATTCGCAGGAGCAGACGCTCGTGGGCCTCGCTATCGGGGAGTTCGCTGGCAATGCGGTTGCGCAGCGACTCAGGGCTCTCCCCCTGATGGGCGCGGAAGCGCTTGATCAGGCCGTCGACCTCGACGTGGATCGGGTAGGTCCCGGGCTTGTGGATGCGTTCGATTTGGACGGAGATCAGGTACTTCAGCAGGTCGTCCTCGTGTTCCAGCACGAGCTTCAAGGTTTGGAAGGCACGGGACTCGACGGCGTCGACCTCGAGCTTGAAATGGTCCAGGGCGGTGCGCAGGTCGTCCTCGAGACCGTGCTCGTCGAGATAGAAGGTAATCTCATCCTTGGCCAAGTGGACGATGTTGGTCAGGCCCAGGGAGCGGAAGGCGGTGTTGAGCTGTTGCAGGATCGAGATTGCGCAAAAAGTCTCGTGCTCCATCTTGTCGCTAATGACGCCGGCGGTCAGCAGGTAGAGCAGTTTCTTGAAGGCCTTGGTCGGCTTTTTACGGACGACCTGGGTCAGTTGGCTGGGGTCGATCGCAAGGGTGCCTTGCAGGTACATGCGTCCTCCGAAATCAGGCAGTGGCACAGGCGCCGCAGTCGACACCCTCGCCATAATAGGGGTGATCGCCCCAGAAACGCGGGTCGGGCGCGCCGAAACGCAGGCTGTAGCGCATCAGGGTGCGCCGTAGTCGGGCGTGGTTCTCCGCAGCCGAGCCGCCAGGTTGATGGTGAATGAAGCGGCCGAAGTGGCGGTCGCACCAGTCAGCATAAACACGGGTGAAAAGAATCAACTCATGCCAGGCCAGGTCGAGACGCTGGGGCGGCGAGAGCGTCTGGTCACAGTCGCCAACCAACTCGAGGAAGCGCAGCAGCTCGCGGAGCATGGCTGGGACCTGCCCAGAATCAAGGGCAGTTGCCGCGGCAATTTTTTCGCCGAGCAGGGGGTGTTGCGATAGGAGCGAAGCAGCTTCCGCCTCGTGATCGAGCGCGTACGCCTCGCCGTGAGCAGGTGTCGAACGGTCCAAAACGGGCCTCCCATAGAGCTGGCACCATGATACCTTTCGAGCTCAGTTGAGAACAAGTTTCAAATCCAAGAAAACCAGCATTTTTTCTGATTTATTCAACGGGAGTTTTTACGGAGCGCGAAAATTGCTGAAGCAGTGAGGCAAGCAAAGATGACAAGGCTAGAATTCGGAAGTTTGTCGCAGCCGTTCTCTGTCGCTCGGGATCAGAGGATCTTCAGCCCTGGTGGCGCTTGAGCGACGACCGCGGCGCTGTCCGCTTCGCCCTCGAGGGGGTCGATCAGACTGGCCTCTTCGTCGTAGAGCCCACGCCGGTGGCGGACCATCAGGGCGGTCGCCCAGCCGGCGAAGAGGGCCATGATCGTCGTCACCGGTGGGACCAGAGCGACGGTGGTCGCGCTGAACGCGCAGCCGAGCAGGGCGCCGCACAAGGCCCAGGCCTGGCCGCGTTGCACGGGGTCGAGGTCCTGCCGCGTGCCCAGCCAAATCATCGCGAAAATGGGACCCAGCATGGTCATGAGCATGGCGAAGACGGCGATCACGCCCCACTCGAGGGCGACGAACAGGTAGCCGTTATCGATGGAGTTCTGGTCCTCAATGACGGGTACCAACGTAAAGGAATAGCCCAACCAGGGCTTTTTCTTAACGACCTCGATGTAGTTGAGGAGCAGGTCGCGACGGTAGATCGCGGTCTCCTGCTCGACGCTCGTGGCAGTGTTGCGGGTGGCGTCGAAGTATTCAGCGATTTTGAACGAGCCTGGCACGCTCAGGAACAACAGCAACGCGCCGGTCGCACCGAACAGCAGGACGCGATTGCGACTCTCGCCCATGAGGTAGAAGGCGACGGCGGCGAGGGCGCCGATGACAGGGCCGCGGCTCAGGGTCGTGGCCACGCCGATGGCGGTCGCCGCCAGGGTGCCGAGGTCGAGCCAGCGCTGCGGGCGGGCACGGCTGCGCCAGAGCCAGAGCGCCAGCGGCATGGCGAAGCCAAAAGCGATGCCGGCGGTGATCGGGTGCATGAACGGACCGGCGGCTCGGAAAAAGCCCCAACGCGGCCACACGGCTAGGCCTGGCAGAGAGGCGAAGTAGGGCCAGATGTTGCGCAGAATGAGGAAGTGGTTGACGCCGAAGCGGAAGGTGTAAAGCCCGTAGATGCCGATCAGGGCCATGGCGATGGTGATCGCGCGGGCGACACCGAACTCGCTGGGGCCTTCGAGGATCACCCGCCGCATGGCGATGTAGGGACCCCACAGAGTCAGGGCCTGCAGGAAAAGGACCTGACGGGCCGAGGCGAAATGGAGGTTGACCAGCTCGCTGAGACAGGCGACGGCGATGAACAGGTAGACGAAGCCGTCGACCCAGTGGGCATCGGTGATGGCCGTTCGCCAGAAATCACGGTTCAGGAAAAACGGCAGGAAGCCGGCGGTATAGAACGCCAGCGGCGGGATGCCCGGCCCGTCCATGGTCAGGAAGGCCGGCACCAGCAGCATCAAGGGCAGGTACCAGTAGCTGAAGGTCCAGGCAAAGCCCCGCCACAGCAGGAAACTGGCTGTGATGACAGGGGCGAGCAAGATGAGTTTGTCCATGGACCGTGACCTCGGCGCAGCGTTCGGCAGCGCCTATTATAGCCACAGGTGCATGGATGTTTTTGCAGTTAATCTGGCTCGATCTTAGTAGACAGCGCAGGTGTCGTAGAAGAGCAGCCCGGTCGGATCAGCCGGACCGGGACTGCTTGGTGGGAACTACCCGGAACGGATCATCCGGACCGGGCAAGGGACATGGCTTAGGGGCGGTGAATTTTCATGGGGCTGCCCTGCTGGAGCTTGACAGGTCTGGGGCTGTTCAGATCGAGCGTACCCTGACGCACGTCGCCATTGGCCAGGGTGACGGTGACGGTGACCCGTGCCTGAGCCCTGGGTGAGACGCGCATCAGCAGGCTGGCGTGGTTGGTCGGGCCCAGGGTAATGGCGTTCTGGACCTGCCAGTGATAGCTGGCGCCTGGGATCTGCTCGGCGGAGACCCGCACAAAATCGCCGCGTGCGTTTAGGTGCCTGGCGGTGAGTTGGATCGGCGGCAGGCTGCTGCCTTCGCCGAGGCGGAAGATGCGGTAGTCGAGGTTGTCGTCGGCGCTGAAGTAGAGGTGGCCTTCGACCACGGCCAGGTCGGTGGGTTCGCCGAGGGCGGCGCTGGCGGCCAGCCTTTGGAGCCCCTCGGCCTCGTCCCAAACATAGAGGCGCTGGTGGCGATCACCTTCAGGCCCGCGGGCGCTGAAGTAAAAGCGATCGTCAAGCACGAGGCCGGCTACGGCCTTGCCCTCGAAGCTGGCCAGTTGTTCGGTGCCCTCGACACTGCCGTCGCTCTGCCAGAGTTCGACAAGACCTTGCCCGGCGAGCAGCAGGAGGGTCGTCTCGCCGACCTCGACCCGTTGGAAGGGACGCAGCCCGGGGGTCAAGGGCGCCAGATAGACGGCATCGCCGGTCTCCAAGTCATAGCGCCAGAGTTGGTTTTCGCCATGCGCCTCGGTGCCGAAGACCTGGCCCAAACCATCGCCAGGGAACACCGCTGCGTCGGCACTTAGGATGACCGTCAGGTCATCGGCTGAGAAGGGCGCGCTGCCGTCGCTGAGGGCGAAGCCCTCCAGGCCGTCATGAGTGACGACCATGCCGGCTTGGCCGTCGATCTCGATCGGCAGCGTGGCCGCCTGTGCGCCATCCAGATAGGTAACGGTGCCCTCAGCGGTGCCGTCGCTGCTGATCAGGGTGACATCTTGGTAATGAGCGACCCTCATCCACAGGCGGTTGGCGATCATGCGGAAGGTGGGCCCCTCGCTTTCGTAGCCGGCTAGGCTGATGATGTTTTGGAACTCGGTCTGATGTGCGTCGACATGCCAGAGGGTTCGCCCGGGGCCTTCCTGATCACTCACATAGAGACCGCCAAGGCCATCGGCGAAGTAGACTAGGTAGCCCGAGTAGCCCGTGAGTTGTTCGCTCACACCGTCGGCGCGAAGGCGGTGGACGGTGTAGACGTAGTTGAGCTCATTGGTGTAGTAGAGCTGGTCGCCGCTGGGAAAGACGTACTGTACCGAGGGTTGGCCCTCGCCGCCGTTGGTCAGCAACAAGGTCGTGCCGGCAGGGGTGCCATCGGTGCGCCAGAGCTGGGTGCTGGCATTCACGAATTTGAGGTAGTAGAGGTGGCTTGCGGTTTGGGTCAGGATGCGGTGGACCTGGGTGTCGAGGATGCTATCCGTCGTGCCGGTGACGGCGTGCAGGGTTTGGGTCGGTTGGTGGCGATAGAGCAGGTGCGTGCCAAGCGGGTAGGTGTGGTGTTCGGAAAATTCGTAGATGGCGGTGTTGAGTTCGTGGATCTGGATTTGACCGGAATTGGGCAGGACCAAAAGCTCGGGGTAAAAGCCCTGGCGATGGCCCGACAGCCACAGCTCGTTTGCGCGAGGGAATGGATCGCCTTCGGCCCGGTAGCCGGTGAGCGGGTTCAGGCCGCTGCCGGCCTGGGTGCCGTCGCTGGTCCAGAGGCCGTCCTCGGTGATGAGATAGGCCAGGCCGTTGCCGACCACCATGGGGCGGTCGTACTGGGTTGGCAGGTGGCCGTTGTAGAGACGCTGGGGCGGTTCGTTGACGCCCTTGCGGTATATCCCGCCCTGGGCGACGAACAGCAAGTTTTGGCCGAGCGGCGTCAAGCGACTCAGGGGCACGTTGGTGTTGTCGATGGGCAGGGTTTCCAAATGGCCGTTGGCGTAGAGAAAGAGATTGGATTCGGTGGCAGTCGAGAAGGCGATGCCTTGGTTCCAGCCGACGAGACTGACAAAGGCGGGCGAGTAACCCTGGTAATTCCGTTCAAAGACGAGATGCGTGCCCGCGGCGGTGCCATCGGTGCGCCAGAGTTGGCTCATGGCATACGAATGGGTGAAGGCAAAGTAGAGTTCGCTGCCGACAACGGTGGTCTGGATACTGCCCAAACTGAGATCTGTGTCGGTGGAAGTGCTGAGCGTCGCGATTTTTGAGCGCTCGCCGCTGGTGGCGATGGCGCGCAACTCCAGCTCACCGCCGAGCTCGAAGGCCAGATAATAGAGTGCGTTGTCAAAAGGGATGGGCACGCTCAGGTAGGCCGTGCCGTCGTCGAGCCTGCCGACTTCTTCCAGACCGACACCGCGCACATAGCGGTAGAGCAAATGGTCGAAGCTCAGCATCATCACCTGCCCATCGGGCATAGCGCCGATCCAGGAGGCGGAGGTTGGCAGGTAGTGCGGCGCCGCTCCGGGCGTATCGATAACATAGGTGCCGACATTGACTTGGGCAAAAAGCGCATCCCCGTGACGTGCCAGCGACAGGGCTGGAATCGTTTGGTTCTCGTAGCGAACCTCGCTGGCGTTAGCGGCGGAGCCATTGGCCATCCTGACCAGGACACGTTGCTCGTCGATGTTGGCGAGGGCGTAGACATCATCGCCAAAAGGGGTGAAGGAGTCGGGGTACGAGCCGGCATAAGTGCCCGTATCGATATCGAGCGAAGCGACAGGCTGAAGGGATTGGGCCGAGGCCGAGAGGCAGAAAAGAAGCAGGAGCAGGGCTTTTAACATGAAACACCTATTCGAGGAACTCCCACCCAGCGGGTGGATGCCAGCCAGTGGGCAATTTGTGTGCCAGAAAATTTGTTGTCCAGTGGAGTAACTGTCTCTGTCTGGGTAGACTTACCGCCTAGCGCCGACAGGGGGCCGCGGGCCAGGCATCCCGAGGCTGGAGGTTAAACTTTAACGCCGGCTCCGCCCTTCAAGCGCGTTCCCCGTCACCAAGGCAAGCCTGGCGGGGGCCGCTAGGCACCCGCATTGGGCTTCGCGTTATCCCTTTGACCCTCCAGGGTTTGCAGCAGGCGGTCTAAGAAGACCTGATCATCGCGGCAGTAGCTGATAAAAACATCGGTGGTCAATTCGCAGGGAACACGTATGGTAGGCGGAGCAGAATAAAGTGCGGTAAGGCTAGGCGCCCCCGCCGCCAGCTTGCCATCCGTCGCAGGGAACGCGATTGTTGGGCGAAGCAGAGTCAAGTGCGGTAAGGCTAGGCGCCCCCGCCGCCAGCTTGCCATCCGTCGCAGGGAAC
>CAYRFM010000012.1:110666-112261 GCA_964423555.1 uncultured Holophagae bacterium | reverse complement strand
GCCAAAACAAACCACAAAAAGGCCCGCTGGTTCGTCCAGCGGGCTTTTTTTGTTTCTGCGCTGCCACCACGAAAAGGCCCTTCTTTACATGGTTGAAAACGGCTGGCCGCGGTTGTCCCTTCTTTTTAACCACGGAAAACACGGAAGGGCACGGAAGGGCACGGATAACGGCGTATCACATGCAGCTGACCGGCGTCGGGTCGGGCGTGTCAGCGATGCGGTCAGGCTGGCTGTCTGAGCCCTCCATCAAAAGTAAAAAATGAAACTGCGTGGGCTTGGTTGTTTTGGAAAATGGGTTAGTGCCGAAATATCCTTGCCTGCTAGAACAAGACCGGTCATAATCATGAGTGAGGAGGGGCTCAGGCGTCTCAACATGTAAACTGTTGTGGCGAACCCCGGCCAAGTCATTGATTAGACTGTCTAACCGTTATACAATGTACGCTCTTTCTTGCAGGAAAGAGGAGAACCCCCCAAAAAACCTCGCACTCAAAAAGTTGTCTCTCGACATGAGACATTTCGATGGTCCAAGAATTGCAGGAACGGGTATAACGATTAAGCTCTAACACTTTGTGGAAGGTGGCGGTATGAGTATGTTACATCGCGCGCAGGCGTCCGGGGTATCGAGTCAACCCAGTTTTTCAAAACGCGTGAGACCCGTCATCGCCGTCAGTGTGCCGCCTGCCCAAGCCGGGAGGGATTGGGCCGCGGTCTTTGAGGGCACCATGGACCCTTCTCTGGACCCGGCATTTTCATCTGTTCTGAAAAAGTTTATCGGTGAGCAAGACTGGGGACAATGTCTGCAGGATTATGAGTACATGTCCGAGGATATTGCCGTCATTTTTGAAAAGAGGCCCAGTGAGCGGACCGAAAAAGAACAGCGGTCACTTAGTGATTATGAGCATCGAGTGGAGGCAGTTACTTCTCTTCGCGTGTATTTGGCTGAGAAGAATCTGTATTGATGAATTAAATTCTCCATGTCACTATCTGGGAGCTCGCCTGAGTGATGATTGAAACTAAGGTGTTATTTCATATAAAACTGGTAGTGTCATATCTTGTGAATCGATTACAGTTGAAAGATGTTGAATTTAACCCTGACGCTCACTCAATTTTGTCTTTATGCGAAGAGTGGCGACGAATGGGTTGGGTGTCCGGGTCTGAGGATGGGAAATATAGTGCAAGTCAAAGAATTAGAAATGTTTATACCCTTCAATGGATCGTCGCGACACAGCCTGTTACCTGGATGAAATCAGAAAACATAAATATCAACCTTTCTGTTGCGCTATTCTATCTCTATACATTTGGTACCGGTTTTCTGGAAGTGTTCGATTGTCTACAGGCTGGTCAGAATGGCATTGAGTGGTGGATGCACCCTCCAATTCTTAAGCCCCTCAGAAATGCAAACCCTAAACACTTGAAAAGTGAAGTGGCTTTACTTGTCGATAAAGTTTTTGAGATTCACAAAACTGGCGGTAACTTGTTCCCTAGTTAGAAGGGGTTACTATTTCATGCACAACGTATCGTGGCAGGGGCCGGCCAGAGCCTGCCATTTGCCGGTCAGGGCGAGCAGGCCGAGAAGGACAAGGAGCAGCGGCGTC
>CAYRFM010000012.1:0-110566 GCA_964423555.1 uncultured Holophagae bacterium | reverse complement strand
AGGCGAGCCAGTTGGGCGGGGAGCCTTGGGGCGACTTTCGTCGTCAGCCAACTGAAGCCGAGCAAGGTCGGCAGCGTGCCTAGCCAGAATGCCGCCATAGTGGCCATGCCCGCCACGTGGGCAGAGTTGTTCCTTTTGGAACTGATCACGGACAATACCCCCGTGCGAGCGAGCTTCATGCAATCTTTTATCGGACCAGCTCGAAGGCCCATGTGGCAAAGTGATTCCAGGTTTCGGTTTGGGCGAGAGGCATCCGCATCACGGTAATGAGGATCAATAGTGCTCCGCCGATGGCTGTGACTTTGTGGAGTCGCTTCCGACTGAAGATATCCCATGCAATCATAGGCATGAGAAACATCAGGGCTGGCAATGCACTGGCGTCCACATAGGGCAGCGGCGATGGTGCTGTGATAAAGGCAAAGGGCCAGCGGCCCACGGCGGCCTCAATCAAGGAAATGCTCGAGAGTAGGATCCAGCGCTTGTGGTCTTGGGCATCGTGCCTCTTTAAGATTGCCGCGGTAATGAATATGGCGAATAGGAGCATGCTTGATAGGGGGATCGCCAAAAAAATCTTTGGCGGTATGGGCATGCCGATGAAGCCGTTTGGTCGCGAACCTGCGATAAGCGCGCCATAGGTGCCGGCGAACAACATCAGTAGGGCCAGGACCGCGCCCGCTATGCCACATGCTCTGTGGCGCTTCAGTTGCCCACGTGCGATCAGCAGGGATTGGATTGGCAATAGTAGGAACCAGGCCGTGAAACAGGCACCGTGGAAATGGAAGAAAAGCTCTGGTGGAATATTGGTGTGCATTTCTGGGAACAGTGGGCGAAAGTAGAACGTCCTGGCAAAACCCAAGACCACGCTGGCCAGCAATAGACCGGCCATACTCAGGTGATAGGCGCGCTCCATGGCTGACCGATTCATCAACGATCCCCCTACGTGCTGTGTCTGAGATCGATTATATGTCAGCCTGCCTACTTAAGGCATAGGGTATCGTGACAGGGGCCGGCCAGGGCCTGCCATTTGCCGGTCAGGGCGAGCAGGCCGAGCAGGACAAGGAGTAGCGGCGTCAGGCGAGCCAGTTGGGCGGGGAGCCTTGGGGCGACTTTCGTCGTCAGCCAACTGATGCCGAGCAAGGTCGGCAGCGTGCCCAGCCAGAATGCCGCCATAGTCGCCATGCCGGCCAGTGGGTTGCCGGTGGCCAGCGCCGCCAGGGCGTAAGCGTAAAGGAAGCCGCAGGGCAATAGTGTCGTGAGTAGGCCGAGCAGCGCGGCGCGTTCGCGGCCGTGGAGTTGGCCCAATTGGCTGCGCAGCCAGTTGAAGGGCCCGCGCAGCCGTGGGCTTCGTGCGCGTTTGGGCAGGTAGTAAGTGAGGCCGACGGCAATCATCGACAGGCCCATGACGATCATCAGGCCGCGCTGCAGGCCCACCGTCGCGCTGGCGAAGAATACGCCCTGGCCCAGCAGACCCGCAAGCGCGCCCAGAATTAGATAGGCGGTCAAGCGGCCGGCCTGGTAGGCCAGGTGGGAGCTGCCGGCCGCGCCGTGAAGGCGGAAGTAGCCGACGAAAGGACCGCACATGGCGGCGCAGTGGAAACTGCCGGCGAAACCGGTCAACACAATTATTGCGTAGGTGGCCAACATCCACCACTCCTCAACGGACCAGCAGACGCGTCTGCCAAGCCATTTTCTGGCCCTCGTGCAGCCCTTCGACGGTGAGCTGCCAGGGTCCAGGTTTGAGGTTCGTCAAATCCAGCCCGTAGGTGCCAGGCTCGTCGGTCGCCAAGGCTTGGCTGCGGTCCTGGTCCGCGTCGTTGGGCTTGTAAAGGCGCACGCTGGGCTGGGCCAACGTCAGCGGCTGTCCGTTCAGATTTGTGACCTTGATCTCGAGCCGATTGTTCTGTTCGGCGGTCCGCCAGATCATCGCCTTGCCCCGGCGCAGCGCCTCGAGCGTATCCTGGTAGGCGATCTCGCGTTCATAGTAGTCGGTGCTGGTGAGCTGGTAGTCGCGATCGCCGATGACGACGATGGCCCCGACGTGGAAAATGGCGACGGATGCCAGCAGGCTGATGACAATATATTTCCAGGCGTTGTTCATTGGACGGGCCCCATTAAGGTGACTTCGGCCTCACGCACGAGTTGATTGTCGTGGTAGAAACCGATCTTGAGGCGTTCCTTGCCACTGTGGGAGAAGGACGCCGAGTTTTTGCGGACAAAGATTTGGTTGAGTGCGGTTTCCTGGGGTGGGATGGTCCAGGGGTTGAGGGCGGCGACGAGTTCGTAGCCTGCTGGGACTTTGGGCACGAGCACGAGCGGTTCGGCCGTCTTGTTGCTGGCCTTAGCCTGAAAAAGGTTGGTGACGACCCGCTGGTCCTCGGCCAGGGTGAAGCTGGTGCCGCGTGGGCGTACCAGGCGGATGATAACCTCGCCGCGGTTCAGCAACAGGAACCCGCCGATGCTCCAGAGCAGGATGAAGATCGCAGTATAGGCGATCGTGCGCGGGCGGAAGAAGCGGCGCAGCCGGCCCTCGAGGTTGGCGATCGAGGTGTAGCGAATCAGACCTTTTGGGCGATGGATCTTGGTCATGATCTCGTCGCAGGCGTCCATACAGGCCGTGCAATTGACGCACTCCATTTGCAGGCCCATGCGGATGTCGATACCGGTTGGGCAGACGGCGACGCAGCGGTTGCAGTCGATGCAGTCGCCGCCCACTTGGGTCTCGTGTTTGCGCATCACAGAGCGCGGTTCGCCGCGGGTGTAGTCGTAGCCGACGATCATCGAGTCGCTGTCGAGCAGCACGGACTGGAAGCGGCCATATGGGCAGGCGATCAGGCAAAACTGCTCGCGGAACCAGGCGAAGTTGAGGAAAAACAGGAAATTCAGCACGGCCATGAAGGTGAACCAGCTCCAGTGGGTGCTGGGGTCCTGGAACGTCATGTAGAGGACCTGGTCGGTGCCGACGAAATAACATAGGGCGGTATTGGCGAAGTGGCTGGAGACAATCAGGAAGAGACCGTATTTGGCGGTTTTCTTGGCGATTTTCTCGGCTGTCCAGGGCCCCTTGTCGAGGCGCTGGCGGCGCTGGCTGTCGCCCTCGACCCAGGTCTCGATGCGACGAAAAACGTGCTCTAGAAAGACGGTCTGGGGACATGCCCAACCGCACCAGAGTCGGCCCCATTGGGCGGTAATCAAGAAGATGACGACGACCGAACCTACTAAGAAGAACCAGAAGATCAGCAGGTCCTGGGGCCAGAAAACGATGCCGAAGACGGCGAACTTGCGCTCGGCGACGTCAAGCAAGATCGTTTGGTGGCCATTGATCTTGGTCCAGGGCACGAGGAAGTAGACCAGCACCAGTAGGTAGGCGACGATACGGCGGCGGTTCAGCCAGAGCCCGCTAAAGGAAGCAGGATAGAGCCAGAAACGATGCCCGCCCTCACCGATGGTGGTGACGCGCTCTTTGACGGGGTGGGGTTTAGCCATCGGACGTGTTCCTCGGAGAAGCGGTAAGGCGGGGCGGACGGCCGCCCCGCGGATGGATGCGACTCAGGGACCGGTGGATTCGGCCGGAGCTTCGGCAGGCGTCTCGCCCGGGGTGACGGGCGGAACGTCGAGCCCGACGGGGGCTTCGCCGGGGATGGGATTGAAGTCGGCATCGACCTTGACACCCTGTGGTGCTTTGGGTGTGGCCGGGGTGGTGCCGTGGAGGGAGCGTACGTAGAAGGCTAGGTTTTCCATCTGCTCGGGTTTCATGGTGAGTTTCCAGCTGACCATGCCCTTGTCGAGCACGCCCTCGCTGATGGTGTGATAGAGGTCGGTGAGCTTGCCACCGTGGATGTAGTAGTCGTCGGTGAAGTTGGGGCCAATCGTGCCACCGCCGTCAGGTGCATGGCAGGGCATGCAGAAGGTGTCGAAGTCGGTCTTGGCAGAGGCCTGCCAGCCGCCGGCCTCGTAGCGGGCCTTGAGCGCCGCTTCCTGGTCCTCGCCCTGGGGTTTGCCGGCCTGGGCCTTCTCGAGCGCGGCGGCGCGAGCGGCCAGGTCGGTCGCGAGCGCGGCTTGAGGCAACTTCTCGGGATGCATGAAGTGGTAGTAGGGCACGTAGAACACGGCCAAGGCCATGGTCACCCAGAAGATGCCGAGCCACCAATTCGGCAGATCGTTGTCCAGCTCGACTATGCCGTCGAAGTCGTGGGCATGTTCAAGTTTCTTGTCTTCACTCATGATCCATCTCCTCGGTGGCATCGTTCAGCGTCAGCCCGGCCATGTAGCGGTAGTGACTTTCCGCGCCCCGACGTCGCGTCCACAGCAGGATCGCCGTGAAGGTAGCGAAGAACAGGACGAGCGAGATCTGCGGCCAGATGGCGAAGTTGCCCTGTGATATCAGTTCTTTCAACATGGTCGGCCTCCTATTCCTTGATGTCCGTGCCGAGTCGCTGCAGGTAGGCGATCAGTGCGACGATCTCCTTGTCCCCGGTGTCGGTCACGCCGGAGGTGGCCAGGTCATCGGCAATGCTCTGTGCTTGGGCACGGGCCAGGTCGGTGGCGTTGTCGATGGTGGCCTGGTCGTAGGGGACGCCCAGTTTCGACATGGCCGCGACCTTGTCGCCGATCAAGCCAAGGTCGAGCTGGTTCTTCAGCAGCCAGGGATAGGGCGGCATGATCGATTCCTTGACGATCGAGCGGGGGTCTTCCATGTGGCGCAGATGCCAGAGGTTGGGGTACTTGCCGCCGATGCGGTGGAGGTCGGGACCGGTGCGTTTGGAGCCCCAGAGGAAGGGGTGGTCGTAGACGAACTCGCCGGACTTGGAGTAGGTGCCGTAGCGCTCGACTTCGGCCCGCAGCGGGCGCACCATTTGCGAGTGGCAGCTGACGCAGCCCTCGCGGATGTAGAGGTCGCGACCGGCCAGCTCAAGCGGGGTGTAGGGCTTGACGGAGGCGATCGAGGGCACGTTCGACTCGATGGCGATCATCGGCACGATTTCGACCAGGCCGCCGATGGCGACGGCGATGACCGTCAGCACCGTGAAGCGCAAGGGTGCGCCCTCGAGGCGGTAGTGGAACTTGCCCAAGATCGGCTTGCGCTCATAGGGCGCGGCTTCGGCCTCGGTGTCGGCGGGTACCTTGACGGGAGCGATCGTCTTGATCAGGTTATAGAACATGACGATGATGCCCGCGATGTACATGGTGCCACCAATCAGGCGCAGCCAGTAGAAGGGGATGATCACAGCAACTGTCTCGATGAAGTTCGGGTAAACCAGGTAGCCGTCTTTGTCGAAGTCCAGCCACATCAGACCCTGGGTCAGGCCCGAGATGTACATCGAGAGCATGTAGACCAGGATACCCAGCAGGCCAAGCCAGAAGTGGGCCGTGGCCAGGCGCACCGAGTGCAGCTTGGTGTTGTACAGTCGCGGTACCAGCCAGTAGGCCATACCGAAGGTCAGGAAGCCGTTCCAGCCCAGGGCGCCGCCGTGGACGTGAGCGACGATCCAGTCGGTGTAGTGGGCCAGCTTGTTGAGCGACTTGATGCTGAGCATCGGGCCTTCAAAGGTCGACATACCGTAGAAGGTGATGGCGACGACCATAAACTTGAGGATCGGATCGGTGCGCAGCTTGTGCCAGCCGCCGCGCAGGGTCAGCAGACCGTTGATCATCCCGCCCCAGGAGGGTGCGATCAGCATCAGCGAGAACAGCATGCCCATCGTCTGAGCCCAGTCGGGCAGAGAGGTGAACAGCAGGTGGTGCGGGCCAGCCCAGATGTAGAGGAAGACCAGCGACCAGAAGTGGATGATCGAGAGGCGGTAGGAGTAGATCGGACCCTCGGCGGCCTTGGGCATGAAGTAGTACATCAGGCCGAGGAAGGGGGTGGTCAGGAAGAAGGCCACGGCGTTGTGACCGTACCACCACTGCACGAGCGCGTCTTGGACACCGGCGTAGATCGAGTAACTCTTGAGGAAGCTGACGGGCAGTTCCAACGAGTTGAAGATGTGGAGCACGGCCACGGTCACGATCGAGGCGATGAAAAACCAGATGGCGACGTAGAGGTGGCGCTCGCGGCGGCGCAGGATGGTCAAGAAGTAATTGACCGCCATCACGACCCAGACGACCGCGATGGCCAGGTCGATTGGCCATTCGAGCTCGGCGTACTCTTTAGAGGTGGTGATGCCGAGCGGCAGGGTCAGGGCGGCGGAAACGATGATCGCCTGCCAGCCCCAGAAGTGGATGCGGGAGAGCAGATCGGAGTACATGCGCGTCTTGAGCAGGCGCTGGGACGCGTAGTACATGCCGCAGAAGAAAGCATTGCCGGCAAAGGCAAAGATGACGGCGTTGGTGTGCAGTGGGCGCAGGCGGCCAAAGGACAACATGGAGCCCATGTTGGCCGGCCACCAGGCGAGCTGGAGCGCGATCAGGGCGCCCACGAGCATGCCCACCAGGCCCCAGATCAGGGAGGCCCAGAGAAACTTGCGCACGATGTCGTCGTCATAGCGGAAGCGTTCTGTGTTCATGTGGTTTTCCTCGATACAGTGTCGCGGTGGGCCGCCGGGCCACGGACGGCTCAGGGCACCACAGGGCAAAAGCGGTGCCAATCACCAGGGTGAAAACCCGCGTATCATGTCGAGTGGTTGAGGTGCGCCGAAGGATGGCCTGAATTGAGGTGAATTCCCGCTCAGGGCGTGGTTTTGGGCGGGGTTGGCACACAGTGCCGGGGAGCCAATTCGTCGCCGCAGGGAGAGGGCGGAATTGACTGGCTGCGAAATATTCCACAGAATGGGCAATAGTCCCTGACTGGAGAGTCTGCTTTGTTCGTTGGGAAGGCGCGATGTTACTGGAAGAAGAACAACCTGACAAGTTAGCTTCGAACCGCGATTGGGCATCGCGGCTCGAACTCGCCTGCTTTATGACGTTGCCTTGCCGCCTTGCCAGGCGCGGCTCCGCGGATCAAGTGCTTGCTCATAGGTCTTCATAGGTCTAGGCCGACCCTGCGGGTGTCGACCAGCAAGCGCCTGCTTGGTGATAAAGTCGAGACAGGCACCGCTACGGACTATAGAGGGAAAGCGTTGCATGCTTTTTCTATGGCGCAGCTTCTCCCCCAGTGAGATCTCCCAAGGGGCCCCCACTGGGGGAGCAGAGGCGTAGACGAGGAAAGGGGCTGAGTGAATCCTGTGCGGACAAAGCACTACGCGTCCGATTTTGGGTCCAATCTGACTAAATCTTGGTGAACGAAACTCACTCGTACAATAACTGTGCGTTAATGAACTCACCACCCTGACAATACCGAGGATCTACGTCTTCCACAGAGCTGGCTGATGGCGTGCCATAGCTAAACCATTGGCCAAAACAGTAATAATCCCTGCCCGTGTCGTTGCCGTTTGAATCGTAATAGATGATTCTAAGTCCAAAAGGAAACGCAAGTACCTTGGTAGGAAACAGAAAGGTGACAGCAAAAAAGGTCAACAACGCCAGAAAAGTCAATTTTGAGCTCATGCTAGTTCTCCAGTTTTGATCGATGCTTGTGTGAACAAGTGGCATATTCTATTCTGATAGGCTAGTCCTGTCAAGTATGTCAATAAAATGAAAGTACTTAGGCTAATGACCATATGTGCATAAGTTGATAAATCAGGTCTGCTTTTTTGCAAAAATGGATTTCATATATCGTGAGACTATTACAACAGCAATGAGTGTATGCGTTAATCATTCGTGCCAGCCGGTTGACTTCTTTGGTCCAGCCTGGTTTTGCAGATTGTTGTGAGCTTTCGATTGTCCTGTAATTCCCGGCTCGGCTGCTTTCGCGGTTCTTTGAGGAAAGGAACCTCGCAGAGCCCGCACAGAAAGGAGGATTTTAACCACGGAAAACACGGAGCACACGGAAAAGCATGTGGCGACTTTCGGTGCCCAACTATTTTCCGCGGTAAGGACTTCTTTTAACTTACAGCATTGAGATGCGTTCCAGCGGGCGCTATTGCGGAACAGATACGTTCGCCTAGGCGTGGGGCTCGCTGGGTCGGTCCGCGCCGGGGCGGTCGTCGATTAGCATTTTATAGGCGGGCGAGTCGAGGTCGTCGAGTTGGCCCGAGCGGCAGGCCCAGGCGTAGGCCAGCACGGCCACGCCGGAAAGGACCAGGGCCAGGGGGATGAGAAAGATCAGGATGCCCATGCGCGGCGCCTCCAGTGAAAGACGAGTAGGAGCAAACCCAACAAGGAGAGGCTGCTGAGCGGCATCAGCAAGGCGGCGCCCAAAGGGCCGATCGCGCCTTGGACGGCGAGCACGACGGCGATCAGGTTATAGGCCAGTGAGAGAACAGTGCCTAAGCGCACCGCCAGCTCGTTGGTGTCGGCCAGGGCGAACAAGCCGGCCAGGCGGCCCAGCTCGCGGTCGCGGAAGATGACGTCGGCGAAGCGCAGCGCGGCCTCGGCGCCGGCGGCGTGGGTCACGCCCACGGAGGCGCGGGCCAAAGCGCCCATATCGTTGAAGCCGTCGCCGACCATCAGGGTGTGCTCGGGCTCGTGATTTTGCAAGTAGGCCAGTTTTTGTTCGGGCAGCATGTGGCCGAGCTGGTGGCGGATACCGATCGCCTCGCCGACCCTGGCCACGGCGGCGAAGCGGTCGCCGGAGAGGATCGTCAGGTCGAGCTGGCGGGCCTGCAGGGCGCTGGCCAGGGCGGGCGCTTCTTCGCGAATTTGGTCGGCTAGGCCGTAGAAGGCGGCGGGTACGCCGTCGAGCAGGACGGCGACCTGCGTCAGGAAGGGCGGGACCTGTTCGGCGTGCAGCTCAAATTGGCGCTGGGCCTCGGCGCTTACGCCAAACTCGGTCAGGCGCGCGGGCGAGGCCACGATCACGTGGTGGCCGTCGACCCAGCCCCCGAGGCCGGCGCCTGGCACCACACGCACGTCGCGGACCTCGCCGATCGCGGGCCGCGGGCCGCGCACCTGGGCGAAAGCGGCCACGAGCGGGTGGTGGACCTGTTCCTCGAGCGCGGCCACGGCTGCCTCGAGCCAGTGCGGGTTGGCGATGAAGGTGGCGCGGTGCAAAATGCGGGCCTCGCCATCCGTGAGCACGCCGGTCTTGTCGAAGACGACCCGGCGGATCCTGCGCAGACGGGCGAACAGGTCACTGTCCTTGACCCAGGCGCCCAGCGCCGCTGATTGGCGCAAGGCTAAGGCGTCGGCCAGGGGTCTGGCCAGGGCCAGGGCACAGGGGCAGACGACGATCAGGACCGTCAGTGCCGCGCTCAGGCCATGGGTCGGTGAAACGGACCAGCCGTGATGGGCGGCCCAGGCGGCGGCACCCAGTGCGAAGGCGAGGAAGTACCAAGCGGCCGCGCCGGCCGCTGCGCCCGGTTTGCGCTCTCGCAGACCGTGGGCCATTTGTTCGAGCTGGGCGAAGCGCGAGTCGTTGAAGCAGCTGGCGGCACGGACCTCGATCGCGGCCCCGAGGTTGATACTGCCGGCCAACAGGGCGTCGCCGCGGTGGACCGTCACCGGCTGTGATTCGCCGCTGACGACGTGGAGGTTGAGCACGGCCTCGGTGCTGGCGAGTTGGGCGTCGACGGCCAGGACATCGCCGCCGCGCAGGCGCAGCAGGTCGCCGGGCACGACCTGGGCGGCCGGCAGGGGCAGCCAGCGGCCGTCGCGCAAGGTTTCGACCAGTTGGGGCATGCGGGCCAGCAGGCGGCGGGCTTCGTTGAAGGCGCGGGCGATGCCGGCCTCGCGCGCCGTGCGGCCGAGCAGCAGGAAGAACACGAGCATGCCCATGGAGTCGAAATAGAGGCCGTGAACCTGGCCGCGCAGGAGATGGTAGGTGCTGAGTGCGAAGCCGCCGGCGAGGCCGAGTGCGATCGGTAGATCCAGGCCAGGCAGGCCATAGCGCAACGCCGCGGCGGCGCGGACGAAGTATTCGCGTCCGCCGTAGAGCAGCAGGGGAATCGCCAGTGCCAGCGAGATCCAGCCGAAGATGAGGGCGGTCGGGCCGGTTTCGAGACCGGCATAGAACGGCAGGCTCATGAGCATTAAGTTGCCGGCCAGGGCGCCGGTGATGCCGAGCCGGAGGGCCGTGCGCGGCTGGCGCTCGCCGCCGTGAGGGACGAGCCCGACCGTATAGCCCAGCTGGCCTAGGCGATTGGCCAGTTCCGAGAGCTGGGCCTCTTCGGCGAAACGCAGGCTCAGGCGCGCCTCGGCGAAGTGCAGGCTGGCTTCGCGCACGCCGGGCTGAGCGCGAGCGACCTGCTCGACCAGCCAAGAGCAGGCGCCGCAGCGCAGACCGTCGAGGAACAGGGCGGCACAGCGCTCGCCCTGGTCGGGCTGGGTGTAGCGCTCGCGGTAATCGCCGCTGTCCAGGTAGTCGAAGGACTGCGCGGTTTGGGCCACGGGTCGGGCCGTGTCGCGGTCGCGCACCTCGTAATAGGCCTGCCAGCCGCCACCGCGGATTATGGCGTAGGCGGTTTCACAGCCGGAGCAGCAATACGCCTGGCCGTGGTCGACGATGCTGCCGCAGTGGCGACAGGCGGGATCCAGTGTGTCTTGGCGCTGGGCACTCACGCGGCACGACCTCCTGAAGCGGGCTTATTCGTCGCCCTTGGCGACCAGGACAGGGCATGGGGCGTGATGCATGACGTATTCGGCGACGCTGCCCATGAGCAGGCGCTGCAGGCCGAGATGGCCGTGGGTGCCGATCACGATCAGGTCGATCTCGTGGGTTTTGGCGTAGTCGACCAGGGTCGGTCCGGGTTGGCCCTCGAGGAAGACCGCGCTGCAGCCGTCGCCCAGTTCGGGGCAGAGCTCGTCGAGAGCGCGGCGACCCTGTTTGCGGAAGACGTCGAAATGGTCGTCGACCCATTGGTCCACACCTGGCAGGGTGTTGTAGGGCAGCGGCATGACCAGGGCGGTCGGGTCGTAGACGTGGGCGACGTCGAGGTGGCAGCCGAGCGTATCCTTGAGGTTACCGGCCAACAGCTTGGCGCGTTCCGAGCACATCGAGAAGTCGGTGGCGAAAAGGATTTTGCGGAAGGTGGTCATGGGGTCCTCCTTGGTCATTGGCCGAGGTCGGCGGTCAGGACGGGGCAGGCGGCGCAGCGCACGACGTATTCGGTGACGCTGCCAAGCACGCGCTCGCTCAGGCCGGACAAGCCGAGATGGGCCATGATGATCATCAGCGAGCCGTTGCCCTCGGCAAATTTAATGATTTCCCGAGAGGGGTGGCCGGCGATGACGTGGATGGTAGTTTCGACGGCAGGTCCTTCTTCGGCCACGAGCGACTTGAGGATTTCTTGGGACTTGTCACGCGCCTGCTCGAAGAAATCGCTGTCGGTGGCGTAGGCGTAAATTTCGGGATAGGCCGGCGGCTGGACGACATGCAGCACTTGGAGACGCGCGCCGAGGCGTTCCGCGAGGACGCGGGCCTTGTGCAGGGCGGTGCGCGAGGCCAGCGAGAAGTCGACGGGCACGAGGATCGCGGTCATGTCCTGAGGTCGGCCGCTCCAGGCCTCTTTCACGGAAAAGACCGGGCAGGGTGCGCGGCGGACCAGATCTTCGGCGACGCTGCCGAGCAGCCAGTGCTTGAAGCCCCGACGGCCGTGGGTGCCCATGACGATCAGGTCGATGGCGTGGTTTTCGGCGTATTCGGCGAGGCTGGCGGCGACGTTGACGCCGTGGATCTGGACCAGCTCGTGTTCGATGTCGGCACCGCCCTCGCGGGCCAGGTGCTCCTCGAGTTGACGGCGGTAGCGGGCCTCGGGTTCTTCGAGCAAGTGGGCCTGAACATCGGTGTGGCGGTGATCGGGCTCCTCGTAGATGATCGAGACATGGGCCAGGACCAGGCGCGCGCCGAAGCTGAGGGCGAAATGAATCGCAAAGGCGGCTGCTTTGTCGGCGCAGGCGCTGAAATCGGTGGGTAAGAGGATGTTTTTGATGCGTTCCACGGAGACCTCCTCGGGTCGGGAGATTCCGACCCTGCAGGAGGTAGGGCAAAAGCGGTGCCAACCGCAAATTGTGGCTGAGGGCTGTGAATGGCGGCCCCAGCTGCGGAAAAGTCCGCAAGCTGGGGCAAGGGCGTCAGCGGGCAGTCAGCATACGATCGTAAAGCTGGAACTCGGGTCGCTGTCGGGTCCCGTGCGCCAGCGAGGGTCCCGCTCCCAGGCGCCGTTTACCTTCTGCTGGTGGAAGGAGGTGACGGTGAGCTGATCGCTGTTGAGTTGGAGCAGATTGTACTGTCGGGCATAGCCGGGTTGCCAATCTTTGCTCGGGGCGCCGAAGGTGCCGCTGCTGACAATTTCGATCTTGGCGGAATGGTCGTATTGGTACTGATGCGCCTGAGTCTTGTGAATGTGTCCATGGAGGATAACGCGGAAGCCATTGGTGGTGAGATGATCTCTAAAGGTGGTATCGCTGAGCCGTGAAGGTTCCTCGCTGTCCAGGGGGTGATGGAAGACAGCGATTTTCCATCGCCGTTCTACAGGCAATTGTGACAACCCATCCATGAGGGCGTGCGGATTGATGCTTGCTCGGTTTCTGAAGTGGTGGTCAATCTGCCAGGATGAATTGAGACCCAGGAAACACAGATCGAGGTCGGCAAAGTCCACCAGACTGAATTGACTGTTCGCCGCGAGGGGGTATGCGACGCCTTTGATCTTGGCATGGAAGTCACTGAAGTTCTGGAAGCGGCTACCGTAAATGGCCTCATTTCGCCTTTCATAGTAATCGCCCGAACCAAAACAGGTGATCGGATCCAAGACGTCATCAGGTTTTTTTCGCTGGACGTCATAGGCGTTTTGAGATGCCTTCCAGTCGACATCGTGGTTGCCGGGGACAAGGACGATTCGGTCGGGCGTCAGGTTAAAACTTTGACTCATTAAATTCAAGAAGTGTGCGGCGGCCTCAAACTCCTCTGGTTTGGCCGCCTGGGTCACGTCGCCTGAAATGACCAGACCGGCCAAAGGGTAAATTCTTTGCAGCCTCAAGTGGGAGGCCAACTGTTGATACAGAAGTTTTGCGTCATCGAGGCCTTCCCGGAAGTGTAAGTCCGACAGGTGAAGGAGCGTGCCCGCTTGAGCAGGTTTTTTGCCGTCAGGCTGCCGACCCGTGGTGACAAGGCCGTGCAGCACCGCACAGAACGCTCTGGTGACCTCGGCGCGATCTTTGTTTGAAAAGAGGGCCTTTTCTTTGTCCGGGAAAACCGCCAGTTCATCAAACTGATCGGGCAGAAAGGTGGCGCGCAGCAATAAAGGGATGAGGGTGATCTGATGGCTTTTGGCAAGCGCATGTACCTGCTGCCACTGGATATCGGTTTGGGCCCAAAGATTGGAGCTCAAACCCAGGACGATGATATCGGCTGCTTTGAGATGCGCTTCGAGGACCTGACGCCAGGGTTGTCCGGGAAGAATCTCCGAGGGCGACCAGTTCGTGATATGGCCCATCGACACCAGGGCTTGGGTGGCATTGACGACATCCTCGACCAAGGGTTTATCTTCGCGCGCGTAGATCCAAACGACGCTGGCAGGTTTTTTCATGAGGGTGCTCCGAGTGATTGAGGTGTGCTTTCAAGAAGGGCGCAGAAATCGCCGCGATGAGGTCAAAGGTTTATAGGAAAACTCGAGCGGGGGTCAGTGTCGGGGCCGGTGCGCCAGCGGGCATCGGGTTCCCAGATGCCCGTGATATGGCGCTGTTGGCGGGATGTCACGGTGACGCGAGTCTCTTCGAAGCGCAACACATTGTATTGGCGCGCGAAACCGTGAGCCCAGTCGTGGGTCGGCGCGCTAAAGGTTCCGCCACTGATGACCTTCATTCGGCGACCGTCGGGACTATGGTCGAAGAGATAGTCTTGGGCATCGGTTTTGTGGCGCTGGCCGTGTAGGATCAAGCGAACGTCGTTTGCGGCCAAGGTTTCCATAAAGGATTGGTTTTGCGTCCGATAAGGCCCGGCATCGCTGAGGGCATGGTGAAACACGGCGATTTTGACTCGCTTCTCCCTAGGAAGCTGTTCCAAACCGCGGAACTTGGCGCCATCGTTGACGGTGGCGCGCTCGGGGAAGAGGTGGTCGAGCTGCCAAGCTGAATTGAGTCCCAGAAAGCAGATTCCTAACTCGGCAAGATCGACGACCTGGTACTGTTTGTTGGCATCGTCCTCGAATTCGCGCCCGATGAGGCGCTGATAAAAGGCGGCGAAGGCCTTGAAGCGTTGGGGATACTTTTCATCGATACGGCGTTCCCCATACTCGCCTTCAGCTAGGAAAGAGCCAGGCGGCAGATCCTTGGGTAAATCACGGGCCCTGGCGACTTGATAGGCCTGCCGCGACGCTTCCATGTTCACATCGGTTGCGCCTGGGACGAGTACGAGCTGCTGCTTGGATACCTGGTAATGATCCATCAAGCTCGAGAGAAATTCGGCGGCAGCATCATAATCACGTGGATCAGCCGACTTGGCAATATTGCCGGACAGAACAACCGCATCGAGCCGGGCGATTTTTTGGCTGCGAAGATCCTGGTTCAAAGGGGCATAGGCGAGATAAGGATCCTGGTCGGGGGAGAAATAGAGGTCTGAAAGATGGAGAATCACTGCGGCACGCGAAGGCGCGTGATCAGGCGGCGGCCTATTCGCCTTCGTGCCGTTCGATACAGTTGATTCAAGACCCATCGAGACAGGCAATGGTGAGCGAGTCACGCTTCCTGACATTGCCCTGTGCGCTTCATACGGCTGCTTTCCCGACTGGAACTGGATCAGCTCGCGCAGGCCCTGCACCACTTCCAGCAGGCATTCGTCGCGATTCTTGCGGGTCGAGATTGGGGTGCCGGTGCGGGGCAGGGCTTGGAAGGGGGTCAGCTCGAAGGGCAGGATCGCATAGCGCAGATGGATGGGCACCAGGCGAATGCGCTCGTTTTCCTTGGCCAGGGTATAGGCCAGGCGCCAAGTTTCGCGGTCGTCGGAGAACAGGTCTGGGCTGGCCAAGAGCACAATCATCTGGGCCGCGCGCAAGTTCTTCTCGATTTCCTGGCGCCAAGGCATGCCTGGTAGAATTTTATCCGGCCACCAGTTCTTGATCAGGTTCATCGCTTCGAGCGAGCTCGTGAAACGAATCAGTTCCTTGGCTAACTTTTCGTCCTGATTGGCAAAGATCCATGCCACCGTCGCCGGTTTTGTCATCGGGTCCACCTCGCTCCTTGACGCTTGTTATTCTCCTATGGGCTTGTCGGAAAAACAAGAAACTAAGCCGCAGTAAACTTCGGCTGAAAACCCAGATTTGTCCAGCTCGTTTGCTCCAGGCGAATACCTTTTCAGCGACATCAATTGCCAAAGCGAGCGGTGATGCGCTCCAGGACGCCGTCGCCGGTGAAGGTTTCGCGGTGCATCGCTAGCTCCTGTTCGAGCGCGTCCGGCAGGGCGGTGCGAATCGGCTTGGCCAGGCGTGCTTTGAGCAGGCGCAGTGCGTGGCGCTCCATCCCTGCCAAATTGCGGGCCTCGGCCATGGCGGTCTCGAGGACCTTGGCACGGGGCACGACCTTGACCGGCGCGCCACGCTGCTGCAGCTCCTGGCCCTGATAATTGCGGGCGGTCAGCAGCATCTCGCGACCCAGCAACGGGCCGAAGACATGGGGTAACAGCAGCGTCCCGCCCATGCCGGGGGTGAAGCCGTACTTCATGAAGTTGGCGGCGAAAAAGCACTCCGCGCCCAGCACGAGGATGTCGGCGTAAGCGCCGAAGACCAGGCCGCCGCCGATGGCGTGGCCCTGCATGGCGGCGATCACCGGCAGGCCGCAGGCCAACAGCAGGTCGTGCACGCCCTGGTCGGTGAACTTCAGGCGGCCCTCGAGAATCGCCAGCAGTTCCGCCTGAGTGCCGCCGCAGCAGAAGTAGGCGTCGTAGCCGGTGATGACCACGACTTTCAAGCTCGGATCCGCCTCGATCTCGGCAAACACGCTTTTCAGTCCGGCAACCAGCGCCGGCGAAAAGGTGTTTTTGTGCTCGCGATCGGCCATTGTCACCAGGGCGATACCCTGTTCCCTGCTCAGCTGAACCACGTCGTTCATCGTCATTCCACACCCCGCGTTTGCCCTCATTCTGACACAAGCGCGCCAAAACCGCAGCGGAAACTGTTCGCCCCCGCGGACGCGCCGCGGACACTGTCCGGCCTGGACAGCTGTCCGGGTGGGTCGGACACTTGTCCGGGCAATTCGGGGTGTTTTGGCGGACAAAGGCGCTTTCTAGGGACCTTTTTACTGGCACAGGTCTTGCCCTTAGGGGGCCAGGCGCCCGCATCGCGGTCGTCCAGATCCCCAAGGAGTCAGCCGACCATGGACGCTTTTCCCAAAACCACCATCACCAGCACCAATGGTCAAGATCGCATTATCCCCCGTGCCTCGATACGGGCGCGCCTGCTGCCGAGGTACGGCATCGCCCTGGTCGTTGTGCTGGTCGGCGCTGTCTGGGTTTGGGCCAAGGGACCCGCCTTTTGGACGGCAAGCCGCAGTGTCCCGCGCGCGCAGCTACGCACGGCGGTCGTCACCCGCGGCGATCTGGTGCGCGATTTCGTCGTGCAGGGCCAGGTCACGGCGTCCTCGTTTCCCACGCTCTACACCTCGGCCGAGGGCTACGTGGCGCTCAAGGTCCGACCCGGCCAGCAGGTCGTCAAGGATCAGGTCCTGGCGGCCATCGACAGCCCCGAACTGCTCAGCCGTCATCGTCAGGCGGCCTTCGCTCTGGAAGGGGCCAAGGCGGAGCTGGAGCGCCTGCGCATCAACGCGCGGGAAGTCAATCTCGACCATACCCGCGTTTCCGATCTGAGCAAGCTGACCTACGAAGCCAGCAAACGCGCCCTGCAGCGCGCGCAGGCCTCTCACGAACTGGGTCTGATCAACAAGGCGGACCTGGAGAAAGCCCAGGACGACGTCGCCATCGCCAAGTTGGAATACGAGGACGGCCTGGCGGTGGCGATCCTCAAGGACGAGAAGGTCGCCTTCGAAGTCCGCAACCAGGAAGCCCAGGTGCGACGTTCGCAACTGGCGCTGGAGGAGCTGGAGCGACTCGTGGCCGGTCTCCAGGTGCGTGCCCCGGTCGACGGCCTGGTCGGCAATGTCGCCGTCAAGGAAAGCGAGCGGGTGGCGGTCAACCAGGCGCTGTTGACGGTCGTCGACCTCTCCGCCTTCGACGTTCAGGTCCGCATCCCGGAAGCCTACGCGGATAACCTGACCTCGGGCCTGGCCGCGCAAATTACCTTGGAGGGCAAGGACTTCAGCGGTGTGCTGGCCCACATCTCGCCCGAAGTCAACGGCGGCGTGGTGGTCGCCACCATCGCCTTTGCCGGGCAGGAACCGGCAGGCCTGCGCCAGAACCAGCGGGTCAGCGCGCGCATCCTGCTAGAGACGAAAAACAATGTCCTCAAACTCAAACGCGGCCCGTTCCTCGAGGACTTCGGCGGCAGCGCCGCCTACGTGCTGACGGACAAGAGCGCCAGGTTCCAGAAGATCTCCGTGGGAGCCATGAGCATCACCGAAGTCGAGATCGTCGCAGGCTTGGTAGAGGGCGACACCGTCATCCTCAGCGAGCTGGGCCGCTTCAAGAGCGCGCCCACCCTATTGGTCCAATAATCTACTAGCATTCAGGAGCATCGGCTATGTTGAACATGAACGGCATCGACAAGATCTACCGCACGGGCTTTGTGGAAACCCACGCCCTGCACCAATTCTCACTGCATGTGCCGAAGGGCGAGTTTCTGGCCGTCATGGGCCCCTCGGGTTCGGGCAAGTCGTCGTTCCTGAACATCGCGGGCCTGCTGGACACGATCGAAAACGGCAGCTATGTCCTCGATAACGCCGACGTCTCCCGACTCTCGGACGGCGAGCGCTCGCGAATCCGCAACGAGAAGATCGGCATCATCTTCCAGAGCTTCAACCTGATCCCCGATCTGGACGTCTTCGACAACGTCGATGTCCCCCTGCGCTACCGCGCGATGAAGAAAAACGAGCGGCGCATGCGCATCGAGTCAGCCTTGGAAACCGTGGGCCTGTCTGGACGCCACCGCCATTACCCCAGCCAACTGAGCGGCGGGCAACAGCAGCGGGTCGCCATTGCCCGCGCGATTGCCGGTTCGCCGAAACTGATCCTAGCGGACGAACCCACCGGGAACCTGGACTCCCATATGGCGCGCTCGGTCATGGACCTCCTTGAGGAGATCAACCGCTCCGGCACGACGATCATCATGGTCACCCACGATCCGGACCTGGCCCGCCGCGCCAATCGCCAGATCCATATCCTCGACGGTCAGCTCGTCCAGGACATCTTCGATATCAACCCGCCCCTGGTCAATGAAATGACCGCGACCGCTGTAGCCTGAGGAGGCCGCCCATGTTCTTCTACCAGCTACGCCTGGCCTTTCTCAGCCTCAAGAACACGCCGGTCCTCAGCGCCCTGATCACGTTGGGGATCGCGATCGGGATCGCCGCAGCCATGAGCGCCTACACCCTCTACCACAATTGCGGCGCCAACCCCATGGGCTACAAGGACGACCAGCTCTATGCCGTGCGCCTCAACAGCTGGGGTGCCAAGTCGCCCTACGAGCCACCCAACGAACCGCCGATGCAGCTGACCTATATGGACGCCATGGCGCTGATGCAATCCGACATACCCCTGCGGAAAACCGCGATGTACAAGATCCAGCAGTACGTGACCCCACCCAACCGCGACCAACGACCCTACGGCGAGACGGTGCGACTGACTTTCCGCGACTTTTTCAAGATGTTCGACGTCCCCTTCCTCTACGGCGGCGCCTGGGATGAGGCGGCAGATAGCGGACCCGTAGAGGTGGTGGTCATCGGCAGCCAGACCAACGAGCGGCTCTTTGGCGGAGCCAACAGCGTCGGCAAGAGCCTGCGCATCGGCGCCCACGAGTACCGCATCGTCGGTGTGACCGACCACTGGAATCCCCGCCCCAAATTCTACGACGTCAACAACGGCTCCTTCGAGGATGCCGAGCAGCTCTATATCCCCTTCCATTTCGCCGAGCAGTTGAAGAGTTGGTCGGTAGGCAACACCAATGGTTGGCAGGATTCGGCAGGCGAGCGTAACTTCGACAGTTTACTGCTGAGCGAGGATGTCTGGCTGCAGATGTGGGTCGAGTTGCCCGATGGACCCGCCCGTTTCCAGGACTACATCGACGAATACGCGCGCGAGCAGAAGAAACTGGGCCGCTTCCCTCGCGACCTGAACAACCGCCTGGACCGCGTTTCGGTGATGCTCGCCGCCAACGAGGTCGTCGATGAGGACACGGAAACCACGCTGCTGATCGGCGGCCTGGTCCTGTTGGCCTGCGTGCTCAACGTGGTTGGCCTGATTCTCGGAAAGTTCAATTCGAAGGCCGCCCATATTGGTGTGCGCCGCGCGCTCGGCGCCTCCCGACGCCACGTTTTCTACCAACACATCATGGAGTCGGTGGCGATCGGCATGTGCGGCGCGGTCATGGCCTTGCCCTTGACGATGTTGGGCCTGGGCGCGCTGCAATGGGTTTACGCCTCGCCGGCGGAGCTGTTCCGCCTGGATGTCTGGACCCTGTCCGCGCTGATCCTCGTCTCGCTTGCCGCCGCCGTGTTTGGTGGCCTCTTCCCGGCTTGGCGCGTATGTCGCACCTCGCCGGCGCTGTACCTGAAAATCCAATAAGGGGAAGGTGATTTATGGAACTGGGTCCCATCATCAAAAGTATGCGCAAAAACCGCATCGGCGTGTTCCTGATCGCCCTGCAGATCGCAGTCACCTTCGCGGTGGTGCTGAACTGCCTCAACCTGGCCTTGGCCCATCGTCGGTTGCTCAACGAGCCAACCGGTTACGACGAGGACAACACGCTCCTGATCTCGGCGGAACACTACGACAAATCCCTGGACGATCTAAGCCTCACCAAGTCGATCATCGAGCGTGACCTGCGCTGGCTGCGTGGACTGGACGGGGTCAAGGCGGCCACGGTGGTGGGCAATGTCCCGCTCAGCGACAGCGGTTCCTCGGAGCGCCTGTTCCCGGAAGGCCACCGCGAGCGCGAATCGCCGGCCTGCCGCTTCTACGGCGACGAGGACGTGCTGGCGGCCTACGGTCTCAAGCTAGCCGCGGGCCGCACCTTTACGGCCAAGGAAGTCGATGACGAGGCGCCGGTCGTGATGATCAGTCAGGAGCTGGCCGATGCCTACTTCCCCGAGGGTGGGGCTCTGGGTGCGACCCTTTACAATGAATTGGGTCCCGGCCCGAGGGTGATCGGCATCATCGAGTTGATGCACGGTTCTTGGCGGTTCTGGACAAATTTCAAACGCAACCTGGTGTTGCCCAGTCGCAGCTCGTCGGCCTGGGAACGGGTGCGCTATATGGTGCGCGCGGAACCGGGCGCGCGGGACGCCTTGATGCCGCTGATCGAGGCCCAGATGAACGGTCTTTACGAACAGCGCAACATCACGCTGCAAACGTTCGAGGAGGTCAAGGCCCGGTCGTTCCGTTCGAGTTTCGCGAGCGCGCGGGTGATGGTGACGATCAGCCTCATCCTGGTCCTCGTGACCTCGCTAGGTATCGCCGGCCTGACCTCGTTTTGGGTCACCCAGCGCACCCGCCACATCGGCATCCGCCGCGCACTGGGCGCCAGCAAGTTCGACATTCTGCGCTATTTTATGCTGGAAAATGTCCTGATCACCGCGCTTGGTCTGATGCTCGGTCTGGGCTTCGCCTATCTGCTCAACCGCCAGCTGATCGCCGCCACCAGCGTCATGCCGGTCCTGCCCGGGAGCTTCCTGCCGGCAGGCATGTTGGGCCTGTGGTTCCTGGGCCTGTGTGCGGTCTTCTTTCCCGCGCGGCGTGCGTCCTTGATCCATCCGGCGATCGCCACCCGCGCCTGAGCGGTGCGATGCAAGCGCTTTGCCGACTCGGACAGCCCAGCTATAATACGGACCTGACCACCGCGAGGGAACCATGAACAAGCTGTTGATCATCGACGACAACGAGGCGATCTGCACGGCACTGCAAGTGCTCTTCGACCTGCACGGCATCGACGCCGATGTCGCCCACTCGCCCGTCGAAGGTCTGCACCTGATGGAGCGCCACCGCTATCCACTGGTGATTCAGGACATGAACTTCAGCGAGGATCAGACATCCGGTGCCGAGGGCGTCCAGCTGTTCCGGCACTTGCGGCAGCGCGACCCGCAGCTGCCGGTCCTGCTGATCACGGCTTGGTCCTCGCTGGAAACAGCCGTGCAACTGGTCAAGGAAGGGGCCACGGACTACATGAGCAAGCCCTGGGACGACACCAAGCTGGTGGCCCAGGTCAAGGAACTGCTGGCCTGCCGCAGCGAGAGCCCCGCTGCCGCCAAAACCACGGGTGACCTGATGGGCATGGTCTGCGTCGACGAGGAAACCCAGCGCATCGTCGCCACCGCCCTGCAGGTCGCCCGCGCCTCTGTGCCGGTGCTGATCCGCGGTCCCAACGGCACCGGCAAGGAGGTTCTGGCCCAGATCATCCAGGCCAACTCCGCGCGCAAGGACGGTCCCTTTGTCAAAGTCAACGCGGGCGCCCTGCCCGACGAACTCTTCGAGGCCGAGCTATTCGGTGCCGAGGCCGGCGCCTACACGGGCGCGCGGACGCGGCGGATCGGCCGCTTCGAGGAGGCCAACGGCGGCACCTTGTTCCTCGACGAGATCGGCAACCTCTCGCTCTCCGGCCAGATGAAACTGCTGCGCGTGTTGCAGACGGGTGAATACTCGCGCCTGGGCAGCAACCAGTTGCGCGCCACGGATGTGCGCATCATCAGTGCCACCAACGCCGACCTGGGGGCTGCGATTACCAAGGGCAGTTTCCGTCAGGACCTGTACTTCCGCCTCAATGTCGTCGAGCTGACCTTGCCCGGTCTGGACAAGCGCCGCGACGATATCCTGCCCCTAGCCCGTCACTTTCTAGCGACCTTGGAAGGTGCTGAGGGCAAGAGCTTCAGCCTGCAGGCCGAGCAGGCGCTGCTGCGCCATGACTGGAGCGGCAACGTGCGCGAGCTGCGCAACCGCATCCAGCGCGCGGTGCTGGTGGCGCCCGGTGCGACGATCGCGCCGGCGGACCTGGACCTCTCACCGGACCTGGCGGTCAACCTGCCCGTCGACGATGAGGAGGCTCAGGAGCGGGTTCGCATCGAGCGCTGCCTTTTCGAGGTCGGCGGCAATGTTTCCAAGGCGGCCGAGCTGATGGAAATGAGCCGCCAGGCGCTCTACCGGCGCATGTCGCGCTTCGGCATCGTCTGGGAGCGCAAGCCGCGCTAGGGGGTCAGGGCAAGCGGATCTGGATCTCGAGCCCGCCCTCGGTTCTGGCGCGCAGGCGCAGGGTACCGCCGTGGGACTCAACGACCTCGCGGCAGAGCGGCAGGCCCAGGCCGGTACCCGTCTTTTTGGTGGAGTAAAACGGCAGCAGCGCCTTCTCCATGGCCTGCTCGCTCAGGCCCTTGCCCCGATCGCAAAGACGGATCAGGGTCGACCCCTCCGGTCCGTCATCGAGAAACAGTTGCGGCTTGGGGTCGCCCGCCTCGTGGGCGTTTTTGACCAAGTTGATCAAGGCTTGCTGCATCTGGTCGGGATCGAACTTGCCGTAAGCCGTTTTCAGGCGGTTGGTGCAGCTGAACGGGTACAGACTGCCCAGCTCCTCGAGAAACGTTGGCCAGTGGACCTCGCGCAGGTTCGGTTGCGGCAGCCGCGCAAAGACGGCATAGCTCTCCAGGAAGTTGGCCAGGCGGCTGGTGGTGGCGTCGAGGGTGTCGAAGATTCTGTCCAACTTGTGGTGTTGCTCGGGGTGGGCGAGGATGGCGCGCGCCGAATGGACCAGCGAGCGGACCGGGGCCAGCGCGTTGTTGAGCTCGTGGTTGATCAGGCGGATCAGTTTCTTCCAGCTGGCGACCTCTTGGCGCTGCATCTCGCGGGTCAGGCGTTTGACGATGATCAGCTTGTGGCGGGCGGCATTGAGCTGAAAGTCGCGTTGGGAGAGGTGGTAGCTATGGGCTTCGCCCTCCTGGACGACGGTGAACAGGGTATCGTGTTCCAGGTCGAGCGCTTCTGCAAACTGGGGCGGGGCCGCCTGGCGCATCTGCTCGAAGGAGACGCCCTTCAGCGGTCCGCCCAAGCGGAACAGATCGCGCGCGGCCAGGTTGGCGAGGACGACCCTCTCGGTCGGCCCGAAGAGAATGATCGCCATCGGCGCCCCTTGGATCACGGTGTCCAGCAGCATTTCCTGTTGATAGCCGACAGTGTGGTTGCGGTGGAACTCTTCGCCCAGGCGGTTGAAGAAGTCGAAAAGCGGCTGGACCTCCGGATGGGGCGCGGGCGCCAGGCGAAAGCTGTACTCGCCGTCCTGGAAACTGTGAATGCCGCTGTCGAGCGCCTTGTAGGCATCGCGCACCGGCTCGAGGATCCAGGCGTAAACGCAGCCCGCCACCAGCAGCCCGGCGCCCAATAGGATCGACACCGTGAGCTCGAGCGTCACATGGCTGTGGATCGCGATCGCTGTCAGCAGCACATTGCTGAGGATTAACAGGGCAAAGCCGATGATTAGGCGGTATTTCAAACTCATGGGTAAGTCAATCTGTTGGGTTACCGCAGCGACTCTTGAACGACCCAGGTGGAGATGGCGTCGGTTTCGAGGCGCTCGGCCAGGACTTGGGCTTGGGCGCGGTCGGCAAAACGGCCGGCGCGGACTTTCCAGAGGCCCTCCTGTTCGACCAGGTGCACCTCTTCGGTGTAGGCGCGCATCTGCAGGACCATCGACTCGGCGCGGTCGCGGGTCGAGAAGCTGCCGACCTGGACGGACCAGGCGCCGCCCTTGGGGGATGGTTTCCGCGGCGTTGCACGGGGTTTTGGCTGCGAGGTGGGGAGTTCGGCGCCTGGTTCGAGGACTTCCTCCTCGATAACCTCGTCGGGTGCATAAATGACCGGTACGCTCTCGCTTTCGGAGCCGCCGCTGGGCCTGGGCTTTTGGCGCGGTTTCGGCTTGGGCGGCTCGAGTTCGGGGCGCGGCTTTTCGCTGGCGACGACGGGCGGTTGCTGGTCCGGCTTGCGCTTGGGCGGCGGCGCTTGGGCTTGAGGGCTGGACTCGGCCGCGGCCAGGTCTTCCGGCGTGGCCAGGTAGAGACTGACCTCGGTCGTGCCGCGGCGGACGAGATCGAGCTGCCGGGCGGCGCCGCGGGAGAGGTCGATAATGCGGCCGCGCACGAACGGTCCGCGGTCGTTGATGCGCACAAAGACGGAGCGGCCGCTGGCTTCATCGACGACTTTGACGACCGTTCCAAACGGCAAGGTCTTGTGGGCCGCCGTCTTGAGTTCCATGTCGTAAATCTCGCCGCTGGAGGTTTGGCGACCGTGGTAGGGGACTCCGTACCAGGAGGCGGTGCCGCGCTGTAACAGGTCGCCCTCGTGCTTGCGCGCGACGGCGACGGGTTTCTCGCCGCGCAGCTTGATCTGGCCGTTGCGATGGACGTCCTTGCGCGCACAGGCGACGCTGAGCAGGAGCAACAGGGTAGCAACTCCGACTCGGGCTATGGCAATCAAGCTCGGCATATCAGGTGCCCCCTCGCTGAACGACCAGGCGCAAGGCCAATTGTTTGATCGGCGTTTTCATACCCCAATCCTTGGCCAGCTCCCGCAGGTTTTTCATGTCGAGATTGTGTACCAATTTGAGGGCCGTCGGCAACGGCGTCCTGGGGTTGCGCACGAGGTTGTAGCGCAGTTCCTCACTGGCCGACCACAGCGGGTTGGCGAGCAGCGACTGGACGGTGTGGTAGTCGAGGGTGTTGAGTTTGCTGATCTCGATCGCTTCCTGGCGGGTGATCTGGGGGTTCTGCAGCAGGAAGAAGAGTACGGTCGATTCATTGTCGCGGATCAGAATTGAGCGCAAGGTGTGGTTGGCTTGTTTGGCCAGGCGAGCGCGCTCGTTGGGATTCATGGCGCGCAAGCGCTCGAGCATGGCGACGCGGCTGGTGCCGGCGCTGAAGACCTGCCAGCTGGGCGGCGGCGGGCCATCCGCGCCTTCCAAGCGCGGTGGCGGCGGGGGTTCGGGCTCCGCTTCGTCACCCGCTGCCTCGGGATCGGGTTGCGTGCTCTCGTCCAGGGCGCTCGCGGTTTCAGCCTCCTCGGTCAAGACCTCGCTGGAGATCGCCCGGTACTCGCCGGAGTTGAGGGACAGGTCGACATCGTCGCAGGCGCTGAAGCTCAGATCGAGGTCTTCGAACTCGGCGCCGGGCGAGTCGCCGCTGACAGTCTCGAAACTGCCGCTGCCGGCAAGGAGCTCGCTAGCGGCCCATTCGAGGGCGGGGTCCTCCTCGATCGGGGTGAAGTCGAAGTCCGGCAGGCTGGCCTCGAGGTCGAGCACTTCCTCGACCTTGGGTGGGGGCGGCGGTTCTGGCGGCTTGGGGGGCGGGCGCCGTCCCTCGTTGGCGATCCAGCCGTCGATGCGCTCTATGAACTTGGGCGAGAGCCGCAACAGCTGGATCATCAGGCCAGGGTCCTCGCCGTAGGGCACGATCTGGACCAAACGCGCCGGCAGGGTCTCGAGCAGGGTCGTGTCCGGCAGATAAAGGGTCAGGTTGAACTCACAGAAGGGTCTTGGCTGGATCGCGGTGCGCACGAACAGGCCCTGCTGGGGCAGAAAGTGGCGGCGTTGCTGGATCAGGTCTTCGGCGTTCTCGAAGCGCAGCGACAGCGTGCCGCCCGACATGGGCAGCGTGCTCAATTGCCGTTCGTCGAGGGGCTTGACCATGGTCCTCTCTCAGGATTTGGCTCCGAGTCGCTTGAGGTAGGCCTTGAAGGCGGGAATCTTGGCTTCGAACACGAGGGTGTTGCCGTTGACGAGGTTGAGTTTGGTGATCATATTGCGCTTGTGCAGACTGCGCAGCGCGGCGACGATTTTGTTCTGCTCCAAGCGGGTCTCGCGCACGACCTCGGCGACATCCAGAGAGATCTCGCAACTCTCGCCAGGTTTGGCGCGCTCGAGCACGAAGATGCCGAGGATCAGCATGGTGCTGGCGATCGCCATGTCGGCTAGGCGACCGTTGACCACATGCACCTTATCCGAAAGAGACTTGAGTAACTTGAGCGTCAGGTCCGGAGTTTTGGGCAGGGCATTGATAAAGTCCTTATTGGAAAACTTGACGACATTCATAGGGGACTTGGCGATGATCGTGGCGCTGCGCTTGTGGCCGAGGAAGACGCCCATCTCGCCGACCAAGTGGCCGCCGCCGAGCGCGGCGATCGTCACCTGGTTGCCCTGCTCGTCGGTCTTGCGGACGTCGGCCTCGCCCTCAATGATGATGTAGACATGTTCGGAGTCCTCGCCCTCCGTGACCACAATCGTGCCCTCCGGAATCTTGAGTACCTCGCCGCGCTTCATCAGGAAGTTCATGGTGTTCATGGTCAGGCGCGTGGAAAAGGCATCGATTTGGTCGTAGAGGTCGTAATCGGGCAGGTTCACGTCAAGCTCCTTCGAGGCTGTTCAAATCATACAGCAAGAAAGGGTTGCACTCCAGGCGCAAGTAGGCGACCTAGGCGGTCAGGGGTCGGTTTGTTGACTGAAATAAAAAAAATCACATTCCGTGCAGCGTTCTGGCAAGCAATGGGGTCAAAGCCTCCGTACGAAACGCGCCATGGCGCTGCACACACTCGGAGGTTTCCCTATGAAAAAAATGATCCTGCTTGGTTTCTTCGTCACCGTCGCCGCTCTCTGCGGCCAAGATTCCCGCACCTTCAAGGTCCAGAACCATCCCAAGCTGAGTCTTGGCAATATCAGCGGCAGTATCCAGATCGCCAAAGGCGGCGATGGCCAAATCGCCGTCAAGTGGAACAGTACCGATGAGCGCATCGAAGTCACGGCCGAGCAGAAGGGCAACGAAGTCGTGGTCAAGGTCGATTACCCCAAGAATATTCACAACTTCAAAGGCGGCGTCGACTTCACGATCTCCTGCCCCGACGAAGCGGATCTCGAGATCAGCAGCGTTTCGGGCGACATCAAGGTCGATGGCATAGCGGGCAAGCTCGAACTGCAGGCGGTCAGCGGTGATGTGGACCTGAGCGACTCCGCCGGTGAGTTGGATGTCCAGTGCGTCAGCGGCAACCTGCACCTGACCCAGATCGGCGAGGCGGAACTCAACGCCCAGACAGTCTCAGGTACGATCCAGTACCAGGGCAACCTTGAGGGCGGCGACTATAGCTTCAATGCCACCTCCGGCAGCATCACCCTCGAGGTCGGGCGCGACGCCTCCTTCCAGATCTCCGGTCAGGCCATGAATGGCAGCGTCTCTTCCAAGTTCGCCGGTATCGAGGTTTCCAAGCAGGAGTTCACCGGCTTCAAGACCCTCGAAGGCAGCATCAACGGCGGCAAGGTCAAGGTCGACGTCAACACCATCAGTGGTGGTATCACGATCAAGTAAGACCTCGCCCTCAAGTTCCCACCTCCTTTCACTTCCTGACCCGGCTCGGTGCGTCCAGGCGCACCGGGCCTTTTTTGCGTTGGCGCGCGGTAATCCCGCACGGACGGTTCCAACCAGCTTCCCGCTTGAGTTACAATGGCGGGTTTGAATACGCAGCGCGCCGAAATTGTTGCGCGCGGGGAGGCACAATGGCCGTATCCAGGGTGGTCCATGTGGACCAACGCTTTCGCGAAGTGGTCGCGTCGAAGCATGCATCTTACCGCCCGCAGCCGGGGCAACCGGGCGACTTGATCCCAGGTGGCGCCATGACCCGCGCTACGCTGTTGGAGTTGCTGGAATGTCAGATCACCAGCCGCTGGATCGATTTCGTGGCGCGCGAACTGAAGGGCGAGGGCAAAAGTTTTTATACGATCGGCAGCTCCGGCCACGAGGGCAACGCCATGGTCGGCCTCTTGACGCGACCCACGGATCCGGCCTTCCTGCACTACCGCAGTGGCGGTTTCTTCTTCGCGCGTTCGCGCCAGGTGCCAGGCACCACGCCGGTCTTCGACACCTGCCTCTCCCTGACGGCCTCCAGCGAGGACCCCATCTCCGGCGGTCGCCACAAAGTGTGGGGTTCCTTGCCGCTCAATATTCCGCCGCAGACCAGCACGATCGCCTCGCATTTGCCCAAAGCGCTGGGTATGGCCTACTTCCTCGACCGCCGCGCCCAACTCAAGGCCGGCAATGATCTGCCCAAGGACGCGATCGTCGTCTGCTCGTTTGGCGATGCCTCGGTCAATCACTCGACCGCGGTTGGCGCGCTCAATGCCGCGGCCTGGGTTGCCTACCAGAACTTGCCCGCGCCGGTGCTGTTCGTCTGCGAGGATAACGGGATCGGCATCAGCGTGCATACGCCGATGGAATGGGTCGCCTCCAATTACGCCAACCGCGCCGGCCTCAAGTACTTCCGCGCCGACGGCCTGGATGTCACCGCCGGCTACCAGACGATCGCCGAGGCCGTCGCGTTCTGCCGCGCCCGTCGTCGCCCCGTCTTCCTCCACCTGCGCACGGTGCGCCTGCTTGGTCATGCCGGCAGCGACGTGGAGACCTCCTACCACTCGCGCGAGCAGATCGAGGCGACCGAGGCCCAGGATCCGCTGCTGCGCACGGCTGAACGCGCGATTGAAGCCGGCCTGCTCTCGCCCGCCGAAGTCTTGGACCTCTACAACACGGTCGCCGACCAGGTCCGCCGCGCCGGCGCCGAGGCCGCGGCCCGACCCAAGCACACGACCGCCGCCTCGGTGATGGCGCCGCTGGTGCTGAATACCGGGACCTTGCCCTCAGCGCCGAACGCGACATACCTCGAGAAGCGCGAGCAGTACTGGCGCGGCAAGCTACCGGAGAAGGAAAAACCCAAGCATCTCGCCGCCCATATCAACGCCGCCTTGATCGACCTGTTCCTGCAGGATCGCGATCTGGTCCTGTTCGGCGAGGATGTGGCCAAGAAGGGTGGCGTCTACAACGTCACCACCGGCTTGAAGGAGTCCTTTGGGGTCGGCCGCGTCTTCAACACGCTGCTCGACGAACAGACGATTCTCGGTTTGGCGATCGGGGCCGGCCACGCCGGCCTGGTGCCGATCCCCGAGATCCAGTACCTGGCCTATTTGCACAACGCCATCGACCAACTGCGCGGCGAGGCGGGCTCGATGCGCTTCTTCTCCGACGGCCAATACACGAACCCGATGGTCGTGCGCATCGCCGGGTTCGCCTACCAGAAGGGCTTTGGTGGCCATTTCCACAACGACAACGCCATCGCCGCCCTGCGCGAGCTGACCGGCGTGATGCTGGTGACCTGCTCCAACGGTCCCGACGCGGCGCGCCTGCTGCGCACGGCCACGCATCTGGCCCGCAGCGAGGGCGCGATCGTCGTCTTTGTCGAGCCGATCGCGCTCTACATGACGAAGGGGTTGGTCGAAAAAGAGGACTGGTCGTTCCCATACCCCGCCCCGGGCGACTGCATGCCGTTTGGCGAGACCCATTTCCACGGCGATGCCGCGGCAGAGACGCTGGTGATCAGCTACGCCAACGGCTACTACCTCTCGCGCCAGGCCTGCCACGACCTCGAGCAGGAAGGGATCCGCACCGGTATCCTGGAACTGCGCTGGCTCAAACCGCTCAACGCCGAGGCGATCCTTGCGGCGGCCCGCGGCCGCAAACGGGTCGTGATCGTCGACGAGTGCCGGGTCACGGGCTCGATCTCCGAACAGATCACGACGATCCTCGTCGAGGGCCTGCAGGGCGAGGCCTTGCCGCACATCAGCCGCGTCTGCGGCGATGACACCTTCATTCCGCTGGGCCAGGCTTGGGAGTTTGTGCTGCCCTCGCGCGAGTCGATCGCTGCCGCGATCCGGGGAGGTCGCTGAGATGGCACGGATCGTCGTCGTCGCCCCTGGCCGAGGCTCCTACAACCGCACGGAACTGGACTATCTGCGCCGCTTTGCCGATCACCCCAACGCCAGCCGGCGGCGCGAACTGTTGGCCCAGGCCGATCAGCTGCGCGCCGCCCATGGCCGGCCCTCGGTCAGCGAACTGGATCAGGCTTCCGCCTACAGCCCGCGCCTGCATCTGCCGGGCGAGCATGCCTCGGCCCTGATCTTCACCGCCTCGGCGGCGGACTTCCTGACCTTGTCCGACAAGCATCAGGTCGTGGCCGTGCTGGGCAACTCGATGGGTTGGTACACGACGCTGTTCCTGGGCGGCGCACTGAGTTTCACGGATGCCTTCACGGTGGTGGATACCATGGGCTGGCAGCAGAAGGACCGGGTCATCGGTGGTCAGGTCATCTATCCCCTCGTCGGCGACGACTGGTGCCACTCGCCCGAGCGGGCCGAGGCGGCAGTCGCGGCGCTGGCGCGCGTCAATGCCGGCGGCGATGCCGACTGGGTCGGTCTCTCGATCCGGCTAGGCGGTTTTGCGGTCTTTGCGGGCACGGATCGCGGCGTCAAGGCCTTGCTGAGCGAGTTGCCGAAGCTCAAGATGGGCGAAAACGAATACCCCTTCCAACTGGCGCGCCACTCGGCCTTCCACACGCACCTGATGGCAGAGGCCGCGGCCCTGGGTCGCGAACGCCTGGCGAACCTGCCCTGGCGCCAGCCGCTGCGACCGATGATTGACGGCCGTGGCGCGATTTGGCGACCGGGCCGCAGCGATGCCGACGCCTTGCGCGACTACACGCTCGGGCATCAGGTCGTCGAACCCTACGATTTCAGCGCCTCGGTGCGGGTCGCCTTGCGCGAGTATAACCCCGACCACGTGGTCTTGCTGGGACCCGGCGAGACACTGGGCGGCTCGATCGCCCAGGTGATGGTGGCCGAGGGTTGGCATGGGCTGCGCAGCAAAGCTGACTTTGTCGCCGCCCAGAAGAGCGAGCGGCCGCCGCTGATCGCGGTCAACCGCCTCGAGCAGGCGGCCCTGGTGATCTGAGTCGAGGAGGTCTGCAAATGCGTGCACTTGTTTGCCTTGCGATCCTGCTGTTGGCCGCTTGCGGACCCGCAGCGGCTCCGTCGCGCGAGGCGGAGTCGGTCGCTTTCGAAGTGCTCAGCCATGGCGCCGCTTACGAGCTGGAGCCGAAGGTCAAAGCGGGTGTGATCACGGTCTTCGACTTCTATGCCGAGTGGTGTCCGCCTTGCAAGAAACTGAACAAGAGCCTGATCAACCTCAAGCAGAGCTACGGCGAGCGCCTGGTGATCTACAAGCTGGACATCGTCTCCTGGGAGTCGGAGCTGGTGAAACAGTTTGGTATTACCGACCTGCCGCACCTGAGGGTCTATGGCGAGGACGGCAAGCCACTGGCTGCGGGCCCATCGGCCCAAATCCTGCCGGAGGTCATCGCCGCCCTCAATCGCGGCAGGTGAATTTAACCGCGGAAAACGCGGATCACACGGCGGCACGTCCCATACTGGAGATCAGGCGATCAGGCTCTGGATGTGCTCTCGCGCTTGTCCGGCGGCACGGGCGACTGCTTTGAATCCGTCTGCCGCATAGTCGGGTGGGAACATAATCCCGCGGGATGAGTTGATCAGCGCGCCCAGGCCGTCACCGTTGAAGGCGGCGCGCACCGCCGCCTCGTCGCCACCCTGGGCACCGTAGCCGGGCACCAGGATCAACGACTGCGGCATGCGCCCGCGCAGCGTCTTCATGGCCTCGGGGTAGGTTGCGCCGATGACGGCGCCGACGTTGCCGTAGCCACTGGCGCCGACGGTTGGCGCGTTCCAGCTGGCGACCACGTCGGCCATGTGCTCGGCGACGGTCTCGCCGGAGGCGAGGCGCAGGTCTTGCAGCTCGCCGGAGGAGGGGTTGGAGGTTTTGACCAGCACGAAGATGCCGCGATCGGGGTTTGTCAGGAACGGGCGCACGCCATCGCTGCCCAGGTAGGCGTTGACGGTCAAGGCGTCGGCAGGCCAGGGCGCGGGCTGCTGTCCGCCGCCGAAGAAGGCGTGCGCGTAGGCCTCGGCCGTGGTGCCGATATCGCCGCGTTTGGCGTCCAGCAGGACCAGCCCGCCAAGGGTGCGGATGCGGGTCAGGACGCGGTCGAGCGCTTGCATGCCGGCTGTGCCGAACTGCTCGAAAAAGGCGATCTGCGGCTTGAAAGCGGCGGCGTGGCAGGAGGTCGCGTCGATGACCTGGAGGCAGTATTCGGCGATGATTTCGCCTGGCTCGGCGGCTGTGAACTCGGCCTTGAAGGATGCGGGGATCAGGCCCCAGTGGGGATCCAAGCCAACCACGAGGCGGCTTTCCCGTTGCCGGCAGGCGGCGATGAGGCGGTCGGCGAAGGTCATATGCGTCACTCCTTGGCGAGGGCGGCGGTGGGTGCGGGGGTGCGGCCGCGCTGGGCTAGTTGGGCGATCAGACCCCAGCTCAGGGCGTGCATGATCAGGAGCTCGGAATCGCCAAAGTTGTAGTCGAAGAGGCCAAACAGGTTGTAGCTGACGAAGCCAAACAGCAGGGCGTGGGTGACCCAGGTCAGGCCGTCGTCGGCCTCGCGATGGATGCGGACCAGCTTGCGCAATTGCAGGGCGAGGCTGACCATGAAGCCGAGATAGAAGGCCAGGCCGACAAGGCCGAACTCGGTGGCAATGCCCAGCAGGGTGTTGTGGGGATGTTTGGGCAGGCGACCAAAGCCGGGAATCTCCTTTTCGAACTTGTTGGGACCGATGCCGAAGGCGGGGTGTTCCGCGAACAGGGCGATGCTCTCTTCTGCTAGGTCGAGGCGCTCTTCGATGGAGGCCAGGTTGAAACCGAAGATCGTGGAGACCAGGGCAAAGAGCAGGGGGATGGCGAGGCCGAGGGCCAGGCCCCACTTGCGGAAGCGCGGCGTCAGCAAGGCGTTGAGCAGGAACAGAGCGATGAAGCCGAGGATGCCGGAGCGCACCCGCGAGAAGACGACGATCAGGACCGAGAGCGCCAGGTGGACGTACATCCACTTGCGCTCGCGCGGGCCCGGCGGGTCGTAGTGGAGGCGGGCCAGGGTCCAACCGGCGAGCACGACGATCGATTCGGCATAGGTGATGGGATTATGGACGAAGCCTGCGGCACGGGGGTAGTGATTGAACCCGCCAGCGCCCAGCGCCCACTGTATTTCAGCGGGTCGCAGCAGCCAATAAACGCTGTATATCAAGCCAGGTACGCTGAGCGCGAGCATGACCCGATGACACTTGCGCCAATCGATATGGGAAAAGACCGCGGGCGAGACGATCCAGAAGGCGGCCATGCCCCAGTGAATGCGGGTTGTCGTCGGGGAGGGAAAGCTCTGGCTGGCGACGACCGCGCAGAGCTGGAGCACGAGCATGAACCCGAGGGCGACCCGACGGCCTGGCATGAACAGCGTGCCCAGACGTAGACCGTAGAACAGGGCGACCAGCAGCTGGGCCAGGGCGAACAGCGCGAGCATGCTCTGCTGCAGGGCGATGCCCATGGAAACGCCGGCCATGGAAGCATAGAACAGGCCGTACTCCAGGTGTTGGAGTTTGGCTTTGGTGCTGAGCGTCGTGTCGCTCCGGGTCATTTGAGATAGCCCAGGGAGCGCATTTCTTCGATTTGCTCCTGACTGAGGTCGCCGGTGGTGGCGGTTTCACCGGGTTTGGCATCAAGGTAAGTTTTGAGGACGCCGAACAGGGCGTTGCGGTTGCGCACATCGTCGCCCTGGCGGTTGGCGGACTCGATTGGGTCCTGGGCCAGGTCGTAGAGTTCGATCTCGCTCTTGCCGAAGTTGCGCGTGTGGATCAGCTTGTGGTCATCGCGCCAGACGCCGGCGACCATGGGGTCCTGGACCTTTTTGTGGACGCCGAAAAAGAAGGACTCGGAGAAGACAGTGTGGCGTTCGGCGCCCGAGGCGAAGAGGTCCCGTCCGTGGAGGGTAGCGGGTGCGGGCAGTCTGAGCAAGCCCAGTGCCGAGCTGGCGACATCGACCAGCGAGTAGGGCGGCGCCACGGCAGGTTCGGCGCCGACGCCGGTGCCGAGGAAAGCCAGGGGCACGGCGGTCGTTTCGTTGTAGACCGTGTGGGCATGGAGCAACCCGCCGTGTTCGCCCAGCTCCTCGCCGTGATCGGAGGTCAGCACGATCAGCCAGTTGCCTTGGGCCAAGAGCGATTCGATCAGCTCGGCCAGGAGGCCATCGGCATAGGCGACCTCGCCGGCATAGAGCGCCCGCAGCTTGGCCAGTTGCTCGGGCTTGAGTGGGCTGCCGTCGTGGTCGAGCAGCCATTGGGTGCCGCCCAGGCCCTCGGGGTCGCGCATCTCGCCGTGCGTCACGTAGGGACAGTGGACCTCGTAGGAGTGAAGGAAATAGAAGCGCGGTAGCTGGGTCAGGTCCCGGTCATAGCGGCGCAGGGCCGCGATCGTGCCGGCCAGTTTGCTGACCTCGGCGGCGTTGGTGCTGAGGATCGAGGGCGCGTTCTCCTCGAAATGGAGGAAGCCCTGGTCGAGGCCATAGCTGGCGGAAACGTAATTGCCTTCGGTGAAGGCGGCGGTGTAGTAACCGATCCCGCGCAGGTGCTCGGCCAGGGTCCCGAAGCTTTCGGCCAGCTTCTGTTCGGCCGTGCGGACGCCGTGGACGGCGGGGTAAAGACCGGTCAACAGCGAGGTGTGGGCGGGCAGGGTCCAGGGCGTGGGCGAGTAGGTGGGTCCGAGGATGCGGCCTTTCTGCGCGAAGAGCGCGTGGGTGCGAGGCATGTGTTCCGCGCTGAAATGGTCGGCGCGCAAGGTGTCGACACTGATCAGGAGCAGGTTGGGGGCGCGATCGGAGGTCGGGTCGAAGAGGTGAGGCTGGGAGAGCAGCAGCGGTCCTTCGCTGAATTCGAGGCGCAGCTCGGGCTCGACGGCCTGGACCTGGATGCGGGTCCACTGGTTGGCCGGCAGGGTGAAAGGCGCGGCGCCGCTGCCCTGGACGGTGACGCTGCGGGGCGCGGCACCGTTGTGGCCGAGGTCGAGGGTGATCAAGTGGCCGGTGCCGGCGACGAGTGTGTAGCCGCTGTTGACCGAGAGCGCGGGCTTGGTGACCGCGCCCAGTCGGGTCGGTGCCGCGCCGGTCAGGAGCGGTGCGCTGAGCAGGCGCGGCACGCCTGCGCGAGCAGCGGGATCGACCTCGTTCTTGGTCGGCGGTGGTGCCGGTTGCCGGCAGGCAAACAGGCCAAGGAGCAGTAGGGGCAGCAGGGATTTAGGATACATGGCGGAATCCATCGTGAATTTGGCGCATGGCCTCGTAGACGCCGATCCCGACCGTCATCGCCAGGTTGAGACTGCGCGTTTCGCCGAACATGGGAATGGTGACGGTGTGATCGCCATAGCGGGCGAGCGTTTCGGGGTCCAGACCCTTGGTCTCTTTGCCGTAGACGAGAAAGTCGCCAGGTTGGTAAGTGACTTGGGTGTAGGGCCGCTTGGACTTGGTCGTAAAGAAAAAGAAGCGGCCGGGGTCGCCAGCTTCGGTGATCAGGCCCTCGAGGTCGGGCACATGCTGCCAGCGCAAGTGCGGCCAGTAGTCGAGGCCAGCGCGGCGCAGGTATTTGTCCTCGAGCGAGAAGCCAAGTTTGCCGACGAGCGTCAAGGTCCCGCCGATGCCGACCACGAGCCGTCCGATGGTACCGGTATTGCCGGGGATTTCCGGTTCCACCAGGACGATATTGAGACTGTTACGGTAGTCCATGACTCCTCACGACGCAGCGGCGCCGCGCCCATTGTAGCCAGCCGCGCGCGAGGGCGTCAAGCGCGGCCACGGCGAGCGGTCCTATGACCCTAGGGTCAGCTCCCGGCTGCTGCCTCTAGGCGCTGCAACCAGTCAGCAAAATGGGGGCAACGCTGCAGGAGTCGTTCGATGCCGATTTTCTGGGTTAGGTAGACTGCCATATCCTTCTTGTCGTACTGGGACCCTATAGCGCGAATGATCCTATGGGAGGGACTATTTTCTCGAGAGTGGTTGATCAGTTCTGGCGCGATCGTGGCCGTCTCCGCAATGAGTTTCTCAATTTCCTTTCTTTGGCTCGCGTAGGGCCCTAACAAAACCTCCGGTTCAGCGAAGATCAAAGCTTCAAATTCATGAAGTTGGATGTAAGGTATGAATTTTTTGAAGTCGAAATTTGGGCATTCATGACAAATATCTTCAACCATGGCTTGCTCGAGCAGGGCGACGCGTTGGTATGGATCAAGTCCGCTCGCTTGAACTGAGCCTGGAAAAGTATTCGGCAACGCATACAAGTCGATCATCGTTGTTAACAGACAGTCGTGGTGGTGTTGCCATTGCTTGATTCTGCGGACGAGGTCGTTTCTAAAGGTCTCGTAGCGGGTCACGCCGCCTCTCTTGCCACCCTTCTTCGTTTCGACGCTATAGGGTAGGACAGTGAGGCCGCGCTCAACCAAATGGTAGGACAGAACCTCCTTGACGAAGGACTCCTCGGATTGACCCTCCGTGGTGAAGACGACCTTTTTCACGGCCGACCCCCCAGCACATTCTTCTGCCACAGCTCGCTCAGCGAGTATTCCTCTAACCAAGTCGCCAATTCATTCGCGTCGAGTCGTTTCGGTTGGGTGCAGTTGCGTTGGGCGTCCCACTCTAACACCACTACCTCTTCAGCATTGAATTCATCCAGTAACTCCGCTGACTGGGTTGAGACAATAACCTGGCTGCTTGCGGAGGCGTAGCGCATCATCCCGGCCAGTCTGGCTATGGCCGCCGGATGGAGTCCCAACTCCGGTTCATCGATGGCAATGATGGCTGGCATCCAGGTGGGCGGCTGCAACAACAGGCTGGTAAGGGCTGCGAAACGCAGGGTGCCGTCGGAGAGTTGATGGGGCCCGTAGAGGTTGTTGGTGCGATCGAGCCAGTTCAGGCGAATACTGTCGGGGCGCTCTGCCAGTGGTTCGAGAAGGAAGTCCTTGAATTGGGGCATGACCGAGCGAACGCGATGGATGACCATGTCGTAATGCGTCGGAAAAGCCCCTTTCATGCGATATAGAAAGGCGGCCAGGTTTCCGGCATTGTCGCGCAAGTAACGATTGTCATCCACATAGCCGTCAATTCTGAGCTTGGCCGCTGGGGACGTGTCGTGGAATTGGTAGACCTTGATGCTGTCCAAAAACCGGCGTAAGACTTTCGAGGTTACCCGCTGGTCAACCAGCAAGCCCGAAGACTCGCCGTTGGTTTTGAGGGGGTAGACCTGGGGATGGGGCGCGCCCTCCTTCTGATAACTCACCTTCTCGTAGAGAATTGCCAGTTGGTTAGGGGGTGTCAGCATCAGACAGACGATATAGGTAGTGGTTTTGGAGGCTTGCTTGAAGGTGAACTCCAGCTCAAGGCGTTCCGTCTGTTTCAAACCCTCGTAAAGCAAGGTGTCTGCGCCACCATGACGTATCACAAATTCCCTGAGGCTGTCCGACAGCATGAACTGAATGAGCTTGAGCACTGCGATCAGATTGCTCTTGCCCACGCCGTTTGGGCCAATCATGACGGTGACAGCACCGAGTTGGAAGGCCGGCGTGGCAGGGTGGTATGACTTGAAGCCGGAAACGCGGATGGCGTGAAGGTGCAGTGGATCACTTTTCATACAAGCCTCCGTTAGTCGTCTCCGTGCAGCCTAGCCCGGCAGTTCATCCTCGAGGAGTGTGCGCATGATGGTGTGGTTGTGGGCGATGCCGGAGAACTGGCAGAGCTGCTGGAGGCCGGTGGGGCTGGTGACGTTGATCTCGATCAGGTAGTCGCCGAGGATGTCGATGCCGCAGAAGTAGACGCCCTGCTCGATCAGGCCGGCCCGGAGGGTGCGGCAGATGTGCAGGTCGCGCGCTGTCAGCTCGGTCGGGTTGGCGCTGCCGCCGGCGTCGAGGTTGTTGAGCTCCTTGCCCTCGGGGTGCAGGCGCAGGATCGCGCCCAAGGGTTCACCGTTGAGCAGGAGGATGCGCTTGTCGCCCAGGGCGGCCTCGGGCACGTAGCGCTGGACGATGACCTTGTGGCGGCCGCCGTGGGTGACCATCTCGATCAGCTGGTCGAGGTTCTCACCGCCGGGCCGCAGGAAGACGATGCCCTTGCCGCCAAAGCCGTCGATCGGCTTGAGGGTGATGCGGCCGTGCTCGGCCATGAAGGCGTGGATCTGTGCGGCCTTGTCGGTGACAGCAGTCGTCGGCGTCAGTTCGGGGTAGAACAGGGCCGCCAGCTTTTCGTTCCAGTTGCGCAGGCCCTGCGGGCGGTTGATGACCCTCGTCGTCGGCGGCAGCAAGTCGAGCAGGAGGGTGGTGTAAAAGTAGGTGCGGTCGAAGGGCGGGTCGGTGCGCACCAGCACGGCGTCCATCTCGGCCAGCTCGAGGCGCTGGCGGGTACCGACGGTGAAGGGCTTGGCCACATCGGCGTGGACCTCGACGTCCGTGACCTCGGCCCAGAGTCGACCGCCCTCCGCGAAGAGGTCGCGCTGGTCGAGGTAGAAGACCTGGTGGCCTAGCTCCTGGGCTGCCAGCATCAGGTGGTAACTCGTGTCCTTCTGCGCCTTTACCTTTGCCAGGGGGTCCATGATGAAAGCGACTTTCTTGACGGTCATGCGGCGCTCCTCGGGGCTGTCTCGACTGGCCTCATTCTAGCCGGAACCAACCGAGCGGTCTAGCCGAAACGAGGGTGCCCGACAGCAACCCGCGCTTGTGCCTTGCGACAACCGCCCCCTTTTGGAATAATGGGTCCCGGTGTTTGGGGATCGAATGTTTTTCGTCGAATGTGGCCGCCTGCGCGTTTCACTCAACGTATGCGACGAATCCGGTCACCGCCAGAGGAGAGCCCACCACCATGAGAATCTGTACGATCCTGATCCTGATCCTGTCCCTTGTTGCCTGCGATCCGATCCCCGCGGGACCGACGCCTACCCTTTCCGGCGTGCAAAAGACTGCCGTCAACCAAAGCCAGATCCAAGTCAGTTGGTCCGCCTCGGGCCTTGGCCCCGCGGATGTCGAGAAGGAGAGCCTGCATTTCGGCATCTGGGTCGCCAAACACAGCGACGGCCTCAACACCAGTAACCTAGGCAATCCCACCTACGAGACCAAAGCCGGCGCGCTCTCCTACACGATCGTCGGTCTCACTGCCGACACGGAGTACGACATCCTCGTGCGCGCGGCCAATGCCCGCAACATCTATTCGGACAATACCGACGTGGGTTCCGCGGTGAGGACGCTGGTCAGCGGCGGCGGCACCTTAGGTGCCGCAGTCAAGACCGCGCTCACCGAACAACCGCTGCGGATCGTGACCGGCAACATCGGCTCGGCCACGGCCAGCAATGTCGGCCTGATTTTCAGCAACAGCCTGCAGTGGTTCAAATACAACAGCGGCGGGGGCTTGACCCGCGACACCAGCTTGAACCAGTCGATCGCCAACCTCCGCGATGCCGTGGCCGTGACGGTGACCTCGGGCCAGAAGGACAATCTGTTGGCGCTGACCGACAATGGCCTGATCTATTACACCAACGGCAGCAGCGGTCTCAGTCCCCACGCCATGACCTTTGACGGCGTGCCCGTGACCGGTTCCCTGGTGCCGCGCCTGAAGGGCGACGTGCTGGACGTCTTCAGCTATGTGGGCACCAACCACCGCGCCTATTTCTATGAGGTCAACAACAGCACGAGCGAGCCGTTCATCGGTCACAGCTTCGACCCGAGTGGTCAGGACCCTAAATTCGCCGTCGCCAAGCTCAACGACGACGACTTCTATGACCTGATCTACTACGTCAATAAAAAGCTCTACACCAGACTTGGCAAGGACGATAGCCTGAACTCCTTCGACACTGCCACGGAAGTGGACGAGTTGGGCGACTCTGAACTTGGAACGGGTACCCCGATCGTCAACATGTTTGTCATTGCCGACGAGAACGGCAAGTACGACATCTACTTCTTCGTGCGCAACGACAGCGACCTCGAAACGCGGCTGCTCAGCTATCAGGGCAACGGTGACGGCACCTTCGCCGATCTCCAGGTCACGGACTACAGCTATCACACCTATTACCAGCCGAACTTCGTCGATGTCGGCGGCGACGGTCGCCTGGATCTGATCGCCTCGCAGACCTCGTCCAACAATGTGGCCGTTTACTTTGGACCCTCTGCCTCGTTTGGCGGCGCGCCCAGCTACTTCGGCATCGCGGGCGTGCCCTATCAGGCAACCGCCGCCAACGTCGACGGTCAGAAGGGGCCGGACCTGGTCGTGTATGACCGCGACAATCGCAACCTCAACGTGCTCTACGACAACAACTGAAGCAGAGCTCGGCCATGAAGTTCCTCGCCCGCTTCTTCCTGTTGGTGCTGGTACTGAGCTTGGCCGAGCTGTGGCTGTTGGTGGAGGTCGCCTCGCGCTTGTCGCTGGGGCTGACCTTGCTGATCTGTGTCTTCACCGGCTTTGTCGGCGGCGCCATGGTGCGCCGCCAGGGTCTCAGCACCCTGGCCCTGATCGGCCAGCGCATGCAGGCCGGGCAACTGCCCGGCCAGGAGATCGTTTCCGGCTTGATCTTGCTGATCACCGGAACGCTGCTGCTGACGCCGGGTTTTATTACCGATACGGTCGGCTTCCTGTTGCTGATCCCGCCGCTGCGTCGTGGCGCCGCGGCGCTGCTGCTGGCCTACTTCCGCAAGCGCGTCCTGACCGGCGGCGCCAGTTATTCGGGCGCGACCGGTGATGGCTCGTTCATGCATTGGCAAAGCCAAGGACAGCAGCGGCCGCGCAACGAGGAAATCATCATTGAAGTCGATCCGATCGAGCCGGGCGAAAAAACCTAGGTGTGATTTTGGTTAGCAAGTGGGGCTCACTTGACCACTGCCAGGCGACAAGCTAGGATGTGTTCACCCTGTCCGCGCGAGGCTGCCATGGAATTGCTCGTTCTGCGACACGCGAAATCCTCCTGGTCCCAGGTGAACCTCGCCGACTTCGATCGCCCGCTCAAACAGCGCGGCATTCGCGATGCGGCCCGCATGGGCCAGTTCCTGCGCGAGCAGCGGCTGCTGCCACAGGTCGTGCTGGCCTCGACGGCCGTGCGCGTGCGCCAGACGCTCGACGTCCTGTTGCCCGAACTGGGCTTCGACAGGGCGCGGGTGACCTGGTCGCGGCGCTTTTACCACGCCGAGCCCGAGGTTTGGTTCGACACCTTGCGGCTCTTGCCCGAGGCCTGCGCGCGCTGCCTGATCGTCGGCCACAACCCAGGGCTGGAGGACCTGCTGGGCGTGATCTGCGCCAGCCTGCCCGAGCCCGAGGACCACAAACTGCTGCCGACCGCCGGGCTGGCCCGCCTGCGCTGGGACGGCCCACCCGCTGCACTTGCCCCAGGCCACGCCGAATTGATTGAACTGCAGCGCCCTCGCTGGCTTGAGTGCCCCGAGGCCTGAGGAGACCCGCTTGACCGATACCGCTTCCCGCAAACCCGCCCGCCGTACCCGCAACAAACCCGGCAATCAGCCCGTCACCGATGCCTCGATCATTGCCAGCAACGACAGCGACCTGACCGGGGTCGAGGAGCCGCTGCCCGTCGTCGAGGCCAAGAGCGGGGATGGCCAGGCGCTCGACCTGCTCGACCCCAGCCTGTATCTCAACCGCGAGCTGACCTGGCTGTACTTCAACCTGCGCGTGCTCAACGAGGCCCAGGACCGCCGCACCCACCTGCTCGAGCGGGTCAAGTTCGTGGCCATCGTCTGCCGCAACCTCGACGAGTTCTTCATGAAACGCATCGGCGGCCTCAAGCAGCAGATCGGCGCCGGCGTCTCCAAGCCCAGCCCAGACGGCCGCACCCCTCAGGAGCAGATCCGCGCCTGCTACGAGATCATCAACGCCATCGAGGACGAGAAGATCGCCATGTTCGGCCAGCTGATCCAGGACCTGCGGGATCGCGGCATCATCCTCCACGAGTACGACGAGATCAGCGCCAAGGAACAGGCGAGTCTGCGCGAGTACTACTACCACAACATCTTCCCGCTGATCACGCCCCAGGGCATCGACCCGGCTCACCCGTTCCCGTTCGTCTCCAATCTGTCGCTCAACCTGCTGGTCAACCTGCGCCACCCGGGCCACGGCGAGATCTCCCTGGCGCGGGTCAAGATCCCCGTCAGCGCCGACGTGCCGCGCTTCCTGCGGGTCGGCACCGACACCCGTTTCGTGCGCATCGAGGACGTCGTCTCCAACAACCTCGACCTGCTCTTTCCCAAGATGCAGGTCCAGTCGGTCGAGGTCTTCCGCCTGACCCGCAACGCCGTCACCGAGCTGGACGAGGAGCAGGCCGACGACCTGTTGTCGATGATCGAGACCGAGCTGCGCTACCGGCGCTTCGCGGCGATCGTGCGCATGCAGGTCTCCCACGACATGAACCCGATCCACCGCGGCATGTTGGCCGCCGAGTTCGGCCTCGACGAGAAGACCGACGTCCTCGAGATCCACGGCCTGATCGGCAAGTCCGATCTGTTCGAGATCGCCAACCTCGAGATCCCCGAACTGCACGACCCGCCGTTCACCCCGATCGACCATCCGCGCCTCAAGGACAACACCAGGATCTTCTATAAAATCCGCCGCGACGGCCCGATGTTGCTGGTCCACCCCTACGAGAGTTTCTCGTCCTCCGTCGAGCGCTTCCTCAAGGAGGCCGCCGAGGACCCCAAGGTGCGCGCCATCAAAATGACGCTTTACCGCACCTCGCGCGACTCGAAAATTATCCAGTATCTGATCGACGCCGCCCGCAACGGCAAGCAGGTCGCGGTTGTCGTCGAGCTCAAGGCGCGCTTCGACGAGGAAGCCAATATCCGCTGGGCCAACCGCCTGGAGCAGGCCGGCATCCACGTCACCTATGGCGTCGTCGGCCTCAAGACCCACAGCAAGGTGATCATGGTCGTGCGCATGGACTACAACGGCCTGCGCCGTTACGTCCATTTCTCGACCGGCAACTACCACGCGGTGACCGCCCGTCTCTACACGGATTTCGGGCTGTTCACCTGCGACGATGCGATTGGCCAGGATGTGACGGAGTTCTTCAACTACCTGACCACGGGTTATTCGCCCAACCGCAACTTCAAGAAGTTGCTGGTCTCGCCCTCGATCATGAAGCGGACCTTGATCAAGAAGATCCAGCGTGAGGTCAACAATAGCCGCGCGGGCCGCAAGGGCCTGATCCGCATCAAGACCAACGCGCTCCAGGACCGCGAGATCATCGCCGCGCTCTACGGCGCTTCCACCCAGGGCGTCAAGGTCGAGCTGATCGTGCGCGATACCTGCTGTCTGCGGCCGGGCCTGCCGGGCATTTCCGAAAACATCCGCGTGATCAGCATCGTCGGCCGCTTCCTCGAGCATGCGCGCCTGTATTACTTCTACAATGGCGGCAAGGAAGAATACTACATCGGCAGCGCCGATTGCATGAGTCGCAACCTCGAGAGTCGCGTCGAGGTCCTGGTCCCCGTCGAGACGCCGGCGCTGCAGAAGGAGTTGGCCACGATCCTGCAGATCCAGCTCGACGACCGCCGCAGCGCCTGGGAGATGAAGAGCGACGGCAGCTACATCCAGTACCAGCCCGGTACCGACGACCATCCCGAGGGCTCGCAGCTGCAGATGATCGAGATCGCCAACAAGCGCAAGCGCGCCTCGACGATCCTCAAACGCCTCAAATCCGGCGGCAAGAGCCGCAAGGAATTCTGGAGCGCCTATTGACGCAAGGGCCCGTGGGTTGCAACGGCCGATGTGATGCGCATCCCACGGGTGGATCCTGCTCCGTGCCCCGTAGGGGCACAATAAATTTTAGGCCGTGGCAACGCCACGGTACGCGAATGAACGCACGTGCGTCGTCGGCATCGGCGAATGAACGCACGTGCGTCGTCGGCATCGGCGAATGATCCCGCGGCCGTCGTCGGCATCGGCGAATGAACGCACGTGCGTCGTCGGCATCGGCGAATGAACGCGCGTGCGTCGTTGGCATCGGCGAATCAGGCGCTCCTCGACTTCGACCTCGAGACTGTCGACGAGGTCGTCGCCGCGGCGCACTTCCTTGGCCAGTTTGCGATTGCCGTCCAAGAGGGCCGGTAGGGGAAGGAACAAGACGGGCGCTTTGCCAACCTGAGCATCAGCCACCGTTTTTGCGGAACAGCGAAAGTACGCGACTGCGTCCCCTGCGAGAGTAGGTGAATCGCAAGCCATGAAGGTAAATTTCGGGCAGATAAAAATCACCGTTTTCCTCCATCAGGATGCCCAGCGATTCAAGGATTTTCAGTTCCTTGACCTCCAAACCTATTTCCTGAGGTTTGAAGGGTGAGAAGCGCTGATCATCGGGAAGTCTGTCTAGCTTGTCAAAGATAGGTTTGAGCTCGTAAAACTCGACTTTAATTTCCCTGACCTTTTCCCTGCTGCACTGTTGAACGGCGTCCCGAATTGCTTTAGGTGCCAGCAGTCGGCCAGAATACTCCTGCCCGTCCTTGGCCGCGAAGTGAAGTAAACGAATCAAGTCCCTTGCTTGAATCTGCAGTTTGAAGTCGGAGAGCGCCGCGATGATCCAGCGCGCGGAATAGGCTTCGTTGGACCGGTCGGAGCCCAGTTTTCGACCCCACAGAGGTTGGAGTAGCTCCTCGAGTTTAGCCTCAGAGAGGTGTTGCAGACGATCGCTATCACTGGAGGCCTCGAAGATCTTAGCCTCGAGGCAAACCCAATAAACGAGACGCAAGCATTCGCGGCGATCCCATTCGAGTTTGAAGGTGCTGGCATCCTCGAATTGCCCTGCGTTTTGAATGATCGCCGCCCGCACCAAATCACTGCGGATAAAGACTACGAGCCCCAACGGGCAATCCGGGATCTCCTTTAAACGATTCGGGACCCGTTCGATAAGTGCGCGAATCGCCTCGGCATGACGCGAGTCTTCCGAGGCCTTGCCAAAAATATCCTCAAGCCCGTCGATGATAAAAACGATTCTTTTGCCGGCTTTACGCAGTAGGCTCAGCAGATGCTCTTCTGCTTTTTCGGGTGCCACGGCAACGCCCAAGCTTTTTGCAAACAGAACAAACCAGGCCTCACGCCAACTTTTGAGGTCCATATCATCGCGTTTGAGGAACGCTTCCAAATGGTCGGTCAAAACGGTCAGTTCTTCTGCGCGACCACCGACGTCCAAGACATTGACGACGTGTTCCTTATTCTTTCGGAGCAGCATGCGGTTTTGATCACTCAAGTTACTGGAGTGCAGGAACGGATAGACAAGAATCGGTGAGCTCGAGGACACGGTCTCATTGGTTGCTTTGGCAACAAACTGAGACCATTCGCCGGAGGCTGCCATCGCGAGTGAGGTGAAGGTTTTGCCCGATCCCTTTGCACCTGCGACGACGGCGATAGGCGTTCTATCGCGATAATGCCGCGCTAGTCTGCGCAAGGGTTCCGTACCCAAAAATCGCTCCGGATCATTGGTTTCGGCAAAGGCATGGCTCATATCCGCCAACTTCCTGCGCTTGGCTTCAGCATCGCCTAAAGCGGGAGCAGAGGGTATCTCAATGTACTTGCGCCAATATTTGATCCAGAGCTCAGCTGTTTTAGAGCCTTCTAGATTTTTGTTAAGTTCATTCCATGAACCGACATTGAGCATCTGACCCTCGAAGGGACTGCGCAAGAATTTCAAGCGCTCGAGCGATTCCAGTGACGCATCTTTTTGTGGCAGATAAGTTTGCTGCATGCGCTCGATCCAGTGATCAATTTTCCCATCGAACTCATCGGTCGTGAAAGTGAAGACTACTTCCGGGTCGAAATAATGCTCATTGCACGCAAAAGATAGTTTACTCATCTCCTCCAAAACCATGTTGATGCCATCGACGGATTGCTTGGCACAGGATGTCACCATGATGCGCCGCGTTCTGGGGTCAAGGAACAGCGGTCCTGCCATTTCCGAGAGCCCGGCTCGCAAATCGACCACAATAGCCTCGACACCAAGTTTGGCACCAAGCGCCTCCAAAAGTTCAGGCAATCGCCAACGCATGGATTTGGAGCGCGTCAGCGTGTCGGGACGAACGCCAAACGCGAATTGCTGCCATGGTAGGCGGAAGGCCGGCATGAAGTAATGCTCGCAGAAGTTTTCTCCCACCTCCATGCCGATTCGGGAACTTTCCATTAAATACCTGGCTAATTCAAGGGCGTCACCTTTGGATTCCGAGGCGTCTGCGTGGATCAAATCAAGAAAATCGGTGACCGAAAATGGGAAAGCCGGGTAGTCCGGGTCGTTTTGGACCATAGAGGTCAAACCCGGTGCTTCGAGGTCGGCGTCGATCAATAGCAGCCGTCGATCGGGAAAGCTATGGCTGAAGCCTCGGGTAAAAGCGCACAGACTTACCGTGCGGCCGACGCCACTCTTAAAGGAGTAGAAGGAAAAGATGCGCGGTGACCTGAGAGGCTTGGGCAGCCAGGATGTACTTTGAGCTTCGGCCATCCTTCCCAAGCCCGAGAACCGCGAAAGCGCCTCGATATGGAGCGGTTGATCGTCTTCGTCTACCTCGAAGAATACCGGGAAACTGCGTGGCTGCTGGGGCAAGCTCAATAGGAATAAAGCCTCCCGTTCAAAGCGTCGGCCAAAATGGATGCCCAGCCATGTCTCGACATCTTCCTTGACCTCTTCCTCGCGCAACGTCAAGATCAGTCGATCTGGATACACGACAAACCCAAGCAAACCCTCTGGTCGCTTGACTAACGCGTTGGTCCATAGCTGATTCAGAAAAAATTCCACATCGTTCCATGAGATGAGGTCGGGACATTGTGGAATTGCCATAATCAACTCCTGTTTTCCAGTTCATCCAATGCCTTCTGGATTTGCTGTATCGCTGCGGCCTCTGATTCAGGATCCAGACTCGCATGGTAGCGCCATGCTTCGTGAAGATAATTGACTGAGTATGGGCTTCCAGATCTATTTGCTCCGCGCTTCACATCGTCAATGAAAAGGTTGATTCTTAGATCCTTGAGACCCTTATTGAGTCGATGTCCGATGTCCTTAGTGAAAGTGTCATCCAGGAACCTGTCATATGGCCAGCTCTCTTTTTTGGCGAGCGCGGATTTTATGCCGCACTCCAAGGCATAAAACAAGGCAAGTTTCTGCAGGTTGGCATCCTGCAGACTCGATGATCCGCGGAGATACGCTCTATAGGCCGTCTCCATTTCTCCACGGGTTACTGGAACGCCTTTGATAGGACGGGCTTGATTTTCTTGTGACTCCATTGCTTCAACTCGCGAAAATAAGTTTCGCTGAGTATAACAGAGGCGTAGTTTCTCGGCCAAAGAAAAGAGCGGGCTTAGATCGCCCGCCCCGATCAGTTGTCGGCGGGGTTCTCGCGGGGGCGGTGGCGCACGATGCGGGCGTCGACGAAGTAGATCACGTCCTCGGCGATCGAGGTGGCCGTGTCGGCGATGCGCTCGAGCGAGCGGGAGACGGAGAGCAGGCCCAGCTCCTCTTCCTTGAAACCGACCTCGCGGTCGGCGATGCGGGTGCGGATGATGCGGTGGTTGAAGGCGTGGAGCTGGTCGACCTCGTCGTCGAGCAGGATCACGTGGCGGGCTAGGTTGGTGTCGCGCTTGAGGAAGGCGTCCAGGGCCAGGTTGACCATCTTCTGGGCCTTTTCGCCCATGGCGAAGAGGTTGAGGCTGGTGTTGACGACCGTCTCGTTGCTGACATTGCGGGCCTTGGCGGCGATGTTCTCGGCCAGATCGCCGATATGCTCCAGTTCGTTGTTGACCTTGAGGGCCGTCACCAGGAACCGCAGGTCACGGGCCACGGGCTGGTAAAGCGCAAACATCTTGAGCAGGCGCTCCTCGACTTCGACCTCGAGACTGTCGACGAGGTCGTCGCCGCGGCGCACTTCCTTGGCCAGTTTGCGATTGCCGTCCTTGAGGGCCGACATGGCCTTGCCGATGGCCTCTTCCACCAGACCGCCGATCTTGGCGATCTGGAGTTTGAGTTCATCGATTTCGCGGTGTAAATGTTGTTCCATGGAATGGCTCCCTAACCGAAGCGGCCGGTGATGTAGTCCTCTGTTTTCCGTTCATTGGGCTTGGTGAAGAGTGTGCGGGTATCGTTGAATTCTACCAGCTCGCCGAGGTACATGAAAGCAGTATAGTCCGCCACGCGGGAGGCCTGCTGCATATTGTGTGTTACGATCACGACGGTGTATTGTTCCTTCAACTCGCCGATCAATTGCTCGACCTTGGCGGTGGCGATGGGGTCGAGCGCCGAGCACGGTTCGTCCATCAGGATCACCTCGGGGTTGACGGCGATGGCACGGGCGATACACAGGCGCTGCATCTGGCCACCGCTGAGGCCCAGGGCGGAATCCTGCAAGCGGTCCTTGACGTCTTCCCAGAGGGCGGCGCCGCGCAGGCTCTTCTCGCAGACTTCCTCGAGCACGGTCTTGTTCTTGACGCCGGCAATGCGCAGGCCGTAAACGGCGTTCTCGAAGATCGACATGGGGAACGGGTTCGATTTCTGGAAGACCATGCCGACGCGGCGACGCAGGGTGATGACGTCGTAGCGGTCGGTGTTGATCTCGTCGCCCTCGAGGCGGATCGAGCCGGTGATGGTGATGTTGTCGACCAGGTCGTTCATGCGGTTGAAGCAGCGCAGCAGCGTCGATTTGCCACAGCCGGACGGGCCGATGAAGGCGGTGACCTTCTTGTCGGGGATCGACATGGTGATGGATTTCAGGGCGTGTTTGTCGCCGTAATAGAGATCCAGGTTACTGACCTCGATCACGCTTTTCTCATGGTCTGGAAACTTGTAGTTCGTCAAAGAAAGATCTCCTAGGCCTGGGGCGTCAGAACGCGCCGAGGGTGTAGCGCTTTTTCATGCGGTTGCGGAGGTACATGGCGAGAAAACTCATGCCAAGGACGAGGACCAGCAACAGCAGGGTCGTGACATAGACCATGGGCTTGGCCGCCTCGACGTTGGGCGATTGGAAGCCGACGTCGTAGATGTGAAAGCCCAGGTGCATGATTTTGTGGTCGAGGCGCAGGAACGGGAACTCGCCGCTGAGCGGCATGCTCTGGGTCGACTTGACGACACCGACGAGCATCAGCGGCGCGACCTCGCCGGCGGCGCGGGCGATCGCCAGGATCAGGCCGGTGAGGATGCCGGGCGTGGCCATGGGCAGCACGACCCGGGTCAGGGTCTGGAACTTGGTCGCGCCCAGCGCCAGCGAGCCGTAGCGCACGCCCTGGGGCACGGAACCAAGACCCTCTTCGGTGGAGACGATCACAACCGGCACGGTCAAGAGCGCCATCGTCAGACTGGCCCAGAGCAGGCCGCCGGTGCCGAAGGTCGGCAGCGGCAGACGGTCGGCGAACAACAGGTCGTCGATCGTGCCGCCTATGCCGTAGACGAAAAAGCCCAGACCAAACATACCGTAGACGATCGAGGGCACACCGGCCAGGTTGTTGACCGCGATGCGGACCAGGTTCAGCAGCAGGCCTTCACGGGCGTACTCGCGCAGGTACACAGCGGCGACCACGCCCAGCGGCACGCAGAACACGCTCATCAGCATGACCATCAGCACGGTGCCCAGAATGGCCGGATAGAGACCGCCCTCGGTGTTGGACTCGCGGGGGTTGTCCCAGACCAACTCACCGATCTTCACGACGTAGAAGACGGATTTGTCGAGCACGTTCATGCGGTTGGGCCGGTAGGCGCGCACGATCTCCATCAGCGGGATCTCGAGCGGCTTGCCGGCGCCGTCGACCATGGCGGCGGCGGACTTGCGCAGTTCGGCGCGGCCGCTGTCGAGCGAGGCGCTGAGGCTGTCGGACTGACCGCGACGGGTGGCCTGCTCCTCCTGGAGCGCGGCCAGACGGGCCGGGTCCTTGATCGCCTTGAGCTCGATCTCGGTCTCGGCGATGGCGACGTTGATCTGGGTCAGGCGCTGTTCGAGCTCGTGGTCGACCGCCAGTTTCTTGGCCATATGCTCGCGGGCGGCCTCGAGCTTTTGCCAGAGCTGCTCGGGCGTGCCCTCGAGGTTCTGTTCGCCCTCGCGCATGCCCTTCAAGAAGCCGACGAAGTTGCCGCGCTCCTGGCGCTCGAAGACGACGACATCGGCCGGATTCTCGCGAGCGGTCAGGCCCTCGAGCGGCAGCCAGCGGAAGTCCAAGCCGTTGAGATCGCGGTTGGCGATGTAGAGCTGGATCTCGTTCTTTTCGGGCTGATTGTCGCGCACGGCACCGAGGACCTTGGTGCCGTCCTTGAAGCTGAACAGGGTGAAGCGATCGACCCAGAAGGTGCCCAGCCCGTGGACCAGGACGACGATCACCAGGGTCGCGAACAACCCGAGCGTGGTGGCGGCACAGGCCCCGCCTAGCCAGACCAGGTGATCGCCCTTCTTCAGTTTCTCGACAGTGGGGCCGTTGCTCGATGGAGGCGCGGAACTGGTCGGGGGGGTGGTACCAGCGTCCGTCACAGTCTCTGCGGCGGTATCAACCGCCTGGGGCGTGTCATTCATGAAAAACCCTCGTCACAGATTCTTGTACTTTTGGTTGAGCCGGACCCGCACGATTTCGGCGGCCGTGTTGACGATGAAGGTCATCGAAAACAGCAGCACCGCGGAGAGGAACAGCAAGCGGTAGAGTGATGAGTTGACCGGCGCCTCGGGGATCTCGGTGGCGATGTTGGCCGAGAGCGTGCGCATGCCGTTGAGGATCGAGGGGCTCATGATCGGCGTATTGCCGGTGGCCATCAGCACGATCATGGTCTCGCCGACGGCGCGACCGAAGCCGATCATGGTGGCGGCAAAGATGCCGGGCGAGGCCATTGGCAGAATGACGCGGCGCATCGCCTGCCAGCGGCTGCTGCCCAGGGCCAGGGCCGCCGCCGAGAGGTGCTTGGGCACGTTGCTGAGCGCGTCCTCCGAGATCGTGAAGATGATCGGGATGACCGCGAAGCCCAGGGCGAAACCGATGACGACGCAGTTGCGCTGGTCGACCTGCAGGCCCATTTTCTCGTAGAACCACAGGTGCAGGTTGCCGCCAAAGAACTGTTCCTGAATGACGCCGCCCAGCTGTAGGGCCAGCCAGCCACCGATCAGCAGGAAGGGGATGCTCCACAGCCATTCGGAACCGGAGATCTTCGTGCCGCGGCGGAACAGCATGTACATCCCGGCGGCGGTCAAGAGCGGCATGAAGAGCAGGGCGATGGCCACGCCGGTGAGGTTGTGTTCGAGGCGCGGGGCCAGCCAGAGCGCGGCCAGGAAGCCCGTCACGACCGAGGGGATGGCGGCCATCAACTCGATCACCGGCTTGACGATCGTGCGCCAGCGCGAGCTCATCATGTAAGAGGTATAGATCGCCGCGAACAGCGCCAGCGGGAACGAGAACAGCATGCCGTAGAAGGTGCCCTTGAGACTGCCGAACAGCAGCGGCATCAGGCTCTTCTTGGGCTCGAAATCGTCGGAAGCGGACGAGGACTGCCAGGTCCAGACGGGCTCCTCGTAGCCCTCGTAATGAATCTTGCGCCAGACAGTGCCAAAGCTGACCTCGGGGTGCGGGGCCTTGAGTTCCCACAGCCAGATCTCGCCCTTCTGAGTCAGGCCCATCAGGGCGTTGCCGCGCTCGGAGACGGCGAACTGGACCAGTGGGTCCTCATCGCCGAAGTGCAGTAGGAAGCGTTCCGTGGTCAGGTGGTTCATGTGCACCTGACCGTTGCTGTCGGCACTGAAAAAGCTCTTGTCGCGGTAGGAGCGGACGATGCGGGTGATGGCCGCATCGTGGGCGCGGAAAGTGTGGATCTTGGCCAGGTGGGCCTTCTTGCCGGCCGCCAGCGTAAAGGCGGCCATGCGGCCGAGGGCGTCGCCGACGACGGCCGACTCGTCGCCAAACAGCAGGTGCATGGCCGTGATCGGCGATTCGGTGGCTTGGATCTGGTCGATCAGCACGGGCGAGCCGGGCGTCTGCAGATCGTAAAGGCAGAGTTCGCCGGCATCGCTGGCCACGAACAGGCGGCGCCCGTTGCTGGTCACCTGGTAGGCCACGGCCTTGCCGCGGGTTTTCAGCTGGACTTGGCCTTCTTCGAGGGATTCGGTGACCTCGCCCATGAAGTCCTCGACCCTGGCCTGCAGGGCAAATTTGAAGCTGCCGTCCTCCTGGGGTCGGCAGATCCAGCGGTGTTCGTCGTCGATGCGCTGGGTCGAGGCCAGTAACTTGGTCGAGGCGCCGGCCTCGGGCGGCAAGGTCGCGCCGACCTTGGTCGAGAGCTTGACCGTGCGGGTGCTGCCGCTGTACTCGCTCTCGAAGCTGAGGATCAGCGCGGTGACCGAGCCGTCGTCCCAGATCAGGTTGAGCTCGTCCTTGCTGAGTTGATCGCCGTGGGTGATGGCCGTCGCCTGTTCACTGGGCTTGTCGATGGGCAGGCGCTCGGCGATCTGGCCGTCGGAGAGTTTGTAAGACAGCACCTCGCCGGCGCGGGTGACGGCGAAGCCTTGTTCGAGCTGGGGACCGGCGCCAAAGGCGACGATCTCGGCCGAATCCATGCCGAGTCGGATGACGGTCATCAGCTCCTTTTCGGGGGAGGTGAACAGGGGCAGAGTGACCTTCGCCATAAAGGCGATCATCACCAGCATCGAGCCGATGATCGAGATGCCACCCAGGGTGATGCCCCATCGAGCCAGGATATCGTTGCGTTTGGCCGCGGCCAAATAGCTTGCACTCATCGAAAACTTCCCCTCGGCTCCCTTGCGCGTCAGGAGCGGTTGCTCGGTCCCGTGTTCGCATTGTACCCCAAGCTGGTCAAGACGGAGAAAGCCGGATGCGAGTCTGTCGACCCGATCATCCGGCCCTTCGGTTTGGGGCGATCGGTTTTGAGGCGATCAGCTTATTTCAGGATTGCCAGCTGTTTTTCCTGCAGAGCTGCGGGCAGCGGGATGTAGCCGTCCTTGATCACGATTTCCTGGCCTTCCTTGGAGAGGACGAAGCGCAGGAACTGTTCGGTGATGGCGGGCATGGGCTGGCCGGGCTTCTTGTCCACATAGATGTAGAGCATGCGGCCCAGGGGGTAGGTCTTGTTGATGACGTTTTCAGCCGTTGCTGCGACCGGAGCTGCGCCGGGCTTGGGAGCCAGCTGCAGGGCTTTGACGCCGGAAGTGACGTAGCCGATACCGGAGTAGCCGATGCCGGCGATATCGCCAGTGATCGCTTGAACGACCGAGGAAGAGCCGGGCTGTTCTTTGACTTGGTCCTTGAAGTCGCCTTTGGCCAGTGCGTGCTCTTTGAAGAAGCCGTAGGTGCCGGAGGCGGAGTTACGGCCATAGAGGCTGATCGGACGGCTGGCGAAGGGCAGCTTGCTGTCCAGTTGAGCCCAGGTGGTGATGTCCGCGGCAGCGCCGACTTTGCGGGTCTTCGAGAAGATCGCGTCAACCTGCTGCATGTCGAGGGATTGGAGGGGGTTGTCTTTGTTGACATAGACGGCCAGGGCGTCCAGGGCAACGCCGACGGCGGTGGGCGCATATCCCATTTTCTTTTCGAAGGCTTCGATCTCTTCGGATTTCATCGGGCGCGACATCGGGCCCAGCTGGGAGGTGCCGGCGATCAGCGCGGGCGGCGCCGTGCTGGAACCCTTGCCTTCGACCTGAACGTTGACACCGGGGTAGGTCTTGCTGTAGCTCTCGGACCAAAGGGCCATGAGGTTGTTGAGCGTATCGGAACCGACGGAGGAGATGCTCCCGGAGATACCGCTCACTTTCGCGTAGCCTTTGATTTTGGGATCGACCTTGACCGGACCGTCATTGGCCAGGATAGCGACCGAGGAAACGAGCAGCGCAACTGCGGCTGCTTTGGAAATACGGAACATGATGCCCTCCATGAAGGTGAATTAGAACTTGAGTGCGCAGTCGAGCTGCACGAGCTGGAAGCCTTTGTTGACTTCGTTGATGCTTTCAACGTCGAACAGGCTCAGATTCCAGGCGAGGTTCTTGGTGGCCGTGTAGTTCAGGCGGCCAACCAAACCTTTTTTGTCGCCTTTGCCGAAATCGGAGTCAGCCAGAACGGTGTAGGAAGAGAGTGCTTCGATCTTGGCGTATTTCAGACCGACGCTGAAGTCGCCGGGCTTATTACCGCCGTAGTCGACGAACACGGCCCAGGCGGTGTCGTCATCTTCCACGCCATCGCTGTTGTTCTTGATCAGGTTGACGTTGATCGACAGTTGGTCGTAGCTGATCGTCGCCAGCAGGTCGGCGAAGTCGTAGCTGTCGGAATCGGTCTCGAGGAACCCATCGACGGTGTTATAGGAGTAATAGGCGCCGGAAACGTCGTACTTGAGCTTGTCGCCACCCTTGTAGCCGAACTGGACGACATAGAGGTTGATGTCGTCGCCGGTGCTCTCCTCGACGAACAGTTCGCCCAGGTTGGTGTAGAAACCACCGGAGCTGTACTGTTGGAAGAAGCCCTCGGGGTTGACGTCCGTGTCCCAAACAATATCGGTGCTGTGCAGCACGTTGCCCATTTTCCCGCCGTGCAGGACCCAACCGCCGCTGGTGTATTCCAGCTCGGCTTTGTCGATTTTCCAGTCCTTGCCGCTGAACGAGCTGTCGAACGAGTCGTTGGTCGAAGTGGGATCGCCGGTGCCGGAGGCGAAGCGCAGCTTGACTTTAAGGGCATCCGTCACTTTCTTGTCGGCGGAAAGACGCAGGCGGTAACGACCGCGGTCGCGGTCCTCGACGGCGTCGTCGTCGGCGATGCGCTTCTCGAGACGCAGGCGCAGGTCACCCTTGACCGTCCAACCCGTCAACCATTTGCTGAAATCGTCATCTGCGGCGAACACTGGACATACCAGAGCTGCCAGGAGGAAAGCAGTCATCAACTTTCTCATCTCGTTGTTCTCCTGAACTCTCATCTCGTTTTAGGCTTGAATTGTGCAAAGCAAGCATCGACCACACACCGGGCGGAGTCTACGGGATCGCTGTTAGCCCTTTATCACCCCAATGTTAGGATATTGTCGGGGGCCACCTACCAAACCCTGGGGTTTATGAGGATCCGCGTCGCTAGCCCCCGTCATTAGGGCATTTAAATCGGAAAAATTATGTTAGCGAATTGTCAGAATGGCCTTTTTCAGGGAAAATTCCATGAGGATCCTAACATTTACCCAACAAAAGGCTGACAGGATCGAATTTTAGGGCAGGCGCTTTTTCAGGTATGGTTACCGTTGCGCATGGGGTACCCACATTGCGCGGATCGGATCGAAACACCACAAGCGAAAAGGGGATCTCTGATGGCCAAAGCGAAAATTCTCGTCGTCGAAGACGAACAGGACATCCAGGAACTGGTGGTCTATAACCTGACCAAGGAAAACTACAGCGTCGTGGGTGCCGAAACCGGCGAGAAGGCCCTCCAGGAAATCAACCGCAACGCGCCCGACCTGGTCGTGCTCGACCTCATGCTGCCTGGCATGGACGGGTTGGACGTCTGCAAGTGGATCAAGCAGAACAAGGCGACCCAGGAGATCTGCGTGCTGATCTTGACCGCCAAGGGCGACGAGGCCGACATCGTCACCGGGCTGGAGCTGGGCGCCGACGACTATATGACCAAACCCTTCTCGCCCAAGGTGCTCTCGGCCAAGATCAAGGCCCTCTTGCGCCGCGAGAAACGCAAGGCCGACCCGAAGCCGGGTCCGCTCGAGCGCGAGGACCTCAGCATTCACCCCGGCAAACGCGAGGCCCGCATCAAGGGCGTGCCCGTCGTGCTGACGCCGATGGAGTTCGAGATCCTGCATTTCCTGGCCACGCACCAGGGCTGGGCCTATACGCGCGGGCAGATCGTAGCCGCCGTGCGCGGCGAGAACTTCGCCGTCACCGACCGTTCCGTCGACACCCTGATCGTCGGCCTGCGCAAGAAGATGGGCGAGGCCAGCCACTACATCGAGACCGTGCGCGGCGTGGGCTATCGCTTCAAGGAAGCGGATCAGTGAGCGAGGCCCGCCCGTGACCGAGGACAAGCCACGCCCCCGCGGCCGCAAGCGCCGCCTGTTCTGGCAGATTTTCTACGCCTTCCTGTCGATCTCGCTGGCGCTGCTGGTGGTGGTCGTGTTCTATGCGGTCACGATCCTGCGGGGCTATTACCTCGAGGAGACGCGGCATGCCCTGGAGGGCAACGCCGTGCTCGCCGGCCAGCTGGTGGCGCGGGTCATGACCGAGCAGGGCGAGCTGGAGGTCAACCAGCTGTGTACCAGCTTCAAGGCCGAGACGGGCATGCGCTACACCGTGATCCGCGCCGACGGCGTCGTCATCGGCGATTCCGACTACCCGCCCAACTCGATGGAAAACCACAGTCAGCGGCCCGAGTTCCTGGGCGCGCTGGAGACCGGCACCGGCTCGGCCTTGCGGCGCTCCGACACGTTGGCCAAGGACATGCTCTACGTCGCCCGCACCGAGCCGATCGCCGGCACGGGTCCGATCGTGGTGCGGGTGGCGCGACCCTTCTCCGAGATCGAGTCCGCCGTCTGGAACCTCCAGCTCAAGTTAGTGATCGCCTGGCTCTTGGCCAGCGCGCTGGCGGTGGTCGCGTTCCTGCGCTTCTCGCAGCGCATCAGCCAGCCGTTCGAGCGCCTCAAGCAGAAGGCGCTGTCGATGGTGCAGAGTGGCGAGACCGTCAGTTTCGAGATGCCCGACTCCAACCTCGACGAGGCCGGAGGGCTATCGGAGGCCATGAACTACATGGTCAACAGCCTGCGCGAGCGCACCAGCACCATTTCCCAGCAGCGCGAGGAGCTGGAGGCGATCTTGGCCTCGATGTCGGAGGCGCTGATGGCCGTCGACACCCAGGGCCGGGTGCTCAAGCTCAACAGCAAGATGGCCGACGTCTTTGGCCTGGACCTGGAGGCCACCCGCGATCGCAAGATTGGCGAGCTGGTGCGCAACGCCCAGTTCAACGCCTTCGTCGAGGAGGCGCTGAAGTCGCGGGACATGGTGCACGGCGAGATGACGTTCTACAGCCCGCAGCCGCTGACCTTGCGCGGCAGCGGCACACGCCTGCGCGACGCCAAGGGCAGCGTGATTGGCGCCGTCGTCGTGCTCAACGACATCACGCGGCTCAAGCGCCTGGAGGAGCTGCGCAAGGACTTCGTGGCCAACGTCAGCCACGAGCTGCGCACGCCGATCACCTCGATCAAGGGCTTCGTCGAGACGCTGGAGAGCGGCGCGCTGGACGACCCCGAGGCGGCGCGGCGGTTCTTAGGGATCATCGGTCGCCAGACCAACCGCCTCAGCAACATCATTGAGGACCTGCTCAGCCTCAGCAAGATCGAGCAGCACGAGGGCCGCTGGCAGCTGGAGCTGCAGCCCATGCCGCTGCGCAAGGTACTGCAGGGCGCGCTGCGCTACTGCGAGGAGAACGCGGCCCGCAAGGACATCCACCTCAGCCTCGAGTGCCCGGAGGAGCTGACGGTCGGACTGCACGCGACCCTGTTCGAGCAGGCGGTCACGAACCTGGTCGACAACGCCATCAAGTACAGTGAAAGCCACCGCAGCGTCAAAATCACGGCCCGCAGGGTCGAGCGCGAGGTGATCGTGTCGGTAGCCGACCAGGGCTACGGCATCCCGCGGGTCCACTTGCCGCGCCTATTCGAGCGCTTCTACCGAGTCGACAAGGCCCGCAGCCGCGACGTCGGCGGCACCGGCCTGGGCCTGAGCATCGTCAAACACATCGCCGTCGCCCACGGCGGCAGCATCGAAGTGGAAAGCGAGGTCGGCCAAGGCTCCGTCTTCAGCCTGCACTTACCGGTGTGAGCGTCATGGGATGTCTCTATACGTGTAGGATGATGGCTAGCCACACGTCGAATGGGGGCGACCCTTTCGGATGGGCTCGGTGACCCATGAATATCGCACTTAATTTAGTGTGGACTTTTTGCTTTCAGGTGGGTTGTTGCGGTCTCTGTGGGGGAGGTCTCTATGGCCGCTTGAGGATGCCGGCATTGTACAGAATTTCCTTCGTATCGTGCAGAACAGTCGCCTTTTCGTGCTCCTCAAGCGCGACTGTAGACAGGATCTCCTCCAATTCAGCGATGTTTACCGGTCCGCGGGTATACATATTGATGAGGTCATTCATGAGGGTATGTCGTGTCGCTGCATAGTCAATTTTTAAATTCTGACGTTTTGCAGAAAGATTCCAAACACGAGTTTCCTCGGCCTTGGCATCTTCGACTTTCTTGCGAAGGCCGGCATCAAGCAGGTTCAAATTTTGGCCATGATACTCAGGCGGAGTGTGAAAAAGCACATAGGGGTTCTTAGCTTCGTCATCCAGAATATCTTGGATCTGTTGACAAAAGAGATTCCACGCATCACGCCAGTAGCGTACGTCCTCCAGCCTCTGAGCCTCATACCATGGGTTGTTATTCGGAATCGTCTGAAATCGCCTTATAAGCCTAATGCGGTCTGCGGGCTCCAGCTTGACCCTAGGCGATTCAAGAGTATCAATTATCCACCGGCGATTGACAAGAACATATTCCAACACGAATAGAGAATCGGTATGCATTTGTGCCCTTTGCAGAGCATTGGACGCGGCAATTATCATCTCACTGAACAACTGAGGGCATTCAACTTCCCAAGTGGGTATTCGCGCTTCGACAAAATCGATGACTGCTCCGGGTGTCTCGTGAACTTCACGACTCAGGAATAGAAAGTCTCGATTTTTGTTGAGCTCGATTTGAACGTTAATGTCTTGAAGAAGGAATATAGAGACAAGGATGAAATACATGGGGCTACTCCTTACACGGAATCGTGCCTTGTTGCAGGCAGCTCGGGTTGAAATTTGCGTTGGCATCGTTCAGTGAAGTTGTAATAAGAGGTGATTGTCCTTTTGTTACCGATATAGCGCCGTTAGCTTGGATGATGGTGTCATGATTGACGAAGGCAAAGTTAACAAACTGACCTGTCGAATTCTGATATTGCCACGCGATTGGCCATATACTAGAACCTGCTGTGTAGGGTCCTGACCAGTCGTCTATCACCTGGTCATAACCCCAATAATTGCCGTACCTTGGATCTCTTTGAACGGATTGAAGAGGGCCTGCTGTGTGTGAGAGACGAATGTTCGCAAAATACCCTGAACCGGACGAAGTCCCGGCCCCCTCTCGTACCACGAGCCCAGGAAAAGCCACGTAGTCCGGAAGGAGCGTTGTCAATCCGACAAACCCTACAGAGGCCCGTCCTTGTACATGGTAAGTGCCTGCACAAGTCATGTGAAATATGCGTCCCGCGCCAGGAGCAATAAGCGTTACCGTTTTAGTTCGTGTTTCCCCCTTGGAGGGACCATTCGTAACCGTGAGTGTGAACACGACTTGCATCGGCGACGTTCCAAAGGTGTGGATGTAATTGTTATTGGAGGTATTGACATTCTCTGAATTGGTCCACTGATATCTCATGTTGGCGGGATTAAAAGACGGGTTAACGGTAGTAAAACTCAAAGTCACACTTTCATTGAGGCCAAATTCTGCATAGGAACGGCCGGGAAAGTTAATTGCCGGAGTGACAACCGGGATAATATCGTATATTGTCACATTAAAGTTGTAAGGTATCGCGCCGCCTGATCCACTAGATACTTGAATGTTCACATTACCTGTTCCAGTGAAAGTGGAAGAAATGATCTCACCACTGCCACTCAGATTCAGCCCACTCCAAGTTGGTTGTCCAGGAGGCCATGGATCGGGCGTGTTTTTTCTTGCGCGGAATTGGACAGTAGTGCCATCGAGCACGTCTAGTTGCTGATTGATAGAAACCCAGGTACCACCTGGCTCTAGATACTCCACACCCGTGACCTGAATCGCCGGAGGTGGCGCGCAGCTTGGAGTGCTAGAGCCCGAGAACCGCCGGAAGTCGAAACAGCCCCAAAAAGCATCAGGCAGGGCGTCACTGCATCGCATGTTGAGGATGATCGGCTGTTCGCAACAGGCGCGTTGTGTGACTGTTGCTGATCCTATGCCATTCGTCATACTTAAGTTACTGACATTCGCACAGGAACCCCCTTCTACCCCAAAAGCGGGACTACCCCGCTCAGGGGTCATTGTGCCACCACTTACATTTCGTGAACATGACACTTGAGTAAACGTCTGGCTCCGGCCAGGAATTTGGGTGAATATTGCGAAAGCAACACAGAAATAGGGGCGCGACACGCCTGTATCCGAACATGCATCCCACCCGATCGTCACTGAGATGATTCCATTCAACGATAGGACAAACGAATGAATGTTGAGGGACTCGCCAATACCCAGCACCCCTGAGATCGGTCCGATCAAGCCGTTGTCGTTAAAGGTGATCAAACTATGGGATGCTCGGTAAACGGCTGTCCATGTCGCGCTCGCTGAAACGCACCATGGTAGTTTTTCAAGATCTTCGACCGTTTCCGCATAGCCTTGGTAACTGGCAAGGCTATCCGACACTGTCACCGGCTCGACATAGATCGGTGGTACGGGTGTCACATCTTTGTTATCGGTCTCAGGAGGAAGAGTGCTCTCCGTGATATTACGCGCATTTGCAGACAGGTTGGTCGTGACCTCGGCAGGAAGCCAGACGGTTTTCCCACTACGGGTAACTTTATAATAGAACGTCTGGTAGGAATGAACCCGATTAAGAGTAACGATGCCAAATACGTAGTTCTCACCAGACTGGATTTTTTCCAGGTGACCGAGATTTGGATCGGATAAGGCAACGGTCGCGTCAATGAGATGAGCGCCATGGATCGTAAATGCATAAGTGTTCCCGCCGGCAATGCTGGCAGGAGAATAGCCGTCCACGACCGGCCCCTCTTCAAGGACTCTGATCGGACTGCCCTTTACTTGTTCACCTTCGCGGAGTTCGAGGTTGTAAAAAGGCTCGCTCAAGGAGCTTGATCGCGTATCGACAAAAGCAAACATCTCGGTTCCATCCATTGAGATGCCTTCTATCGAAACGGTCGGTGTAATGATCGGCTGTGCTTTGGTAATGCTTCGGGTTGCCACTTTGAGCGTCGTATTTTCTGTGAAGTTACGGCCGCGCAAGCGGACTCGTGTCACCTGACCCCGTTCTATGACCTGGGGCTCAACACTGTCAAATTCAAGCACACCTGGGTTCTCGTCAGAAATGAGGTAAGACATGGGCTGAGATCTCAGCCCATTCGGGCTGCCTACCGTGAATGACTCACTGGTATACTCTCCAACGCCCTCGGTTATTCGGGTTCTGGAATAGAAATACCCGTTGCCGTCAGTAGTACCAATCAGTGTGGGTTGGTCGCCGTCAGGGAAGCCATCACGATAGCGGTAGCGGTAAATGGGTTGGAAAGCTTGGACAGGATCCGTGTTGAGGACCAAGGTTTCGTCATCCCCGATAAAGTAATAAGGGTACGGGCTTGGCCTGAAAACGAGAGGGGGTTCCAAGGCCGGCAAAATCTGGTAGTTCAAAGCAAACGACCTTGGATTGGTCGTCAGGCCTACCGCGAACTGTTCATTGGCATAACTCCCGAGACTCAAGGAGTTTGTCACCGTTTGCGATGAACGGAACGTACCGTTTGCGTCGGTTGTCCCCACCTGGACGGGCCCGGTGGTCGTTCCATAATAAGTAATCCATCGATATACAGGCTGATTGGCCTGGATAGGGTTTGTAAGCAGTTCGAGAGTCATCGTGTCACCAATGCGGTAGGCTGGATAGGGCGCTGCCCGATTGACGATGGGTGGTTGGGGCACAGCAGGCGCAATCGTAAAGCCATAGATCGGCGAACGCAAGCCCGCGGGGGATCCAACGGTCCATTGTTCGTTCGTGTAAGACCCAATTCCCGAACTGAGCGTCATCTGGCTCCACCATTTACCAAGGTAATCCGTGGTAGCAACCAGGGTTGGCTGAGGCCCATCCGGTTGACCATTGAATAAGCGAAAGCGATAAATCGCTGCAAACGGCTGTGGGGGGTCTGTCGCAATAGATACAACCGGTTGATCGCCAATATGGTAGTTGGGGGCTGGCGGGGAGCGTAGAACGATTGGAGCCTGCCGCGCAGGATAGATCGTGAACCGCTGGGCAGTTGACCTATATCCCGTTTCAGAGCCTACAGCAAAACTTTCCAGGGTGTAATCGCCCACACCCGTGGTTATTGTTACACTTGAAACAAATCGGCCCATATCGTCAGTCACTCCGATTTGGGTGGGCTGTGGGCCATCAGGCTGACTGATAACATCCTGTGGACTTTTATAATAACGCCACCGGTAAACCGGCATGTTTGCCTGAAGCGCGCTCGTCCGGACCTCCAATGTGATAGTGTCACCGATATAAAAGGGCCCGGCACCTCTGTCGACGGCAGGTGCGGGGGTTTCAATTGTAAAATTCAAGTCAGCCGAAGTCGGACTTGTGGGCGTGCCGACAGCAAAGCGCTCATAGTTATACCCACCCAGGCCCGTGGTCAGCACGACAGATGAAAAATACACGCCCTGACTATTGGTGTAGCCCACCAAGGTCGGTTGTTCGCCATCTGGACGACCTTTGAACGTTCGATAACGATAGACAGGCGCGTTGGCCTGAATCGGCGAAGTGGCGACGGTGAGAGTAGCAGTGTCACCCAGCTTGTAGGAAGGGTACCCACCGCCACGCATCGCAGTCGTGCCTGCCAGAACTGGCGCCCAAAAAATTGCGAACAAGAACGGAATCCTTTTCATGTCATTGCTCCAATATATTCCACCCACAAAATCTTGTCAACAGAGGTCCTTACCCCTACTTACCCCTAGCCGTTCGAGCGCCTCAAGCAAAAGGCGCTGTCGATGGAGCAAAGCGGCGAGACCGTCAGTTTCGAGATTCCCGACTCCAACCTCGACGAGTTTACACTCGCCGGCGTGTGTGGGCGACCTATTCCCGACGGTTCCGCCTATGGTGAACCGGTTCTACACATGTGTGCGGATTCCTTGTTCAAGAGCCTCCACCACCACCTATTTTCCCCTGATCGATTTGGTGATTGCCAGCTTCTTACTCCCAGGTTGATTCCCAGGGCGTTGCAGCGACCAATATTTCGAGCAATTTATATGCTGGAAAAAAACTGTAGACAGGGCTCAAAAGCAGCAATTAAAGGAGTTGGCACATCAAACTGGGATCAGAAAATGTGCCGCGGATTAAGGGTTATCATTTTTGTCCAAGAAATTTGATGCTATGCTCCATTTTAGTTGGCTGATTTTCGCATGAGACCCAGCACGACCCAGCGCATGTCTGCTCGGTTTGGGGAGAGAAGCAAGATGGCTAAGATACAGGTGTGGCCCATGCCGCTTGAACCGCGAGCAGAGCTGATCATCCTGGGTGGAACCAAGCAAGACAAGTCACGAGCACTGTTTTGTATGCTGTTGCCGGACGATGGCAGTTGCTATACCGCCGCCGAGGTCGTAAAGCAGGCTTTGCCACATGCTGAACAGATTGATGATTATCGCAGCCATACCAAGGCCCTTTATGACTTGGCCAACGACAAGGGCATCACAGGCAAACGCGAAGGCGATCCCGGTCCAGACAATGTTGATGCAAGCGGAAAGCTCTTGTTGGGCAAGCGCGGTCACAAGCAGCGTCCCCGATGGAATGCGCGCAGTTGGCATGCCATCATCAGCGACGAAATATGGGCCTGGTTGATCGAATTCAATTTAGATTTGAAGCGAAGGGTCGAGGCCCACCACCGCGAGGGGTTCACAGTTAGGCTATATTGTGACCTGGAGTCCTTTCACATTACCGAAGTGCGTGGCGTTGCCCTAAACCCGAAAAAAGAACAGCAGTTAGACGTTCAGGTCGAATGTCCTGAGCTGCCAGAGAAGTTGCAAGCAGAAGCGGGCCAAGTAGGCCAGAGTGAACGAGTATTCAAGCCGCCAGGGATGTGGCTAGCGAGTATATTTAATAATTGGCGATCACGCCACCTTCTATTTTTGGCATTATTGGTCTCAGCCGCAATAGTGATACTTATGCTAAAGTGGCAACAATCATTGAATACCAAGACTAACCTAATCAAGGCCAAAGGACCAACAGCTGAATATTTTGCTGCTAATAAAGAACATTCAGAAATGCTGGTAGTCGGACCGACTACAGTTCAATCCAACTTTCAACAAAACCTGGATATAGGCTGGATTTATTACAACAACGGTCGCTACAAGGAAGCCGTTGATGTCGCAAATACGCTTTTAGCCAATAAGGAATCTTCCGAAAAGCAAAAGACCTACGCTCTTCATTTGCGCGGGTATGGATTAAGTAAGCTGCGCAAGTTTGATGACGCGCGCGCAGACTTCGATCTTGCCAAGACGGGCTTTGAATCGCTTCATGCTGGGGAACTCAAAAAGACGGACCAGAATCTATATCTTGGCTTTGCAGGTTTTGCCGCCCTCATGGATGTAGCCAAAGCGAAGACCTATAGCGACGATCATCATCTTGACGAGGCTGAGAAAATACTCTCTCAGATCCAAGATCCCAGTGATCCTCAGCACCTAGGTTACATGCGTATAGTAGAAAGCCGGATCGCGTTCTTGAAGGGCGAATATCTTGTCGCCATTGAGAGGGCAGGTGAGTCCCTCGAGTCGTACCGTAAGGCCAAGGACGTTAAAGGTGAGCTTAATGCTCTCTCTGAACTTGGCCTGGCACAGTTAGTCTGGGCACATCAGCAGGGAGCTTCTTATGACCAGGGCTTAAAAAATTCACGTCCTGCTTTGACAATGGCCATCGGCCAAAAGGAGCTCAACAAAATCTACTTTAGCATGATCAATTTGGTTTTCTATGAAGAAGTCAGCAACCTAAGTTCAGGAAAAAAGGACCTGATCAAACTGTATATCCAAGAGGCTAAGGACACCGAACTGGGTGATCTGTACGGGCTGGTGATGGAACTTGCTCATAAAAAGAAAAAGCCAGGCGCTTAAGGCCTGGCTTTTTTTAGGGGCAGCAGAGCGAGCAGTGGATGGCGGCTCACCACTGCCGGAAATTATTAACGAAGGCATTGAAATTTCGTAGGAGGCGATGAATTGGCGTTCGCGCTGCAGCAAGTTATCTTTTCGTTCCTTCGTTCCGTCGACAAATCAACGCGACGGGGGGCAGCTAGGAGGCGTCCCCGGCTAAACGCTTTACCTCACTTTTCACTTTTCCATTTTTCTCGGCTTGCAAATCAGGCGCGTTCCCCGCAACTATAGCCTGGCCAGCTCATCCTAAATGCCACTCTTTACCTCCGGGTCAACCATACAAAGGAGTGCCAGCCGCTTTAGTCCTCCTTCACGCTCTGCCAACCAGTCACGTTCAGCACCACGGCCAGGCGAGGGATCAGGACGTCCTTCAATACATATATATGAGTGGGGTTTCGCCAGAAAGAAAGTCCCAGGGTGCCCTTGGCAGCCACCACGGCACCGCGGATCGGCCGCACGGCCAACGCCAGCCTGGCGGCTGGCGCCACGGTTGCTTGCGCGATGATGATCGGTGCCTGGGCGCTCGACGCTGCTGTGGGGCAAAGTCGCCTTGGGCGAAAGAGGCTCGTGGGTCCTGCGGGGCACAGGGGCGTTGATCGACTTTGGCTTTGGACCCTTGAGGGACTCAGTCGGGCTGGGAACTTTGTTCCCTGGGCTACTGAGGGACAAAGTCGGCTTGGGAACCTTGTTCCCTGGGCGACTGAGGGGCAAAGTCGGCTTGGGAAACTTTTTCCCGGGTCTACTAAGCGACAAAGTAGAGCCGGGAACTCTTTTTCGACGTCGATTTAACAACGGATTCACAGGTTTCGACTTTTTCCCAAGCCCACTTCACGCCTTAGTGCGCCGACGCCACTTGGGTTTAGTCCCGCTCGCTGGCAAAGTTGCAAAGAGACCAAAGTTTTTTGCCCTTTTTAATCATCTACGCGAATAAAAATACTGTTTCTTTGTCGCGTCATGCGGTCCCAAACGGTCGCGCTTCGGGATCCCAACGCTACTTTGTGACAAAGTAGAGCTGGGATCCCGACACCTCGCAAAATTTCACAACGCAGTGATGCTAGGTATTTTTCGATCAAAGCTCCTGAGAATGAGGTGGTTTTTATATGTAAAGTGCTTGATATGAACGAATTAGTTCAAACAACTGGATGTCAACGAGCGTTTGTCAAACGAGAATATTTTTTCGCGGCCCACAACCTGTAAACCATAAAAGTATTCGCGTATATAGTTATTTTGAGGCTATTTTTCTTCGCGAATACTTTTATTTTAAAAATTTAACACTTGTCCTTTTGATTTTGAAATGATTTAATAGTCCCGAGCTCAAAACCATTCTAACGTTTAACCGCTTACCCTTTCTGTGTCTACCGTAGGAGGTATGTCATGAAACAGAACCTTAAGAAAGGCGTGTTTGACACGCTGAGTCACCTGAACTTGGCCCTGCAGCGCATCGATGAACAAGGATTCGTCGAGGCGCCCTGGGTCAGCGCCGATGTCCGCGCCAAGGTCGTCGAAAGTACCCAAAAACTGGCGCTGGCCAGCACGGACCAACTCACCTGCGGGTCCGCCCTTACATTGGCCCGCAACCAATACCGCGAGGACGGCGACCGCTTGAGCCAGCTGGTCCGCGACTTCTATGTGATCCTCAATCGCACCGGCAACCGCCAGGGCCAAGCCGATCTGGTCAGGCGCGTCTTCGGACAACCCAACCCGATGCCGGTGTTCCTGCGGATCGAAGGCTGGCAAGAGCTGGCGCGGAAGATCATCAACGCGGGGCCCAACGCCAAGGCGATGAACCTGCCCGACCCCGTCAACCCCACGCTGGATGACATCGCGGCGGCCCTGGCCAGCTCGATGACTTCGGCCAATGCCTTTTTCAAGGCCCAGGTAGCCTACAAGGCCTGCATCTTGGACGTGAAGACCAAGCGCGACGAAGGCCATCGGGTCCTGCGCCTGGTGGCCAACCGCCTCCGCGAGAGCCTGCGGCTCCTCCCCGAAGGCGCGCGCCGCGATATGATGCGGACCTTCGGTTTCCAATTCGCCAACGACTCGGAATCCGCCCCTGATACGCCCACCAGGTCCGATAACGACACCGTGCAGGTGACGACCACGCCGCCCGTGCAGGTGACGGTCACTCTGCCCGGCATGGTCCAACCCTGATCCGCTCGCAACCGGCTCGACCCCGCAACGCGCGGCGGGGCCGAGCCTCACGCGAAGGCGCGAAGGCGCGAAGAAAGGTTTATTAAGAGGGTCGCCGTTGGGTGCTCGTACTGGTCACGTGAATGACCTGGGACCCTTAACCCACGTGGTGCTAACATGTTTGCCAGCAACAACTGATCCCGCCCCCTCTACCACGTCGACCAGCCTCCGCTATGCTCGAACTTCTTTCCTGCCTTTACTTCGCGCCTTCGCGCCTTCGCGTGAGCTACTGACCCCGGTTTAAAGCGAGGCGAGCCGCCGGGAGTGACGTTCCTGACGCTAGTCAGCGCTGGCCGTGGTTTCGCCGCTGCCGGCGTCACCCGGCGCGACGGGTGGGAGGATTGGTTTGCGCCGGGCTTGGCCTTGGTGCTAGCTTGCGGTTTGGACGGTGACGATCGTGCCGTCGTGGAAGAAGCTGACCCGTTCGCCCAGGGCCAGAATGGCGCGGGTCTCGGGGTGGCGCTCCATGAAGGCGAAATAGGCAGCGCTGGCATAGGTCAGGGTCAGACGCTTGTCGGTCCTGACGTTCTCCAGGTTGCTGTCGACCCAGACCTCGCCGCGCAGGTAGAAGGCGCGGCCGGCGACCAGTTGGTGGCGCGGCGGCTGTGCTTCCATCTCCGCCATGGGTGGCGGTTGCTGGGGGCGCGCCTCCGACTGCTTCAAGTCCTGGGCGGCGCGGCTGAATTTTTGGGCGGACTCGCCCGCGGGTTCGAGGGCCATGACGCCGGAAACGCGCCGACCGCGCGGGGCGTGGGCGACACCGCTGGCCTCGGGGCGATCGCGGCGCAGGACATCGACCACCGGCACCGGCGCGTCGTCCTCGAGGATCAGGTGACTGGTGTAGGGCGTGACGATCGCGTAGCGCCGGGCCAGGCGCACGACCTCGTCGCGCAGCTCGGCCTCCTCGCCGTGGAGGCGGATCTGGTCGAGCAGGTAGCCGACCCGGCGCTGCGCCCAGAGGCCGGGGATGAAGCCGTGGCTTTTGACACCGCCCGGAAAGGTGACACTGTAGTCCAGGGCGACCTGGCGGCCGTTGACCAGGCCCTCGAGCCGCAGTTTGGCGGGACCGCTGCCCTTGAAGCGGCCGAACAGGTGCAGCGGCGTGCCGCGGAACAGGTCGGGCAGCTGCTTGGGATGGGTTTCCAGCAGGGTCACGCCCTCGGCGACCAGCTTCGGTTGGGCCAGGACCGGTGACGAGATCTTCTGGAACAGCGCGCTGAGTTTGATTTCCAGGTCCTCGTCGGGAGCGACATAGGTGCGCCAGCCGCCGCTGTTCTCGGCCAGCTTGTCGAGCAGCAGGGTGTTGACCTCGAATCCGATACCGACGGGGAAGACCCGCATCTTGCCCAGCTTCGCCGCCTGCGCGAGCAGCGCGGCGTCGTCGCGGGCGCCGATGGTCGGCTTGCCATCGCTGAGCAGGATCAGCGTGCGCGGTCGCTCGGCGCGCTGCTCCAGGCCGAGGACCAGCGCCAGCGCGTCCTCGAGGTTGGTACCGCCGATCGCCTGCAGACCCTCGACGAAGGTCTTGGCGCGCTCGCGACCGCGCTTGTCCGCGGCGAGCCAGGCGCTGTCCAGGGCGTTGGCCTCGGTGCCAAAGTTCACGAGATTGAAGCGGTCGCCGGGGCTGAGGTGGTCGATACAGAACTTCAGCGCGCGGCGCGCCTGCTCGATCTTGGCGCCGGCCATGCTGCCGGAGGTATCGACGACGAAGGCGATATCGCGGTTGACGACCTCGCCCTGCGCCAGCGCCGGCACCAGGGTCAGCCAGAAGAACTCGCCGTCCGTGTCGCTCTGGGTCAGCAGGTCCAGGCCCAGCTTGTCGCCGCCGGTCGAGTAGAGCAGCTCGAAGTTGCGGTCGGCCAGCAGCGGCCCCGCCTCGAACGAGGCGACCGCGGCGCGCTCGCCCTTGCGCACGACCTCCAGGCTATGGCTGGGGCTGAAGCAGGTCTTGAGGTCCTGCTGGGTCTGGAGCTCGAACTTGAACAGGGCCTGCTCGATGGGCGCGTTGTCGCGGCGACAGGCGCGCAGCGGCCAGCTGTAGCGGCGCAGGCCGCTGTCCAGCTCGACGACCTGGGTATAGCGCAGGCGCACCTGTTTCTCGCCGCGGGCCTCGATCGGGAAGACGCGGGCGCTGAGCAGGCCGTTGCCGGCATACTCCAGCAGGGCCGGGTCGATCTGGCGCCGCACGATTTCGGTGTAAATCGTGCGGGCCTTGCCGGCGTCCAGCAGTTCGGCATGGGTTTCCACGCCGCCGATCCACATGGAGAAGCCGTCCAGGTGGGCGCCGTCGGGCAGGGCGAACAGGAACTGGCCCTCGGCGCGGGCGCCGCCGGGATTGTAGAAGACGTGGTCGACCTGGGTCGTGGCGACGCCGTCGCGGATCGTCACGGCGACTTCCAGACGCTTGAGCTGCAGGCTGTTCGGGGCGTTGGGCGCTTGCCGGTCGGGCGGCAGGATCACGGTCTGGGCCCAGACGGGCAGGCCGAGCCAGAGCACGGCCAGGAGAAAGCGTGGGTTTCTCATAAGTCACTCCTTGAAGGATCAGGCGATGGCGGGTACGGTCCGCGCGAAGCGGCGCGGGACCGGCGTTACTTCACCGTTTTGGCCTGGGTTTTGGGCGGTTGTTCGTCGCTCTGCTCGAATTTCTTGTCGGCCAGCTGCTTGCGGATGGCCTGCTTGACGGCGGTATCCAGCGTCTTCTTTGGCGCGGCGCTCTCGGTCTTGGCCAGGAACTCGGCGCGTTCTTTTTGCAGTTGGGTGATCTTGCCCTGGATGTCTTTGCGCTTCTCGCTCTGCTGGCTCAGGTATTCCTTCTTTTCGGCGTCGTTCATGGTCTTCATGGGTTCGGGCAGGTCGTCGCGGTCCATCTTGGCGACGTCGACCTCCTGGCTCGCGGCGGCTTCGACCAGGTCCCAACTGGCGGGTTTGTAGACTTTCGAGGCCTTGGTGGCGGTGCGCTGGACGGCGGTCTCGACGGAGGCGCCGGCGGCTTGCTTGTCCTGTTCCTCCTGGCGGACCTTGGCGGCCTTGCCCTCCTTGCCATAGGCGACGTAGGTGGCGTTGAGTTCCTGGCCCAACTTGAGGATCTGGGCGTCCTGGGGGGCGGCGGCGACGGCCACGACCTCGTTCTGGTCGATGACCATGAACTGGCCGCCGCCCAGGTCCGCGCCGGTTTTCCAGTGGGTGTTCAAGCCCTCGCTTTGGTTGCCGCAGAAGATGGTGTTGACGACGATGCCGGCGGTCTTGGCGCGCGAGCAGGTCTCGCGGAAGGAGATGCTGCCCTGGTCGAAGGGCTCGTTGCCGGCGATGAAGATGGCGTGGTAGTCGTCGGGGTCCGAGCTCCATTGCAGCGCCGCGGTGGCGACGCCGATGACCTGGCCGCAGTACTCATCTCCGCCGTTGGTGCGCAGGGCGAACAGCGCCTCGGAGACCTTGTCCAGGTCGCTGGTCAGCGGCAGCAGCTGGGCTATGTAGCCGGAACTCTGGGGCAGGGAGGATTTGCCGTACTCGTAGAGCGCGACCTCCAGGTGCGGCGTCCGCTCGCGCTTCTTGGCGCGGGCCAGGTCGTTGACGATCGCCCACAGGCGGGTCTTGGCCTGGTCGATCAGGCCGTCCATGCTGCCGGATGTGTCCAGCAACAGCGCAATCTGAATTTTGGGCTCAGCCGCGAACAGCGGCGAGAGGGTCAGGCAAAAGAGCAGGGCTAAAATCGCTTTTTTCATGGGAAACCTCCTCGGCATGGGCCGTACGGGGAGGCAGACGCGCGACCCCACTCGAGGTTTCACGAGGACTGAAAAAAAACTTTGGGTCGCGTCAGCTCGACATGAAGCTGGCATAGATACGCGCGGCGCCTGAGTTATCGCAATGGTCACTTGTGGCTTGCCAGCATTGCCGCTTTTGGTCTATGATACGGACCCTATGTGTGCGCTGGCCCACCTGATTCCAACGCGGGAGAGAGAAGGTCATGAGTGACAACAAGCAAATCGATACCGCTTTTAATCTGTTCAACGAAAAGAAATACGCCGAGGCCAACGCGGCTTTCGAAAAGCTTCTGCAGGACGAGGCGCTGCCCTCGTGGATCAAGATTCGCGTAACCCAGTACAAGGCGATCTGCGAGCGCCAGCTCGCCGGCGGCGATGCCACCGAGATCTCGCTGCGCGGCTTCTCCTTCTACCTCAATGAAGCGAACTTCACCAAAGCCCGTGAAGTGCTCGACAAGCTGGACGTCAGCGAAGGCGACCGTACCTACCTGGAAGCCGAGCTGGCCATGGAGAAAGGCGATCTTGACGGCGCTTCGGCGCTGCTGAAGAAGGCGGTCGGCCTGGACAAGCAGAATGCCGGCTACGCGATCAACAGCCCCACCTTCAACACGCACCTGCTGGACGAGCGCTTCGCCTTCCTGCGCGGTGGCGTGGACGCCGCCGCCTGACGGTGACCCCTGCCCGCGATCGGCCCTTCAGCCGAGGGGCCTCGTGCTCCTCGGAGGCTTTTGTGCTCGCCGTCGTTCGCTGTGATGCCACCTGGCTCGATTTCGACCTGGCCGGTCGTACGCCGCGCGCGCGGCTGACTCGGACCCTGGCCGAGCTGGGTGCAGAGGTCCAGTTCCTGGCGCCGGACCAGGCGCCGGAGCGCTTGCCTGACCTCTGGCTTGATGGCCTGGTCCCGTTGCTTGAGGTCGATGACCTGCGCGCACTGCTGCATTTTGCAAAGGTCGCCGGCGGCGCCCGCTGGTCTGCAGCCGGACCGACCCATGGTCTTTACTGCCTCAAACCCGGCTGCCTATGGCCTCCGAACATCGAGGACCTGGCTGCGCTGGCGCGTTTCGAGCGGCCACGACCACTCGCGCTCACGCGACCCGCGGACCTGGGCCCGCTGCTGCGCGCCGCTTACGCCCGTGAGGCCCAGCGTCTAAGCGAGGCCGGCGTCCTGCTGCTCAGCCCCGAGCTGACCTTCGCCGAAACCGAGGTCGAGGTCGGCGCCGGTAGCCGGATCGCGCCCAACGTGACCTTGGCCGGCAAGACCGTGCTCGGCCGCGGCGTCGTGGTTGAGACCGGCGCCTGTCTGCGCGACGCCGAGGTCGCCGACGGCGCCGTGATCAAGGCCTATACCGTTGTCGAGGGCGCCGTGATCGGGCCCGGCGCCGCCGTCGGCCCGTTCGCCCACCTGCGGCCCGGCACGGTGCTGGCCGCCGAGGTCAAGGTCGGCAATTTCGTGGAAACGAAGAAAGTCACCATGGGCTTCGGCAGCAAGGCCAGTCACCTCAGCTATTTGGGTGATGCCGTCATCGGCGCTGAGTGCAATATCGGCGCCGGCACGATCACCTGCAACTACGACGGCTACAACAAGAGCCAGACCGTGCTCGGCGACCGCGTCTTTATCGGCAGCGACAGCCAGCTGGTGGCACCCGTCAGCTTGGGCGACGATGCCTACGTGGCCGCCGGCAGCACCGTCGTCGCCGATGTGCCCGCCGGTGCCCTGGCCCTGACCCGCACGCCCCAACTCAACAAACCGGACGCTAGCGCGCGCTTGCGCGAGAAGGCCCGCCTCAAGTACGAGCAGGCCAAGTCCGGCCCATCCGATCAATGAATTCCCCGGAGGATCCCGTGTTGCTGAAAGACAAGAAAATCCTGGTTTGTGGCGTCGCCAACCACCGCAGTATCGCCTTCGCCGTCGCCGAGTTCTGCCACCAACAGGGCGCCGAGCTCTGCATCACCTACCAGAACGAGCGCCTGCGCAAGAATGCCGAGAAGCTGGGGGAGGACCTGGGCAACCCGCTGCTGCTGCCCTGCGAGGTCACGGTCGAGGCCGAAGTCAAGGCCCTGTTCGATACCCTGGCCGAGCGCTGGGGCCGCCTCGACGGCTTGGTCCACTCGATCGCCTTCGCCAGCCAGGACGACCTCAAGGGCGAGTACGTCGACACCTCCAACGACGGTTTCCTGTTGGCGCACCAAATTTCCGCCTACTCGCTGACGGCCCTGGCCCGCGGCGCGCGCCCGCTGATGAAGGACGGCGGCAGCATCATCTGCATGACCTACCTGGGCGGCGAGCGCGTCGTTCAAAACTACAACGTCATGGGCGTGGCCAAGGCCTCGCTGGACATGTCGGCCCGCTACCTGGCCGCCAACCTCGGTCCCGACGGCATCCGGGTCAACATCGTCTCGCCCGGCCCGATCAAGACCCTGGCCGCGGCCGGCGTCGGCGGCTTCAAGTCGATCCTCGACAAGGTCAAGGAACAGACGCCCCTGCGCCGCAACGTCTCCCAAGAAGACGTGGCCAAGGTCAGCGGCTTCCTGCTCAGCGACCTCTCCTCGGGCGTGACCGGCGAGACCATCCACGTCGACGCCGGCTACCACATCCTGGGCATGTAAAGTTCAAGATACAAGATTCAAGAGGTAAGACCCTCCAGGTCGCAAGTACCCGGAGGGCTTTCGCGACGTCCAAAGCGAGGTATACCAGCTTGGCGCCCCCGCCGACGTGCCTTGGTCGCAGCTCCCAACCGCGATGGGGCATCACGGCACTTGCGGGGACTAACGCCAAGTGCGGAGATCTTTTGGTGTATCACACGAAGGCACGAATGACACGAAGCCCCATGTGGCGCTTTAAACCTAACAAAGCACGGGGTGCTTGGTCGCATGTCCGTTAGGGGAACACGAAGGTTCGTGCCCCCTTTAGCCACTAGGCGCTCGACCTTGAGCATACGAACCTTTTAAAACCCTTTAAAAAAACTTTGGCCCCAGGCCCACTTCCCGCTATGGGATCAGGTTATTGAATACTTCGTGTCATTCGTGACTTCGTATGAGGCTGAAAATGCGGCAGGTCGAAGTTCACAAGAGGTTGGGCCCACAGGTCGCGTCGGCTAGATAAGCCGTCATTTGTCCACGCGCACGGTCCTGGTTGGGTTAGCAAGCCGCCCTCTGCCTGCACTTAATGAGCCTTGGACACGGCGAGGTATGCGGTGGTCGCTCAAAACAGCGCTGACCTCCGCGGTCGACCTATCACAACGACTGGGCAAGGTCAGTAGAAGCTCCCTCCGCAGCTTATGCGTCGGTCAAAAGACCATAATTTAGTGTGATGGGCTCATATTTATTTCCTCGGTGGCGTGCTCTCGAGAGGGCTTGGCGAAAAATTTTCGCCTTAACATGCTGTTATTAAACAAGATGTTGCTATATTAGCAAAATGTACTCAAAAAAACTTGACATCTCTGCACTGACATTCTATATTTACCAGTGAAGAAACAAGCCACTTGAGGTGGCTGCTTAGATCAGGAGGTATGTCATGTTGCAATTACTCAGTGATTTCCCGTTTGGCAACACCCTTTGGAACAACGACTGGTTTGGCCGCGAAATGGACCGCTTCCTTGCGCCCTTGCGCCAGGAAATGCGCAATGCCGATTTCCGCACCCTCGTCAATGTCTACGCCAATGATGACGCTGCCCGCGTGCTTGTCAGCGTGCCCGGCTGGAGCGCCGAATGGTTCGACCTGAGCACCGAGGGCAATCGCCTCACCATCAAGGGCGAGTCCGCCTTTGAGGGCAAGAACCAGCCTAAAGTCACCATTGACCGCGTTGTCAACCTACCCTTCCGCGTCGATGACGCTTCCGTCAGCGCGTCCTACAAAAACGGCCTGCTGATGATCGAACTGAAGCGCGCCGAAAGCGACAAACCCCGCAAAATCGCCGTCACCGCCGCCTGATGCCAGGGCTTGAAGATTACCAGGAGGAAGATCATGACCACGCTTGCCGTCGCTGAAAAGAACACCCAATGTCAACCCGCCGCCAATAAACGCCGGGTCGCCGTGCCTCGCTACGAAATCTACTCCCGTGAGGGCGGCTACGAAATCCTCGCCCAGATGCCGGGCGTCCAGGCCGAGGGCCTCTCGGTCGAGTTGGAGAACCGCACCCTGACCGTCAAGGGCTCCGCCGCGCCGCTCGATCTTGAGGGTTTCAAACCGCTCTACACCGAATTCGCGTTCGCCGACTTCGAGGCTGCCTTCCGCATCCCCGCCGATGTCGACGACGAGAAAGTCACCGCCAACCTCGACCGTGGCGTGCTCTCCCTGAGCCTGCCCCTGCGCGGTCGCGAATCCAAGGCCATCAAAGTCAACGTCGCTTGATCCTGATCCACAGCGCCAAGGGCGTCGCGTGCCGCCAGGCCGCGGCGCCTTTTTTTGTTTCACCATGATTCCAGCTCGACACTACGCTGGACTACGCCCTCGAAAGTGGCCTTATTGACCGTCCTTCGAAGCCGTTGAAAACATCACTCGACACCTGAGGTTTGTAGGGCAACGCAAGGATTGCCGTCTGCATCAAAATTAAATCCGCCATATCTTCTTGCGTCAACCAAATCGTAAGCCAAACAGCCCGCCATCTTCAGTAGCATCGGTCAAGCGTTTCGGTAGTACAAACTCCTTCAGGTCAAAGCCCTCAATGGTCTCTTTGAAGGCATCATCTTCATTCATCGTCACGATGTACTGAAAACCAAGCTCCTGTGCGAGCTCCGAGCCCAGATGCAATGCGCTAATGACCTGGCGCCCATCCACACCGTCAAATAGGTGGCTGTCATGAATTAGGAATCCAGGCCCCATTTGCCGCTTGGCGCACAAGCGCATCAACATCATGTCGAAGCAGAAGATCTGCATATTCTTGATGCCCTTGCTACGTTGCCCCTGCATCGGAAACTTGAACATCGGCCCGTTGGATGTTTCGTCGACTGTCATGCTGCCGGCCGATTCGTACAGGCGCTGTGATGTCTCTTCAAAGGCGACGATAGCCTCCGCCAGTCGATCCTTCTGTTCGGCGAAGTCGCGACGCAAGCGGATGGTGAGGCGGTTGCGCTCGATCTCCAATTCGTTCTTGGTGCCCTCAAGCTGCTCGGCCGCTTCGAAGCGTTGCCGAAGCGATTCCACCTCGGACTCCAGCCGTCCCAGTTCTCCCTGTAGCTTGAGGAACTGTTCCAGCGCACCATGACTCTTCAGAATGCCCAACACTTCGCCGCGCCGTTGGTCTAGCTGCGCCTTTTTGCCATCGCGCAGCTCAATACGCAGCTTTGCAGCTTCGAGCTCACTGGATAAGTAGTCCTTGCGGTTGCGCACCACCGACTCGTGAAAACTCTTCACATCTTCATAGCGGCGTTTCACCAGACCAGGAAGCACAACGCCAGCTTCTTGATAGACGGCCAGCAGGTCTTCAAGGTCGGGAGGAACCTCAGATATGAGCGCGCCTTCCAGATCTCGGATCGCCGCAAAGTCGATGGTGTTGGCGTTAGCCAATTCATTGAGCTGGCGGGTCAGCATCGCGCTTTCGACTTCCAGCTCGCGGTATTCCGGCAGGACATGGAAAGTCGCTACTTCTGCATGAAGCTTCTTGAGACGGGCCTCCTGCAGCGTCAGCTCAGTGCGTAGGTCGGCCGCCTTGCCTATGATTGAGCCGAACGCCCCATCCCCGGCTGCCTTCTTCAGCTCTTCCAGCGTCTTCTCTCGATCACGAACAGCTTGCCAATCGCGTGCAATCTGCCAGTCCAATCCGAGCAAGAACATGAGCGCCATCTGCATGTCACCGGTGCTCTGCATCGTGGCCTGTTTTTCCGGCGTCATGAAGGCACCACTCGCTTGCCGGCGTGCGAAGTAGGCAAACAGTGACCGGAACGACGGCGGTTTGCTGCCAGCTGCTTCCAGGCTGCACAAGCCAAACATCTGCTCGCCTAGGAAGGTGCACCATTCGGTAGCCGAAAACTTGACCTTCGCCTCAGGTGGGGCAGTCACAAAAATTTTGGCCTTGGTGCTGCCGCTGCGCTCAACGACGGTGCGTTCCGACTTCAGGTCGAAGTCCATCCCGAAGGATTGATTAACCAGTTCCTTCGTGCGGAAAATCGACTCAGGGCCAGCGTCCGCACCAAGTAGGAAATGCACCAGCTCTACGAAGCTGGTTTTTCCCGCCCGATTGCGCGTCTGCTTGTTGCTGGCACCCGCTGTTTTTTGAGCCAACAAGATATTCAGACCAGGCTTTAGGTCTTCAAGGCTCTTGAAGCTGGGCAGTGTGCTGAAAATGTGGTGAATCAAGGCGCCCTCCGTGCCACGAGGCCGCTTTCAAGTTCAATCGTCCCCATGGCATACAAAAGGTCGAGGGCCAGCAAGAACCAGTCGTAGGTAATCTTTCGGGGCATTGTGGCTACGCTTTCGTCATGCTTGTTCAGTTCCTCCCATAGTGCTGAGACGGTTTTCGGCCGCACGAGGAATGTCAAAACATGGGCGCCTACGGTCAACAACGCGCGATCCTGTTGCAAATGCTTTGAAGGCAGAATCATGCAGCACCCCCCGCGTGAGCGTCTTCAAAAATCTCGCATTTGTCGAACAGGTATGCCATGACGGCCAGCACGGCCGCTTTATGCCTAGGCGTGGTGTTGACAGTCCCTCCGGCCCATGTTTCAAGTCGGCCGAATATCTCATCTGGGTGCAATGGAGGAGCTTGGTCTCGCAGCGTCACGTATTCATTTTTGAACGCCTGCGCGATCTGCTCACCGTAGGTCGGGTTCTTCCAGTTATCAAAGAATTGAGCAACGAGCGTTGATTTCTGCATACCGATTTTCAGAAAATCGGCAACAGCCTGAGACAACAGGTTTGCCTCTATCTTTCCGCGTGATACATCCTTCACTTCGTTGGCCGTGGGCACAGGCGTGATGCTGATGTGGGTGAGCACAGCAACCAAGTCGCCGAATCCCAAATTGACGTTCGCTTCCATCGTCAGCGAGGGGCCGAACCAGGATTCGAGATCCTGCAGGCTCAACAGGCGAAACTTCGCCAGCATTTCCTCATATCCCCAATGGCCGATTTTGATTTGCGGGTTTTCTTGCCTGAGTTTCGCCAGCGTTTCAATGATATGAGGACCCAAGCGTCCATCGGGCGCATTGTGTACAAAGATCCATTCATCGAAATATTTTTCCCAGTGCTCCTTGGCGCCGTTGAAATCCTCATTGATCTTCTTGATGGCTTCCACGGCAGTCAACTCATTGGGTCCGTAGCTCTGGTACAGGGTGCGCGCTGAAGATAGGTATCCATCATTCTTCCGGTCGCCAATCTTTCCCCAAGGGCGGCAAGCCATGAAATCATTGGGATGCGCCTTCGACATTAGCTTCTCGAATAGTTGTTGAAATCCATCGCCCTTGGATTCCAAGAAGGCAATGCGGAAGTCCTTTTCGTAGTTGAGCTGCTGTATGCGATCCATGGTGTTAGGCCCGTACTGTCATATTCGTAGGTTTCATAAGGCGATACCTCATGGTTTCTTGGTATCTGGCTGCTGCCCACGATTTGGTGGGCTTAATCGGCCATGATTCGCGCGCGCAGTATTCGGATGGCATCCGACACAACCCATCCCGGCTAGCATATGGTGGTTTCCTCTTTGAAAGACCCGTCGATCCGGCGAGCGACATCACTACTCGCCATTACCTGCCTCGAGGTATTTTGTAGCTACAGTGTGCCTTATATGCGCCTCGATGTCATCAGGTTAATGCCAACAATCAGACGTCCCGGCATTCGCCGTCGGGCTCGCGGTGCCTCGTGCCTAATCATAGCCATTCGGCTCCGCCGCCCGGCGCAAGATTGCAGCTTGCGCTACAGCAGCTACAGCGCCGGCGGGACTGGCCGCGTCCCAGCTATGATTCTGACCTTCAAGACATCATCTGGGCGAGACGTCAGCCATTTTTTGTCGATGACCCTGCTGGTCGAGCACGCTTCCCGCTATAATAGGGCCGTTCCTCAACTCGGTCGCAGGAGGCCCGCCCATGGCGCGCATCGATACCCAAATCATTCATGCCGGCGAACCCCGCCCCGGCATTGAGGGCGCCGTCAGCGTGCCCGTCTTTCACTCGGCGATGTTCGCCTACGACCCGGAAACCACCGACTACAACGCGCTGCGCTATCTGCGCCTCAACAACTCGCCCAACCACTTGGCGCTCCACGCCAAGTTGGCCGCGCTCGAGCAAGCCGAGGCCGCGCTGGTCACCAGTAGCGGCATGTCCGCGATCTCGACGGCGATGCTGGCGCTGCTCGAGCCCGGCGATCACCTGCTGGCCCAGGCCTGCCTCTATGGCGCGACCCATGACCTGTTCACCAAGGAGCTGCCGCGCCTGGGGATCCAGTGCGATTTCCTCGACGAGGACCCCGCCCGCTGGCCGGGCCAGGTCCGCAGCAACACGCGCGCGGTCTATACCGAAGCCCTCTCCAATCCGACCTTGCGGGTCGTTGACCACCGCGCCGTCGTGCGCTTGGCCCAGGACCATCGCCTGATCAGCATGATCGACAACACCTTCGCCACGCCGTTCAATTTCCGGCCGATCGCGCTGGGTTACGACCTCGCCCTGCACAGCTGCACCAAGTACCTCAACGGCCATTCCGACCTGGTCGCCGGCGCCGTCGTCGGCAGCCAGGCCCTGGTCGACCGGGTCAAGGTCAAGCTCAATCACCTGGGCGGCTGCCTCGATCCCGGTGCCTGTTTCCTGCTCCACCGCGGCATGAAGACCCTGGCCGTGCGCCTGCGCCACCAGAACCAGAGCGCCCAGCGCATCGCCGAGTTCCTGGCCGCGCACCCGCTGGTGCTGAGGGTCGAGTATCCGGGTCTACCCGATCACCCCGATCACGCTCGCGCCCGCGAACTGTTCGATGGCTGCGCCGGCGTGCTGAGCTTCGAGCTCGACCACCGCATCGATCCCCTCGAGTTCATCGGTTACGCCGAGCTGCCACTGCACACCTTTAGCCTGGGTGGCGTCGAGACGCTGCTGATCCAGCCCTCGCGCACCAGTCATTCCGGGCTCTCGCCCGAGGAGCGCGAGGCGCTGGGCATCACCCCCGGCCTGATCCGCATGTCGGTCGGGCTCGAGGACAGCGACGACCTGATCGCCGATCTCGCCCAAGCCCTGGAGCGCGCCGTCGTGCGAGCACGCTGATCCGGCTCAGTCCTCTTTCTCGCTGGAAGAGGGGTAGAACTGCAGCGTGCGGATCGGCAACCCGCCGTAGTAACGGCCGTTCTTTGGATTGCGGAAGCCCGCCTGGCGGCGGTTGGAAACCTTGAAGACGCCAAAACCGCGCAGTTCGATGCGGCTGTCCTGTACCAGGCCTTGGGTCAGGCCCTCGAAAAAGGTGCGCACAAACCAGTCCGCCTCATTGGGTTCGAGGCCGGAGCGACCGACGAGGGCGCGAACGATGTCGGATCTGTTCATTTTTTTATTCTCCTTGTGACAAGGGCTGTCCAACGCACCTTGTACCTTTAAGACTGTAGCACGAACCTGTCTGAGAGGTGTAAGGATGAATGAACAAAATTGGATCGACTGGGCCCAAAAGCAATTGGCAGACCTGAGCATGAGACTGTTCCGGCAGGGTTATCAACCGGCGCGGATCGAGTTTTTGAACCAGACCAACACGGAGTTCAACGAGCAGTTCAGCACGCATCTGGCACGCCTGAACGAGGCGATGGACAACATGGGCTTGAACCCGGACGGCTACCACCACTTCGAGGACTTCTCGCGGGCAAAATCGGCGCTGCTTGAATTCACCAACCGCAACCGCGAGCGTTTCCTCGAGCTGGATCTGCGGCGGACGGCCTGAGGCGAGGTCGTTCGCGACGGTGGCTGCGCGGGCATCTGCGCGGGCGCGCGGCGAATTTCCCCGAATTCTGAGTGCAAGTCGTGGGCATTCGCCGCGGGAACCCGGCAAACACTTAGTCGATGGTGCTAAGATTTTGTTAGCAAAAATCTTCTCGCGGCTGCTTTGCTGTTTCTAACTGATTGCGATACAACAAGTTATGCTGACAACAACAAATGCTGGTAAATTCCTTGACATGATCCCCCCCATTCGCTAGAATTAGCACTCGTTCAAGAAGAGTGCTAAGGCACTTCCCAAACCACGCATAGGAGTCGTCGTCATGAAAGTGAAACCTCTTTACGACCGCATTCTGGTCAAGCGCCTCGAGCCCAAACAAGAGGTTCGCGGTGGTATCATCATTCCCGACAGCGCCAAAGAAAAGCCCCTCGAAGCGTCCGTGATCGCGGTCGGCGAAGGCAAGCGCAACGACAAGGGCGAGCTCTCCCCCTTGACCGTCAAAGTCGGCGATACCATCCTGCTCGGCAAATACGCAGGCACCGAAGTTAAAATCAACGATGAAGAGCACATCATCCTGCGCGAAGACGAAGTCCTGGCTGTCGTCGAGAAATAAGTCCCGTCGTTTTTGACGCGAGACACTGCTTACCCTACCGTAAAGGAGCATGATCACCATGGCTAAAGAAGGTAAAGTCCTTACTTTTGACGAAGATGCGCGCCACGCGCTGCTTCGCGGCGTCAACAAACTGGCCGACGCCGTTCAGGTTACCCTCGGTCCCAAAGGTCGCAACGTCCTGATCGAGAAGAAGTTCGGTTCGCCCACCATCACCAAGGACGGCGTCACCGTTGCCAAAGAAATCTCGCTCGAAGATAAAATCGAGAACCTGGGTGCCCAACTGGTCAAGGAAGTTTCCTCCAAAACCAGCGACACCGCGGGTGACGGCACCACCACCGCCACCGTCCTGGCTCGCGCCATCTACCGCGACGGTGTCAAAGCTGTCAGCTCCGGCCACAACCCCATGGACCTCAAGCGCGGCATCGACCTGGCCGTTTCCAAAGTTGTCGCCCACATCGACAACACCGCCCGTCCCGTCGAAGGCGACGCCATCGCCAACATCGGCACCATCTCCGCCAACAACGATCCCTCGATCGGCTCGATCATCGCTGAAGCGATGGAGAAAGTTGGCAAAGACGGCGTCATCACCGTCGAGGAAGCCAAAGGTCTGGAGACCGAACTGGACGTCGTCGAAGGTATGCAGTTCGACCGTGGTTACCTGTCGCCCTACTTCGTGACCGACCACGAGCGCATGACCGCCACCCTCGAGAACCCCTTCATCCTGCTGTTCGAAAAGAAGATCAGCAACATGCGCGACCTGCTGCCGATCCTCGAGCAGATCGTCAAAACCAGCCGCCCGCTGCTGATCGTCGCCGAAGACGTCGACGGTGAAGCTCTGGCCACGCTGGTCGTCAACAAACTGCGCGGCACGCTCAACATTGCCGCTGTCAAAGCACCCGGCTTCGGCGATCGCCGCAAAGCCATGCTGGAAGACATCGCCGTCCTCACCGGTGGCCGCCTGATCTCCGAAGACATCGGCATCAAGCTCGAGAACGTCAACCTCGACGACCTGGGCACCGCCAAAACGATCACGATCGACAAGGACAACACCACCATCATCAACGGTGGCGGTGCCAACGTCGACATCCAAGCCCGCGTCAAGCAGATCCGCGCTCAAGTCGAGACCACCTCGTCCGATTACGACCGTGAGAAACTGCAAGAGCGCCTGGCGAAACTGGTGGGTGGCGTGGCCGTGATCAAAGTCGGTGCCGCGACCGAAACCGAAATGAAAGAGAAGAAAGCGCGCGTCGAAGACGCGATGCACGCCACCAAAGCCGCCGTCGAAGAAGGCGTCGTGCCCGGTGGCGGCGTGACCCTGGTCCGCGCCATCAAGGAACTGGAAGCCGTGTCCAGCGAGAACGGCGACATCAACACGGGCATCAAGATCATCAAGGCCGCGCTCTCCGAGCCCCTGCGTGTTCTGGCCCGCAACGCCGGTATCGAGCCCGCCATCGCGGTTAACCGCGTCATGGACGGCAACGGTTCCTTCGGCTACAACGCCGCGACGGACGTCTACGAAGACCTGTTCCAGGCCGGCGTTATCGACCCTGCCAAAGTGGTCAAGCACGCGATCATCAACGCCGCTTCCGTGGCTTCGATGATGCTGACCACCCAGTGCACGATCAGCGACGCTGCTGCCGAGGAAGCTCCCGCAGCTGGTGGCGGCGGCATGGGCGGCATGGGCGGCATGGGCGGCATGATGTAAGCCGTTCCGCTCGCATCAATGCGAAAAAAAGGGGCGCCCTTGGCGCCCCTTTTTTTCGTTTAGGGTGGGTGTTGCGGAATCAATGATCCCGACCGATGGGCAGCACGCCGTGGCATTCCACGGTGCGCGATGATCCCGACGGCGCCATCCCACGTGCGTATGATCCCGCCGGCGCCATCCCACCTGTTCCCGACGGCGATGCCGGATCACGCGCGCGCCGTGGCGTTGCCACGGCCTAAAATTTATGGTGCCCCTACGGGGCACGGAACACGGCGGTCCTGACGTTGATCCCACCTTGTGCCATCGATCGCCGCCGCCGTGCGCGATCGATTAGAATTTGAAATTGCGCAGGTTGATGCCGTGCTTTTTGAGATCCAACAGGCCACCGGAGACCTGGGTCAGGATCATTAATTTGAGGTGGTCGCGATTGACCTTGCGGTAGCCGATCGGGGGTGAGGCGCGGAAGGCGTCGAGTGGGCCGCTCTCGCGGAAGGCCATGGTGGCATTGATGTGCAGGGAAATGTAGCGGCTGCCGTCGTATTTGAGGCTGAACCCGCTGATCATGCCCTGGCGATCAAAGGTCACCACCAAATCGCCGGATCCTTCCTGATCGACTGAATTGTTATTGTAGGCAATACGCTTTGGGCGCCAGTCCTTGTCGTAGTCGATCGTCAGGTTGGCGAAGATATAGTCCGGGCTGTTGGTGTAAAAAACCGCCGCCGGCAGCTTGCTGTTCCGGTAGACCCAGACCTCGTAACCGCCTTCCTGCCAAAAGGTCCAGATCTTCTTCAAGGTAATCGGCTGCTTGCGATTGAGCGGCGCGTTGTCCGGCTTGTAGACCTGCACCACGTCGACCATCTGGCCCTGATGCGTGCCGGTCCCTTTGTAGACCATTTTATAGGTTCCGCTATCCAGCACCTTGGCGCGCATGGCGTTGAGGTTCTTCAGGAAGTAACTGCGCCAGTTGGCCAGGTTGGCGTTTTCGCTGCGGCTGCGGTTGGGCGTGTCGGAGAAGCTCTTGAAATCGTCGGAGCTGACCAGGGTGCGCCGTCCGTCCTTGGTGATCATGACATCGCCGAGGTTGCCTTTGAGCAGGTTGCGGTACTGGCCGTTGGGCAGGGCCACGCCGTCGATGTCGATGTCGAAGTCGATCGTGCCGCCGCTTGCCACGGCAGGCGCGCCGCGGACCTTGGTGATCTTGGCCGGCAATTGGGCGCTGAGGTCGCAGCGGTACTCGAGGAACTTGGCCTTCTCATAGACCGGGCCAAACCATTTCTGCTGCATGGCGTCGAACATGCTGGACAGGACGGCGTTGGGGGTCACGCCCAGCTCGCGGTTGGCCTTGATCGATGGTCCACCCTTGTGGGCCTGTTCCGGCGGTGGATCCGGCATCTTGCGAACCTTGATTTGGTTCTGCGCCAAAAGCGCCAGCGAGAACAGGGGGAGACACCAGAGCATCCGCATTATTTTGCCTCTTTCCAATTGATGCCGACGTGGGCGCCGGCCGTCAGGGGCACCGAGAAGGTGACCACCTCTTCCATGGTGCGCTCGAGCAGGGCGGCGGCGCGCGGGGCATCCGCCTCGGGGCACTCGAGCAGGAGTTCGTCGTGGACCTGCAACAACAGGCGCGCGCCTGGCAGTTCGGTGGCCAGGCGCTCGTCCAGCCGAATCATGGCGAGCTTGATAATTTCCGCGGCGCTGCCCTGGATCAGGGTATTGACCGCCAGGCGCTCGCCCTGGGCCTGGAGATTGTTGTTGCGGGATTTGATCTCGGGCAGGTCGCGGCGGCGGCCCGAGAAGGTGCGCACCTCGCCGTCCTGCTTGGCCTTGGCGATGACGGCGTCGCGGAACGAGAGCACGCTCGGCATCTTCTCAAAATAGGCCTCTATGTATTCCTTGGCCTTCTTGCGAGGGATGTTGAGTTCCTGGGCCAGGCGCATCTCGCCCATGCCGTAGATCAGGCCGAAGTTGATGCTCTTGGCCATCGAGCGCATTTCGCCGGTGACCAGGTCGGGCATGACGCCAAAGACTTCGCTGGCGGTGCGGCGGTGGATGTCCTCGCCCTTGGTGAAGCCGTCGATCAGGGTCTGGTCGCCGGAGAAATGGGCCATCAGGCGCAGCTCGATCTGGCTGTAGTCGGCGGCCACGAAGACGTTGCCAGGCTCGGGCACGAAGGCGGCGCGGATCTCGGCGCCGGTCTCGGTGCGGATCGGGATGTTCTGGAGGTTGGGGTTGGCAGAGGAGAGGCGCCCGGTCGCGGCGACGAACTGGTTGAAGGAGCCGTGAATGCGGCCGGATACGGGATGAACCAGCTTCGGCAGGCTGTCCACATAGGTGCTCTTGAGCTTGGTCAGCTCGCGGTACTCCAGGAGTTTGACCGGCAGGGCATGGCCCTTTTCGGCCAGGCGCTCGAGCACGTACTGATCGGTGCTGAAGCTGCCGGTCTTGCTGGTTTTTTTGACTGTGGGCAACTGCATTTTCTCGAACAAGAGCTCGCCCAGCTGTTTGGTGCTCTTGATGTTGAAGCGCTCGCCCGCCAGTTCGTAGATCTCTTCCTCGAGCACATCGATCTTGCGGGTCATCTCCGTCGACATCGTCTCCAGGTAGGGCGGGTCGATGCGGATCCCGGCCAACTCCATGCGGGCCAGGACGGGTACCAGCGGCCGCTCGACCTTCTCGTAGACGTCGCGCAGGCCCAGCTCGTCGAGGCGGGGGTTGAGCTTTTCGTAGAGCTGGTAGCAGATGTCGGCGTCCTCGGCGGCGTAGTTGCAGGCCAGCGTCAGGTCGGCCTCGTCGAAACCGATCTGGTTGGGGCCGCTGCCGCAGACGTCCTCGAAATGGATGGTGCGGTAGCGCAGCAGGTTCTCGGCCAGCTCGTCGAGACCGTGGCGGGTCTCGGTGGGGGCGATCAGGTAGCTCATCAACATGGTGTCGTCGAAGCGGCCGGTCGGCGCCCAGCCGCGCGCGGTCAGCACGCTGAAGTCGTATTTGGCGTTGTGGGCGCAGCGGGTCAGAGAGGGGTTCTGGAACAGGGGCTTGAGCAGGGCCTCGGCCGCGGCGGTGAAGGCGGGATCGCTGCCGCGGTGGCGCAGGGGGATATAGCAGATCTGCTCGCGGTCGAGGGCGAGCGAGATGCCGACCAGTTGGGCGTCGAGAGGTTCCAGGGAGGTGGTTTCGGTATCGAACACAAAAAATCCTTGAGCCTCGATTCGGGCGATCCACAGCCTGAGACGGTCAAGGTCGTTCAAAAGTTCATATTGCTTGCTGATGCGCGCCATCTCGACGGGGATGTCCTTGAGCAGGGACTTGAAGTTGAGGCGCACGAACAGATCGTGCAGGCGGGTGCCGTCGGCACCGCGGGTGCGGTAGATCTGCTTGTCGAAGGGCAGGTCGAGGTCGGTGCGAATGGTGACCAGGGTGCGCATCAGTTCGATTTGGTCGCGGGCGGTTTCGAGACCCTCTTTGACTCTTTTGCCGCTGATCTCGTCCAGATGGGCATAGACATTGTCCAGGCTGCCGTATTGCTCCAGCAGTTTCTTGGCGCCCTTTTCGCCGACCCCAGGCACGCCGGGGATGTTGTCGGCGCTGTCGCCCCAGATCGTCAGGAGGTCGATGATCTGATCGGGCCGGCAGCCGAAATAGGCGGGTACGCCGTCTTCGCCGAGGAAGTAGAGCTCCTTTTTGGGGTCGTAGATGACGACGTCCTGCTTGCGCACCAACTGCAGCATATCCTTGTCGCCGGAGACGATCACGGCCTGCACGCCCGCGGCGGCGGCGCGGTGGGCGAGCGTGCCCATGATATCGTCGGCCTCGAAGCCGGGCATCTCGACCAGCGGCAAGTTGAGCGCGGCGACGAGCTCCTTGATCAAGGGGATCTGGGGGCGCATGTCCTCGGGCATGGTCTCGCGGTTGGCCTTGTACTGAGGGTAAAGTTCCTTGCGAAAGGTATCCGAGGAGGAGTCAAAGGCCACGGCGATGTAGTCGGGCTTCTCGTCGGCCATCAATTTCTTGAGCATCGTCGTGAAGCCGAAAACAGCGTTGTTGTCCAGGCCTTTGACCGCATAGTAGGCACGGAAAATATGCGCGAAGGCATCGATGATAAAAAAGCGTTCTCGGGTCATGATGAGGAGCTCCGGTGTCGACGAGTTGGATGAGCCGGCTGGCTGATCGGCGGGGCACAGTCCGTGCGCGTGCATTCCATCGACAGAAGGACGCGTGGCGGTGGTGCTCATCATAGCAAGGTCGACATGGCGGGAAAAGGACCCATCCGCAGGGGAGCGCGAAATGGCAGAGGTCGAGCGGGTCACCGCAAAAGAAAAGGCGCGGTCGAACAGCAGGCGCTCGTCAAAATAAGGTGCAAGTCTCGTACTTGGAAAAGGCTTGTGATTCGGATAAAATGTCGGTTTCCGTACCGTGCCTAAATTTTGGGCGGTTTGCAGGTGCGGGTTATTGATGGGGTTTTTCATGTACATCACTGAAACGGAGCGTTTGCGGGTCGGCACCTGGACCTTCGAGGACTGGCGGGGATTTGGGCGCATCGCGGGGGATCCCCAGGTCGTGCGCCTGATCGGCGATGGCCAGCCGTGGGGCGAGGCCCGGGTACAGGCCTGGGTGCAAAAGCAGATCGCGAACCAGGCAGGTCAAGGGTATTGCCGCTACAAGTTGGAGCTGCGCGCGAGTGGCGAGGTGGTGGGCTTCTGTGGACTAGACCAGTTCGGCACGACGGGCGAGGTCGAAATCGGCTGGTGGATCGCATCGGCGCGATGGGACCAGGGCTTGGCCAGCGAGGCAGCGCGCGCGGTGCTGGAATATGCGCACACCGTGCTCGGCCTGAAACGACTTATTTCCGTGTGTCATGTCGAGAATGGCGCCTCGCGTCGAATTATGGAAAAACTTGGACTTAAGTTTGAACGTAAAACGACGACGGATGCTATGGGTCTGGAAATTTCGGTGCCGGTAGATGTGTACGCATCTTGAAGGCGCAGCGGTCGACGAAACCCTGGACCGCTGGCGGAGCTGGTGTGGCCCAACCCTGAACAGGAACAATCGATGCCTCAATTGACCATTCAGACAATCCCTGAAGGTACGACAAGCGATTCATTGCTGGCTCGCCAGGGCTGGTTCCTGCTCCGCGATGTTTTCGCGGTGCTAGATCCCGAGGGAACGGGCAAATACAAGTTGGCCTTCAAGCAGGTGCAGCGCATCCGCATGCTCCACCAGGACCCCTACCAGATCATGGGTCACCGCAAGATCGGTGGCCGGGTCATCCTCTGGATGGAACACTTCGCCCCTTGGTTCCGTTCGAACCCCATTTTCCGTACCCAGAAGGTGGACCCGAACATGAGTTTCTCGGAGTTTCTCCAGCAGCAGACCGGGTTCTTCAAGCTGTCGGAAGTCTGCAAGCAGTTCAAGGACCACTTGCCTTACAGCTACCTGGTGCTCAAGCGCGGTGCGGACAAGCGCGAGGACCCGCTCAACGAGATGGGCATCGTCAAATCGGACACGACCTACTTGGTCGCGCTGCCGCGATTTGAAGCCTGGCTGCGCGAGGAGCTGATCGGCTGATCAGGACTTGCGCCGCCAGTTGCCGCGAGTGAGGCGGGTGATGGTGCCATCGGTGGGGTCTGAATCTGGGCGTAGGTCGAGCATCAGGTAGAGCAGCAGGGCAGCGACGCCCGCGGTGACGAGCGAGGCGGTCAAGCTCAGGCCTGTCCAGCTGTTGAGGGCGAGTGCCAGAAACAGGGCCAGGGTGATGAACAACAGCGCAATGCCGACGGTTTTCATGGCTCACCTCGCGAGCAGCACTCGTGTGCTCCGCACACATGGGGGTGTGTACGCATCCCCGGGAGTACAGGTTATGGGATCGGCATTTCTTGACCGTAAGGTTACACAAACGCAGGGTTGGTGCGCCAGGCGAGCAGGAAGCGGGAAGCGCGTAATGAGACAGACGAAAGTGAATTTCCCAGGTTTGTCAGGAAAAAGGAAAAAATTACCACATTGTGACTAGATTTTGCCCAAGAACGGGGGTAGACTATGTTTCGCAGCCAAAGCTGAGATCCGTTTGGATGGACGCTTGCGCTCGGGGAGCAACCAACGGTTGACCCTCCCCACCCAAACCGAAGTCGGATGCCGGGGTGGCATACGACTTCGTTGCCCTCTCCCCGGCGCTCCCACGCGCCGGGGTTTTTTCTTTTTGGGCACCCCTTTCCAAATTCGCGGCGCTTGGGAGCGATCCTGCGCGATCCTGCCTTGGCGCTTTGTTTCTGGGGTCTCATTCAATATAATGAGGGTCACTTTGGCCGTTCTCGCCCCTTTTGGCGGATGGACTGGCACGTTATGGGTTTGGGAGTTGGATTATGGCGCATCAAGAAATCGACCACGACAGTTTCCTCTACAAGCTGAGGCACTCGCTGTCGCACGTACTCGCCCAGGCGGTGCAGGAGTACCGGCCCGGGGCCAAGCTCGGCTTCGGTCCCCCGATCGCAAATGGCTTCTACTACGACTTCCTGCTGCCCGAGCCGATCACAAACGAGGATCTGCCCAAGATCGAAGAGATCATGCAGCGCATCATCAAGGACAAGCAGCAGTTCCAGATGGAGGAACTGCCAGGTGCCGAGGCGTTGGCGCGGATCGAGGCCATGGGCGAACCGCACAAGCTGGAATACGCCAAGGAGCTCTTGACCAAAACGGAGAGCCTGAGCTTCTACACCAACGGCCCATTCGTCGACATGTGCGAAGGTCCCCACGTGGACAACACGATCCAGCTGCCGCGCGAGGGCTTCCACCTGCACAGTATCGCCGCCGCCTACTGGCGTGGCGACGAGCGCAACGTCTCGATGACGCGCATCTACGCCTATGCGTTCGAGACCAAGAAAGAGCTCAAGGCCTACATCGCCGCCCGTGAAGAGGCGCTGCGCAACGACCACCGCAAGCTCGGCCAGGAGTTCGACATCTTCGCCATCGACGACGAGATTGGCAAGGGCCTGCCGCTGTGGTTGCCCAACGGCGCCGTGTTGCGCCAGGAGCTGGAGAAGCTGGCCTACGAGCTGGAGTTCAAGGACGGCTACAAGCGCGTCTCCACGCCGCAGATCACGAAGGAGAACCTCTACCACACCTCCGGCCACCTGCCCTACTACGAGGAGGGCATGTACCCGGCGATGACGCTGCAGGAAACGGTCGGCGACGACTGTGGCGGCCACGTGGTCTCGGAACGCTACTACCTGCGGCCGATGAACTGTCCGCACCACCACAAGGTCTACGCGGCACGCCCGCGCTCCTACCGCGAGCTGCCGCTGCGCCTGGCCGAATATGGCACCGTCTACCGCTTCGAGCGCTCGGGCTCGCTGCAGGGCCTGACCCGCGTGCGCGGCATGACGATGAACGACGCCCACATCTACTGCACCAAGGAGCAGATCAAGGACGAGTTCATCCGCGTCATGGACCTGCACCGCCGCCTGTACGACATCTTTGGCTTCAAAGACTACTACATGCGCGTCTCGCTGCGCGACCCCAACAACCCGCGCGGCAAGTACGTGGACAATCCCGAAGCCTGGGAATACTCGCAGGCGCTGATCCAGGAGGCGATGGCCGAGGCGGGTCTGCCCTACGTGATCGAAACGGGCGAGGCCGCCTTTTACGGACCCAAGGTCGACATCCAGTTCCGCACGGTCACCGAGCGCGAGTTTACGGTCTCGACAAACCAGCTGGACTTCGCGGTGCCGGCGCGCTTCGGCTTGAAATACATCGGTTCCGACGGCGAGGAGCACACGCCGTTTTGCATCCACCGCGCGCCGCTGGGCACGCACGAGCGCTTCATCGCCTTCCTGATCGAGCACTACGGCGGCGCCTTCCCGACCTGGTTGGCACCGGAACAGGTGAAAATCATTCCGATCAGCGAGAAGTTCGCGGCCTACGCGGACAAGGTCTGCGCTGGCCTGCGCGAGAAGCTGATCCGCGCCGAGGTCGACGATGGCAACGAGACCTTCAACAAAAAGGTGCGCAACAACACGGTGCGCCGGATCCCGATCGTGCTGATCGTGGGCGAGCGCGAGGAACAGGAAAACACGGTGACGGTGCGCCGCTACAAGGTCAACGAGCAGAAGTCGATGGGGCTGGAGCAGCTCCACGGGATGCTCGAAGAGGAGATCCGCTGCCGGCGCCACGTCACGGCCTGGTAGGCACCTGCGATGGAAACCCGCCTGCTGAAGGTCGGGCCCGAGCCCGACCGTGATCCCGCGGTCGCGGAGGCCGCCCGACGCCTGAAGGCGGGCGAACTGGTCGCGTTCCCCACCGAAACCGTCTATGGGCTCGGTGGGGATGCGCTGTCGACGGCGGCGATCGACCGCATTTTCGCGGCCAAAGAACGGCCGAGCGACAATCCCCTGATCGTGCACCTGGCCGATCGCGCCCAGGTCGAACGCTTCAGCCCCTACGTCTCGGGCCGCTTGGACGAGCTGGCGGCCGCCTTCTGGCCCGGTCCCTTGACCCTGGTATTGCCGGCCCGCGACGAGGCCCGCGCCACGATCACGCGCGGGTTGGCGACGGTGGCGCTGCGGGTGCCCAATCATCCGGTGGCGCTGGCCCTGCTGCGCGCCTGCGATCTTGGGGTGGCCGCGCCCAGCGCCAACCGCTCGGGTCGCCCCAGCCCGACCCAGGCGCGCCATGTCTACGACGACTTGCAGGGTCGGATCCCGCTGATCCTCGACGGCGGCGCCTGCCAGGTGGGGATCGAATCGACCGTGCTGGATCTGTGCGGCGAGGAGCCGGTGATATTGCGGCCCGGCACGATCACGGCGGCCGATCTGGCGGTGGTGCTCGGCCGCGCGCCGGCGCTGTCGACGGCGGAGGTGGCACAGAAGCGCTCGCCGGGCACGCGCTACCGGCACTATAGCCCCGACGTGCCGGTCTACCTGGTCGACGAGGCCGTGCCCGACGCGCTCTTGGCCGAGGTGCTGGCGCGGCTGGCGGCGAAGGGGCCGATCGCCTACCTGGGCCCGCGCCCGGTACCCGCGACCGTGCGTGCCCGCAGTGCCGACGCCAGCAGCTTCGCGGTCCAGCTCTACGACAGTCTGCGCCAGTGGGAGCGGGAGCGGGTGGCGCTGGTCGTGGTCGACCTGCCGGCCGACCTGGGGCCCGGCGCACGGGACAGGATCGCCAAGGCGGCCACGCGCCATTGCGATGCGGCTGGCTTACAGGCGTTGCTGGACTGAGTCGGACTCAGTCCTCGGCCTGCTCCAGATCCGTGCCGCGCAAATGATCGGCATCGCGAAACAGCAGCGCCTCGGCGTCCAGCAGGATTTTGACGCTGTCGTTGACCTTGCCCAGCCCCTGCATGAATTGGTTGCCGTAGCTCTTGCGGAAGTGATGGGCGTCCTCAATGTCCTGGGCTGGGATTTCGAGCACTTCCTGGATGGTGTCGACGATCAGGCCCACGACGGTATCGCGCACGTCGATGACGACGATGCAGGTGCGTTCGTCGTAGGGCCGGCCCTCCATGCGAAAGCGCAGGCGCACATCCATGACCGGAATCACCTTGCCGCGCAGATTGATCACGCCTCGCACGTAGTTGGGCATGTCGGGCACGGGCGTAATCCGCTGGATGCCGATGATTTCGGTCACATAGCGAATCTGCAAGCCGAAGGTCTCGGTGCCCAGGACAAAGGTCAGATACTTGCCTTCCTGAGTGTCTTCGACGTTTTCGGGAATAACAGCCATGTATCGCTCCACATCAGTCGGTGAACATCATTTCGCCGGTTCGTTCGCCGTTCAGCTTGATCAGACTCTGGATGTCGAGGATCAGGCTGATATCGCCATTGCTCATGATCGATGTGCCCGACACGCCGCGCACACCGCCCAGGAATCCTGAGAGACCCTTGATGACCGTTTGGTATTGTCCCAGGATCTCATCGGCAAATAAACAGAATTGTCGCTGCTCTTGATCGACGATGACGAGGATGCCCTCGGTCAGTTCGGTACAGGCGCCGGGTACGTCGAACAAGCGGTGAAGGCGCAGGATCGGGATCAAGCGATTGCGGATGCGCACGACTTCGCTGCCGTCGATGGTGCGGCAGATCTGTTCGCTGGTGGTGCGCAGCGATTCGCGAATCGTGGGCATGGGCACGGTGTACTGCTGTTCGCCGACTCTGATGAGCATGCCTTCGATGATGGCCAGGGTCAGGGGGATGCGGATCGAGACGAGGCTGCCCTGGCCCAGGGTGCTGTAGAGATGGACCCTGCCTTTGATGGCTTCGATGTTCTTCTTGACGACATCCATGCCGACCCCGCGGCCGGACAATTCGGTCAGCTGTTCAGCGGTCGAGAAGCCCGGCAGGAAGATCAGGTCGAGGATTTCTTGGCGGTTGCTGGGCTCGTTGCCGGCAGTGATCAGGCCGCGCTCGATGGCTTTGGCGAGGATCTTCTCGTGGTCCATGCCACGACCGTCGTCGCGAACCTCGATGACGACCTCGCCGCCATCGTGGTAGGCGCGCAGCCTGACGGTGCCTTTGCGGGGCTTGCCGAGCTGGGCGCGGGTAGCGGGTGCCTCGATGCCGTGGTCGATGGCGTTGCGGATGATGTGCAGCAGCGGGCTGGCCAAGCTCTCGACAACGGTCTTGTCGATCTCGGTTTCCTCGCCCTCCATGACGAGCTCGACGTCCTTGCCCTGCTTGTGGCTGGTATCGCGGACAACGCGGACCATGCGGTGAAAGGTGCCCTCGATCGGCACCATGCGCAGGCTCAAGGAGATGTCCTGGAGCTCGCGCGAGATGCGGTTGAGCTGCAGGGTGGCCTTCTTGAAGTTCTGGAAGTCGTGACCGACGAGGTCGGGGTTGTGGCAGACGGCATTTTCGGCAATGACCAGCTCGCCGATGAGGTTCATCAGCGTGTCGAGCTTGAAGAGGTCGACGCGGATGTTGTTGGCGTTCGAGCCGCGCTTGGCGTCGCGCTGCGTGCCAATGGCCTGATCCGCCTCGAGGTCCTCTAGGGGCTCCGACGGCGAGAAATCCGCTGGTTGGCCCAGATCGGCCGCGGCCCTCTGCCCTCGGGCTTGGTAGGCGTTCAGGTCCGCCAGCGCCTGGTTGAAGCCGGGGACGAGGCCGTTGCCGTCGGGCAGATGCTGGATCACGGATTTGAACAGGTCCAAGGTGCGCAGCAACAGGCTGATGCCATCGCTCGTGACGGTCGCCTGGCCGGAGCGAAAGTTCTCGAGGATACTCTCGAACTCATGGCCCAGACGCTCCAGTTGACCGAAGCCGAACAGGCCGGAATTGCCTTTGAAGGTGTGTATCCCGCGAAAGGCGGTATTGAGCAGGTCTTCGTCCGCGAAATTCTTTTCGAGGCCGAGCAGGCTGGCCTCGGCCGCTTCCAGATGCTCTTCGGCCTCGGCCAGGAAGATGGCGAGCATCTCTGCCGTGATCTCGATCTGGAATTCCGGCGGGATCTCGTGGGTCTTGGACGCGTGCGGCGCCGCGCCGTGCGAGGGCTTTTCGCACAGGGTGTTGACGGCCAGCTGCAGTTCGGCGGCCTCGCTGGCCGAGCAAGCGCTGTGGTCCTCGCTGGCCAAGCGCTCGAGGAGGTGACGGATACCAGCAATAGCGCGGATCAGGAGGTTGTGTTCACTGGGGCTGAAAACGTACTCGTCCTTGGGCAGTTGTTTGAGGCAGGAGACGACGGGCTCGGTGATGGCGCGAATCGAGTCGACACCGAGGAAATGGGCGGAGTTCTGGATCCCGCCGAGGTGGCGGGCGACGGCCTCGTAGATGCGGGCGGAAACGGGGCGCTGCTGTTCGCACAGGTTGCCGAGAACGACCATGGTGTCGGCGAGCTCCGCCAAGACCTCGAGACCGTCATGGGCAAACTCTTTGAGGAAGTCCATATTTTGGGAACTGAAGTCCACACTCATGCACTGACACCCGCGGTTCTCAAGCTAACTCAACCCCTTATCGGAGAAAAGGCTCGTACTAATTAAAAAAGATAACATGAACTCACTCGTTTTCCGGGGCGTTGGCAGGCTCGAGCGGCAGCGTCAGCCGGGCGGTGGCGCCGCTGCGACCGAGATTGTCGTCGAGGGCCAGACTCCCGCCCATCTCGACGATGGCGTTGGCGCAGTTGTGGAGGCCAAAGCCGCTGCTGCTTTGCTTGGTCGAGAAACCCTGGTTGAAGATTTGTTCGCTGAGCCCGCTGGGCAGGCCAAGGCCGTTGTCCTCGATCTCGATCACGGCCATGCCGTCATGCTCGAAGACGCGCAGGTGGATGCAGCCTTGCTCGGGATCGGCCTTGACGATGGCGTCGACGGCGTTCTCGAGCAGGCAGAAGATGACTCGCATCAGTTTGACTTTCTGGACGGGCACGGGCCGCAGGGCGGCGAAGTGCTCGACGACCTGGACCTTGTGGCGCTGGATACTGCGTTCCTGTTGGGTGCAGGCCTGAAGCAGGCGGGCCAGGTCGGTGGCCTCGACGATGCCTTGAATGGTGGTGTAGTCCCACTGGGCGCGCAGGGCGGCGAGGACGTCGTTGACCTGAGCCTCGAGGCGATCGAGCTCGCTGCCGATACCGGCCTTCCAGAGCTCGACCCGGTCAAAAATGCGGCGGAACAGTTCGAGGAACTTGACGGCCTGTGGGTTCTGGTGCAGCCAGGGCACGTCGATATCGGCATGGAGCATGTCGCGGGTGCGCTGGGCGATGGCGACCCATTGGGCGCGTTCCATGCGTTCGCGCATCATCTGCACGGAAATATTGACGCTGTTGAGCTTGTTGCCCATGTTGTGGAGGACCAGCGAGGCATTGTCGGCCATGCCGAAGAGGTGCGCGGCCTCGACCAGGTCGCGCTGGCTCTGGGCCAGGTTTTCGAGCATTTGGGCGCGGGTCACGGCGGAGACGATGTGCTCGCGGAAGCGCTGCAGGCGGCGCACGTCCTCGTGGCTGAAGCCCTGACTGGAGCCCGAGTGGTCGAGCACGAGGATGCACAGGGGTTCGCCGTCGATGAGGACCTCCATCGCCAGCAGCGCCTTAGGCGGGGCCAGGGCTCTGACGGCCTCGGGACGGGTCGACTCATCGGGGTTGCGGATGATGAAGATGCCGGACTGGACTTCCTCGGCGCCCTGTTTGTAGCGCTGTTGGACCTGGCTCGGCGGCATGCGCACCTGACGGCCCAACTCCCAGGGGTAGCCGAGGCAGGTGGCGACGTGATAGACGCCGCGCTTGTTGTCGAAGAGCAGGAAGCTGCCGGAATCGGCTTGGGGGAACAGGCGCAGGCTCTCCTGCAGGGCCACGGCCAGGAGGTCCTCGAGGCGCTGCTCGCGGTTGATGGCCTGGACGATGGTGTCGAGCATTTCGAGCTCGCTCTTCTGGCGCGCGAGCTCGGCGGTGCGCTCGGCGACGATGCCCTCGAGATTGCGGTGCACGTCGAGCAGGGCCAGGTGCATCTTGACGCGGGCGACGAGCTCGTCCTTGGCGAAGGGCTTGGTCAGGTAGTCGCTGGCGCCCTTGGCGAAGACCATGTGCAGTTCGGCGGCCTGGTGCTTGGCGGTCATGAGGATGATCGGCAGTTCCTGGAGCGAGAAATGCTCGCGCAGGCGCTGGCAGACCTCGAAGCCGGTGATGCGCGGCATGAGCACGTCGAGCAGGATCAGGTCGAAGCGGGTGCCGCCCAGGGCGAGCGTCAGGGCCTCCTCGCCGTCGCGCGCCTGGCTGACCCGGTAGCCTTGCAGGGACAGGAGGTTGCGCAGCACGGCGCGGTTGACCCGCTCGTCCTCGACGACGAGGATGTGGAAGCCGCTGGGGTCGTGATCGCCGCTGCTGAGGGTTTCGGCCTCGAGCGCGGCGACCCGATCGGACCAGCGCACCGGCGAGGGGTCGGTCGCCGGCGCATGGCTCTCGTCGGCGACGGGCAGGGCGAAGGAGAAGCTCGAGCCCAGGCCGGGCGTCGAGCGCAGCTGGATCGTGGCGCCGTGGAGCTCGACCAGCTGGCGCGTCACCGCCAGGCCCAGACCCGAGCCGCCGATCTGGCGTTCAGCGGCGCCGAGCTCGTGGTAGGAGGTGAAGATCTGGTGGAGCTGGTGTTCGGGAATACCGATGCCGGTATCGCTGACGGCGAGCTCGACCTTCCCGTCACTGCGCCGGGCACTGAGGCGGATCTCGCCCTGCTGCGTGAACTTGACGGCGTTGTCGAGCAGGTTGTAGAGGATCTGGTGGAGCCGGTTCTCGTCGGCCAGCACGCGGGGCAGCTCGGCGGGTAGGTCGAGCGCGAGTTTGACCGGGCGGCGGTCGAGGAGCGGCTCGATCAGGGCGACGACGACTTTGCAGACCGACTCGACATCGACGGCGGAGCGCTCGAGCTGGAGGCGCTGGTGCTTCATGGCCGAGAAGTCGAGCAGGTCGCTGACCATGTTGTCGAGGCGGCGGCCGTTGGAGACGATCAGGCCGAGGTTCTCCGCCAGCACCGGCGAGAGCTTGCCGGCGGCGCCCTCCAACAGCGATTCGGCAATGCCGATCACGCCGCTGAGCGGCGGCCGCAGCTCCTCCGAGGTACGGTCCAGGAACTCGTCCTTGAAGCGGTCCAGCTGGCGCAGGCGCTCGCTGTCCAGCTCGGCGCGGCGCAGGCGGCGGCGCTGGCTATACCAGATACCGCCGAGCAAGGCGAGCATCAGCAGGGCGTAGAGGGCGTAGGCCAGGCGCGTGTGCCAGAAGGTCGGCACCACCACGAGCGCCAGGCTCAGCCCTTGTTGGTTCCAGATGCCATCGGCGTTGGCGGCGCGAATGTGGAGTCGGTAGGTGCCGGGATCGAGGTTGGTGAAGGTCAGGTCGTGCTTGGTGCCGAGGTCGATACTGTCGCCCGAAAAGCCCTCCAAGGTATAGGCATATTGGTTGCGGGACGGGGCCAGAAAGTCGAGTGCCGCGAACTCGAGGGCGACGATGCGGTCCTCCGGCTCCAGGCGGATCTGCTGCAGGTCCTCGACGCTGATCGCCTGGGGGCTGGGTTCGTTGTTCCGGCGCAGCGAGGTCAGGACGACGGGCGGCGGGTGGTCGTGGCGCTCGATCAGCTTGGGATCGAAGATGTTGAAGCCGTTGACGCCGCCAAAGTAGAGCAGGCCCTGGTGGAACAGCACCGCCGCCTGGTTGAACTCGTTGCTCTGTAGGTTGTGGCTGGTGTCGAGGTTGAGGAAGGTTTCGCTGCGTGGGTCGAAGCGGCTGATGCCCTTGTTGGTCGAGATCCAGAGGTAGCCTTGATCGTCTTCCTGGAGGGCGTAGGTGTTGTCGTCGCCCAGACCGCTGCGGACGTTGTAGGTGGTGAAGTCGCGGGTCTCCCAGTGGTAGCGGCTGAAACCGGCGCTGGTGGAGAACCAGAGGCGGTCCTGGCGATCGTGGTACATGTGGCCGACGGTGTCCTCGGCGAGGCTGCGCGGGTTGCCCGGATCGTGTTGGAAGTGTTCGAAATCGTCGCTTTCGGGGCGGTAGAGGTTGAGGCCGCTGCCGTAGGTGCCGACCCAGATGTGCTTGCGGCGGTCCTGGGCGACGTAGAGCAGCATGCCGCTGTTGAGGCCATTGGGGTTGCGGGGATCGTAGGGATAGTGGCGAAAGACGCCGGTTTCGTCCTCGAGCATGTCCAGGCCGTTGCCGAAGGTGGCGACCCAGACGCGGTCCTGATCGTCGACGAGGACCGAATAGGACTTGCTCAGCGCCAGGCTGTCCGGCTTCTGGGGGTCGTGCAGGTAGTGGCGCCAGGCACCGGTCTCGGGATCGAAGCGGTTGAGGCCGTTGCGGGTAGCCATCCACAGCCTGCCGCTGCGGTCCTCGGCGATCGACCAGATATTGTTGTTGCTGGGCGAGCGCTCCGGCTGTTGCGGGTCCTGGCGGTAGGTGTCGAAAAAGCGCCCGCTCTCGGGGTCGAAGCGCATCAGGCCGCCGCCATCGCTGCTGACCCAGAAGCGGCCGGCGCGATCGACGAGGAAATAGAGGATCACGCCGTGGGGCAGACCGCCGGGTTTCTTGCTCTTGGCGATGTGGATCATGCGGCTGCTGTAAGGGTTGAGCTTGCAGATACCGGTCGCCTCGGTGCCGATCCAGATGATGCCGGAGCGGTCCTGGAACAGCGACTGGAAGACGTAGTCGGGCAGGCCCTCGCCGCGAGCGTTCTCGGAGAAGCTGGTGGTTTTGCCGGTGCTGGGATTATAAACGCGCAGACCGTTGGTGGCGGCGACCCAGACGCGGCGCTCGCGGTCGATCAGCAGCTGGTTGACGACCATTGGCGCGCCCGCGTCGCCGAGATCGACGCGCTGCCACTTGCCGCTGGCGGCGTCGAGCACGACCAGCCCGGTGGTCGTGCCGATATAGACGCGGTCCTCGAGCGGGGCGATGGCGGTGACGTTTCCGAGCTTGCTCCGGTCGGCACTGTCCTGGCTGGTGGACCAGCTCCGGAAATGCTTGCGATCGGCGTCGAGGCAGGCCAGCCCTTGGACCAGGCCGATCCAGAGGCGGTCGTCGCGGTCGACCGCCAAGGCCGTGATGGAGTGGGCGCTCAGGCCGCCGGGCTGTTGGCCGACCCGCTCCCAGCGGTCGTCGCCGAGGTAGCGGTTGAGGCCGTTTTCGGTGCCGACCCAGATCGTGCCCGTGCGATCCTGGACGACGGTGCGCACCAGATCGGAGCTCAGGGACTGGGGCCGGGTGGGATCGTGGCTGAAGCGCTCGAAGCTGCGCGAGTGGGGCGGCAGGCGATTGATGCCCTCGCCCTGGGTGGCGACCCAGAGGGCGCCGTCGGCGGCACACAGCAGCTTGGTGAGGGTGTGCCCGGAGATCGAGTCGAGCTTGCCCTGCTCGGGCCGGAAGGATAGGAACGTGTAGCCATCGAAGCGGTTGAGGCCGTCCTGGGTGGCCATCCAGAGGAAGCCCTTGTCGTCCTGGACGATGTCGTAGACCGAGTTCTGGGAGAGTCCGTCCTTGACGCCGTAGTGGTCGAACTTGGCGAACTCCATCGCCCAGTCGGGCAGATTGCCGCTGCTCGCGCCCTGCCAGGCAAGCGCCAGGAGCAGCAGGGCCAACAGAAACCTGGCCCGGTGGAAGGGAGCATCCTTCGGGAGGGGTAAACTGGCGATGGGATTACTCCAGGAGGTAAACGAGGAATGCCGCATGGAACGGCAGGGGTGCGCAAGTCGCCGCGGCGTTCGCTTCCCAGCCGCACGGCTCCTGCGGACATGGAGCACAGGTCCCGGTTAGGAGTGAAGATCCAGAAGCGGGTCAAGCATACCGGAGTCGCGGGGTGCGCTCCTGAAATTATCCCTGGAAAGGCAGCTTTTGACCAGTGGAAACGCGCCTGCCAATTCCCGAAGCCTGATCGCCCAGCGGATGAGGACCACGCGTTGCGACTTGGCGGTGCGCCCCGACGCCTTTCACAAGACTGCTGTCCTTACTGCACCACCTGCGCGGCCGTTGCCGCGAGGCCACCCTCCTGATCCAGATCGAGCTGCATGCCCACGAGCCGCAAGTTATCGCTGTGAACGCTGACGATGAACGCGCGATCACCTGGAAAGTCCGCCTGGGTCAGCAATTTCCGTTCGTGGCCTTGAAAATCGAGAGCCAGTTGTGCAAGCGGTCGACCATTGGCGTCACGGGCGATCACCTGACAGCTGCCGACTTGATCGACGGTGTTGGTCAGCGCCAAGCCAAAGGGTCCGCCAAGCAGGTTACCGGGTAAGATCAGCGTGGTGCCGTCTTGGCTTGGCAGCAACAGGCCCGCGCTATCGCCCAAGTGCAAGCCCCCCATGAAGGCCATGGCGAGGATCGGTGCACTGGCGTCGATGCGCAGCCAATGCAGGGCCTGCGAGGACTGGTTGCTGGGCAAAAATTGGTCCATCAGGCCGATCTTGCTCGCACCCGCCGCGAGGGTGAAGGCGACAGCCTCGGGATTGCCCGAGGGACCATAGGCGCGCACGCTGATCTGCACGGACGTTGGCCCGGGATTGGCAAGGGTCAAACCGCTCCACCAGGCGGGGTTGTCGGGCAAATGGGGCACGAAGTAGGTGCGCGCTGGATGGGTCGGCGGAATCTCGGCGACCAGTTGTGGACCGTTCTGCCAATACTGGCAAGCGGAAAGCGTGTCCTCGGGAAATGTTTGCCCGCTTGGAACGCCCGCTTCGAGCTTGCGATAGTCAGCCAGACCTGCCTGGTTGGAAAGCGCTGCGGGTACGCCTAGAGCGACCGGCTGAGCCGCCGTGCCTGGACCCAGCAGGAGCGGCGCCGTGGCGCCCGCCTGAGCGGCCAGCAGGTAGGAGGTCCAAGCACTGCTGTCGGGCGATACATGGGGTAGCCAGAAGCTTGGCTCGCTGTAGGCCGGCGCCATGGCTGAAGTCAAAAACCCAGGACCCTGCAAGCCCTCGAAAAGGGCAAGCGGACCGTCGGCAGCGATTCTTGTGCGCGAGCCTGGCCCGTCCGGGAGGTCGAGGAAGCCAAAGCCCTCAATTTGAGCCGATTTCGGCTGATCGTCGGAGAGGGTCTCGAGTGCCACGGGCGCCGACCTGGGGTTGATGTAGCGACGCCAGGCGCGCGTCATTTGCGCAGTGCCAACGGCGGTGGGCGTCACCCGCTCCTGGCTGGCCAGGAGCGAACGCGCGCGCACGCCGAACTCGAAGCGAAAGGGTTCGGCCCCTTCCACATAGCCAACCAGGTACCGATAGCTGTTCCCCATGCCCAGGAATTTGGCCTGTCAATAAAAAAAATCGCACGGTTGGCCATTTTGGTCTTCTCTCAGCAGCGCGGTCCTCAGACTTCCTGGATGCGGTAAATGCGCTGGATGCGGTCGCTCAGACGGCACATGACCTCGTAGGGGATCGTGCCCTCGAGTCGGGCCAGATCCTCGACGGGGTTGACCTCGCCGTGCCACTCGCCGAAGATCAGCGCCTCGTCGCCGACCTTGACATCGGCGATGTCGGTGACGTCGATCGGTGTGAAGTCCATGCAGACGGCGCCGACCAGGGGCGCGCGCCCGCCGCGCACCCGCACGGACCAGCCCTTGCCCCAGCGGCGCGAGAGGCCGTCGTGGTAGCCGATCGGCAGGTAGGCGATGAGGCTGTCGCGGGGGGTGATGAACTGGCGGTTATAGCTGATCGGGTGGCCCTTGGGATAGTGCTTGATGGCGCTGATGCGGCTGACCAGGGCCAGCGGGCACTTGAGCTGGATGGCGTCGCGCACGGTGGCAAAAAAGGTGAAAAATGCTTGTTCAGCTTGCAGAATTGACATACAATCCCGTTCGTCGTGAATGCACGGCAAAATATTTTCATGGAGATTCATATGAAAAGAAAGATTCTGCTTGTCACAGCAATGGTGGCCTTCTTGAGTACTGGAGTTGGTATGGCCATGGTCAGTGTTGCTGCCCTGTGTGCTGCGCATGGTGTCGCTGTGGCTAATTTGACCGGAAGTACCTCTCTCGGCATTGAAGCAGCAGTTCTATGCTGCGAAGTCGAAGGCTGCTAGGATATTTATGGGGGGTCCGTGGGAAACACGGGCTCCTTCAAAGGACTGGAAATGAAAATAATTCTTCTATTGATGTGCCTTGAAAATCCCAAGAACTTTGAAATGCTCCTTGATCAATCTATGTTGGATCGTGTTGGAATATCCACTCCTATTGATGGATTCGTTCGGGGTGGACAAGTTTATGTTGGCCAACAGACACTGATAGTTCAATTTGATCTGAACAGCCGCCCTGTTTCCAGGTTTAACAGTAAGGGCAACGGACCACAGGAGCTTAAAAGTGGCGGACCCATATTTTATTTAAGAGACGCGTTATGGTGTTATGATATTATGGGGAAAAAATTTGCGGTCTTCAATAAGGATCTAACTGTTAGAGAAAAGCGGCATTCATTGGAGGAACCAACTCTCTTTGATGGGGCGTTTGCACCAGGAGTTAAGAATCTTTTTGTCATCAGGCTTCAGGTTGACACTGTTCCTGATTTTGAAGTTATGGAAATAGATCCAGAATCCATGAAACTAGTTCGGAAACATGTTTTGTCAAAGTGGCGGTCCCAGGGCCTAAGGGGCACCCTACCCAAGATGGCTCAATTGTCAGGAAATATTTTCGCTATCTGGGAAACCGTTCAGTCCAGCGCGGATTTCTCCGTTCTGATCTGGAACGCAGAAACAGGGAAAGCCAGCGTGCTAAAACAGCTGAACCCAAGTAGGAGCGCAAAAGGCTCCTGCCAATTTTGGCATGAGTGGGTTATGAGCGGTGCTTCCCTCATTAATAGAGTGAATTTCTCAGGACACAGTTATTTAGTTAACTTGTCTACGCCGCTTGAGTTAAATAAACCACGCAAGAAAATTGACGAGGATTTTCGTGATCACCTTTATCAGTTCAACAACAAAAATCAACCCGTCAAAACAATGATGGACAGTGCTATGAAGATAGTTCGCAGCAATGGTGAGACTGAAAAAATTCTTCTTTATTCCGCCGAAGAAGGTGTTTTTGCGCTGACAGAGGGGTTTTGAGGTTTACCATGAAATTCTATCTTGTTACGGTGTCAATATACGCTGTTTGCGTTTCTGTACTGACTGCTGTTCTTATATTTCAAAACTACACACTAAAGATGAGCAAGGTAAAACCTGCATTAGATGCGTCTTATTTGGTAGATCCAGACCTGTAAGATGTGCCAATAATGGGCCCTGATTTTGCACCTGTCACGGTGGTTGCGTTCTCTGACTTCGAATGTCAATACTGTGCAAAGGGACACCAACTCCTTAAGAAATTGCAAAGTGATTTCCCAGGAAAAGTAAGAATTGCCTTCAAAAACCTACCTATGTCTTTCCATAAAAATGCTTTACCTGCTGCATGCGCGGCAATGGCAGCGCACCGTCAAGGGAAGTTCTGGGAAATGGCTGATCTCATCTTCTCCAGCCAAAGTAGGCTGAATGAAGATTTCTTTTTAGAGGCTGCTAGCTCCGTCCAAGTCGATATAAATGAATTCAGGGAAATTAATAATCTCGAAGATTGGATGGATTACTTCAATGCTCAGAGTGCCGAGGCAGCACAATTTGGAATTTCAGGAACCCCAACATATATCGTGAATGGCATTAAGGTTACTGGTGCTGATTACGGACTTCTTAAGGAGGCAGTTTCGATGTCACTCGCAAGCGGTCCTGTGAATTGAGCTTTGTTCCACGTCGCGCTTTTATTTCCTCACTTCTTTGCCATTAAGTGACTTGTCAACAAGAAAATATCGAACCTTTTTTCTCTCAGCAGCGCGGTCCTCAGACTTCCTGGATGCGGTAAATGCGCTGGATGCGGTCGCTCAGACGGCACATGACCTCGTAGGGGATCGTGCCCTCGAGTCGGGCCAGATCCTCGACGGGGTTGACCTCGCCGTGCCACTCGCCGAAGATCAGCGCCTCGTCGCCGACCTTGACATCGGCGATGTCGGTGACGTCGATCGGTGTGAAGTCCATGCAGACGGCGCCGACCAGGGGCGCGCGCCCGCCGCGCACCCGCACGGACCAGCCCTTGCCCCAGCGGCGCGAGAGGCCGTCGTGGTAGCCGATCGGCAGGTAGGCGATGAGGCTGTCGCGGGGGGTGATGAACTGGCGGTTATAGCTGATCGGGTGGCCCTTGGGATAGTGCTTGATGGCGCTGATGCGGCTGACCAGGGCCAGCGGGCACTTGAGCTGGATGGCGTCGCGCACGGCGGGCGAGGGGTAGATGCCGTGGATGCCGAGGCCGATGCGGACCATGTCGAAATGGGCTTCGGGGAAGCGGGCGGCGGCTGCGGTCGCGGCCGCATGGACGAGCGGCACGGTGATGCCGGCCTGGGCGAGGGTGTCGATCACGCCTTGAAAGGCCGTGATCTGGCCGCGGGTGAAGTCGTCCTCGGCGGGGTCGTCGGCGGAGGAGAAATGGGTCATCAGGCCGTGGAGCTCGAGGCCGGGCAGGGATCGGACCAGCTGGGCCAGCTCGGGGACCTGATCGGGGAAGGCGCCGAAGCGGCCCATGCCGGTGTCGACCTCGAGGTGGACCTTGAGCGTGCGCCCACTGCGGCAGGCGGACGCGCTCAGCAGCCGCGCCACCTCGGCTTCCTGAACCACGGGTTGAAGGTCGAGGCGCACGACCTCCTCGCAGTCCTCGGGCAGGACTAGTTGAACGAGAAGTTCGGCGGTGATGCCGTTCTGGCGCAGGGCGACGGCCTCCTTGCAGTAGGCCACGCCGAAATAGTCGACCTGGGTCTGCAGGAAGGAGGCGATCTGCACGGCGTCGGCGCCGTAGGCCAGGGCCTTGATCATGACCAGGACCTTGGTGCCGGGCCGCAGGTGTTGGCGCCAGGCCATCAGGTTCTCGCGAATGCGGCCCAAATCGATGTAGTAGACGCTCTGCGTCAGGCGCGCCTTGAACTGCACGGCCAGCTGCTCGAGGTTCTGGGAGCGCGGGCCCTTGACGGCGAAGACATCGCCGGGTCGGGCGAAGTGCACGGCAAACGCACACAGTTGCGCCATGTCCTCGAAGTGCTGGACCAAGCCCTGGGGTCGCAGCTCCAGGTAGCGCGGCGCGACCTTGGCGCCGAGTCCGATGGTCAGCAGGACATCGACCTGTTCGCGGGCTAGATCCTCGGCAATGATGCGGTACTCGTAGGCCTCGCGGTCGCCCAGTTCGCCCATGCCGCCGAAGACGAAGACCTTGCGCCTGCCGGGGTACTCGCCAAAGACGCGCACGCAGGCGCGCACCGAGACGGGATCGGCGCTGTAGGCGTCGTTGACGAGGATGCTGCCGCTCTGCGACTTCCAGACCTCGAGCCGCCCCAGCGGCGGCTGGTAGCGCGCGGCGGCGGCGATCGCGGCACTCGGCGCGAGGCCGAGCAGGTGGGCGGCGGAGAGGCCGGCCAGCAGGGTCTCGAAGACCTCGTGGAAGGCGTAGTCGACGGCGACCACCAGGCGGTGGCACGAGCCGTCGGGGTAGACCAACTCCAGTGCGCTGCGGCCCTCGCCGAGGTTGTGGCTGGCGCGAATGGCGGGCAGCGCCGGGCCCTGGCCGAGCGTGTAGACGCGCGCCGCCACGGCGGCCAGATGGGGCGCCAGCAGCGGCTCGGGCGGCACGATCAGCCAGCCGTCGGCCGGCAACTCGGCGAACAGCTGCATCTTCTCGGCGGCGATGCGTTCCCGCGAGCCGAAGCCCTCGAAATGGGCCAGGCCGATGTTGGTGAGGATGCCGTGGGTCGGCCGCACCATCGCTTGCTTGTGGCGCATCTCGCCGATGGCCGAGACGCCGACCTCGATCAGCGCCAACTCGGCGTCGGCCTGGAGGCGCAGCAGCGAGTGGGCGATGCCGACGTGGCTGTTGAAGCTGCCGGGGCTGGCGGTGACCCGCCAGGTCGGCGTCAGCAGCGTCGCGAGCAGGTCCTTGAGCATCGTCTTGCCATTGGAGCCGGTGATGGCCACGACCGGGAAGTCGCGCGCGGCGCGGCAATCGGCGGCCAGCCGCCGCAGCGCCTCGAGCGGGTCGGCCACGCGCAACAGGATCTGGCCGGGCAGGGGCGCGTAGTCGCTGTCGCTGGCACATAGGGCGGCCGTAGCGCCCTTGGCGAAGGCTTCGCCCAGAAAACGGGCGCCGCGGTAGTTGGGGCCGTCGAGCGCGATGAACAGCGTCTCGGGCGCGAACGGTAGGCGACTGTCGGTGGCGATATGGCGCACAAAGCGACCGGCGAGCTCGGGCAGCGGCTCAGCCTCGCAGCGGGCGGCAATGTGGGCGAGCTCGAAGTTCACGGCTGTTGTTCGGGATCCTGGTCGGAGTCTTGGTTGAGGTCGCGGAAAAAGCGCAGGTCCCGTTCGACCCTGCCCCGCGATTGGCCGCGTTCGCGGGCCAGATCGCGGATGGCGCCGTCGTCGAGCTCGAGCGGCTGCAGCTCCTCGGCCCGGGCCTCGATACGCGCGAGCCGCGTCTTGGCCTGCTTCTGATACTCCAGCGCCGCTTCCAGCCCACGGGGCATGCCACTGATCCCCAGCGACTTGAGAAAAACTTGGTCCTCTAGCGTAAACTGGCCTATCTCACGGTCGAAATCATCCATCATTGTTGACCTCCGCGTTCCCCATTCTACCACGGCTCGTGTCAAGGTCACGATCGGTTATAATGGATCCGCGTTGGGGGTGTCCATGACCAGACAAGACGGATTTTCGCGAAAAGGCTTTCTCGAGGAGTTCACCTCCTTGTTCAAGAAGAGTCTGGTCAACCAGGTCGACCGCAAAATCGCCAAATCGGTCGCGGGTCCGCTGCGCCCGCCCGGCGCCCTGGAGGAGGTCGAGTTCCTCTCGACCTGCACCCGTTGCAACAAATGTGTGGAGGCCTGCCCCTACAACGTGCTGCAGCGCATGCCGCTCGACGCGGGCCTGGCGGTCAACACGCCGTTCGTCAATGCCGACGCCCAGGCCTGCCGACTGTGCGAGGACTTCCCCTGCATCGCCGCCTGTGGCGACCGCGCGTTGCTGCCGGTGGCCGCGCCCGAACAGGTGCGCATGGGCCGCGCGGTCGTCCAGAGCGAGGCCTGCATGACCTATCAGGACAAGGTCTGCACGCTGTGCTACGACGCATGTCCCTTCCCCGAGCGGGCCCTGACCCTGGATGCCGAGCTGCATCCGCAAGTGCTCGACGCCTGCACCGGTTGCGGCGCCTGCCAACAGCGCTGCCCCACCCACCCGGTTGGCGTCAAGGTCCTGAGCCTGGTTTCCTGGCGCGCCCATCGCCTCGAGGAAGAAACCTATTTCGGCCTGATCGCCCGCGAGCCCGAGTCCTGACAAACCGCGGAATTCCTTGCAACTTCGGGCTAGTTTCGCTATCTTAGGGCGGTAACGCAACACCTTAGGTGTGCTCGCGGGCGGCCTTAGCGTCCGACCGCACGAACGAACCCCTGGAATCGCTTTATCTGGGCGTTCAGGATTCTGGCACCTTGCGGTGCCCGGACGGCGACTCTGCACAAGAGTGGTCCTTTTTCCTGTTGGGCGCAAGCCCCGCAGAGTTTTAAGTGAGAGAGAACGAATATGAACCGACTTTTGTATGCATTGTTCCTGATCTCCTGCGGGGGTTCGGTTTTTGCGCAGGACGGCCAACCCGCCCAACAGGGCGCCGTCGAGGCCTTCATCAACAACAACATCGGCCCTAAACTCGACATCATTTCCAACTTTGTCTTCACCTCGGTTCCCATCGCCGGCGTCGATGTGCCCTTGGTCTTGATCTGGCTGCTGGCCGGCGCCGTCTTCTTCACCGTTTACAACGGCTTCTTCAATATCCGCGGCATGGGTCTCTCGATCCAGGTCGTGCGCGGTTGCTTCTCCAATCCCAAGGACGCCGGTGAGGTCAGCCACTTCCAGGCGCTGACGACCGCGCTCTCGGCCACCGTCGGCCTGGGCAACATCGCCGGCGTGGCGATCGCGATCCAGCTGGGCGGTCCCGGCGCCACCTTCTGGATGATCGTTGCCGGTCTGCTGGGCATGTCCTCGAAGATGGTCGAGTGTACCCTGGGCGTCAAATACCGCGATATCGACGAGAACGGCGTCGTCCACGGCGGCCCGATGTACTACCTCAGCAAGGGTCTGGCCGCGCGCGGGCTGGGCGGGCTGGGCAAGGTGCTGGCCGTCTTCTTCGCGATCTGCTGCATCGGCGGTTCGTTTGGCGGCGGCAACATGTTCCAGGTCAACCAGGCCTGGCAGCAAACTCAAGCGATGTTCGGCCTCAGCGGGGGTAGCTTTATTTACGGTCTACTCATCGCCGGTCTGGTGGCGGTCGTCATCATCGGCGGCATCCGCAGTATCGCCAACGTCACCGACAAGATCGTGCCCTTCATGTGCGGTTTCTACGTGTTGACCGGCCTGGTCATCATCATCGCCGACTACGCCAACATCCCCAACGCCTTCATGCAGATCATCGACGGTGCCTTCACCCCTGATGGCATCAAGGGTGGCGCGATTGGCGTCTTGATCATGGGCTTCCGCCGCGCGGCTTTCTCCAACGAGGCTGGCATCGGTTCCGCCGCCATCGCCCACTCGGCGGTGCGCACCAATGAACCCGTCTCCGAGGGCGTGGTGGCCCTGCTCGAGCCCTTCATCGACACCGTCGTCGTCTGCACCATGACCGCCCTGGTCATCGTCATCACCGAGACCTATAAGGTTCAGGGCGTAGCCGACGGTATCGCGCTCAGCTCCCTGGCCTTCTCCTCGGTGTTTCCGTTCTTCAAGTGGTTCCTGCTGTTGGCCGTGACCCTGTTCGCCTTCTCGACCATGATCTCCTGGTCCTACTACGGTCTGCAGGCCTGGATCTACCTGTTCGGCAAGGGCAAGGTCAACGAGCTGATCTACAAGTCGCTGTTCCTGTTCTTCGTCGTCGTCGGCGCGACCATGACGCTGGGTTCGGTCACGAACTTCTCGGACGCCATGATCTTCGCCATGGCGTTCCCCAACGTCATCGGTCTCTACCTCATGTCCGGCGAGGTGCGGCGCGACCTCTGGAGCTACGTGCGCCGCATCAAGAGCGGCGAGATCAAGCGCTACAAGTGATCCTCGCGCGGGGCTCGGCAGCGAGCCCCATTCCTGGGACCTGAGCCCCTATTGGTTCGGAGGATCGTCGCATGACCGTCAGCCCCGCGGAATTTGAAGACGAGCTCGCGGCCCTGGGCCGGGCTTTGGGCGATTATCTCGCGGAAAGCCGCGCCGGCGAGGTGCCGGTCGTGCGGCAACCGCCGATGCGCGACCTGGCCGAGGCCCTGGACGCCCGGCGCTGGCTCGACGAGGGCGGCCTGCATGGGCCGGCCCTGGCCGAGTTCTTTCGCACTTATCTCGCTCACAGCACCCGTCTCCACCACCCGGGCTTCATGGCGCACCAGGTGGCCACACCCCATGTGCGCACCTCGCTTGCCCACCTGGTCGACGGCTTCACCAACAACGCCATGAACATCTACGAGATGGGGCCGGCTGCCGCGACGCTCGAGTACGCCGTCGTCAACCGCCTGCTCGCCTGGGTCGGCTGGACGCCGCGGCCCTGGCCGGACGAGCTCGACCCGAGCCGCGACCACGGCGGCGGGTTCCTGACCCACGGCGGCTCGCTGGCGAACCTGACCGCGCTCCTGGCCGCCCGCGCCCGCGCCTTTCCCCAGGCCTGGGCCGAGGGCTATAGCGGCCGACCGGCGATCCTCGCACCCGCCGCCAACCACTATTCCGTCGAGCGTGCCGCCGGCATCATGGGCCTGGGCACCCGCGCCATCCACCACCTCGAGACCGACGCCCGCGACCGCATCGTGCCCGAACGCATTGCCGCCGCCTATCGCGCCGTCCGCGAAGCCGGCGGCACGCCGTTCGTCGTCGTCGCCAATGCCTGCGATACCGCGGTCGGCCTCTACGATCCGCTGCGCGAGATCGCCGCCGCCTGTCGCGAGCTGGGGCTCTGGCTCCACGTCGACGGCGCCCACGGGGCCGGCGCCCTAGTCTCGCCGCGTCTGCGCCACCTGCTCGACGGCGTGGCCGAGGCCGATTCGCTGGTCTGGGACGCCCACAAGTTGCTGGCCACGCCCTCCGTCTGCGCCGCCGTCCTGTTCCGCAACCACCGCGACCAGGCCGGGACTTTCCGCCAGGAGGCCTCTTACCTGTTCCACGACAAGGACCAGCCGGGCTTCGACTTCATCGCCCACACCGTCGAGTGCACCAAGGCCGGGCTCGGCCTGCGCCTGTTCACGACCCTGGCCTCGCTGGGACCGGCGGGCCTGATCGCCCATGTCG
>CAYRFM010000011.1:0-119241 GCA_964423555.1 uncultured Holophagae bacterium | reverse complement strand
AAGATTGCATCTTGCGCTACAGCAGCTACAGCGCCTGCGGGACCTATTCGGCTAGCTAGGAGGCTCGCTGCGCAATCATGGCTATTTGATTGAGGGTTAAGCCCGTGAACTCAGCAATGGCTTCCCTGTCCAGGCCTTTGCGGATCATCGTGCTTGCAACCCGCTCAACACCTTCTTGAACGCCCTCTTGCCGCCCCTCTTTTTTGAGAAGATCTGCGATGGTCATGACAGCACCTCCAACTTCTTCCGAATATGATTCTAGCGCAATTTTACGGAATTCTAGCAGGTTTTCCCAATGGGCCCTGGTGAGAAGGTACTTGTTCAATGCGATCAGAAACGCCCTGTCCTCGCCTTTGGCGTCGTAGTCCTTCAGCAAGGGCAGCATCTGCTTGTACTTGCTGACAAAATCCCGATCGTAGACGATTTTCAGCACTTTTAGAAACATGGCCAGCTTGCCTTCACCGAGGGTTTGTTCGTCCCACTCTGAGAGATCTATGATCAGCACATCCTCATGACGCCACCGCGGTGGAATAAGTTCCGCCGGACCGGCCATGGACTCGGCAACGGTTCGCGGTCCACGATAGGGTCGGGATCCGTGGTAGAGTCCAACCAACAATACGATTGGTAGTTTCTTCCCTGGGTTCTGCCGCACGTACCTCTGCATGAAGGCCATCTCCTGCGTGCGTAACTGATAAACCAGGCTGACCGGCTCGCCACGAGCGCTGCCCTCGCTTTTGTGCTCGAAAAGGATGGAGATGAAGAGCTCCTCCTGTTCCCGCCATGGTGCCTGGAATAGAAAATCTGTGACCAGCTTACTGAGCTCCTCACTCACGAAGCTTTCGCTCTCCATCCTTAGTTGGTCGAAATCGAGGTGGCGCTCAAGGTCCTGCAGAAAGAGACGAAAGAACGGGATATGGACCCGTGGGTCGGTCATGACATAGCGAACAAACTCATCATGTTTCATCGCATCCACCTCGGAATCCTCTGCGGCACGGGGTTGTGCAACAGTTGATGAACGCAGTCTAGCCGGAGTCAATCAGGAAGACCAGGGGAAATAGGAGTTGGACCCGAGATGTGTTCGATCGCCTAATCGTCGCGGAGGCGATGCTCAATCGAGCGCTGCTGGTAACCCAAGGACCGGCTGATTCGCACGCATATTCCAGAATCAGTCTGATAATGGATTATCCTTTTTCCAGTAACTCGAAAAGCCGTTCCGGTGTTTCGGTCCACCAGTCGCCGGCCTCGAGTGGGGTTTTCCAGATCGGATTGGGCCAGGCGACGTCCGTGCGGAAGCGGGCGATCAGGTGCACATGCAGCTGGGGGACCTGGTTGCCCAACATCTCGATGTTGAGCTTGTCGGCGTCGAGCAGGCGTTTGAAGCGCTGGGAAAGGGTCGCCACCACTTCGAACAGGCGATCGCGCTGAGTCGGGCTCAGCTCGTACAGCTCGCTGATATTCGCGATTTGGGGCACCACCACCAGCCAGGGAAAGAGGCGGTTGCGCTTTAGGATCACCAGGTGGTCGTCGAACAAGCTCTGGCTAAACGGCCCGTCCTGGGCAAGTCGGGGATCGAGTGCAAACATGACAGACTCCCTGGTGCGCGTGGATGAGCCACCCAAAGAAAAAAGGGGAGACCGTGGTCTCCCCCTTGGTTCAGCTTAGCCGAGCACCTTGGCCAGGCGCTCGAGGCACCAGTCAACCTGCTCGCGGTTGATGACCAGCGGCGGGGCCAGGCGGATCGTGTGGGTGTGGGTCTCTTTGCAGAGCATGCCTTCGCGCTTGAGCGCTTCGCAGAACTTGCGCGCGCCGCCGGCTTCGGGCTTGAGCTCGATGCCGATCCACAGGCCCTTGCCACGCACTTCTTTAACGTGCGGGGAGTTCAGGCCCATGACCTTCTCGAGCAGGTAGGCGCCGAGCACGCGGCTGTTCTCGATCAGGTTCTCGTCGACCAGGACGTCCAGCGCGGCCGTGGCGATCGCGCAGGCCAGCGGGTTGCCGCCGTAAGTGGAGCCATGGGAGCCGGGCGTGAACACGTCCATCACCGCGTCGTTGGCCAGGAAGGCGGAAACGGGGTAGAGACCGCCGCTCAGGGCCTTGCCGATGGTTACGGCGTCGGGGCGGACGCCCTCGTGTTCAAAGGCGAACAGCGTGCCGGTCCGGCCCAAGCCAGCCTGGATCTCGTCGCAGATGAACAGCACGTTGTTCTGATCGCAGATCTCGCGGATGCCCTTGAGGAAACCGGCGGGCGGCGTGACCACGCCACCTTCGCCCTGGATCGGCTCGACCAGGATCGCGGCGGTGTTGGCGGTGATTGCGGCCTTGGTCGCTTCCAGGTCGCCGTACTCGACAATCTTGAAGCCGGTCGTGAAGGGACCGAAGCCCTTGCGGGAACCGTCGTCGTCGGAGAAGCTGATGATGGTGGTCGTGCGGCCGTGGAAGTTACCGGAGTAGACGATGATTTCGGCCATGTCCGTCGGCACGCCTTTGACTTCATAGGCCCATTTGCGGGCGCATTTGATGGCCGTTTCCACCGCTTCGGCGCCGCTGTTCATCATCAGTGCTTTCTCAAAGCCGGTCAGTGTGCAGAGTTTCTCGAGCAGGGGCGGGAACTTGTCATTTCGGAAAGCGCGCGAGGTCAGTGCCAGTTCGCCAGCCTGGGCGATCATGGCCTGGACGATGCGGGGGTGATTGTGACCCTGGTTCACGGCAGAATAGGCCGCGAGAAAATCAACGTAGCGCTTGCCATCCACGTCCCAGACGTAGATGCCTTCGCCTTTGCAAAGGACAACGTCGAGCGGGTGGTAGTTGTGCGCGCCGTACCGTGCCTCTTGCGCAATCAATGCGTCGGACTTCAAGGTTTCGGTCGTCATTTTTTCCTCCTGACAAGTAGTGCGTTCCACGCAGTTCCCCATAGTCTCAAATTCGGGGCAAGGGGCATAGTGGAAAGACGGCGCTTTACCGAAGATTTCACCTGGGAAGGGCCCTGCTGTCGCTCAGGCCGACTCGTCCAGCAACTGGCACAGTCGCCATAGCAAACGAGCGCCAACATTGAGGTCCCATTCACTGTTGGCGCGGCTGTCGGGTGCCACCTCGCAGAGGTCGAAACCGATCAGACGGCGGCCGCTGGCAGGGATCTGCTCGAGCAGGTAGATCGCTTGGTCGAACGTCAACCCACCTGGTACCGGCGTGCCGGTATTGGGGCAGAAAACCGGCTGCAGGCCGTCGATATCGAAGCTGACATAGACCTGCTCGGGCAGGGTGGCGACGATCTCCTGGCACTGCTGGTGCCAGCTCTTGCCTTGGAACGAGGCCTCCGCCAGGTGGCGGTCGTAAAAGGTGGCGATTTTTTCATGATCGCGGGCGAAGTCGTGCTCTTCCTGGCAGAAATCGCGAATGCCGACGGAGGTCAGTTGGCCGAGCTGGGGGACTTCGTTGACGACGTTGTACATGATCGAGGCGTGGGAGTAAGTGAAGCCCTCGTAGGCGACCCTCAGGTCGTGGTGGGCGTCAAAATGCAGGATGCCGGCGCCTGGGTGGCGTTCGAGCGTGGCCGCGATATGGCCCAGCGGCGAGGAGTGGTCGCCACCCAGTACGGCCGTGCGCTTGCCCTTGGCCTGCCAATGGCGGGTGAGCTCAGCCAACTCCTGATTGAGGCGCAGACCGCCAGCGTTGATTTCGGCCAGCGCTGCTTCGGTCACAGGGTCGTGCGCGCCGCCGGCCTCGATAATCGGCTCGGCCAGCGCGATCAGGCGTGCGTTCTCCGCCTGCCAGCGCGGCTCGAGCGGCAGCATGCCGACGTGCTCGCCGAAGTTCTGGCCGGTGCGCAGGTCGAAGAAATCCAACTGGTGACTGGCCGGGACCAGCACGTCGGGCGTGCGCGAGGTGCCGCGGCCATAGGACACGGAAACCTCCCAAGGCACGCCGATGACGATCACGCGATCGCCCTGCTCGTCCAGGTCGGTGCCGAACAGGCCGGCATCCTTCGGGGGTGGTTCGCTCATAGACTGCTTTGCGGACATAGCTGCCTCCATCTCTGCAACCGCTCCCTGCTGCGCAACAGAGCGTGACGGCACGCGGCAGCAGGGGAGGGAGTGGTCTGAAGTTCAAGGGGTCCGGGCCAGCGCCCAAACCCCAGTCTCGACTGAATCACTCGCCGTAGGGGACCCAGATGTTCTTGATTTCACTGGCGCGGCGCAGGAAGTACTCGCCTTCGCTCTGCTTGAGGTCGAACCAGTCGCGGTGCTTGCCGTGGTTGACCCAAGTGCGCTTCATGTTGTCGGCGGCGGCTAGCTCCACTTCCTTGCTGCCCATCTTCGAGCCGAAGTACCACAGGCCGTCGACGTCGTCGTGAGTGGCCAGGGCCTTGGTCAATTCCTCGCGGTTACCCGTGACGATGTTGACCACGCCGTCGGGCACGTCCGAGGTCTCGAGGATCTGGTAGAAATCCGTGGCCGAGAGCGGGTGTACCTCGGACGGCACGGCGACGACCGTGTTGCCCATGGTGATCGGTGGGATGACGGTGCTGATGAAGCCCAGCAGCGGCGATTCGGTGGGGCAGATCACGCCCATCACGCCGAGCGCCTCGGGCATCGCCAGGGTGACGCTGCGGGCGGGTACCTGATGGACGCGGCCGTCGAACTTGTCGGCCCAGGCGGCGTAGGTATAGAGGCGTTGGATCGAGGCCTCGACCTCGGCGCGGGCGACCTTGTCGGCGACGCCGGTCATGGCGCCGATGCGTTCCGCGAACTCGCGGGCGCGGGCCGCCAGATTCTCGGCCAGGTAGAACAGGATCTGGGACCGCAAATGACCCGTCGTGCCGGCCCAGGCCGTGCCGGCGTGGGCGGCCTCGACGGCGTTGCGGATGTCCTTGCGGTTGCCAAGGCCGACCTCGCCCAGGATCGCGCCCTCGGGCGAGAGCACGCTCAGGCTGTAGCCGCTGTCCGGCCGCGCCTGCTTGCCGCCGATGAACATCTTGGCGGTGCGGTCGATCTCCGGTTCGCCGAAGACAGAGCCCTCCTTCTTGGCTTTGGCGCGCTTGGGCTGGGCCGGCGGCTCCTCGCGCAGGCCATCTTCGAAGCGCGGCTTAAGGTATTCCCACAGGCCCTCGATCCCGCCTTCGCGACCAAAGCCGGACTCGCGGTAGCCACCGAAGCCGGCGGCCGCGTCGAACTGATTGGTGCAGTTGGTCCAGACCGTGCCGGCCTTGAGCTTGGGCGCGATGTCCAGGGCCAGGTTGATATTCTCTGTCCAGACCGATGCGGCCAGGCCGAAACGCGTGTTATTGGCCAGCTGCACCGCTTCCGCGGGGGTGCGGAACGTCATCGTCACCAGCACCGGTCCGAAAATTTCAACCTGGGCGATGGTCGAGCTGGGCTGGACCTCCGTGAACAGGGTGGGCGGGTAGAACAGGCCCTCGCGCGGGCAGGCCCAACTGGGTTGCCAGAGCACGGCGCCCTCTTCCTGGCCGCGCGCGACCAGCTCCTGGATGCGCTGCAGCTGGACGGGCGCGACGATCGCGCCGATATCGACGCACTTGTCGAGCGGGTTGCCGACCCGCAGCGTCTCCATGCGGGCCCGCAGCCGGGTGATCAGTTTGTCGGCGATGTTTTCTTGGACCAGCAGGCGCGAGCCCGCGCAGCAGACTTGGCCCTGGTTGAACCAGATCGCGTCGACGACGCCCTCGACCACGCTGTCGAGGTCGGCGTCGTCGAAGACGATGAACGGCGACTTGCCGCCCAGCTCCAGCGAGAGCTTCTTGCCCGTGCCGGCGGTGGCACGGCGAATGATGCGACCCACTTCCGTACTGCCGGTGAAGGCGATCTTGTCGACGCCCTCGTGCTCGACCAAGAGCGCGCCGGTCTCGCCGGCGCCGGTGACGACGTTGACGACCCCAGGCGGCAGGCCGATCGTCGTGCACATTTCGGCAAAGGCCAGCGCCGTCAGCGGCGTGAACTCCGCGGGCTTGAGCACGACTGTGTTGCCCATCGCCAGGGCCGGTGCGATCTTCCAGGCCAGCATCAGCAGCGGGAAGTTCCAGGGGATGATCTGGCCGATCACGCCGATCTCGCGGTAGTCGGCCAGGGTCACGTCGCGCAGCTGGGCCCAGCCGGCGTGATAGTAGAAGTGGCGCGCCACCAGCGGGATGTCGATGTCGCGGGTCTCGCGGATCGGCTTGCCGTTGTCCATCGTCTCCAGCACGGAGAACAGACGCGCGTGCTTTTGGATCTGGCGCGCGATTGCGTACAGGTAGCGGGCGCGGCCGTGGGGACCCAGGCCAACCCACTCGGGCAGGGCTTCGCGGGCGGCTTCCACGGCGCTGTCGACGTCGGCCTTGGCGGCCTCGGCCACCTTGGCCAGGAGCTCGCCGTTGGCGGGATTGACGACGTCGAAGTATTTCTTTTTCTTCGGTGCCCGCCATTCGCCGTTGATGAACAGGTCAAACTTGCCGTCCTTGGTTGCCAGGTAGGCCAGAACCTTGTCGTTGCTTTCGGGTGCAGGTCCGTAACTCATGGTCTCAAATATCTCTCGCACTTCCATCGAAGCTTCGCTCCCCCGGTTTTTCGAGCGCGGTTGCGCCCTTTGCTAGCTTAGGTTGTTCGCTCATCCCATGGGGTGGCGATAGTCGGCCGAGTAGCGGCCGGTGACGAAGTGTTCGAGCTGGCGCTCGATATCGGTCAACAGGCTGGAGGCGCCGAAGCGGAACAGGTCGGGCCGCAGGTAGGCATCGCCCAACTCCTCCTTCATCAGGCTCAAGTAGTCGAGCGCGAGCTTGGCTTTGGCGATGCCGCCGGCGGGCTTGTAACCGACGTGGTAACCGGTGCGCTCCTGGTACTCACGAATCGCGCGCAGCATCACCAAAGTCACCGGCAAGGTCGCATTGACCTTCTCCTTGCCTGTCGACGTCTTGATGAAGTCGGAGCCGGCCATCATGCAGACCAGGCTGGCGCGGGCGATGTTGCGCAGGGTCGCCAGCTCGCCGGTCGCCAGGATCGACTTCATGTGAGCCTCGCCGCAGGCGGTGCGGTAGGCTGCCACTTCGTCGTAGAGGGCCTGCCAGTTGCCTGTCAGCACATGAGCGCGGCTGATGACGATGTCGATCTCGGTGGCGCCGGCCTTGACCGATGCCGTGATCTCGCGGCACTTGTCCTCGAGCTTGATCTGACCGGCTGGAAAGCCCGTGCTCACCGCCGCGACCGGAATGCCGCTGCCCTCCAGCGCCGCGACCGCGGTTTCGACGAGGTTGTGATAGACGCAGACCGCGCCGGTGCGGATGTTCAGATCGGCGACGCCCAGCGCTTCCAGCAGGTCCTGGCGCACGGGGCGTCGCGCCTTGGCGCAGAGGCGGCGGACGTTGCCGGGCGTGTCGTCGCCGGCCAGAGTCGTTAGATCGATGCAGGTAATGGCGCGTAGCAGCCAGGCGGCCTGCCATTGCTTCTTGACCGTGCGGCGGCCGGGGTGCGTGGCCGTGCGGCGCTCGACGGCGCTGCGATTGACCTGAACCGCGCGAACCCAGTCAAGCTCGAGCGGCATACCTGGATTGCGCTCGTGGTGGCTCGCGGCCTTGGTTTCTGTGCGATTGCTTTCCAAAACGGACCTTTCTCCTTGCGACAGTTGGCTCGGGTTGGCTTCGCTCAGGCGCTGGCGAGTTGAACCCAGAGCTTGTTGAAGAAACTGATCAGACGGGTCATCGCGGCGGCCGACGTTTCGGCGACTTCTTCGTGGGTCAGGGGCCGATCGCTGATGCCGGCGGCCAGATTGGTGATACACGAGATGCCTAGAACCTTGAGGCCAGAGGCGTTGGCCAACACGGCCTCGGGCACTGTCGACATGCCGACCGCGTCGGCGCCGAGCGAGCGGTAAGCGCGGATTTCGGCGGGGGTTTCGTAGCAGGGTCCCGAAAGGGCGATGTAGACGCCTTCGGCCAATTGCTCGCCCGTGGCGGCCGCGGCCCGGTGGGCAACCTCGCGCATGTCGTGGTGATAGACCTCGCTCATGTCGGGGAAGCGCACGCCCCAGCCGGGGTTATGGCGACCAATCAGCGGGTGGGAGCCCATCATGTTGATATGGTCGACAATCATCATCAGCGTGCCCGGTTTGAGGTCGGAACGGATCCCGCCGGCGGCGTTGGTCAGGACTACGCCCTTGGCGCCCAGTGACTTGAGGATCCGGATCGGGATCGAGACCGGCGTCCAACCCTCGCCTTCGTAGTAGTGACGGCGACCCTGGAAAATCAGCAGCTCCATGCCCGCGGCGCGCGCGCGTACGAGGCGGCCAGAATGGCCCTGCACACCGGTGCGACCGAGGCCGGGGATCTCGGCAAAATCGAGCGTGTCCATGACCTCGAGGCTGTTCACCACGTCGCCCCAACCGGAGCCGAGGATTGCCCCGTATTGGGGGGCCGCATCGGGCCATTTTTGCTGCACCGCCGCTACCGCGCGCTCTAGTAATTTCTCATCCATACGTCATCTCCTCTCTCTGCCCGTGGGATCGGGTCGCGAACGCGAAACACGGTGACCGGCATTGCCTTCACTACAGGCTGTCACAGGCTATCATGGAAATTGTAAATCGCGTGTCAATTTCCCGGTAGCGTGAATCGGAGCATACTCCTCGCTCCATCGTCTGTCAATAAGCCAAAGACCGCGGCCCGCTTGGCCTGACTTGACCAGCGCCTCGATCCGGGCTAAGTTTTCCCATCCGCGGAGGTGTGCATGGAACGGGTGGTGGAGATTGTCGGTCCGGTGTTCGCACTCGTGGCGATCGGCTTTGCCAGCGGGAAACTGCGACTGCTCGAGGAACGCACGGCCCAAGGGTTGGCAGACTTCGTCTTCAAACTAGCGCTGCCCGCCATGCTCTTTCACCTGGTCGCCAAACTGGAGCTGCCCGCGGTTGAGTGGCAGGGTCTGATGGGCTACTATGCGGTCGCGGGACTAATATACTTCGCCGCCGCCGCCGGACTGCGCCGGCTATTCGCGCTCGAGCCCGAGGAGGCGGGCGTCCTGGCCATGGGCGCCGCCTTCTCCAACAACGTCCTGTTGGGCCTGCCGATCGTGCTCGAGCGCCACGGAAAAGCGGGTACCCTGCCGCTGTTGCTGATCATCTCCCTGCACACGGCGGTTCTCTTCGGCTTTGGCATCCTCTATGTGGAAAGCGTGCGCGCCAAGCGCGTGTCAGGCTCCCTGGCGAAAACGCTGGTCCTCAATTTGCTGCGCAACCCCATCGTTATCGGTCTGAGCTTGGGTCTGCTGACGCGGCTCTCCAGCTTGACCTTGGCCCCTTGGTTAGAACGCATCGTCGGTCAATTCGAGCAGGCCGCGGTGCCCTGCGCGCTGTTCTCGCTGGGGCTGGGGCTCTGTCAGTTCAAGATTGGTGGCGAGTGGCGCCTGGCGCTGGCCGTGGCTGCCGCCAAACTGCTGATCCACCCGCTGCTGATGCTGCTGGTCGCCGTGCCGATCCTGGGTCTCGAGCCACAATGGGCGTCCGTGGCAGTGCTGGCCGCGGCCATGCCGAGCGGTGTCAATGCCTACTTGTTTGCCCAGTCCTATCGCGTCCGCGAGGCAACCTCGGCAGCCGTGGTGCTGGTCGCCACCGCCTTGGGGATCCTGACGATTTCGTTTTGGCTGTGGTTGAATGTTTGAACAGGGCGCGTTGTCGTCAGGACCGTCTTGGGCTTGTCGGATCGGCGCCCAGCCGCTACAATGGGCACGCTAAGATGTTACCGCGAAATCAGCGTTTTTCATCATCGGCGAGTTCGCACGTTTTTTCAGGATGTCTAGCGATGCAGCACAAAAGCAAATGGGTGACCCCCCTCTCCAAAAATTCCTTGCCGACCATGCGGTTGTTCTGTTTTCCCTATAGCGGTGGCAGCGCTCAGATTTACAAGCCCTGGACCGACCTCGTGCCTGCCTCGGTACAGATCTGCGGCATTCAGTACCCAGGACGGGGAAGTCGTTTCGCAGAGCCGCCGATGACCTCGATCGACACGCTGTTGCGCGAGCTGCTGCCCGAGATTAAACCCTTTCTCGATCTGCCCTTCGCCATTTTTGGGCACAGTCTCGGCGCGGCGATCGGTTTCGAACTGACCCGCCAGCTGCAGCGCGAGGGTCGCGTGCCGCGAGCGCTGATCGTCAGCGGCCGCAACGCGCCTCATTTGCCGCGCAAGACCGAGTTGTTACACAACCTGCCCGAGCCAGAGTTTCGCAAGAAACTTCACGAGTTAGGGGGGACTTCGCCGGAGGTGCTTGAGCACCCAGAGCTGATGGACTTGGTGGCGCCCCTCGTGCGCGCCGACTTCACCATGTCGGAAGCCTATACGTTCAAGGAAGATACGGCGCTCGTTTGCCCACTCTGGGCCTATGGCGGCGAACGCGATCCACTGGTGCCCGTCGAGGGCATCCAGGCCTGGGAACGCCACGCGGGCGCGGGCTTTGTCCACCGCATTCTGCCAGGGGCGCATTTCTTCCTGGATGAATCTCGCCCGGCGCTGCTTGCCCAAATCGTTCAGATACTGGCTCTATAAGGGGTTTTAGCTCCTATGGTAAAATAGCGCTTTCTAATCGAGGTCATTACGTGCTCTGGGGGATGTCATGCTGGTTTGTGCCGGTTGCTCTTTAGTCGAACGCGTGCAGTTGGGTGGAACCGTCGTCCTGCACCCAAGTGCGACCTATCTACTGGATCGACTCGACCAGGCCCTTGCCCTGCTCGACTTGTCGTGTGAACGCCATCACAGCACCTTGTCTGCCCGCGTCGGGTCCTTTCAGGGCTTCGTTCGCAAGCTGATCACGGAAGGGCATTTCACCGAACAGGAGCGCCTTCAGATTCGCATCGCCCATCTGCTCGATGGCGAACGTTTCGGCCCCGACCTGCTGGAAAAAACCCGCACGCTTGCCCAATGGGAGCTGATGCTCAGCGACAGCACCTTGTTGCACGTGCTGCAGAACGAGTCCCTCGTCGTGCACTTTCAGCCCATTGTCGATTTGCAGACACGCCAGCTCTACGGCCACGAGTGCTTGGTTCGCGGCATCGACCCGCAGGGTCAGCTGGTCCCCCCTTCTGAGCTGCTGCGCGAGGCGCGCCAAACTGACCTTCTGTTTAGTCTCGATCGCCTCATGCGCGAAGTCTGCTTGCGCGCTGCCCAGGCTTTGACTTCCGGACATATCTTCATCAACTTCATCCCTACCTCAATCTACAACCCCGAGTTTTGCCTGCGCACGACCGAGCGTCTCGCACACGAGTTGGGCTTGGCCCAGGAACGCATCGTCTTCGAGGTCGTCGAGACCGAGAAGGTCGAGGACGGCAAGCACCTCGTCAACATTCTCAATCACTATCGCGATCGCGGCTTCAAGATCGCCCTTGATGATGTCGCCGCCGGCTACTCGGGCCTACTGCAGCTAATGAAGATTCGCCCCGACATCATGAAAATGGATCGCGAGGTTATCTCAGGGGTTCATCAGGATCCCGATAAACAGGCCATGTTGCGCGCGATGCTTGGCATTGCCGCCGACTATGGCATTATCCCCCTAGCCGAAGGCGTCGAAACGGCCGATGAGCTGCGCTTTCTCGAGCAACAGGGCGTCCGACTCGCGCAGGGCTACCACTTCGGTCGTCCATCCGCGCAGCCCGCCACGGCCCTCAACTTTTGAAGGCTTTACCTTCGGCTCCTATCTGCTAAAATGAGCGGCCCTGTCGGGTAAGACTCTGAGCGCGGGAGGCACACCATGAAGCCCACTCTGTTGGTGATGGCAGCCGGGATGGGCAGCCGCTATGGCGGCCTAAAGCAGATGGAAGGATTTGGTCCGAGCGGGGAAACCTTGCTCGACTATGCTGTCTATGATGCGATACGTGCAGGCTTTGGCAAAGCCGTGTTCGTGATCCGGCCAGAGATGGAAAGGGACTTTTGTGAACGTGTCTCTAACCGCTTTTCCGACCAGATACAAGTCGCATTCGCCCACCAGGTCCTGACCGCTCACGCCGGCGACTTTCACAACGAAACGCGTGTCAAGCCTTGGGGTACCGGTCATGCGGTTCTGGTCGCCCAGTCCCTCATCGATGGTCCGTTTGCCGTGATCAATGCCGACGATTTCTATGGCGCCGACGCCATGGCCCAGATGGGTGCCTTCCTCGCGGTCGAGCGCTCGGCCAACGAATACGCCATGGTGGGATTCGAGTTGCGTAAAACGCTCTCGCCCCACGGCCATGTTTCCCGGGGGGTCTGTCGGGTCGATCAGCAGGGCTTTTTGCTCGAAATCACGGAGCACACCAAAATCCTGGCCGAGGGCGAGGATGCCCTATCGATCCTTGGTGATCAGGCTCTGCCACTGGCCGGTGAAACGCTCGTCTCCATGAACCTCTGGGGCTTTCAGCCCTCGATCTTCATCGAGCTGGAGCGCGGCTTCGCCGCGTTTCTGCAAGCCACTGGCGCGCGCAATGACAGCGAGTATGTCCTGCCCGGCGCCGTCGATGCCACATTGCGATCGGGCAATGGTAGGGTGCGCGTCCTGCGTTCGCCAACCCGTTGGTTGGGTGTTACCTCACCTGGCGATCGCGAGCTCGTCGTGCGCGGCCTGGCGGAGCATATCGCTGCCGGAGATTATCCTGATCCCCTTTGGCAGCAGCCTAAATGACGCTCGATTTCGTTGCCTTAGTACGGCATTTTGGCCTGTCAGGTCGCCTCGAGCAGGCGGAGCGTACGGGTTCTGGTCTCATCAACGACACCTTCCTGGTGCGCACGCGGGATGGGGCGCGATCACAAGCCTATATCTTCCAGCGCATTAATAACCAGGTCTTCCGCGAGCCTGCGGCACTCATGAACAACATGTGTCGGGTGACCGACCACCTGCGCCAAAAATTGGTTGCCCAGGGCCTGCCCGACGTCGATCGCCGCGTCCTGAGGGTCCTGCGCACCGTGAAGGGGGAGCCGTGGGCCCATCTCGACGCAGAGTGGTGGCGCGCTTTTCCCTATATTCCGGGAACCCGCTCGTTTGATCTATTGGACACCGAGGCGCAGGCCTTTGAAGCTGCTCGTGCCTTCGGTCGTTTCATCGCCCTCCTCGAGGATTTACCTGGACCGGAACTGGCCGCCACGATTCCCCATTTTCACGATGGTCCTACCCGGCTGGCCCAGTTCTACCAAGCGCTTGCGGTCGATCGCGTCGGCCGGGCCTCGGCAGCTCGTCCTGAGATTACTTTTCTGTTGGAACGCGCACCACTGTTGGACATATTGCCACGGTTGATGCGCGAGGGCATCGTCGCCAACCGGGTGACCCACAACGACACCAAAATCAACAATGTTCTTTTTGACGCCAGCAGCGGTGAGGGTCTCTGTGTGATCGACCTGGACACTGTCATGCAGGGATCGCTGCTCTTCGACTTCGGCGATCTCATGCGCACCACTGTCGGTAATCTGGCCGAAGACGCGGCCGACGAAAGGGAAATGACCCTGCGACCTGAGATTTTCTCGGGCTTGGTACGTGGTTTTTGTGCCGGCGCAGGTGCCAGTCTTACCGAGGTGGAACGGGATTTATTGGTTTTTTCAGGGGTAGTGATGGCGCTGATGATCGGCTCCCGTTTCCTTACCGACTACCTGGATGGCGACAGATATTTCAAGGTTCAGCACCCTGAGCAGAATCTGCATCGTTGTCGGGCACAATTCCGACTAACAGCGTTGTTGCTCGAGGTGGAGTCCGAATGGTTGAAACTGGTGCGAGCACTTTGACTTGGCCCGTTCCAGACCTGTGATAGGACCTCGATATCTAGCTGTCGGGTGATTTGTCCAAAATTTTCTGGGGGTCCCGGCCCTTACAGCCGTTAAATGATGCTAAGAGGGTTTCAAGGCTGATGCGCGCCACCCCCCTGGCTAGCCTCACTCATATATCCCAGATCCTCCTACCTACTTTTTCAATCTCCCTTTCCCCCAAGGAGTGATTCATGTACGCCAGCGAAATACCTGGACACGTTATCCATATCCGCATGGACGGCGAACACGCCATCGTTTTTTTTCAAAATGCCCCCCTGTCTCTTGTCACCGCTGATGTATCCGGAGCTCTGGAGGCGTTCAACCAGAGTGACTGGAGCTATTTCAGCAAGCAGTGGTGGCATGAGCATGACTATTTGTTAACCCCTTCGCCCGTGCTGGCCCGTCTCGCTGCCACGATCGACCCGGAGCGCGTCTTTTCTGCCAGTGGACTGCTCGAACTGGCCATCACCGAGGGCTATTATGAGGATCTCGATCCCCGTGCGGTTGAATGGGATTTGGATCGGCTAAAAGTATTGGCTCAGGTACATGAGTGCTTCAAATTGACCAAGAGTCGGATTCAGCAGGAAGGTACGGGTCAAGTGTTGGCCTGGCCTGGCTCCGTCTGGGTTTTTGCCTTGATGACGGCGCTGGGAAGCGAGCATGATCAGGCACAACACGCGCTTACCTCGGTCTAAGCTCGCCAAGGATTACGGAAAAAGCGGATATTTTCATGTCGCGCGCTGAAAATTTGTTTTATCTTTGGCCGTATTGATACTAAGGCGTCGTTTGTGAGTTTTGCCTGTGATTCGTGTAATATCTCCCGTTTTTGTTTGCGGAAGCAATTCTTTCGCGGTTGTTGAACGAAAAACTGTAATCTATGGATGTAAATTTTCGGATTCTGCGGCCGCGGGAGGTGCAGGCGCCCTCTTGACTCAAGGTAATGAAAGGCAGCATGTTAGGCTCGTGTGATAGGAATGGGGCGGCCTTGCCATGGGCCGGATATGTAAAATTTTGATTTTCTGCTAGCGTTTCTGGGATAAAATGACGACGTTGTATCATAGGATTGATGATGGTTGTGGGTCGAGTCAGGCGCCACAGCTGATGTTTAGATGATGATAGCATTGCAGAATAGAGGAGGTAACATATATGCACCAAGATCAACTACCTGGACGGCCGATTCATGTGAGAGTCGCTGGCGATCACGTGCTCGTCATGTTCGACCAGGTCCCTTGGCAATTCCGCCTGGACGATGTCGCGGGTGCCGTGGGCGCATTTTCGAGTAACGACTGGACGTATTTTCAAAAAGCCTGGTGGCGCCACCACGACCATCTCCTCAATGGTTCTCCAAAGCTGGCGCTACTCGTAAGTCATATTCTACCCGACGATCTTTTTTCCGCTAATCGACTTGTCTCCCTGGGTAGCTTTCTCGGTCTTTATGGCACCTGGGATCTCGAAGAAATGGAACAGGACTACCAGCGGTTGGCCCTCATGCCCATCCTCCAGGGTTGGCCTTCAGAAGGCATGGGTGAACTCGTGGTCGAAGGTGACAAGGCGCGTCCGGCATGGCCTGGCCACATGTGGCGGGCAGCGATTACGCAGATGAACCTTCAGCGGTCTAGCAATGCCCTGAGCGGCGGATACTTGCCCCTCGAAGAGAGCTCCCGGCGCAATGTGGATCTGCGCAAAGTTTGCAATCTCTAACCTGTTCCGCATTAAAGCGACAACGCGACAAGTCTTGCTTCTAGCTTTCCGTCTGTGATGCTTATTCGCGCGACGGTGATTGGAAGGTTGAACCGCCTTGGTCCTGCACTGCCTGGGTTGATGAGCAGGATGCCATCGACCCAGCGAATTTCTGGTCGGTGTGAATGGCCCGTGACAATGGCGTGGCAATTCTGTGCAGGGTAGGGGTGCGGCACATCTGCCAAGCGGTGGGTCACTAAGATCCGAACTCCGGCAATTTCCGTGATTTCGGCCAGCGGGAGCTGGTCTGCCCAAACGCCGCGGTCGACGTTACCTCTCACCGCGTGTACGGGTGCCAAGGCCGCTAATTGATCCACCCGACTCTTGCCCACATCGCCTGCGTGGAGCAGCAATTGCACGCCGGCAAGTGCCTCGATCGCACTCTGGCGAAGCAATCCGTGGGTGTCCGCGATCAGGCCAATCTCCATGTGCACCTCTCGCCACATTTTACTGTCCACCTGCCGTTCATGCCGATGTTTTCTTTAGGGAAGGAGGCGAATTGAGGGTTCTGGAAAAGTGGCATGATATGTGCTCTGTTAGTGTCTTGGTAAGGTGGTGGCGCAGACCTAACAGGCGCGTCCTGCTAAGCCAAACAAAGAGCAAGCAGCAAAAAGCAACTGTTTTCTTCTCCAGTTTAAGCCGCGGATGAGCTCCGCGGCTTTTTTTGTTTTGCGGCCCGTACTCGGAATCCCGCGCTGGGTCTGGGAGTGGCCTCTGAACCGCGCAAAATGCCCGCTATCGTGCAGATAATGCAAACTTGCTGCAGCGTGATCCAACAGGCTACAATAGCGCTCTCGTGAAATTTGAAGTCCATTTTTTATTGGGCAAAATTTCCCAAATCAACGGGAGTTATCCCCTCTGGGCGATTTCGATCTTGCGACTTTGCGGTTGGATCGAACGGGGTTGGCGCTCATTTCTTCATGCTTACTGCTCTCGCCCAGGCGCTTCGCGGTTCCTTTAGACTTTGGGAATCTTGCCCAAATTGCTCCTCGCCAAGGGCTGCGCGAGCGGCTAAAATCAAACTAAGCAGCCAGTCAAGAGTCCTGGCGAAGGAGGTCGGAATGGTGTTGATCGCGTTATTCATTCTTGCACAGGGGATGGAACTCTCGAATTCTCTTTCCTGGGACGCCTTGGCCAGGCCTTGGATGACCGCAGAAGAGCAGGTCTTGTACGATCGCCTCAGCCCCTCTGAACGCCAGCTCTTTCAAGGGACCTTCATCGCTCGGCGGGTCGAAGACCCCAGCCAGTGGCTGGAAACCGGCAAATTCCTTCCCGCGTTCCACTGCCCTAAAACTTATGGGGATGTTCGCGATCAGATTCACTTTCTTTTGGGTGAACCCAGCGCCGTTACCGCTCAAACCAGCAATCCGGAATTGCCGGCCAGCTGGACGTTCGGTGAACGTGTCTTGGCCTTCGATCTTCGGCCCGACAATCATGTAGCCCTCACCTCCCAAAGCGAAGCCGTGTGGGATCAGGCCAAGCGCGCCACCATCCGCCACCCCGAGATTCACTATGACTTTTCCATTCGCAGCTTCGGTCGCACGCGATTACCCGAGGACGTGCACTTCGAAAAGGTCGAGGTAGCCAATCACTACCAAGTCCCCAAGGCTGAAGGCGCGCTGCTGAACTTGCTGATTCCTATTCCCGAGACCTTTCGTCAGGGCGTGCGCGAGGCCAAGGCCGATCCCATGCAGCAGATGGAGTTACTCGTACGCCTCAATCGCGCGGGCGAAATCCTCGTCCAGGCGGATACTCAGGTGAGACATGCCTCCCAGCGCCTCGATCTTTATAAAGAGCAGTTTTTCAATTTCGAGGTTTTTCTGCCGCCCGGTTACTACGAAGCCGAGCTTCAGATCTATAGCGGATATCTTCAAACTGGCCTGACAGCGCGTTTGCCGATCGCCATTCGCTCCCCAGAATTGCCCCGTATCGGTGATCCCATCCTGTGCCAGGAGTGGGCAGCGGCAGGAATCGAACGCTTTGGTTCTCGTCTCATCGATGTCGGTGACCAGTATTACAAGGCCAGCCCGCGCTATCGGGTTGAAGTACCGACGCGGGTTCTAGTGCGGTCGGAACATGCCGAAACTCGTTTAATGCTGCAAACACCGACTGAGTCGCGAACCTTGGCGCTGCTCGAGCACAAGGGCCCTTGGTGGATCTATGAGCTGCCCGCCCAGCGGGAACATTTTCGCTTGCTATCTTTGGGTTATCCCGAGAAAGGCAATCTAGTGGCGCTGGGCGCATCCGGCACCTGGACGCCCGGAGAGTCACGGTCGCCCGTCAAGTTTTTTCAGGAAGGCAGTCCGAATTATCTGGCGCTTGAACAGCTGCGTTTCGGTTCGGACAGTGGGTTCGGACTGCTGTTCGTCAATGACCAGCCTTACCTGGGTGCTACGGACGGCCAGTTCGACTGGCGGCCTTTCGATTGGGGTAAAGTGGCCAGGCTCTCGTTTGAGAATGCCGGACCAGATGCCTGGCAGCGCTCGTCCTACAGCATGCGCCGCAGTACTGTGTTTGAACAAGTCAGCGTCAAACCAAAATACCTGGTCGCCGGAACACGCGGGCAGGACGGCATCGTCACATCCTGCGACTTTCAGATCACTGTCGTCGGTCAGCCCGTTAAGGTCGTGCGCAGCACGCCTTTCCGCGAGTTACCCAAACTCTGGGGGATCGTCGTCAACGACCCCTTGTTGCGCTCCCGCGCTTGGCCAATGATTCGCGACGCGCTCAAGCGCTGGATGCGCCAGAATACCAAACCCGTCGACCTGATCTACGTCGTTCACAACAGTGACCGGCCGCAGCTGGTGTTGTCGCCGACCGATCAGAAGGTCGTCGCGCTTGCGGCGCTTGACGCCCTAGCGCCGCGCAGTGACGTCGACCACTACTTCACCGTTCAATATCTCATCGACGCGCTAACCCACATGAGCGAGCACCAGACGCGCGCTCACCAGGTCTTGCTGTTGACCGATGGATTGACGGATGATGTGCGCCAGATGGAGGATCTTCTGCCGACCCTGCGCGCCACCGGCTTGCAGCTTTACAACCTGGAATTTCCCGCGGTTGCAGATGAGCAACAGAACAATCCTCAGGCCTCCAAGAGCAAAGACGCTTTGGAAAATATGGCCATCCGCGAGGAAAACTATCGAGCACAGCGGGGTAGCCTAGGTGACGAGGGCAGTGTACCCGTGGGCGGTTTTCAGTTTGGGGGACGTAAGCGAGCCATTCAGCGGCAGGAAGCGCGCGTGCGCGATCTGGCGCTGCACGATGCCTTCAATCGCCAAATCGCGGGGTTGACCGCTGGCCTGACTGCAGCGGCAGAGATAGGGCAGAGTGCCGCCGGTCTAGAGCGTTTCTTCGATCAGCTAAGCGCTTGGGAGAACCATTTGGTGCACCTAGAGCTCTCCGTACCCTATTTGGAGGCGGACCTGGTCAAACCGATCGCGACTGAGGGCTGTGCAGTCTCCTGGACCTTGGTGACCTGGCGCGCGCCCTAGCTCAGTTGCCGGGAGGCGGCTGAGCGGGCTCCTGCTCGCAGTGGCTGCCGCAGGTGTGTCCGGGAGCAGTGCTGTGGCAACTGCTTTTGAGCTGACCCTTTTCGTCGATCGTCATCACCAATGCCGATTGGAAACGGCCCTGCAGGTCGACCATGACCGTGCCATCGGCAAGTTTTTGCTCCTTCAGTCCATCCGAAGAGGTGTTAATGGTGTTGTTCAGTGCCTGGACAATTTCGGCTGGCAACTCACCGTTTGCACCGCGAGCTTCGTCGGTGGTGTAGACCATGCCGGCCGCGCCGGTGACTTGCACATTTTGCCCGTTGGTCGTTTGCGGAGCAGGCTTCTCGTCGCCGTCGCCAGCGAAGATGGGTGCGCTTGCCAAAATTGTTAACACTAAGATGGCGATTGCCTTCATGAAACCCTCCTCAAGGTACCGCGAGCGGATGAGCGGATGCGACCGAAAAGATTCGCGCCTACCCACCCTCATTATCGAAGCGTTTCTGGAAGAACTTGAGCGGGCGATCCAAAAGCCTGAGCGGAGCAGGAATTCGCGGCTATAAATGGCGACATGCGATTAAACGAAAAGCCGTGTGGTTTCAGTATCTAAGCGATGATGTAAGGCTCTTCTATGCTTGTAAATACCTGTTTGGGATCGAAATTAACCTTGATCTGGTGAGCGACTCCGGCAATAATGGAAATATGCTGTGATAGCGCATTTCTTTTAAAGCGCTTCACGAATTTTATTCAGGTCAATTCAGGGTGGCGGAAATGTTTTCCGACGAACTTTATGCAGGCTTAGGTGCTGTGAACCGACGCGAGTCGTTAGCTGTGTTGATGGAGATGAGTGCCGTCACGGAAGACTTGACACCTAGGGTCGGCCCGGAAACCTTTTGGCAGTCGGTCATCGCCTTCGAGCGGGCTCCCCACACAACCCATTTTCAGCAGTTGATCGAGCTGGGACTTTCACTGGATGACCCCGCCCAGCTTGACGATGTCTCCCTGAGTAAGCAGCTTTGGGATGTGATTCACGCATTGGCCAAGATGCGGGTATTCCTCAAGCACACCAATCACCTCAGCGATCGCGAGTTATACGAGGTGTTGTGGTGGGATTTACTACGCGAAGAAACCGTCGACACCGCGCTCTTGCCCGATATGCACTGTCACCTGGATATTCTGGGGATTCGTGATCGCGAGCACCGCTACCAGTACCTCAAGTACTTCGCCGATGAACAGGAACGTCGTTTTTGGTCGGAGCAATATCCCGATCTGGATCTGCCACTTCACCAGGATCCCCCGTATCATCGGGATGCGATCTTGCCTGCCTGATCCCCCTTTCATGGGGCGATCTGTCTAACCTCCGCTGTGCAGGTGAGCGTGGTGAAAGGCCAAATGCTCACCGATGAAGGTGGAAATAAAGTAATAGCTGTGGTCGTAGCCTTCTCGGTAACGCAAACTCAGCTCGTGGCTGCGCCCGTGGCAGACCCGTTCCAGTGCTTCGGGTTTCAGCTGGGTTTCCAGGAAGCCATCAGCAGTGCCGATGTCGACCAGTAGAGGCGGCACCCTCTCCGCCAGTTGCAAGAGCGCGACTGAGTCCCAGGCCTGCCAGGACGTGAGGTCGTTACCTAGGTAATGGGTGAAGGCCTTGATCCCCCAGGGGCATTGGCTAGGTGCACAGATCGGCGCGAATGCCGAAATGGAACGGTAACGACCAGGTTGGCGCAGTGCGACAACCATCGCCCCATGACCGCCCATGGAGTGGCCGCTAATGGCTTCGCGTTCCAGGTCAACCGGGAAGTGTTCCGCCAGCAGATTCGGCAGTTCGGTGCTGATGTAATCGAACATGCGGTAATGCCGCGACCAGGGCTGTTGGGTAGCGTTGAGGTAGAAACCGGCGCCCGAGCCAAAATCCCAAGAATCGTGTTCTCCTGGAAGATTCAGGCTTCGCGGCGAGGTGTCGGGCGCCACCAAGATCAGGCCAAGACGCGCGGCTGCCTGCAGAGCCCCTGCCTTAACCATGAAGTTCTCTTCGGTGCAGGTCAGGCCCGAAAGCCAGTAGAGCACGGGCGCGGGACCCTTTTGAGTTGAGGCGGGCACGAAAATCGAAAAATTCATTTCCGCGTTGCACGTCTGCGAGTGATGGCGGTGGAACGAAAGCGCGCCCTCCGCCACTTTGACTTGCGACTTGGTCTCAAGCGACATCATGATTGGCGCCTCAAAACAGGATGACCGAGCGGATCGACTCGCCGTGATGCATCAAGTCGAAGGCGCGATTGATGTCCTCTAGGCCCATGGTGTGGGTGACGAACTCGTCGACTTTCAGCGAGCCCGCCAGGTAGCGGTCCACGTAGCCTGGCAATTCCGTGCGGCCGCGTACGCCACCAAAGGCGCTGCCTCGCCAAACGCGACCCGTGACCAGCTGAAAGGGTCGCGTCGAAATTTCTTGGCCTGCCCCGGCGACGCCGATGATGGTGCACTCACCCCAGCCTTTGTGGCAACATTCAAGTGCCGCCCGCATCAGTTTCACATTGCCAACGCATTCAAACGAGTAATCGACGCCGCCGTCGGTCAGTTCGACAATGACGTTCTGGATGGGAGCGTCGTATTGGGTTGGGTCGATGCAGTCGGTGGCTCCCAATTGACGGGCGAATTCAAACTTGGCGGGATTGATGTCGACCGCCAGGATGCGTCCTGCGCCTGCCATGGTCGCGCCCTGCACAGCTGAAAGGCCGACGGCGCCCAGTCCGAATACGGCGACCGTTGCGCCAGGTGTGACTTTGGCGGTGTTAAGTACCGCGCCAATCCCGGTGGTGATGCCACAGCCCAAGAGACAAACCTTATCGAGCGGGGCATCTTTGCGGATTTTTGCCAGAGAAATTTCCGGGAGAACCGTGTATTCACTGAACGTCGAGGTGCCCATAAAGTGGTGAATCATTTTGCCGCCACTCGAAAAACGCGAGCTGCCATCGGGCATCACGCCACGGCCCTGGGTGGTGCGGATCGATTGACATAAATTTGTTTTGCCACTCTCGCAAAACTTGCACTTTCGACATTCGGGTGTATAGAGCGGGATGACGTGGTCACCTACCGCCACCGAGGTCACGCCCTTGCCAAGCTCGACAACCACACCGCCCCCCTCGTGACCGAGAACACATGGGAATAAGCCCTCAGGGTCGTCGCCAGAAAGCGTGAATGCGTCCGTATGGCAGACGCCCGTAGCGACATGGCGGATCAGGACTTCGCCCTCACGAGGACCCTCGAGGTCGATTTCGGTGATTTCAAGGGGTTGGCCTGCGGCCCAGGCTACTGCGGCACGAGTTTTCATTTAGCTCCTCCGTTAGGGCAAAATTTCGAGCATTTGCTCGTCATTCTATCCCAATACGGTGAAAGAACCCAACCGCAAGTTCGCCATTATTTCATGCGACACGATGGAAACGGGGCCATTCGAACAGACTGGAAACCGTGCGGTAATTATTGGGGTGAGTCGCGGCTGATTGGCGCATTTTTTCCCGCAAGGACTTGCTCTCGAGAGCGCCATCATCCAGTGAACGGCGCGAGAGCAAAAGTTGGAAATCCTGGTTATCGAGGGGAAGCTCGAAGCAATGCGCAGCAAGCTGCTCAGCCACTTGGTCCGGGTCGCCAAGCAGGGTTGGGGTCAAGTAGCCTCGTCCCCGTTGGTCTGTCAGCAGGGTATCCGAGTCGTCTGTTCCTGTCGCCAGGAATGACAGGCGCAAGCCATAGACGATGGGCGCATTCTGAACGGTCAGTTCGGGTCCGAGCTCCTCGCGTTTGCGGGATTCGAGGATCAGGCAGCCGCGGCCCGCTTGGGCGATGCGCTTGGCAAGGCGCAGACTGTTGGCAGTGGCACCCAGTATCATGAAGTCGGCAGAAATCATCATGGCGTACTCCTTTATTAGATCGTCCACAGGAAAGATACGCGCGAGACCTGCCTAACCCGTCATTGAAATGTGTAAAAAGATTGTGCAAGCTTGTAAAAGCCCTTGAAAAGGACTTTGGATTCGCAGCTTTGGAGGTCCGGCTGGACGTCAAGTTTTTGCGGAGGGCCACTGGGAATTTTTCCCGTTTTGGCCATTGCCATCTTTGGCTAGAAAGAACGTATAATGGGGGGTCAGCCGATCCGCGCTATGTTTCTGTTTGGCCAGGCCTAACACCTGCGAAATTTCAAGGATCTAGGACGTGCCTGACTGTTGGTGAGGGGGGATTATGAGTTTTTCGGACGACACCCTGCGGGTGTTGATGGTGATTGGGCGTCAAGGGCCCATGTCGCGGTCGCGCATTTCGCGAGAGTTAGGCTTTCCGCCCAGTCGCGTCACCCGCTTGGCAGAGGTCCTGGTCGCTGCTGGACTGCTCGAAGAAACCGGTTTTGAGGCTTCTACGGGGGGGCGTCGGGGCACCTTGCTGACCTTTCGCCAGGACACTTACATCATGTGCGGAATCCGCGTCACCATCGCAGCTGTGGTAGAAGTCGTGCTGATGGATTTGCACGCCAATATTCTCGAGCACCGTACCTTCACGCTGTCCCCAGACACGTCGCCTGGTCAACTGGTCGCCGCGATCCGGCAAGCGCTCGAAGCCTGCTTCGCTGGCCAAGACGGTTGGCGCGAACGGTTGATCGGGGTCGGCCTCGGTACGTCTGGCTTGGTTTCCCCCGAGCGCGGTTGCGTGCTGCGCAGTCGCGCCTTTCCTGAGTGGCGGGACGTGCCTATCGTCGACCTGCTAGCGGCCGCCTTGGATGTACCCGTGTTCCTTGAAAACGAAGTGGCGATGAGCACTGCCGCCGAGCAGTGGTTTGGCAGCGGAAGGGGCTGCCGCAATTTCCTTTATATTAGCCTAGGACAGGGCGTGCGCATGGGGCTCGTCATCGAGGGTCGACTCTACCGCGGGATGACCGGCAACGCGGGCGAGCTGGGCCATACCACCTATCGCAAGGACGGGCCGGTCTGTTATTGCGGCAATGTAGGCTGCCTCGAGCGCTACGTGTCCACTGATACGCTCCTTTACTGGGGGCGTGAGGCCTTGGGCTCTCACTCTGACTCGCGTCTTGGCCAACTTTGTCCGCGACCTGAGAACCTGACCTTGGACCACATTTTCCAGGCCGCCCGCGAGGGCGATCGAATGGCGAACACGTTGCTGCGCCGTGTTGCGCGACCCATTGGGCAAACATTGGCCGGTTTGATCAATATCTTCGACACCGAGAAGATTCTGGTTGCCGGTGGTCTGGCTGGAGCGGGTGACCTCCTGCTCTCGCTATTGCGAGAGCAAGTGGATATTCACGCCCTGCCCCATCTCGGTGCCAACACCCAGATTCAGTTCGCTGAGCTCAAGCAGCACGGCACCTCGATCGGTGGTGGCGCACTGATTCTCGAGAAACTGTGTTCGGGGCGAATCGTTTTGCCTAAGTAAGCGGTGGGGGCTGTGCTCGCCAGCCCTGGAGGGCATCGAGGAGGTCCTGCGCCTCGTGGATCGCTCGGGGTAAGGTTAGGGGCATGTCGTGGCGATCGCCATCGGCCTCGATCAGCAATCGAAAGCTCTCATCGACTTGGAGTTCTACTCGATAGCCCAGGGCTCCAACCGGCGGGGGAAGCACTCTGGTGTGCACGTTCAGTTTGTTGTACTGAAACAGCGGTTGGGTTGGTGTCGGCGCTGCGCTGGCCCTAGGTGCGATGAAGTTGAGCTTTAAGGCAGGCCCGAAGAGATGGGTATCTTCGCGCTGGCGGTAGACGACATTGCGGCCCGGCTGGGTGAGCGCATTGCCCAGCGCGATGGTCTGGGTGAGGGTGCCGAAGCGCGCGAGCGCCGGCGTGCCGCCCTGGTCAACCTCTAGCAACAGATTGCCGCGGTTCTCGGGATGGGTAGGTTGGATGCGCAGCAACCGTGCCGCGTATGTTTCGCCTTGGCGGCTTAGCAGGGCCTCTGCGGTGACCTCTACCTTGCGGGCGGGTCTGACCAGGTGCCATCCGGCCAAGGCTGCGCGGAAGGCATCCTGCATCATGTGCGCGTCAAGGAGTTCGTCGTAGTTCTTGCGAAACAGCAACTTGTCGTGGGCCTCGAAACACAGAACGGCGCTGCGGTCCGGTCGGCTCTCAATGTGCGACTTGACCGACTTGATCGGTTTGGCATCCTCGAACCACTGGGCGACCTGTTCGACACTCAGGCCCTCCAGCAGGTATCCACCCGCCTGGCCAAGAGCCAAGGCGAGGTCGTCGACAATGGTCGTTTGCACGACATGGCCGTTGTCGAGGCACAACGCCAAAAACTTTGAGCCTGTATCGGCACAGACCAGGATCGTGCGCTGGTCTTTGCTACATTCGAGGATACATCGCAGCAGGGTCATCGTGTCGGCACTCCCGTGATGGTGTTCGGCCCTATCATCCTAGCGGGAAGCGCGGGTGCTGTCCAGCGCGAGACGTGCGCGAGCGACAGACAGAGAGTTAATCTGTCGGGCTTGGGGGATCCGCATTCCAATGGTAAGATGATGTCCAAGCTAGATCACCCTAAACGAGGTGGCGTTTGGCCAATAACCGCATCCTGATCGTCGATGACAACCCCAGCATCCACGAGGATTTTAAAAAGATACTTGCGCCTAATCGAGCAGGAGCCCCACTGTTGGGGCTAGAAGAGCGGTTGTTCGGTGCAGAAGCACCTTCGAATCTGGATCGTGGTTATGCCTATCAGCTGATTTGTGCCGTTCATGCCTCCCAGGCGATTGATATTTTTTGCCAGGCACTGGAGACGGGCGATCCCTTCGCCGTGGTCTTTGCCGATGTGCGGTTACCACCGGGCAAGAACGGTATCGATATGATCGAGCGCATCTGGTCTCTGGCGCCCATGACCCAGGTCGTGATCATGTCTGCATTCTCCGATTACTCCTGGGAGGACCTGATCGAGCGGTTTGGGTGGTCTGACCGTTTGATCATCCTGCGCAAACCGTTTGACGCCATCACCATTAAGCAATTGGCCCTTTTGCTGACCCGGCGCTGGAGTTCTGAATTGGCCCTGCTGGCTCAGCGCGAGGACTGTAAGCATCTGGCGATGGTCAAGGCCGAGCTAGAGCGGGACCGTCAAATTTTGCGAGCGGCCCTTGACCAAGCAGATGACGCTTTTGCACTGTTGACGCCGACAGGTCTGATTCACGACTGTAGTGAGGCCTTGGCCCGCATGGTCCATCAACCGCACCTATCTTGCCTAGGCAAAACAATTTCGGATTTTGTTCCCCCCGAAGAGCATGCGCGCTGGCTTACACCCGGACTATTTCATGCTTGTTTGTCGCGTGCTGGAGCAGAACCATTGCGGGTGGAGGTCTCCGTTTCGGCCGTCCTGGTCGACGACCTCAAGCTGTTCCTGACAATTATTCGCGATCAATCCCGGCGACCGGCCACTGGCGATGAAAACTGAGCGCGCTTCAGTCCAGCAGTCGGGCAAATTGCTTTTCATCGAAGCCCGTCCACAAAAGTTGGCCGTCGCGGACCATCGCGGGGCGCTTCATTGCGGTGGGTTGCGCCAACAAAACCGCGACTTTGGTCGTGGGTTCGATAAGTTCTGCAGCTGCCACGCCGCTCTGACGGAAGGAGGGCGAGCGTGTGTTGATCAGGGTATTGGTGGTGTCAGCGTCCACCAGCCCGCGCCACTCCTCAGCACTGAGTGGTTCCTGACGCAGGTCACGGAATCGGTAGGACACGGCCTTTGCCTCGAGCCACGCGCGCGCCTTTTTGATCGTGTCACAATTTGGGATGCCGAGCATTTCCAGCATGGGTACCTCCTGAGGGCGGCCACTGTTGGCCGCCGCTACGGGCGATTATCGACCAGCCCGTTTCGGGGAGCAAGTGCCAAGAGCGCGCCATTTTTACTTCAAACCGTTGATTCCAGTAGCGCAAGCCGCGCCCTGCAACGGGTTTTGATTTGTCAGACCGGTCCCTTCGTGATACATTATTTTCTTCGGATGTGTAAGCACAGGAGACATAAACGATACCACCACTCAATTCCGCTAAATGCCTCGGAGCCCATGAGGTAAACCATTTCCTGGGGAGCGATACATGGTTCTGTTCAACTACGCCACTAAAGAACTGACGGCCAAGGTTGTCTATTACGGGCCGGGTCTTTGTGGCAAGACCACGAATCTGCAACACATCTACGACACGCTGCCGGGCAACGCCAAGGGCAAGATGCTCTCCCTGGCGACCAAGACGGACCGTACCCTGTTTTTTGATTTTCTTCCGATCGACTTGGGCACCATTCGCGGCATGAAGACAAAGATCCAGCTGTACACGGTGCCAGGCCAGGTTTTCTATGACACGACCCGCAAACTGGTGCTCAAGGGCGCCGATGGGGTGGTCTTTGTCGCCGATTCCCAGGCGGCTATGTTAGACGCCAATCTGGACAGTTACGAGAATTTGATCACCAATCTGCGCGAGCAGAACCTGGATATCGAGAGCATTCCGCACGTCATTCAGTACAATAAACGCGACATGAAGAACGTACTCAGTGTCGAAGAGCTGGATCGCGAGATCAACCGCTTCAAGACGCTCAGCTTTGAAGCTGTCGCACCGAATGGTGAAGGGGTGTTCGAAACCCTGAAGGGAATCAGTAAGTTGGTGCTGAAAAACCTGGGTCAGCGCTACGGTTTGGAGGCGGATGCGCCTAAGAAGAAAGCGATGAACGGCCCTTCCATGGAGGTGCCAACACCGGCTCCGGCCCCACCACCTAAGGTTGCCGTGCCGCCAAGCGCGCCGGCCCCGCCCAAGGTCGCCCCGCCCATCGCGCCGCCGCCGGCCCCGCCAAAACCCGCGGTCGCCCCGATCCCGTTCGCACCGCCGCCAAGCGCCCCGGCGCCCGCGCCGAAACCGCCCCCCATGGCGCCGCCGCCTAAAGTCGCGGCACCGCTACCCAAGCTATTCGCAGAACCGCCCAAACCCGCTGTCGCGAAACTTGGGGGTGGGCTGGGCAGCAGCATGGATGAAATCGAGTTCATCGAGGACGATACCATCGAAAAGGCCGACGGTTTCCACGACGAGCCCGTTGATTTCGACATGGACGATCCCTCCGTCGACCTAGACGACTCCTCCGTCCTTGCGGAGAGCGATTTCGACAATGATCCGATTGCGGCCGAATTCAAAGAAGCCGCAGCGGCGCATTTGCGCGATCAGGACCTCAAACCCTTGCCCAGTCTTGACGATTCCGAAGTCATCGAACTCGACGATGTGGATCCCATCGATATCGACGACATGGATGACATGGCCGAAATCGCCAATATGGCCACCGAATCACCCGTACACACCCAACCCACGGAGATGCAGGCGCGCGATGAGGTCGAACCTATCACCGTGCCGGTTTCCATCAACTTGCCCTCTTCACTGGCGGGCAAACCCCTTCGGTTGCAAATCGACATCAGTTTTTCCGACTGATCCTCCCAAGGACCACTTCAGGAGTTACGCAACATGACATGGCTTTCCAACTTCCTTTTTTCGTCTGTTGGAAGAAAACAGCTCATGGCACTCACAGGCCTAGGGTTGAGCGGCTTTCTCATCGTCCACCTCTCCGGCAACCTGCTGATCTATGTGGGTGAAGAAGCCTTCAATCACTACGCGGCCTTTCTCGCCTCCCAGGCCTGGCTTCCCGCGGCAAGAATCGGCCTTGCCGGTTGCGCCGCGCTCCATATCGCGCTGGCGCTGTCTCTGACCTCGCGCAACAGCGGTGCACGCCCCACCGAGTACTACTACAAGGCACCATCCGACGCTACCTTTGCCAGCCGCAGCATGATCCTCACGGGGGTCCTGATCCTGATTTACGTGATCATTCACCTGTTTAACTTCACCTGGGATCACAACCTTGGGCCTCAGGGGATCTACGGCTTAGTCGTGCAAAAGCTCAGCCACCCTCTCTACGCGCTGTTCTACATCGCCTCGATGGTCGTGCTCTGCCTCCACCTGGTCCATGGTTTCCAGTCGGCCTTCCAAACCTTTGGCCTCAACCACAAGAAGTATACGCCCTGGATCAAGCGTCTCGGCATCGCCTTCAGTATACTGGTCTGCACCGGTTTTGCATCCATTCCCGCCTATCTGATGGCCTTCAAAGGAGGTGCCTAATGAACTTGGACGCCAAAATTCCCGAGGGTCCCATTGAAAAGGTCTGGGACGAGCACCGCTTTAACCTCAAGCTCGTCAATCCTGCCAACAAACGCAAATACGAAATCATTGTGGTCGGCACCGGTCTGGCGGGTGCATCTGCGGCGGCCTCGCTGGCGGAACTCGGCTATAGCGTGAAGGCGTTCTGCATTCAGGATAGCCCCCGCCGTGCCCACAGTATCGCCGCCCAGGGCGGCATCAACGCCGCCAAGAACTACCCCAACGACGGCGACAGCATCTGGCGCCTGTTCTACGACACCGTCAAGGGCGGGGACTACCGCGCTCGCGAAGCCAATGTCTACCGCTTGGCCCAGATCAGCAACCACATCATCGATCAATGCGTCGCCCAGGGCGTGCCCTTCGCTCGCGAGTATTCCGGGCACCTGGCCAACCGTAGCTTCGGCGGTGCCCAGGTCTCGCGTACCTTTTACGCCCGCGGCCAAACTGGCCAACAGCTGCTGCTCGGCGCCTACTCGGCGCTGATGGCCCAGGTCAACGCCGGCAAGGTCAAAATGTACACCCGCCAGGAAATGCTGGACCTGGTCGTCGTCGACGGTCAGGCAAAGGGGATCGTCACGCGTAACCTGACGAACGGCAACATTGAGGCTCACTCGGCCCATGCGGTCGTCTTGGCCACCGGCGGTTACGCCAACGTTTTCTTCCTTTCCACCAATGCAATGGCCTGTAACGTCACCGCCGCCTACCGCGCTTACAAGCGTGGCGCGCTGTTCGCAAACCCCTGCTTCACTCAGATCCACCCCACCTGCATTCCGGTTACAGGTGATCACCAGTCGAAACTGACGCTGATGAGCGAATCGCTGCGCAACGACGGCCGCGTCTGGGTACCCAAGAACGCTGGCGACAAACGCCGCGCCTCGGACATCCCCGAGAGCGAGCGCGACTACTTCCTCGAGCGCCGCTATCCCAGTTTCGGTAACCTCGTGCCTCGAGACGTGGCCTCACGTGCCGCTAAACTCGAGTGCGACAACGGCCGCGGTGTCGGCGCCTCCGGCCTGGCGGTTTACCTGGACTTTCGCGATGCGATCCGCCGCGATGGGCGTAATTCGATCGAGGCCAAATACGGCAACCTGTTCGACATGTACGCCAAGATCACGGGCGAGGACCCCTACCAAGTGCCGATGCGGATCTTCCCCGCGCCGCACTACACCATGGGCGGGCTGTGGGTTGACTACAATCTCGAGACCACGGTGCCCGGTCTGTTCGCCTTGGGTGAGGCCAATTTCTCGGACCACGGCGCGAATCGACTCGGCGCCAGCGCGCTGATGCAGGGTCTGGCCGACGGCTACTTCGTCATTCCCTACACGATCGGCGGTTTTCTGGCCAAGGGGCCCAGCAAGTTGCCGACCAGTCACGCGGCCTTCACCGACGCGGTCGAGAGCGCCACTGCCGCGACAAATCAGCTGCTCTCGATCAAGGGCAAGCAGACGGTCGACTCCTTCCACCGCAAGCTGGGTCGGATCATGTGGGACAAATGCGGCATGAGCCGCGACCGCGCCGGCTTGACCGAGGCGATAGGCGTGATTCCCAAACTGCGCGAAGAGTTCTGGAACGACGTCAGCGTACCTGGTAGCGGTAGCGATCTGAACCAAGTGCTCGAGAGGGCCGGTCGTGTCGCCGACTTCCTCGAGTTTGGCGAGCTGATGTGCCGTGATGCGCTGGAGCGCGAAGAATCCTGCGGCGGTCACTTCCGCGAAGAGCACCAGGCCGACAACGAGGCCAAGCGCGACGACGACAAGTATGCCCACGTGGCTGCCTGGGAGTATAAGGGCGTGGACAGCACGCCCGTGCGTCACAAAGAAGAACTGAAGTTCGACCACGTGCATTTCACGCAGAGGAGTTACAAGTGAGCAACAAGGGTATGCATATCACGCTGAAAGTCTGGCGCCAGAGCGGACCCGAGTCGGAGGGCGACCTGGTCACCTACGAGATGGACAATGTTTCTCCCGACAGCTCCTTTCTGGAAATGATGGACCTGCTCAACGAGAAGCTAGAGCGCAAGGGCGAACAGCCGGTTGCCTTCGACCACGACTGCCGCGAGGGTATCTGCGGCATGTGCAGTTTGTTCATCAACGGCCAGCCCCATGGTCCCGAGCGTGGCACGACCGCTTGCCAGCTCCACATGCGCAGCTTCGAGGACGGCGCAGTGATCGTGGTCGAGCCCTGGCGTGCCCGCGCCTTCCCGATCGTCAAAGACTTGGTCGTAGACCGCTCCGCATTCGACCGCATCATTGAGGCCGGCGGCTACATCTCCGTCAAAACCGGCAGCGCACCGGAAGCCAATTTGACCCCGGTCCCCAAGGCCGACTCGGACACGGCCATGGACGCCGCTGCCTGCATTGGCTGTGGCGCCTGTGTCGCGGCCTGCAAAAATGCCTCGGCGATGCTGTTCCTCTCGGCCAAGGTTTCCCACCTCGGCTTGCTGCCCCAGGGCAAGCCAGAACAGGACCGCCGCGTGTTGCACATGCTGGAAGCCCATGACAACGAGGGCTTTGGCGCTTGCTCCAACACCGGTGCCTGTGAGGCCGAGTGCCCGAAAGAGATCTCGATCGAGCACATCGCGCGTCTCAACCGCTCCTGGCTAAAAGCCAATCTGCTGAGCAACGAATAGACCGCCATGCGCGGTTCGTGACGCCCCGATCCTCGGCACTGCCGGGACTCGGGGCGTTCGTTTTTCTGGGGTCGGAGGAACAGCATGCGCTATTGCTATGCGCTGACGGCGGCGAATTTTGGGCGAATCGCGGCCCTTCAGGCAGCGGGAGACGTCGGTTTCGAACTGCGCCTCGATACGCTGACCGAGCCGCCCGACGCTGCGGCGCTGCGCGCTCTGACCCGGCGCCCGCTGCTGGCGACGTACCGCAGCCAGCCCCATTTGGGTCAGGCCGATCCCGCCAGCCGCGCCGACCGGGGCTGGGCATGGCGACGCGCCTGTCTAGCCGCTGGCTTTGAGGCCATCGACGTCGAGCTGGACGAAGAGGGGCTAGCGGCGAAGATCGCGGAGATCCAGGCGGTCGGCGCCCGCGCGGTGATCTCGCACCATGACCTGGGTGACGGCGCCAGTCTCGATGCAGCCCTGGACCAGGCATTGGCGACCAACGCCGATATCGTCAAGATCGTGGCCACGGGGCAGGGTAGTGGCTGCTTCGCGCGCCAGCGCCGCTATTATCAAAGGGCACAGGGTCGTCCATTGATCCACTTCGCCATGGGCCAGGAGTTCGCGGCCTCACGGGTGTTGAGCTTGGTCCTGGGCGCGCCATTCGCGTTCATTACTGCCGACGACGGAGGTGGCGTCGCCCCAGGCCAACTCACCCTCCACGACATGGAGCGTGTTTTTAGGGCTGATGCCTTGCAGCTTGACCGGTTGCGCCTGTTCGCGGTGGTGGGCAGCCCTATCGGCCATAGTCGCTCGCCCCTGTTCCACAACCCGAAATTGGCCGCGCGCGACCCACACGCTCTGTTTGTCGCCTTGCCTGCCAGTGATCGCTCCGACCTGGAGACGCTACTCGCCACATGGCCTGAGATCCGCGGCCTGGCCGTGACCAAACCGCTCAAGGAAGTGGCGTTCGCAATGGCCGCTGGTTATTTGGGTGAATTCGCCGATCAAGTTGGCGCCTCCAACACGCTTCTGCGCCACGGTTTGAGCTGGATGGGTGCCAATACCGACCTGACGGCGATTGTCGCCATACTCGAGCGGCTGCCAGCGGATCGCACCATCCGAGTGCTCGGTTATGGCGGCTTGGGCAAGGCCGTCGTAGTCGCATGCCTGGCCCTTGGCCGACAGGTCGAGGTCAGTAACCGGACACCATGCACGGTTCCGGGCAATGCTCTTTGGCTACCCTGGGACGAACGGCATCGACCAGGTGCCGCGATTCTGATCCAGGCCACCAGCGTGGGCATGGCCCCCTATGTCGAGGCCTGCCCACTCGACCACTTGCCTGAGAGCATTGAATTCGTCATCGAAACGATCTATCATCCTGAGGAAACTCAGCTGATGAAACGAGCGCGCGCGGCCGGCGTCGACGTAACCAGCGGACATGCGCTCTTCGATCATCAGGCCATGACCCAAAGTCGTTATTTCGCCCAATGCCTCGAAGTCGAATAAACTAGGCAAGGCTGTCAAGGAGTCTACCATGCTCAAGCTCTACGGATTTTTGAGATCGCGCTCGAACCGGCCCCACTGGGCGCTGGAGGAGTTGGAAGTGCCCTACAGCTTCATCCAACTCGACTTTCAGGCCGCCGACCATCGCAGCGAGGCGTTTTTGGCCCTCAATCCCGGCGGCAAAGTGCCGGTCCTGGTGGACGATGACTTCGTGCTGACCGAGAGCGCTGCCATCTGCACCTATCTCGGCGACCGTTTTCCCGAGAAACGCATGACGCCCGCACCTGCGACGCGCGAGCGTGCTCTCTACGATCAGTGGATGCTGTTCATCCAGTCCGAGTTGGAGCAGCCATTGTGGTCCAAGGGCAAGCACAGCTTCGCCCTGCCGGAGCAGTACCGCATCCCGGCTATGCTGGACACCGCGCTCTACGAGTTTGAGAGGCCCCTCCAGATCCTTGCAGATGCTTTGGGTGAGCGCGAGTGGATGGTCGGCGACCGCCTGACCATGGTGGACCTGATGGTTGCCCACACCCTGCGCTGGGCAGTCAACTTCAAGTTCCCGGTCGAGCAAGCCAATTTGCTGCGCTTTCTGGAGCGCATGGAAAGCCGGCCCGCCTTCCTGCGCATGAGAGCGTGTGAGCCTACAGCCTTTGTGCGTTGAGCTGGTTGGCTCACACTTTTCTTTTTGGGTAGGACCTACTATCATGGTAGCGATGGACTAGCTTGGTGGAGGGGATGATGGCAAAGTTTAGTATAATGCTTGTTTTGTTCGCGAGCAGCTGTTTGGTATCAGCCACCGATCAAATTCCTCATGTTTATGCCCGCGCAAATATTGGTGGCCTTGGTGCCGAGGGTCTCAATCGCCTCAAGACCGATCCAGGCGTCAAGTGGTGGGTCGAATGCGACCGTGAGTTGCTGGTGCTTGTCGAGATAGCCAGAGTGGAACGCTTGCGGCGGATTGCGAATGTCGAGCGCCTGCCGGTCAGACCCCAGGAAAGTCTGCTGGTTTTCGTCAGCCTCGGCCATGGTGCCGATGCCGACGGTCGGGCCGGTCAGATCCTGGCGCGCGGCGGTCGCTTTGCGGTCATGCAGCTGTACCCCACCACCTCGCTTCAGGACGTCTTTCTGCACGATGACGGCTCACCTGATGATGGCGGATGCAACGCTGGTTGGGTTCCCTTCCGCCCCAACACGGTGCTTGCAAGCGCTGTGGAGAACCAGAGCCCGCGAACTGCCCCAAAGGCGCGCGCGGTGGTCCAAGAACTGGTCGACGCGGTCGACGGCCAGCGCTATATGGCGAACCTGACCAAGTTGGCGGGCTGGAGCCGTGTCTCTGGTTCCGCCGGCGTCGACGAGGCCGCCGATTGGTTGGTCGAACAGTTCGCCCGCCTGCCTGGCATGACGGTGCGCCGCCAGCCCTTCAGCTTCAACGGCACTCAGGCGAAAAACGTTGTGGCCACGCTGCCAGGACTGCGCAATGACGATATCTACATTATTTGCGCTCATTACGACAGCATCGCCTCCCGTGACGGCGGCCGCACCGCGCCTGGTGCCGAAGACAATGGCACAGGCACGATCGCCGTCCTGGAGATGGCCCGGATCCTCAGTGTCTACCGACCCGACGCCACTTTTTTGTTCATTTGCTTCTCGGGTGAAGAGCAGGGTCTGCACGGTAGTCGCTACCATGTCACGCAACTGCAGGACGCGGGCTTGACCGGTAAGGTCAAGGCGGTCTGCAATATGGACATGATCGGTTACTCTAGTGACGCGGACCTAGACATGCTGCTGGAGACCGGCGGTGCCGGGATCGCTCTGCTAGACCCCTGGATCGAGGCGGCTCAAGCCTACACCACACTGCGAATCGTGACCTCGACCAACCCGTTTGGCAGCGACCACGTGCCCTATATCAATGCCGGTATGCCCTCGTTGCTGACGATCGAAAACGAATACGAGACCTACCCAGGCTACCATCGCAGCACAGACACAATCGAAAAGGTCACCGAGGTGATGGCCATCGAAACGGTCAAGATGAATCTGGCCGCGATCGCCAATATGTCCGGCTACCGCAGCTTCGATGAACCGGTGACGCTGGAAACCCCTTGAGCTAGAGCCTAACCGTAAAGGTCCCGCAGGCGATGTAGCGCAAGTTGCAATCTTGCATCCGGTGGCGGGTCTAGGCTCTAGCGCAGGGTGCGTAGTTCCAGCGCTTCGTCCTTGATGACGAGGATGCGGTCGCGCAGCTCTGCCGCTTTCTCGAATTCCAGCGCCTCGGCGTGGGCAAGCATCTGCTTTTCCAGCTTGGCGATCTCGCCATAAGCCTCTTCCTTGGTCTTGAAGGCGCCCTTCTCCGCTTTCTTCATACGCCGCGCGGTGCCGTAATCGCTTTCGTAGAAGTCGGCCATGGCATCTTCAAGGGTGCGCATCACGGTCTGGGGGGTGATGCCGTGCTCCTCGTTGTAAGCCTGTTGAATCGCGCGGCGGCGCTGGGTCTCGTCGATCGTAACGCGCATGGCGGCCGAAATGACATCGGCATACATAATGACTCGGCCATTGACGTTGCGGGCCGCGCGGCCGACGGTCTGGATCAGGCTTCGAGGCGAGCGCAGGAAGCCCTGCTTGTCGGCGTCCAGAATCGCCACCAGCGAGACTTCGGGTAGGTCGAGGCCCTCGCGTAGGAGGTTGATGCCGACGACCACATCGTGCGTTCCTAGGCGCAAATTGTGGAGGATCTCGAGGCGCTCGAGGGTTTCGATCTCGGAATGCAGGTAGGCGACTTTGACGCCTTGGGAGCGCAGGTACTCGGTCAAGTCCTCGGCCATGCGCTTGGTCAGGGTAGTGACCAGGATCCGCTCGCCGCGCTCGGTGGTGCGCTGGATCTGCTCGAGGAGGTCGTCGACCTGATTGCGCTGAGGGCGTACTTCGATTTCGGGGTCGGTCAGGCCGGTCGGTCGAATGATTTGTTCGATCGCCTTGCCCTCGACTTTGTTCAGTTCGAACTCGCCCGGCGTGGCGGAAACATAGACGACCTGACCGACGCGATCCCAGAACTCGTCTATTTGCAGCGGGCGGTTGTCGAGGGCGGAGGGCAGGCGGAAGCCGTACTTGACCAGGACTTCCTTGCGGCTGCGGTCACCGCGGAACATGCCGCCGATTTGGGGCACTGTGGCGTGGCTTTCGTCGAGGAAGAGCAGGTAGTCGGCAGGGAAGTAGTCGAGTAGGGTCGATGGCGGTGAGCCGGGAGGGCGACCGTCGAGCCAACGGCTGTAATTCTCGATGCCATTGCAGAAGCCGGTCTCCGACAGCATTTCCAGGTCGAACTGTGTGCGTTGACTGATGCGCTGGGCCTCGAGCAGGAAATTGTTGCCGTGCAGGTCGGCGACGCGTTCGTCCATCTCGACCCTGATGCCCTCGATCGCCTTTTGCATGCGTTCCTGGGGGGTGACGAAGTGGCTGGTGGGGAAAATCGCCATCTCGCGCAGGGTTTCGCGGCGCTTGCCAGTCAGGGGGTCGAATGACTCGAGGAGATCGACCTCATCGCCAAAGAACTCGATGCGGTAACCCAGGTCCTCGTAGGGCAGGTAGATTTCGATCGTGTCGCCTCGTGCGCGGAAGGTGCCTGGATAGAAGGCTGAGTGGTTGCGCAGATACTGGATGTTGACCAGCTCGCGCAGCAGCTGTTGGCGGTCGTAACTGCAGCCCACTTCAAGCCGAACGGTCAGGCCGCGGTAAAAGTCGGGACTGCCCAGACCGTAGATACAGGAGACAGAGGCGACGATGACGACGTCGCGGCGGCTCATCAGGCTGCGCGTGGCGGATAGGCGCAGTTTCTCGATGTCCTTGTTGATCAGCGCCTCTTTTTCGATAAAGGTATCGCTCGAGGCGACGTAGGCTTCGGGCTGATAGTAGTCGTAATAGCTGACGAAGTACTCGACCGCGTTGTGGGGAAAGAACTTCTTGAATTCCTGGTAGAGTTGAGCGGCGAGGGTCTTGTTTGGCGCCATGATCAGGGCGGGACGATTCAGGGCCTGAATCGTCGCCGCCATGGTGTAAGTCTTTCCGGAGCCGGTAACGCCCAGCAGAACGGTGTCCTTCTCACCGTTCTGGACAGATTCGACCAAGCGCGCAATGGCCCGGGGCTGATCGCCCTTGGGCTCGAACTCGGTGACCATCTGGAGTGGCGTTTCGGCAGAGGGCATAGCGTGGTGCTACAGATAACTTCGCAGCGCGTAGGGACAGGCATCCATGACGACGGGGATCCCGGCTCGCTCGAGTTCCTCTTGAAAGTAAATATCGACAACGCCCTGCTGGCACCAGACTAACTTGGGTTTCCAGTTGAGGCGTTTGATCTCTTCGGCGAGTTGCGGTAAGGCCGCGCTGTTTCGCCAGACCTGAATAATATCTTGCTGGTCCAAATCCGACAGGCATCTCTTGATGGGGATCTCCGTCGCGTGAGCCTCGCTCAGATTGGGCGTGACGCCCGTGACGCGATTGCCTTCCTGGATCAGGTACTCGGTGACCTTGACCACGGCGCGGGATGGTTTTTCGGAGTAGCCGACGACGGCTACATTGGATCCCTTTTTGAAAAGACGCATGCCTTCAGAGACAGGTCCAAACATGAACTAAACCTCCAAGCTCGCTGATTCTATCAATGAAGCTGGTAGAATCGTAAAGAACATTCGGGCTAGACCCCTGTAGTGCGAAGGTGCGCTTGAGTTTTGAGTTCCGGGATCCCCCGGAGGGCCGAAACACGGTTTCGGAGCAACCGCTGCAGGTTGCGCTGGGTGCCCAATCGCGGGCACTCATCCTAGTTTCTACACAACACGGTCACGGGTCAATCGTTTTTTTCCAAAGATTGACACTCTTAGGCAGATGTGTGCTGACGCACGGCGGCCGATTGACCCCAAATGTTGGAGACCAGGCATGTTCAAGGCAAGGGCCCAGCGCTAGGGGGCCCTTGCGGTGTCAGGCTATCGGCGCGGATTAATGGCGCGACTGAACCAGGCTTTCGAGGGTGCGCTTGCCAGGACCCTGGTAGATCTGGCGGGGGCGGCCGATTTTGAGGTTCGGGTCGGCCATCAGTTCGCGCCACTGGGCGATCCAGCCGGGCAGGCGACCGAGCGCGAACATGACGGTGAACATGTCAGTGGGGATGCCCATGGCCTTATAGATGATGCCGGAGTAGAAGTCGACGTTGGGGAAGAGCTTGCGAGAGACGAAATAGTCGTCGGAAAGGGCGGTCTGCTCGAGGCTTTTGGCCAGGTCCAGCAACGGGTCTTGAACGTGGAGCTTGTTGAGGACGACATCGGCGTGCAATTTGATGATGTGGCCGCGAGGATCGAAATTCTTGTAAACGCGGTGACCGAAGCCCATGAGACGGAAGCTGTTGTCCTTGTCCTTGGCCATGGCGACATATTTCTCGACGTCGCCGCCGTCGGCGTCGATGGCTTCCAGCATTTCGATCACGGCCTGGTTGGCACCACCGTGAAGCGGGCCCCAGAGGGCGGCCATGGCGGCGGCACCGGCGGCGTAGAGGTTGACCATCGACGAGGAGACCATGCGCATGGCGGAGGTCGAGCAGTTCTGCTCGTGGTCGACGTGGAGCAGCAGCAGGACATCGAGGGCACGGGCGGTCTCGGTATCGACCTCGCCACCGAACATCATGTGCAGGAAGTTACCGGCATAGGTCTGGTTGAGGTCGGGAGCAATCGGCTCCAGCCCGAGGCGCGAGCGGTAGATGGCGGCGGCAATCACCGGCAGGCGGCCGAGGAAACTGTGAATGGCGTCATCGGTCTGCTCTGTGGAAGCGCTGTCGTAAGGGTAATAAGCGGAGAGACAGCTGGCAGCCGAAATGAGCGAACTCATGGGGTGGGCCTGGGGTGGGAAGTCCTTGATCAGCTTGAAGATATCGGCATTGATCTGGTGGTGGGCCTTGATCGAGGTGCAGAAGTTGTCGTACTGTTCCTGAGTGGGTAGCTGGCCGTAGATGATCAAGTAGCAGGTCTCGAGAAAGTCGGTTTTCTCGGAGACCTCCTCGATCGGATAGCCGCGGTAGCGGAGGATGCCGACATCGCCATCAATGTAGGTGATGCTACTTTCACAGCTACCCGTGTTCATGTAGCCGTTGTCCAGCGTGATCATGCCGGTCTGACTTCGCAGTTTGGAAATATCGATCCCCAGCTCGCCTTCGGTCCCCTTGATGACGGGTAATGCGATCTTTTTGTCACCATACGACAGTTCGGCATGTGCCATGCAGTACGCTCCTTAGTTTGATCCGACGGCGTTCACATGGAGGATCACCGCGGTCGATGACTCCCGCGCGAGTCATCAAATGAATGTAGGTTCACCCAGTTGTCAAGGCACGACCGACTGGCATTTTTCGACCGATCAAAGTCGCGCAGGGACTTATGAATATACCATCAAAAGCCCCTGCGAACCAGTATTTACTGACACTGAATCAGCATGTCGCGGATGTCGTGAGCCCCGTCCTGATTGAGGTCGTAGTTGCTTATCGCCTCACTCGTTTGCCAGGTCGGTAGGCTGACCAACAGGTCCTCACCATCGTAATCGCCATCGAGATTGAAGTCACTGTCGTGAAGCCAGTACTCGACCGCGCTGTCGGGACAGCCAAAGTACTCCAGAACGATGCGGTAGCTGCCCGCCTGAGCGGGCGTGAACAGGGTGGCAAGCGCGTCGGGGCTGCTGAACTGAGTGCTGCTGGTTGCCGGCCCTGACTGGACCCGCCAGTGGACGCCGACGGCGTTGCTGCTGTTTGCGCTGAGCTCGACCGTATCACCATGGCAGTAGACGATGTCGGTGGAGGTGGTCGCCACCAGGCTGCCGGAGCAGTCGGCCAGCTCGGCGATCGTGATCTGCTGGTCGATGCCGACGCCGTTGAGGACCGTCTCATCGCCATTGGGCCAGATCACACGCACCTCGTCGATCGTCGTGGCGGTGCCAAGACCGAAGTGGGTGGGCAGCATTTGTTGACTGTAGGTGCCCACCATGAAACGGTGCTCGCGGGTTTGAACCTTGCCGCCGCTGGTAACTCTGATTTTTGCGCCGTGGGCCGAGCGGGGCGTGCCCATGCTGGGCAGACCCTCGAGCTCGACACTGAGCCAGTGGTTGGTACCGCCTGGATTCTGGTAGAGGTTGCCCTGGTTGAGCACGTCCAGCCAGCCGTCGCCATCGTAATCAACGAAGCTGGCGTCGTTGAATGAATTGGTCGAAGGCACGTGGTTGGTCAGCGTGAAGCTGCCGCCACCATCGTTGCGGAAGAGCCCGGCGTTGGTGAGATAGAGGTCCAGATCGCCGTCGTTGTCCCAGTCGCCAGCCACGGCCGTATGGCCGTAAGCGCCATTGCCTTGGAGATGGTGCGTGCCGGCGGGGACCTGCTCGAAGCCGAAGTCGCCTGCCGTTTGGCCGGTATTGTGCCAGAGCCGGTGTTGGCCGTCGTTATCGCCGATGAACAGGTCGGGCCAACCGTCGTTGTCGTAGTCGAACAGGGTCGCCCAATAGGCGTCGGAGCCGGCTTGGATCTCGGCTTGGTCGACGACGCCGATCGAGAGGGTGCGATTGACGAAGCTGTCGTTGGGGTTGCCGTCGAGGGCTTCGGTGCGGTTCTCGTAAACTTTGTTATAAGGGCGTTGGCCGGGAATGGCGGTATTGCTGCCACAGGCGGAGGTGACGACGTCGATGTCGCCGTCCAGGTCGATGTCGCCCCAAGTCAGACCGTAGGCGTGGGAGTTGAGATCTGCCAGTCCGAATTTGTCCTGACCACCAGCGGTGGGGAAGCGGGGGATGAAGTTGTTGGGGTAACCGCTCTGCCAGAACTCGTTGGGTTCGCCTGGGTTTTCGTGGGTGACGTAGAAATCCAGCAGACCGTCGCGGTTATAATCGGCCCAATAGGCGGGCTGGCAGAACTCGGAATCGTTGTAGCCGTAATCGGCGGCGACATCCACGAAGGCGCTGGGATAGCGATTCTCGAGAATCTGGTTGGTGCCAGATGTACCCATGGCCAGGTGCAGGTCGGGTTTGCCGTCGTTGTTGTAGTCGCCGAAGGCGGAGGACCAGATCCCGCCCGAGATACCCGGCACCAAGCCGGAGCTATTGATGAAGACGCCGCTGTGGTTGACGTCGTTGATCCAGAGCGTGCCGTTGTCGATGAACAGGTCGTAGTCGCCGTCGCCGTCGACGTCAGCCCAGGAATGACTGTTGCCCTGGAACGCGGAACTCGAACCGGTCAGCGCTTGGGCCTTGGTCGCCCAGGGTTGAGCATATGCGCCCAGACAGAACAGAAAAATGCAGCCAATGATCGCTTTCAAAGTCGTCCCTCCCGAGTGCCGATCGGCACCGCGAAATTCGTTTCTTAATTGATACAACACGGGCCCGACCCCAAAGGTGCACTCATTTTAACAGGTTCCCGCAGATTACAAGGCCACATTTTCTGATGGCGCAATGCTACCAGGGTAAGTTGGTCTGAATCGGTGGCCTGAAACTGTCCATACGGTGGCGCAGCTTCCAGGCGCTGCGCTTGCCCAAGCACCATGTGTGGACGGGCGAGAAGCCGCTTTGGCACAGGCCAAACGCGCTGATCAGGGTCGAGCGGCAACTGGGGCATGCCTCCAATCTGTCGCCGAAGACGGCCTGACAGCTGCGGCAGACCAGGAGGTCGGGGGCCAGCTGGAGATGGTGGATGCCCGCCTGGACTGCCTGTTGAAACAGCTTTTGGCCCAGGTTCTGGTCTTCTAGGTTGGGTTGTTCGAGGTAAAGGGTGTAGTCGCAGAGCCCGGCGAAAAGCGCGTGGAGGGGGGCCTCGAGGGTCATGCGCTCGCGCCAGCGCAGGTTGACGAAGGGCAGAATATTGGCGCCTTCGGTATAGATGGGATGGGCCTGGTCGGGGCGGTGCAGGACATAGGGGCTGTAGGCGCTGCCGCGCTGGCGTAGGTCGAGCGCGGCGAAGCGGTAGGCCACGTTTTCGTCGCGGGTGCTGGACAACAGCATGTGTAGCTTGTGGCAGCGGTTGTGTTCCAACATCGCGGCGCGGATGCGGGTCACCAGCTCGCGCGACTTGGCGGCCAACACATCCGGTGGGGTGAGCGGCGTGCCGTTGGCTAGGGCCGCGGCCTCGCCCAAGCCGATCAGCTGCAGGGGCTGACTGGCCCCAGCGATCTTGAGGAACGGCTGGCTGCCGGCCTTGTGCCGTAAAAATTGCAACGGTCCGCGGTTGCCATAGGCCATCAGGCGCGAGAGGAACAGGCGTTTCTGGCGGTGGGCGCTGACGGCGATCTCCATGACCTGGGTCAGGCGCTCCTCGAAGCGGCCCTCGAGCCCTGGGTGGGTCAGGCGCGGCAGGTTGAGGGCGATCGAGGAGGAGGAGAAGCCGCGCAGCTCGGCGGGGTTGGCGATGGTCCGCAGAAAGTCGGGATCGTTGAGACGTATGCGGCCCAAGGGGCCGAAACTGCGCTCGAAGAAACTGAAGGCGATCGAGGGATTGCCGCGCTGCATGGCGATGCGCATCAGGCGCTGCAGGCGGTGGTTCCAAGTCGGGTCGGGCTGGTTGCAGTGGAAGACCAGGAGCGGTGCGTGAAAAGGTTTGCCCTGGGCGTCGCCTTGGTCGAGCAGGTCCAGCAGGACCTCGTTGAAGAGCTCGAGCGTGCCCTGGAAGTCGCCGTAACAGCGGTCCATGAGCTGGCCGCCGGGTCCGATGGCGGGCAGGCCCTTGAGCTGGCGCGGCATGTCGTAGTCGAGGTCGAGGATGATCTTGCGCTGCAGGCCGCCGCGCTCGGTGTCCAATTGGCCGAACTCGAACAGCAGGTGCTGGACGAACTGGCGCATGTCCGCCGCGTTGCGGTCACTGAGAAAGGGCAGCAGCAGGGTGTTGAGGTAACCCCACTGGATGTCGCCGGCGAAATGGTTCTGTAACTCGTGGCTGAAGCGGATCAGGTGAGCCAGCAAGACGTCGGCGCGGCGCGCCGGCCCAGAACTGGGGGCGCCGTTGCTGCTGGGCAGGCCGCTGGTCTTGAGGTAGTCGGGCGTCAGGAAGACATCGTGGGGGCGATCGATCGCGCCCATGTGGAGCAGTTCAATCCAGCCTTCGTCGTGGGCCTTGACGACCTCGCTCTGGTAGATACGGCGCGTGGCGAACTGGGTCTTGATGCGGGCGGCGATGCGCTGAGAGCTGGCTTCGGGGTTCTGATCGGCACCCAGCCCGGACCCGATCGGGTGGTGTATGTTCATCTCGACATCGGAGAGCGAGAGCTCGAGGGTCTGCAAGGATACGTCACCGAGGTTGTGGCCCTGTTCGCGCAGAAGGGCAGTGACCCAATGACCAATCAGGCGAGCGGGCGGTTTGTCTAGGCCCAAGTGTTCAATATTGGCGCGAATGCGCTGGAAGATGGCATCGACAACAGCCGCAGGGATTTGCGTTTCGGCGGTCAGGGCCGTGCGTAAACGCGCCAAATCCACAGCGGTCTCGGGATGATCGCTACCGCGGAATATGGCCGACTGTCGCTCGGACTCCTTGAGCTGGTCGATCATCACCGAGCTTTTGCCGACTGGCTGACCGGACCCTTGTTGCCCCAAAAGCTGTCACCTCGCACCTTAGCAGGTCAAACGAACCACCTGCGCCAAGCGCGCCTGTTTAGGTGGATGGGACCCCATTATAGTACAGCGAGTCACAACGGTGCCAAAACTTCCGAGCGGGCACGGAGCCTAGGCTATTCACAAAGCCAGCTCAAGGGCGTGGCAAGGCTTTCAGAGGTCTGAGTCGTCAGGAGGGGTGCCCTTGGTCTCAATGGCGCTCACTCTGCGCGTCAAATCCTCGATTTTCATGAGGGCTGCGGCCAATTGTGCCCTGTTCATGCTATTTTCGGTTTCCGATTGGTTGAGCCGTGCTTTGACATCACTGAGTTCGGATTTGGTCGAACTCAGCTCGGTTTGGGTGGAACTCAGCTCGGTTTGGGTGGAACTCAGCTCGGTTTGGGTGGAACTCAGCTCGGTTTGGGTGGAACTCAGCTTGTTTTGGGTGGAACTCAGCTTGTTTTGGGTGGAACTCAGCTCGGTTTGGGTGGCACTTAGCTCTGCGATTGTTTGATCGAGGTAGGTGGTACGTAACCATTGTTCGCGTTGCGCTTTCTCGAGGCGGACATAGCCGAGATAAGCGTTAACGTCGTTGGCGAATTCCTGTAACACTTTCAGGGCCTCCTGTAGCGTTGGGTGTTGCAGCCAGCTGGGAGGACGGTTGGGATCGGCGTCTTTGGCCTCCCTAAAGAAGCGCAGCCACATCGCCTTATCGCTTCCCATTTTAGCTTCTTCCTCAAAATTGGGCAACTGCAGGATGACCACATAGCTACCTGGCCAAAGATCCAGCCCCTCCTCGGGACAGTGCAGGCGGAAGCGGAGCGAGGCAGCTCGGGTTTGGCTGGGTTTGAACATGCATTCCGACAGCAGCCAGATAGAGATGCCACGCTTCAGCGAACCGTAGGACTGGCCTGCCTCCAGGAGCCCGGCATTGACCTTGGTCCATCCGTAGAAAACACGCGGTTCAAAAAACCGGTCGAGCCATTTTTGGATTTCGATCTGGTAGGTGTTGTTGGACTCATCGCGCACCATGATGTCGACTACTGGAACCTTTTCGCCGCGATGGTTCTTCTCCAGATGGGGATTGATGGTTATGGTGTCGACGATGCGATTGTCGCCCTCGAGCTCAAGCACGGCATTGAGGAAACTAATGGTCAATGCTTTATGTTGTTCTGAGCCGAGCAAGCGCTTGAAAACACAATCGACGGTGGGATCAATTTTCCGGACTTCAGCAGGCATGGCAGACCTCCTCGTTGGCCAGGCCAGGATAAAGAAAATCAAAAGTGCCCAGGGGTAGAATTTGACGTGTTGTGATCTGGGTCACGCTTTGCGCCCTGCCAGCCTGATGTGCCCGCTAACGCTGAAAATAGTTTGAGCCAGATTGGCTTTGAATGACGCTATAGGGGCAGCGATCTCAAAATTGCAGATCCTGTCAAACCAATTTCGAGTGCGGGGGCTCAGGCTCCCCACTCCTTTTCAGGTTTCCAGGTCGAGGTTCCCGCCGGGATTGGGCGGCGCGAAGGCGCGGTTGCGGTTGTCCTCGTAGAGCGTCGCCACATAAAGCGCGAGTCCGGCCGGCACTTCGTGGGCATCGCGGTCAACACTGCGCTGATGGTGCGCAAAGGCGGCCTGTTGCTGCTCGCGCTGCTGCTCGTAAAGGGTCTCCTCCCGGCGAGCGCGACTGTTGGGGGGCGCCTCGAAGGTGGCGTTAAAAACGCGCTGGTCATGAGTCTGACTGCTGCGATCGTAGTGGTCCTGATCGAGCGTGTCCTGCTGAACTTTCTGGTACTGTTCGGCGGTGTAGGCGGTAGCGCCCCGCTGATCCTGGGCAGCCTGATGAGAGGGCGGGACCAGAACGGGAAGGTTGCGGATTGCATTGACATCAAAGGATTGTGCCAAGCGAAGACCTCGCCGAAGCCGTGTTGCCAAGAGGAGTATGATTCAATCGATAAAGGCTCGGCTATTATACGCCTCTGACTGGAGCCAAGGCAACGAATAGCGTATGAATTCGCATAAAATTTTTCATCGCCAGGTGCCGCCGCGCGTGAGGGGGTCAGACGTCGATGCGGCCCGCCAGACCAGCGAATTTGTAGCTGACCCACCACAGACTGCGGGCGGCGAGGTTGCGGACATGGCCAACCAGGCCCTGCGCTTCGGCGCCAGGCTTGTGCCAGCGGGTGACGACTCCGTGATGCCCCTCGGATTTCTCCAGTTGATAATAGTAGATCGCCAGGCTGCGCCGCGAGATATGTTCGGGGCAATCGAGCGGCTGCGGGTGGCCGTGAAAGCTGGTCGAGGTGGTGGTGAAAACGACGCAGCGATTGCCCAAGGGCGCCACCTTGGTTTGGCAGCTCTGAGCCTTGTCGTCCCACAACTCGAAGTGACCGCCGTATTCCTCTTTCCAATCGGGGTTGAGGTAGATCAGCAGATTGAGTCGGCGGTAGAGCTTGAGGTGGGGCGGTTCGGTGAAGTCCGCGTGAATCGCGAGCTTGCCGCCGCGCAGGATCTGGTGGATGCCGCCACCGACGTAATAGGGGTCGCTGATCAGGCCCTGTTCGCCGGTCATCTCCTCCAGCAGTTGAAGGAAGCCGCCGGAATTGAGCAAGTGCAGGACGCCGCGCAGGGGGTCGGGCAGGTTGTGGACGTGGTTGCAGGCCATCTTGGTTTGGTAGCGGTAATCGTAGCGATCCCAGATTTCGGCATGGCGGTCGGGAAATTGGTCGCACAGCTGCTGGAACAGCGCCGGCGGCAGGAAATCGTCGATGACGATGTGCGGATAGGGTTTGCCCTTGGCATAGGCCTCGCTCCGGCCGGCCATCTTCGTGCGCAAATCTTCCAGTTTCAGTTCCATCAGCGGCAACCTCCGCGCCAAACGTTCGGGCGCATTATAGCAAGTTGCGGGCCCAAAAGCTGCTCGTGCCCGGCAAGGGCTAGAGCAATTTCCACAATCAACCGTAAAGAGATGGGAAACGCTGCCTGCGCGAGCCTGACATGCCCGACCGATTCAACCAGATCACCTTGATTCCGCGCCAGTGCGGACGCTACGCGGCCTTTCCGACCATTTGCCGACAGGGCCAAGAGCTACATCTGTTCTATCGCTTGGGCCACTGCGGAGCGAAGCGGACGCACGGTTACGGCGGCGAGATCTATACCGTACGGCTGACGGTGCGCGAGTTTCTACGCGCCATGGCGGAACCGTCCGCAGTGCCGGATCTGCCTGGTCGCGCGCGGCTACTCTTTGCCGAAGGCAACGAGATGGACGCGATCGTCACTGACTTCGGTGACAGCAACTTCACCTTGGCGACGCGCACCTTTCGCTCCGGACTGGAGGGCATGGCGACATGGTTTTCCCAGGCGCCGCGGCCCGAGTTTGGGACGCGCACGAGGGTCCAGGTCGACGGTCTGAGCTGGTTGGTCTTCTACGGACACGGCTTCGTCTTCGAGGGACATCAGCTCCTGCCGGCCTATGGCGGCCTCAGCGGCGACGGCCCCTTGATGCGGCCACTGTTGATCGAGCGCCATAGCAATGGCGAGCTGTCGCTGTTTGCGGCGCTGGACCAGGCCGACGAACAGTTGATGTTCAATGAGAGTAGTCTTCAGTACTACCAAGATCGCTGGTGGCTATTCATGCGCAGGCACCGCAACCCCCATGGGATCTGGCTGACGCGCTCACGTGATCTGCGCCATTGGGACCAGGCCGAGCTGCTGGTCGAAGCGGCCCAGGCGCCGATGGCACGGGTCCACGGCGGCCGACTGTGGCTGGCTTACCGTCAGTTGCTGGGCGAGGAGCAGGCGGCGCTGGCGCTTCGCGACGTCGCCAGCGACCGCAGCTGGATGTTGGACCGCTACGAGGGCTGCGTCTACGACGGCGGCTATGCGGACCTGTTCGATGTGGGCGGCGCACTCTACGCCGTCTACTACCACGGCAACCGCGAGGGCGAACCGGAGCTCCGGGCCTGCGGGCCGCTGCCAGGCCCGGACCCGCGCTGAGAGACAGAAAAGGCCAGCCACGGGGCTGGCCTGCTAGCTCAGGGGCCGAACGGGTCGCGGCCGCGGTCGGCCAGGTTGACGTCGCCGGGCTCGTAGTACCAGCGGTCGTGGTCTGGATCCCACTCGTCCCAGGTGGGGATCTGCTCTAGCTTGGGCAGCATCTCCGGCGGCACGATGCCGGGCACGAGAAACGCCTTCTGGCGGTGCATGGGGTAGGGGTTGCGCATCTGGAAGCCGAGCACGCCCAGCACGCCGCGGGCGACATACCAGGTCGCGCGCGGGTCCCAGCCGTGGGCGATCTTGATGACGATGCCCAGGCCGTCGGGGTAGTCGGGATGGTCGACGGCAAGGCCAAGCAGACCGTCCGCGCCCTCCTTGGCGATGACCTTGCCGCCGCAGCTCTTCATCACGGTCGTGTCGAGGCGGTTGAAGCCGCCGACGAGGTCGGGGTGGCGCACCATCGCCTCCCAGATCCAGTCGCGGTGGCGATCCCGGGCCAGTCCGGCATAACAGCGAGCCAGCTCGTTGACGGTCATCGAGACGGTCGGCAGGCCGTCGCCGTCGCGTGCGATGCGCTGCGGTTGCCAGTCGGCGCCCAAATACTCGCGCACGACTTCCATGTAGTGCTGGAAGACCTGGTGCGAGGGCAGGTTGTAGCCGACCCGCTTCCAGCCCTTGAGGCGGCAGCCCTTGAGGATCGCGGCGTGGTGGCCGCTGCTGTTGTTGAACCAGCGCCGCGCGCGGCGAACCTGGCGGCCGAACTGGACAAGCGGCGTATCGAGCGGGGTCTGCATCAGGCCCCACTCGCTCTCGGAAAGCAGCGATTGGGCGGCCTCAATGTGCTCGACGGCGCCGTTATGGCTGGCGACGCTGATCGCCTTCTGGCGCCAGTCGGTGGTTTCGGCCAGTTCCTTGGCGAAGACGCGGATGTACATCAGCTTCATCATCGAGCGGCCATAGCAGAGCACGTTGCCGCCGAAGCTGTGGATGCAGCGGTCGCCGCTGAACCAGGCCAGGGCGCCGTGGACGGTGTTCTCGCTGACGCCGTTGCGGCGGTAGTCGACCAACGGTTCCCAAGCCACGTCGCGGCCGGTGGGGATACCCTCGATCTGTTCGCCCAAGGGGCTGTGTGGATAGACGTCGTAGTCCTGGCCCATCTCAGTCCTCCCCAAGTTCGTCGTCGCTCTCGACGCCGGTAGGCGCGAGCACGTTGCGGTCGCCGGTATAGGTCTCGGGGCTGTCCTCGTCGAACTCAAGATCGCGGGCGGCCGAGGCGGAACGGGCCAGGCCGACGACGGCGCTGCCGGTGCCGTGTACGGCCTCGTAGGCGAAGATACTGCCGCGGTAGTAGTTGTGGGGACCCATGACGGCCGAGAGCCACCAGAACGGCTTGAAGTTGACGACCTTCTTGACCCGCGCCTCGCGCTGGATCTGGCGCGACAGTTGCGCCACGTCCTCGAGCCGGCCGGCCTCGAGGAACTCGAGGATCTTCTTGTTCCACTCGTCGTCCTTGAGGCTGTGGATGTGGTCGTCGGCGGGCGCGACCCACTCCTGCAAGAGGCGGTTGGAGAGTGTGCTGACGATGATGGCGATGGCGCGCTTGCCGGTCTGCAGCAGGGCGTCGACGGCGGCCTTGGCGAAGACGACGGTCTCGGCGCGGTCGGCGTAGACGTTGCTGCTGGTGATGATCGCGGGGATGCGGTTGTCGGGGTTGATCAGCTTGAGCGCGGTGACGGAACCGGTATCGATGGGAAAACCGTGGTAGTCGACGGTGCGACAGGCCAGGCCGCGGGCCTTGGCGGCGTCGCGGTAGACGGCGGCAAAGGCGCTGTCGATGCGGAACTTGTAGGGCATCGAACCGAGGTCGTGGAAGAGCTCGTCCACATGGACCCACTCGGGCTCTGGCCGGGCGATGATTTGGTGGCCGATGATCGAGGGCCACATGGTCGAGTAGACCAGCAACAGATCCGCCTCGCTGGCGGCGATCTCGGCGCGCACGGCCTCGAAGCCGTCGCGCAGGCGGCGATAGCCTGGGCTAGCGTCGGGGCACAGCAGCGGGTGGGGCAGGCCTGGCAGGACGTAGCCGCCGAGGACGGGATGCGATTTGCTCATCGGGCACCTCCGCGCTCGTGGTTCCACTCGACAATGGCGTTACCGGTACCGATTACGGTGCCGTAAGCGTGGACCTCGGCGGGGTAAGTGGGGAAGTCCATGGCGGCCAGCATCCAGGTCAGGGCGCCGCTGTCGGTCTCGGCGATGGTCTGCTCGGTGAAGTCGGGCATGAGGTCGAAGATCTCGCGGGTGCGGCCCTGGCGCATGAGGTCGATCATGTGCATGTCCCAGAGGTACTGGCCGTGGTGGGTGATATGCTCATGGCTCATGTCCTCGGGGACCTCGGACTCGGTCACGAAGTGGCGGTGGCTGAGGCTGTTGGAGGCCAGCAGAACGGCGCGCTTGCCGCTGGCCTCAATGGCCTCGCGGGTGGCGCGACCCAACTCGAGCATGTGTTTCTGCATGCGGTCGACATTGAAGTAATGGGCCAGGCGGTGGCTGGAGATGCCGACAATCGGCTTGTCCCAGCTGGGGTTGCTCAGGTGACAGCTGACGATGGTGCCGTAGTCGACCCTGAAGTCGGGGTTGCGCATCATCTTGGTGACCAGACCGCGCTCGCGGGCGCGGCGCTCGATCGACTCGGCCAGGGGGACGTCGACCCGCAAGTCGAAATGGTAGCGGAACAGGTTGGGGAAAATGGGATCGACGGACAGGGATTTGAAGTGGTCGACGCCGAGGAAATGGACGCCCACATAGGTCTGCCAGTGGGGCGACAGAATGACGATGACGTCGTAGCCGATCGCGTCGAGATTCTTGCGCAGGCGCTCGTAACCCCAGCGCAGGACTTCCCAGCCACATTCGGCGCGCGGTTCGTTCTGGGGCGGGTTCTCCGCGTAGACCAGATGGGGCGGGTGGGGTGCGAGGGCACCAGCCACGATCTTACCAATGCTCAACTCTCTCCTCCTTGATGCCTAGACGGCGGGCTAACACGCCAGGGGCGCTGTTGCCATGAGGGAAAAACCAGAACGATTATATAGTTTGCACGCCAGTCCACAACGGTTTTTTTCGTCCACGAAAAACACGAAGCGCACCAGCAAAGCTTGGCTCAGCATGCCGGCGCTCTGCCAAAAAGGAGGTTAAAGATCACTTTTTTCGGACGAGAGACGATTGTCGCAACGACAGCGCGCAACTTTTGTGGACGAGAGTCGATTGTCGTAACGACAGCGAGCAAATGTTGTGGACGAGAGACGATTGTCGCAACGACAGCGAGCAAATGTTGTGGACGAGAGACGATTGTCGCAACGACAGAGAGCAAGTGTTGTGGACGAGAGACGATTGTCGCAACGACAGAGAGCAAGTGTTGTGGACGAGAGACGATTGTCGTAACGACAGAGAGCAAATGTTGTGGACGAGAGACGATTGTCGTAACGACAGAGAGCAAATGTTGTGGACGAGAGACGATTGCCGTAACGACAGAGAGCAAATGTTGTGGACGAGAGACGATTGTCGGAGTGCTGTACTGCATACCGGAGCTATGGAAAAAGGAGGTTAAAGACACCAGCAAAGCGGTCGTCAGAGCACTCGACCGGGCTGTAGGCCGGGGAAAGAAGGCGACTCCCCGGCCACTATGGATATGCTGTCCTCAGCTGGGGCGGCGGGCGTTCAGTTTGGAGTGAGGAGATCGAGCTGGGGGGCGTAGAGGCTGGTGCGCACGTCGAACAGACCGAGCAGGGTGTGGAACAGGTTGTCGTGGCTGACGGGTTTGTTGGCGGTGGCGCGCAGGCGGTCTTGGTCCAGTTGGAGGCTGTCGACCAGGGCTTCGGAGAACCACATCACCAGCGGTACCTTTTTTTGTTCGTCGCCGGCTAGGGCGTAGGGGAAGCCGTGAAGGTAGAGATTGTTCTCGCCCAGGGACTCGCCGTGGTCGGAGATGTAGGCCATGCCGGTGGCGTGGTTCTGGACCTCGGCCAAAAGGTCAATAGTCATGGCCAGCACGTGGTCGGTGTAGAGGATGGCGTTGTCGTAAGTGTTGACGACGGCTTCCCGCGAGCATTCGGCCAGGTGCGTGTGGTCGCAAGTCGGCGTCCAGCGGCGGTACTCGGCGGGGTAGCGCTCGAAGTAGGCGGGTCCATGATTGCCCAGCATATGCAGCACAATCAAGATGTCACCAGGCGCAGCTTCGATCTTTTCGCGCAGGTCGCTGAGCAGGACCTCGTCGTAGCAGCGACCATTGGCGCACAAGGAGGCGTGGTCCTTTTCGGCGAAGGTGTCGAGTGCCAGCTCGTCGCAGACGCCCTTGCAGCCCGACTGGTTATCGCGCCAGAGGACGGAGACGCCGACGCGATCCAGGACGTGGAGGACGGACTGGGAGCCACGGATTTCCTTCTGGTTATAATTGGCGCGGCCGATGGCGGAGAACATGCAGGGCAGGGAGGTGGCGGTATCGGTGCCGCAGCTGGTGACATCGCTGAAGTTGATAACGTCGCGGGCGGCCAGTTCGGGGGTCGTCTGGCGCTGGTAACCGTCGAGGCCCCAGTTGGCGGCGCGCACGGTTTCTCCGACGACAAGCACGAAGGCGCGGGGAAGCTGGTCCGCGGGGGCGGCGGGGCGGGTAGCGTCGGTGGCGATGGCCTTTTTCTTACCAATCGCCTCGTGGGTTTCCTCGCCGAGCACGCGGGTCAGGGAGACGATGAAGTTGGCGGGCGTGATCAGGTGGCGCAGTTCGCCGTTTTCGCGAACCAAGGGGATGAGGTGGTGCATCGTGGCCAAAGCCGAGCCGACGGTCAGGGCCAGTGCCAACAGCAGGCAGGTCGCTCGCCAGCGCGCGGTCTGACGCCAGGGTCGAACCGTGATGCGCAGGCGCAAGAGAGCCAGGCTAGGCAGCAAGCCCAGGCCGAGGAAGTAGGGCAGCATTTGGAGCTGGAACAGCTCGCTCGCTTCCTTGACGTCGGTCTCGAGCAGGTTGCGCATCATGTCGCGGTCGAGGTAGACCTTGTACTGAGACATGAAGTAGACGGCCATGGCAGTGGTCAGCAACAGCAGGATCAGCAGCGGCTTGGCGGTCCAGCGGTTGAACAACACCAGAAAGATCAACCAGTGGGCACTGGTGACCAGCAGCGCGGTTCCCACAAGGGTGGGCCAGTGGACGTGTGGGTGGAGCGCGGCCCAGAGTCCGCTGTTGGCGAAAAAGGTGAAAAAAAGGCTGGCCAGTAATGCCAGGACCTCGCTGTTGACCGTGGGCTGCGGCAGGGCGAACGAAAGGATCGGTTGTAAGGTGCCTACCTGAGTACTATCCGATTGAGTCGTCAACGCGACACCTCATCTCCGGCCATAGCTGCGCGGAAATGTCCGCGTTTCGTCAGCTAAAGATGATTTTACGGGGGAGATGACGCCAGGGCCACGAAAAGGGGCAAGGTTAAAAATTTGTAATACTGCCCAGGGAAAAATCAAATAATGCGGAAAAAGGTCGAGGCTGGGTGCTTGTGTCCGGCGACGCGCCTTCCCGTACGGGGAACGGCGGATCCGCCGGCGCCGCTGAAAAAAAAGGCCTGAGCATTGCCCAGGCCTTGTTCCATGGTCGGTGAGACCGTTCGTCGTTAGGGATTGACTTGGATCGTGACGGTACCGGCCGTTTTGACCAGGCCGTCGCTGGCGCGGTAAATGAAGCTGACCGTGCCGGTGTAGCCGACGGGCGGCTCGTACCAGAAGCTGCCATCACCGGAGAAGCCGAGCTTGCCGACGCTGGGGACCTGGTAGAGGTAGGCCACCAGGGTCGTGCCCTCGGGGTCGGTGTCGTTGGCTAGGACGCCCGGTGCGGGCACCGAGAGGCGCGTATTGGCCGTCATAGTGAAGTTGTCGTTGCCGGTGATCGGCGCCTGGTTGCCAGGCGTGACTTCGATCGTCACCGTGGCGGTGCGGTAGCCGGAACCGTCCCAGGCTTTGTAGACGAAGGTCACCGGACCGGCGGTGCCGGCCACCGGCACGTAGCGGAACGAACCGTCACGGGCCAGGGACAGGCTGCCGCGGCTGGGGCCTTGCAGCAGGTGCGCCTCGAGGGTGTTGCCCTCGGGGTCGGTGTCGTTGGCCAGGACGCCGGGCGCGCCAACGACTAGAGTCGTGCTCCAGTTGGTGGTGTAGCTGTCGGGATTGGCGGTCGGCAGGCCGTAGGCCGAGGCGCAGCTGACGATCGCGTTGCGTTCGGCGCTGCTCAGCTCGCCGTGGGCGACGAGGCTGTCGCAGAGTGCGGTCACGCACTGCACGAAGGCCCAGCGCGACGGGTTGCCGGCGCCGCAGCTGGCAATGCGGTCTGACAAGCTGCAGCCGTCGACGTCGATGCCGTTGACCACGCCGGTCTCACAGCCGTTGATGGCGACCGTGGCGGCGATGTTCGAGGACGGGCAAGCGTCGTCGGCATCGGCCACGCCGTCCATGTCGGCATCGGCCACGGTGGTGCCGAAGCTTTGGCCGGGGTTGAGGTCGCCGCGGGAGTGGGCGGCGGAGCCGTTCCAGGAGAAGGCGGCGTATTCGGTGCCTTCGCCGATCAGTTGGAGACTGGTGCCGACGGTGGCCGTGCTGGCCTCGGCGACGCCGATATCCGTGCTGACCAAGGTGGCGGCGGGGCCGTCGACGGCGGTGAAGCTGCCCTCATAGCTGAGGAACTGGACGACGGTGCCGGTCGGGTCGACCAGGGCGACGCCGTCGGGGCTGCCGTTCTGCAGGCCGGCCATGTTGAACCAGAGCGCGCCGTAGCCGAACTGCTCGTCGTCGATCACACCACCGAGGCTGACGGTGGCGTAGGAGGCGCCGTTGGCGCCGTTGTAGCCGACCAGCGTCCAGCCGGTCAGGTCGAGGCCGGCGGGACCGGCGATCTCGACGCCTTCATCGAAGTCGGTGCTGGCGTTGTCGTAGTGGAGCTCGTTGATCCAGGGTGTTTCCTGGACGACGGGCACTTCGATCATCTGGTTGAGGTTGAGGGCGTCGTAGGTGGCGCTGTTGGCGGCCTCCCAGACGAAGTCGGCGTACTCGCGACCCGTGCCGGCCAGCTGGAGGCTGAAACCAGCGGACGTGGCGCTGTCCTCGCTGACGACGATGTCGGTCGAGGTCAGGCCGGCGGCGGGGCCGTCGGCGGCGGTGAAGCTGCCCTCGTAGCTGAGGAACTGAACGACCTGGCCGTCGGGATTGATCAGGGCGATGCCGTCGGGGCTGCCGTTCTGCAGGCCCTCAATGGCGTAGAAGGCGAAGCCAAAGCCGTCGACCTGGTCGCTCAGCGTGCCGGCCAGATCGACCGAACCGTAGAGCGCGCCACCGGTGCCGTTGTAGGCTACCAGTTTCCAACCGGTCATGATGGTGCCAGCGGGGCCGGCGATCTCGACGCCCTCACCGCTGTCGGTGCCGGCGTTGTCGTAGTGGATCTCGTTGATCCAGAGCGCGCCGGTGCCGGTCTGACCGCCACCACCGCCGCCACCGCCACCGGAGCCGTCGAAGGTCTGGTCGTTGTTGACCTCACCTGGCGTGCCAGTCGCGGCCAGACGCCAAGAGAATGCGTCGTAGGTGGTGCCGTCGCCGGCCAGCTGGAGGCTGAAGTCGACGGGCGAGGAGGAGGTTTCCGAGACGCCGATATCGATCGCGGTCATGCCGTTGGCGGGGCCATCGGTGGCGACCATGGCGCCTTCGTAGCTGAGGAACTGGACGACTTCGCCCAGGGGATTGACCAGGGCGATGCCGTCGGGACTGCCGTTTTGCAGGCCGATGATCGGCACCCAGTGGAAGCCGAAGCCGGTCGTGTCGTCGCCAAGCGTACCGCTGAGGTCGGTGGTGTTGTAGACGCCGCCGCCGTTGCCGTTATAGCCGACCAGCTGCCAGCCATCGAGGCTGGTGCCGGCGGGACCGGCGACTTCGACGCCCTCGCCGCTGTCGGTGCCGGCGTTGTCGTAGTGGATTTCGTTAATCCAGAGCGTGCCGATCGTGGGGAACGTCTGGTTGGCATTCACCGCACCATTGGTGTGGGCCTGGGAGGCCTGCCAGGTGAAGTCGGCGTAGCTGGTGCCATGGCCGCCCAACTGGAGACTGCTGCCGACCGCGGCGGTCGAGGCTTCGGAGACGGCGATATCGGTGGAGGTGGTGCCGGTGGCGGGACCGTCAGTGGCGGCAAAGCTGCCCTCGTAGCTGAGGAACTGAACGACGGCGCCGGTCGGGTCGACCAGGGCGATGCCGTCGGGGCTGCCGTTCTGCAGGCCGGCGATGGCGAACCAGGCGAAGCCATAAGCGCCGCTGGTGGCGGCCAGGGTGCCGCTGAGCGCGGTCGTGCTGTAGGAGGCGCCGCCGCTGCCGTTATAGGCGACCAGCGTGTAGCCGCTGAGGTCGCTGCCGGCGCGGCCGGCGATTTCAACGCCTTCCAGAGAATCCGTGCTGTTGTTGTCGTAGTGGATCTCGTTGATCCAGACGTTGGCCGTCGTGCCGCCACCGCCGCCGCCGCCACCGCCACCACCGGTGCCGAAGGTCTGGTTGGTGTTCTTGGCGCCATTGGTGTGGGCCATGGCCGGCTGCCAGGTGAAGCTGGCGTAGGCCGTGCCCGTACCCGTCAACTGCAGGCTGAGGCCGGCCGCGTCGGCGCCGCTTTCGGAAACGCCGATATCGATCGAGGTGCGGCCACTGGCCGGGCCGTCGACAGCGGTGAAGCTGCCTTCCCAGGAGAGGAACTGGACCTTGGCACCCGAGGGGCTGACCAGGGCCACGCCGTCGGGGGCGCCATCGCCGAGGTCGGCAAGGGCGAACCAGGAGGTGCCGTAGCTGTTCTGTTGGTTGGGGATCGAGCCGCTGAGCGTGATCGCGCCGGTCATGGTGCCGGTCGCGCCATCGTAGCTGACCAGCTGCCAGCCGGTCAGGCCGCTGCCGGCGGGACCGGCGACTTCGACGCCCTCATCCAGGTCGGCGCCGCTGTTGTCATAGTGTACTTCGTTGATCCAGAGCGTGGGTTCAGGCGTGCCGCCGCCACCGCCGCCCTGGTTGGTGCCACCGTTGCCATTGCCGCCGCCGAAGATCAGTTGGATCCATTCGGGGTGGTCGATGAAGGGGTTGCGGTTGCCTTGGAAACTGAAGACGATGTCGTTGTGGGCCATTTCATAGCCGTCGACCGGGTCTGCGGCGGCCCAGGCCAACAGGGTGCTGAGTCGGCCCATGTAGCCGACCGCGGCATTGCCGGAGGTGTTCTGGACCAGGCTCATGTTGTCGGTCAGGCGCAGATCGGGTTCGGCGCAGCCGGTGATGCCGTGGGTGCCGCCGTTGTAGCGGACGGCCATGTAGAACATGGCGCGGGCCAGGTCGCCCTTGACGTCGTCATAGGGTTCCCAGACGCCGGAGGTGAAGCTGCCATCGGTCCAGTTGGAAGAGCTGGCGTTGAGGGCGGGGTACTCGGTGCAGCCGACGTCGCAATTGTCGTAGGGTTTGTTGCTGCGGGCGGAATTGTAGTCCCAGTCGGCGGCCATCAGGTGATGGGTGTCGGTGTAGGGGTAGTTACACTCGCTGTCGTCGGGAAAGCCCAGCGACTTGGGCCAGGTATGCTCGCGGTTCCAGCCGGATCCGGCGTTGTGATCATTTTTGGGTTTGGGCTGGTTCTTGTAAATGGTGATGACGTTGTTCGCGTTGTTGGGATCTTCGTCGGCGAGCGCGATGATGTCCCAGGTATCCGTGCTGGAACTGGTGTAGGGGAAGCGCGTGTGGTCTTTGATGATAGTGTGGACTGCGTCGGCGAGGGCATCGCCGGTCAAACCGTTGGCCGAATCGTAGTAACCGGCGGGTGCTTGTGCGAAGGCGACCGTGGCGAACATCAACATTGCGCACGCGGTCGATAGAGGTGACAGGCGCCTCCAGAGGCGCTGAGAGCTACCGAGCATTTCTTGACATCTCCTGGACGAGTAAAAGCGACCCGGACATGAAGCCACCGAAACGTGGTTCTGTTCCCCGGGTATGGACGAGGCTGCCGAACGCGGTCCTCGTGGGTGTGAGTGATGGTTCACAGAGATTGATGAAAGCGGTCGATAAATCAATCGACACACGGTAGCCTTATAGCACGGTTCGCTATGTAAAGAAAAGAGACTTTAAAAAAACGTGAACGAGAATTCATGAAAAGTGACCGCCTTTGGAAGATAAGTAGCTGAAATGAGCAGAGTTCGTTGGATCTGTTGGAGAATGTGGGGATTTGATTAAGGCCAGAAGGTCAAACGTGTGTAAGCGTTAAATTAGCGGCATGCACAGCTTGTGATCGATGAAATCAGATCCTGCCCGGAAACCGGCCTTGTCTGCGCGCCTTGACGGCTCGGCGTAATCTCGCTACGATAGCTTGTCCGGATCCATTGCCCAGTGTTTACCCCCTCCCTTATTGCGGGTTTCCCTAATTTCTGCCGTTGTCTTCCGCCCTCTTCGAATTCTTCACAGGAGTCTTGCCGATGAACTCACTGACCCAACGACCTCAGGGCGTGCTGTCCTTTCTCAACATCACCTCAGACCAGGTGGCTCAAACGGTGAAATCAGCGCAGGCCGAAGTCATCGAAATGCGCAAGCAGTTCATCGCTCACCCTGACAACCCGCTGCTGCAGTGGGATCGCCTGTTCGATCATCTCGAAACCACGCTCAACTTGGTCTATCTACTCGCCAATGTGCATCCCGACGAAGAAATCCGCGAAGCGTGTGACGAGGGCGCCGAGTTCTTGTTCTCGATGCAGTCACAGCTCGCCCTTGATGAAAGCATTTTTGAGGTCATGCGCCAGTATGCCGAAGATGCCAGTGATCTGACGCCCCATTCGGCCCGCTTTCTGAACAAGATCATGAAGGACTACTGGCAACAAGGGTTCCAGTTGGACGAAGAGGGTCGTGAACATCTTTCAGAACTCAATCAGACGCTCGATCAACTGGAAATGGCCTTTCACCGCCACATCGGCAACAGCAAGCCGATCCTCGTTCTCAGCGAGGAGGAAGCCGCTTGTCTACCAGCCGACTTCAAGGCCCGCCTGCGGCGCACTGAGGCTGGCTTTGAGGCAGAGGTCGTCAGTCCTGACTACGAACTGATGATCAAATATCTCCCTCAGGAACATCTTCGCAAAGAGCTCTACCTGACCTTCCACAGTCGGGCGCGCGAAGAGAATTTGCCCGTTTTGGAGCAGCTGTTTGCCACACGGCGCGAAAAGGCACACCTGCTAGGTTTCCCGAGCTATGCCCATCTCGTCCTGTCTGGAGCCATGACCGCCGAGCCTGATCGGGTCCGAGACTTCCTCGAGCAGTTGCGGGAGAAACTGTTGCCCAAATCGGAATTCGATTACCGCATGCTCTGCAACACCGCCGGAACGACTTCCATGGCCTCCTGGAACAAATTCTTCTACACCAAATGTTACAAAGAGCAACGGCATGGGTTTGCCGAGGCAGATATTCGCCCTTATTTCCCTCTGGACCGCGTGGTGAAGGGCATGTTCAATTTAGGCGAGCGCCTCTTTGGTGTGCGGTTCGAGCGCGAACAGGTCTGCACCTGGCACGAAGACGTGGCATGTTATCGATTGCTCGAGGCCGGCGTTCAGATTGGCCGCGTCTACCTGGATTTGCTGGCCCGTGACGGGAAGTACGGGCTTAATGCCTGCTTCTCCCTACGCAACGGTCGCCGCCTCGAGAACGGTTCATACCAACAACCGGAATCCGTCATGGTGTGTAGCTTCCCCCCAGCCCACGACGGTGCCCCCAGTCTGCTCAATCACCAGGATATTTGCAATCTTTTCCACGAATTTGGCCACCTGATGCACCACGAGCTTTCCAAAGCGCCCTACGCATCGTTGGCGGGAACCTCGGTGCTTGAGGATTTTGTCGAGATGCCCTCCCAGATCATGGAGAACTGGGCCTGGGAGCCAGAAATTTTGAAGCAGCTCTCGGGTCACTACCAAACCGGTGCTGCTCTGCCCGCGGTTTTGTTGGAAAAAATGATTGACGCCAAGTACCTCAATACCGGCATCAACGCCCAGCAACAGGTGTTTTATGCCGCCTTGGACCTGGCCTTAAATCTCGACTACCAACCAGGCCAGACGCGCACGAGTGCTTTGGTAGAGCACCTCCAAGAGCGCTACACCATGTACCCCATGTCGCCCGGAACCTGTATGGAGGCGAGCTTCGTGCACCTCGTCGGCTATGCGGCCACCTATTACGGCTATTTATGGAGCCGTGTCTATGCCGACGACATGTTCTCCCTGTTCAAGCGGGGCGGCCTACAGGATCCCGAACTGGGCAAGCGGTTCCGCCAGATGGTGCTGGAACCTGGGAACACCGAGGACCCCATGACCCTGGTATGTCGGTTTTTGGGTCGCCAGCCCGATATGAGCGCCTATCTGGAAACTTTGGGCGTCGCGACGGAGATGACCAGTGTCTGCCCAACCTAACCTCATGAACCGCAATTTTACCCTGCTCTGGTTGGGGCAGACGGTCAGTGGTTTGGGTTCGACCTCATTCACCATTGCTATGATTTTCTGGGTCAAACATGCCACCCAATCCTCGGCGCTGATGGGAACTCTGCTAATGGTGTCTGGCTTACCGGGCGTGGTGCTAGGTCCCTTGGGTGGCGCTTTTGCGGATTATTTTTCGCGGCGGATGATCATCATCGTCACGGACGTTCTCAATGGCCTTTCCATGCTGATGTTAGGCCTGCTCTACTTTCTGCGACCCGAGGCGACGGACCTCATCCTAGGCTGGATCTTCGGCGTTTGTTTTCTGGGGGGGATCCTGGGTTCCTTCTTTCGCCCCGCGATAGCCGCTGCCCTTCCGGATTTGGTGCCCAAGGAAAAGCTTTTACAGGCCAACCTGCTCAGTCAGATGACCACCCAGGTCGTGCGACTGCTTGGCCAGGCCCTGGGGGGCGTGGCCCTGAGCCTTTTCGGCGCCCTAAAAATCTTTGTCTTCAACGGCGCCAGTTTCCTCTGTTCGGCCTTCAGCGAGTGTTTCATCGAGATCCCACAGAAACCGCGAACCATTGCGCGGCCTGGGGTGGCAGCGCTGATGACCACCTTCGCCGCGGACATAGCTGAAGGGTTCCGCTACATCTGGCGTCGGGAGGGCATGCGCAATCTCTTCGTGGCGACAAGCGCCGTCAACTTCCTGCTGGCGCCGATTGGGTTGCTCCTGCCGTTCTATGTAGAGGATGTCCTTGCGATCGACACCATGTGGTACGGCTTCATGGTGGCTGCCATCACTTTAGGCACCATGTGTGGGTTTTACCTGCTCAGACTAATGCCTCGAGGGAGCGCCCTCCGCCGCGGTTCGCTGTTATGTCTGCTACCAGGCGTGGCGGTGCTCTTTCTCTGCCTTTCGGCGTGCACTCAGGTCTACGGCGCGATCGCCTTGCTGTTTGCCATGGGCTGCCTGATTGGAGCCTACAATCTCAACAACAACGTGGTGCTGCAGACCACCACCGATTCCGAGATCCGCGGTCGTGTCTTTGGCTTTCTGGGGACTATCGTCTCCGGCGTCACGCCGCTCTCCATGGCGCTCACGGGATACGCTACCCAATCGGCGAACAATAACGTACTGCTGATCTTCAGCCTGGGCGGCGGCGGCTTGTTGGTGCTAGCCTTGTTGATCACCGCTAACAAAGCTTACCGCAGTTACCTGACCTGGGAAGGAGAAGCGGCCTGACGCCTCCGCAGCATTCGCGGCGGATCCGAAGGTGGCGGAACTGCTCTGGGCAACTCCGCCGGAACGGTGTCAATTGTTCATCTTGAGCGCGATTTCCATGATCTGATATTCGTCTTTATCGTCGACCATCAGACCTAAAATGCGGCCATTGCGATAATAGATCGCTGAGTCTTTGCTGAAGTTGTAGTCGCCGCGATGCAGTGCTTTGCCGGTGTTCCAATCTTGCACATAGTAACTGGCCCGATGGAAGCCATTGCCGCAACCCTTTTTACCGCCAATCGGCGTGAGCGCGAAGATCGCTTTGTCACCCTGAAACAGGAAGTGCGTGTAATAGGATTTTTCATAGTCGAAATTGTGCTTCAAATTCTTGAGACTGCTGAGCTCCACGGTTTTGCCGGTGATGACGTGATAGGTTAGCTCCTCGAAATAGGCCTTGTCCGCGTCGGTGGGCTTTTCGGTGCGTAGTTCAAACATCTTCTTGCCCACTATTTTGCCGGTCGCATTGACCTCGTACAAGGTGCGATCCTGAGAGTAGCCAAAAAACCAGCTATCCCCGCGGCGCTGGATTTCGACCTCGGGGCCGAACGCTTTGACCTCTGTTTGATTGTATCCTTCGCGCGGCTTCAAATAGCTTTCGTTGATGTAGTCTTTGAGGACCTCAAGTTGAGTGCCTTTGGCGTCAATGAGCGCGACGATCACGTGGTTGTTGGTGGCATCTTCCTGCTTGTGATAGGCAACCAAGATCAGGTTATCGTTCAGCACTGCGAATACCCTGGCGACATAATTCAGGGTCACCGTGGCTAGGTAATTGCCCTCATGGTCGAAGGTGTACAAATGACCGTAGTAATCCCAAATCCAGATTTTGTCTTTGGTGGCAACCAAGTAAGAAGGGAAATTCATTTCACCGGGACCTTGGCCTGGCCTGCCAAAGGATTTGCGGTATTTGCCGTTCTTGTCCCAGATGTGCACCCGAGAGGTCTTGCTGTCGGCAATCAGCAGCTCTCCTTGTGGCGTGAAGTCGACAGCATAGGGGCTGGTGAGATACTCGTCACTCTTCGCGGGAAAATTTTCATAGGTTTTAAGTATCTTGATCGGACCACCTAAATCCATGACAAGTACGAGGGTTAGCAACAGCATGAAAGCCTCCTGTGGCAGAGATGGAATCCATCTTAGTTGAGTGAAAATAGAGAAGTCAAGCGGTAAGGATCGGGTCTGGAGGGCCGATCAGACAGGGTGACCAGTGCATTAATTGCGGTTCGCGCAACAGGTTGTAATGATGGCCTGCAACCTCGATCAGGCGCACGGGCGCCGCGCAGTGGGCCTGCCAACCCAGGGTTTCGTCCAAAGTGCCCCACTGGTTTTCGCGATTGCGTCGGCGGGTATTTTCGCAGACGATCAGGGTCGGTGATCCGGCGAAAGTGCTGGTTGGCCGGTACGCAGCCACTTCCTGGTGAAAGAAGCTATAGGTGAGGAACATGCGTTCCAGCATCGCCGTTTCCTTCGCCGGTAGGTGACCTGAGCGGGTCAGTAGCTCGCCTACCACGGCCATGGCAGCGTCACGATCAAGCTCTTCCGGCAAGGCGGCGAGCTCGTCGGGCAGGGAACCCAAGCGGTCGACGACAAAGCGCTTGATCCGCTGTACCGGCGTCGTGGTTTGGGCAACATAGGGACCCACGGTGTCGACCAATACGAGCTCTGCGATCCGTTCGCCCGCGGCTTGTAACTGGAGGGCCGCCTCCATGGCCAGGCTGCCGCCGAGGCTCCAGCCCAGCAGGCGGTAGGGCCCATGAGGTTGCTGGGTCCGGATCAGCGTCACGTAGGTCGTTACGATCTCGCGGAGGGAGGTCCCATCGGCTGGCGGCGTCAAGGCCTGGAGCCCATACATAGCGAAACGATGCTCCATCGCGGTGGCCAGGGGTAAATACCAGTGAAGCTCCCCACCGACGGGGTGAAAGACGAACCAGGTGGGTCCCTCGCCGGTATTCAAAGGCACCAAAGGCGTCGCCGCACGGCGTGCTTCCAAATGGGCCGCCAAGTCGCGAAGCACGGGGAAGCGGAAGAGGGTCACGATCGGACAAGAGATCTGCATAAAACGTTCGATTCGGCTCATCAACCGCAATGCACTCAATGAGTTGCCGCCCAGCGCGAAGAAGTGGTCGGCAGCGCTGACCACGGCTAGGTCCAGGACCTCGCGCCAATAGCCCGCCAGCCGGTGTTCCATTAGGGTGCCGAGCGCCTGGCCCAAGCGCGACTCGGCCACGATCGGCCCCGGCAATGCGGCACGGTCCACCTTTCCGCCGGGCGTCAGTGGCAACGCGTCGGGAAAGTGGAAGCTGTCGGGAATCATATATACAGGTAGGTTGAAGTGCAGGGCTTCCCGCAGTTCCTCTGCATTGCGACGAGTCCCGACAACGTGGGCCACCAAAGCAGAGCCACCGCTTTCATCCGTATGCAGGCACACGACCGCGGCGCTCACTCCGGACAGTTCCTGAAGTCTCGCTTCTATTTCCCCAGTTTCGATTCGGTAACCTCGCAGTTTGACCTGATGATCCACACGTCCCTTGAATACGAGGTTGCCGTCCTCTTGGAAGTACACCTGATCGCCAGTGGCATAAAGACGACTGCCTGGCTCGGTGGCAAAGGGGTCGGGTCTGAAGCTCAGGGCGGTTCGCGCGGGCTGGTTCAGATAACCCGTTGCCAGACCACGCCCGCCGATATGTAGTGACCCTCGCGTGCCGATCGGCACGGGTCGGCCGCCCTCATCCAAAACGTGTAGACGCACGTTGCCCAAGGGTTTGCCCATGGGGACGCGATCGTTGATTGCCCCCCGGCCCAGGTGGAACATGGTGGCGACGACAGTGGTTTCCGTCGGGCCGTAGGTGTTGATCCAGTGCACGTGCTTCCCACTGGTTGTTCGCCAGCGCTCGAGCAGGGCGAGGTTTGGCTGCTCGCCGCCGCTGTTGACCAGGCGCAAGCTGGGGAAGTGCGGCTCTTCGCCCGCTTTGAAGGCCGCGACCCAATGGTGCCAGTAGGCCGCTGGAAAGATCAGGACCGTGATCTGCCAGTCCTCGATCAAGGCGGCCAGCTCCATGGGCGACAAACCATGGGCGTGGTGAGCCATAACCAAGGCTCCATCGCTGAGTAGGGTGCCGTAAATTTCCTTGACCGACATGTCGAAAATGGCGGCACAGAATTGCAGGACCCGATCATTGCCTCTCAGGCCATACTGGCGACCCACCTCCGCTGCAAAGTTGATCAGCGCGCGGTGAGGGATGACCACGCCCTTGGGTCGGCCAGTGGAGCCCGATGTGTAAATGCAGTAGGCCGGAGCTTCGGGCGGCGCTGCCTGATCCAGGTCGTGGTCGGCGCGCTGGGGGAAAAGACTGTGGTCGAGTGTCAGGACATCGGTGCCGAGCCCCGCCAGTGGCAAAGGATGCCCGGCCAGCACGAGCGCGGGTCGGGCGTCGTCCAGCATGGCGCGCAGACGCCCCGGGGCCTCTGCTACATTCAAGGGGATGTAACAGGCTCCCGCCTTGAGCACGGCCAGCATGGCGACCACCAGGTGAGGGTCCCGCTCCAACCAGAGGCCGACTCGTGTACCGGGACCGATCCCGCGATGGCGAAGTTCGCGGGCCAAGCGGTTGGCAGCGCGATTGAGCGTGTCGCGTGTGTAACAGGTTTTTTCGGCCAGGATCGCGGTTCGCTTCGGATCCGCGACCGCCAGGCGTTCGAAAGCAGCGGCAATATTATTTCCAAGGCCGTGATCCCATTCCGTTTGGTTCCAGACCGCCAGCCGTTCGCGATGCTCCTGCGGCAACAGATCCACCGCCAAATGGTCGTCCAGAGGTCCCTGGACCATGGCCGCGATCACTTGCCGATAGGTCTGGCCAATGTAGGCAATTCGCAGGGCAGAGTAGCGCGTGCGGTCGTAACCCAAAGAGGCGCGAATGCGATCGGAGCCGGGATGGATGGCAAAGTCCACGACCAGGGCCATGCTGTTTTCCGTGGCGCCACCGCGGCCGCGCACAACCTGGGCCGCGCCACTGCCCCCCAACTGGTTAAGCACGTGGAAGTGGGTGAAATTGAAGTGGGTTTCGAAGAGGGGGCCGTCACCGGCGAGTTTCATCAGCAGGGGCAAGGGGCATCTGCGGTGAGGCAATACGGCGGTCTCCAGTCGAAACACGCGCGCGATCAGGCTTTCCCAACTTTCCGAAGCCAGCTGGAAGCGGTAGGGGAGGGTGTTGAGGAACAACCCCAGAAGGCGGTCGCCCCCTTCTTCTTCGGGCCGCCCGTTGGCGACCACGCCGGTGATCAGATCACGCGAACCGGACAAGAGACCCAGCACCCGAAAATGTACGGCCATGAGCACCGACTTCAGAGGCAGTTCCAGTCGCCGACTCAGTTCGTGCAAGCCCTGTGAAAGCGACTCGTCCAAGTCCACGGGCACGCGATCCTGCGCAGCTTGACCCTCGGTGTCGCCATCGCCGGGTAAAGAAAACGCCGTGCTGGGCCGGTTGCGCAGCAGGTCTTCCCAGAAGGCCTTGCTGCGCTGGTCTGCGATGGCCTGCCGCTCGAGCTGGATGAAACGGCCCAGTCGTGGCATGCGTCCGCTCGCGGGCTCCTTGGCGTCGTGCAGCAAGCTACGGAGGAACACCATGAACAGCAAAGCCTCGCTCCATCCGTCCAGAATGGCGTGGTGGAAGCTGAAGCTACAGCGGAAGCCGTCGGGCAGTAAATGGACATACACGGCGAGCAGCGGAGGGGTTCGCCAGTCGAAGGGCTTGCGTTTCTGCTGGTCGAGCCACGTGTCGTAGGCATGTTGCCAATCAGCTTCGTCGCGCAGGTCGATGATCGCCAAGGGAATCTCCGCGCGCCGCGCCACGAGTTGGAGTGGCACGCTGAAGCGGTCCATTTCAAAACTGACACGTAGCGTTTCATGATGTGCCGCGAGCTCCCTCAGCGCGGCCTGCACGGCATCTTCGCGGAACGGCATGGCGAGTTGGTAGTAAATGACGTCGTGATACAAGGCCGAATCCGGTGTGAACGCGCTGTGGAACAGCATGCCCATTTGCATGTGACTGAGCGGGAAAGCGTCCTCCACGGCATCGTCGAGCAGGGCGCGATCCTCGTTCGAGATCAGGCAGAAGGGCGAGTAGCCTTGATCCTGTGTCGAGTCCAGGAAACGACAGTAGGGTGCCAAACCCTCGATCGTGGGGTGTTCGAAGATGCTCTGGAGGTCGAAGTGCAAGCCCGCGCGGGCCGCGCTGGCCTTGACCTTCAGTGAGAGCAGGGAGTCGCCGCCCAGCTCGAAGAAATTCTCGTCGATCCCAACATCAGCGCGGGAGAATACCTCCTGCCAGACAGCGGCAAGCAGGCGCTCCTCCGGTGATTGCGGCGTCCGCACCTGTCGCGGCCGCGGTGTCGTGCCCAGAGCCGCGAGGGCCTGGCGGTCCAGTTTGCCTTGCGAGGTAACCGGCAGCGCGTCCAGCACGAGCATCGTTGCAGGCACCATGTAATCAGGGAGCCGCTGCTGAAGGTAGGCGCGCACCGCCGCTAGGTCGGGCGGCGCGCCATCCCCCACCAAATAGGCAACCAGTGATTTGTGATGACCCTCCGCCACGACCGTCACCGCTGCTTCCCGCACGCCGGCGCAATGATGGAGCGCGGCGACGATCTCGTCTAACTCGATGCGGAAGCCGCGTACTTTCACTTGGTTGTCACGACGGCCGAGAAACTCGAACAGGCCGTCCGAACGCAGGCGGGCAAGGTCGCCGCTGCGATACAGGCGGGCGCCGGCTGGCCCGAAGGGGTTTGGGACGAATTTTTCGGCCGTCAGCGCAGGTCGCGCCAGATAACCCGAGGCCAGGCCGTCTCCGCCGGTGCATAATTCACCCACCACGCCCACGGGGACGAGCCTACCGCAAGGATCGAGAATGTGGACAGAGGTATTGGCGATGGGCGTGCCTATGGCCACCGACTGGGCCAGGAGACCTCCGTGGCTGAGATCGCAGCAGCAGGTGAAAGTGGTGTTTTCCGTCGGGCCGTAGCCATTGATTAGGCGAGCCGCGGGATATGCTCCCAGGAAGGACCTCACATGCGTCAGCGAGAGCGCGTCTCCTCCTGCCAACAGCTGGGTCACCGGGGCCAGATCGTCCAAATAATCGTCTACCATGACGTGAAAATGCTGAGCCGTCAGCCACAGCGTGTCCACAGCGTAATGCCGAAGGCAAGCGCCCAACAAATCCAAATCCCGGCCTGCGAAAAAGGCCAGTGTCGCGCCGTTGAGCAAGGCGCCCCATATTTCCAGCGTGGAGGCGTCGAAAGAAATGGACGAGGCCTGCAGCAAGACATTGCCAGGTTTGGGCTGCAAGTAGTTCGTGTTTTTGACCAGACGCACGATGTTGCGCTGGTTGCACACCACCCCCTTGGGCTTGCCGGTCGAACCCGAGGTATAAATCACGTAGGCAGGGAATTCGGCCGGTATCTCGGGTGGCTCACCCACGGGATCGGGCAGATCGACCAGGTCCTCCTCGTAGATCAAGGTAAGAATGAACCTCAGCTGATCAGCGGGCAATAGGTCGATGGTTTGGCGGTCGGCAATGACACAGCCAATTTCGGCGTCTTGTAGCATGAAGCTGAGCCGCTCTAGGGGATAGCTGGAGTCCATGGGAACATAGGCCGCTCCTAAGCGCAGGGTGGCCAACATGCAGATGACGGCAGGTGCTCCGGAAGGTAGGCACAAACCAACCCGCGCGCCTGGGCTCACGCCCACCGTCCCGAGGTACGTGCAGACAGCAGCCACGGTGCGATCCAGCGCCGCATAAGTCCAGACATGTCCCTCTTCGAGCAAGGCTGCCAACTGGCCGTGGGCTGCCACTTGATCGCGAAACACGGCATCCACCGAGCGCTCGCGCGGATAGGCTGCGGTAACGGCATTGATCGCCTCCCAGGCGACTCGGTCGCTCTGTGTGAGTGCGAACAGATCGTGCACTGTTGGGTCCGCTCCGGTGCTGATCTTTGTCAGAATGTCGAGCAGGTATTCACCCATGCGCGTGACAGTGTCTCCATCAAACAGGTCTCGGTTGTACTCGAGACCGACCAACAGTCCACGCGCCGTCTCGTTGAAGCCACAGGTGAGATCCATCTTGGCGACCGTGCCGCTCGCTGCCAGCGGCAGGATCTCGAGGCCGGCCAAGGTCAGGGTGCTCTTGGGTGCTGTCGTGTAAATCAGCTGAACCTGAGCCAAGGGATGACGACTGGTATCGCGGGTCGGTTTGCAGACCTCCACGACTTTTTCGAAGGGCGCGTCTGCGTGGTCGTAAGCCTCGAGACATACTTGTCGCACCTGCAACAGCAGCTCCGAGAAAGGGGCTTGGGGGGCGATGCGCGTGCGCATGATCACGAGGTTCACGAACATGCCGATGAGACCCTCGAGATCTGGTTTATTGCGGTGGCCGACGGAGGAACACACGCCGATGTCACGAGCATGGGAATAACCGTGGAGCAACACGTTGAAGGCAGCCAGCAACACCATGTACAGGCTTGCATTGTGCTGTCGCGCCAGCTGCTTGAGTTCCGCCAACAGCTCGGGCGCAATCAGGAAACCGTGATTTGCGCCGCGATGGGTCTGTCGCGGTGGCCGCGGATGATCACAGGGCAAGGGCAACAGGGGCAGATCAGTCAGGCGCGCCCGCCAATAATCGAGCTGTGCCGTCAGATCGAAGGCCTGGTTCCGTTGGTGCCAGGCATAGTCGCTGTACTGGAGGGCGAGCGGTGGCAGTGGCGAAGGCGCACCGTTGGAAAAGGCTTGGTAAAGGGCCGTGAGCTCGCGAACGAACACGGCCGTGGACCAATCATCGGCGACCATGTGATGAATGGAGAGCAACAAGGCGTGTTCGCGCGGGTTCGAGCGCAGCAGCAGGGCGCGAAACAGCGGCGCGATCCCCAAATCGAATGGCCTGGCAAAAAAACGCGCGGCTAGGGTCGCGCGACAGGGCTCCTGGTCGTTCGCACCTGCCAGATCCACCAAGTCGAGGCGCCAGGGGACGTGGTCACGCACGATTTGGCGAGGGACGCCGTCCACTGCGCTGAAGGCCGTGCGCAGACTGTGTTGGCGGGCAACGATGGCGTCGATGCAGCGCTCTAACAGAGCTGGGTCTAGTGCGCCGCGAAGAAGCAAACCCTTCGGTATCAAGTAGACGGTGTTGCCCGGTTGCAACTGCTCGATAAACCACAAGCGCTCCTGCGCAAAGGAAAGGGGCAGCGGTAGCCCCTCCGGCGCTTTGACCAGGGTCGTGCGCGACGGGGTGGCTGGCTCGGTGGCGAGCTGCTTGAAAAAAGCGATGATGTCCGGTCTGAGGGTGCGGATCTGGTCTTTGATGTCATCCGTCATGACCCCTTTTTCCGCGCGAAAGCGCAGTCGGTCTTCCTCTTCGAGCCACAGCATCACACCGAGGCTTTTGACGTGGTCCAGGAACTGCATCATGTTCATAGGTCGCCCTCCTCCATGGCCTCATCGCCGCCGTGAGCGGCGGTGCCGCTGCGCGCCCAGGAAGCCAATTCCAAATATCGGGCAAAATCGCCGGCTGTCGGGTTTTGGAAGAGCGCGGCGATGGGAATGGGCAGGTCCAGGTGTTTTTGTAGACGGGGGATGACTCGAGTCGCGAGTAGGGAGTGGCCGCCTAATTCAAAGAAATTGGCGTCGACTCCGACCTGCTCCAAGCCCAGTAGCTCAGCCCAAATGTCGGTCACGAGTATCTCGATGGCAGTGGTGGGCGGACGGTAGGCCTCATCGCGCGTCCATTGCGGCCGCGGCAAAGCGCGGGTGTCCAGTTTGCCATTGCGGGTCAGAGGAAAGCTTTTGACAGTCAAATAGGCAGCGGGAATCATGTATTTGGGTAAATGCGCGGCCAGATGGGCACCCAAGGCCGCGACGTCCAAGGTGCCATGAGGGATCACATAGGCGAACAGCTGCTTGGAGCCCTCGTCGTCCAGAAGCACGACGGCATCCTTGAGGTCGGGGAAACGGCGCATGGCATGCTCGATCTCACCCAGCTCGATACGGTAGCCGCGGATTTTCACCTGACGGTCAATACGGCCGCCGAAGGCCAACAGGCCATCGGCGCGCACGCTTACCCAATCGCCGCTGCGGTAGAGGCGTTCGCCATTGCCCCAGGGATGCGGCACAAACTTCTCGGCCGTGCCCGCGGGTCTGCCCAAATAGCAGCGCCCCAGACCGGCGCCGCCAATCCAGAGCTCGCCAAAAACGCCGATCGGGGCCTGTTCGAGATAAGAATCCATGACATAGACATCGGTGTTGTTGATGGCCCGACCGATGGCAAGTCTGTCGCGTGCGACGCCTTCCACGGCGAGGTTGCAACAACTCGTAAAGGTCGTGCCCTCGGTGGGACCATAGCCATTGATGAGACGGACCGTGGGAAAGCGCTGCTGTACGGCCTGGACATGAGAAGGCGAGACGGTGTCGCCGCCGACCAGCAGTTGGCGGACCTCGGCCAGGCATGCGAGGTGGTCGTCGACGACCGCATGGAACAGCTGAGCAGTGAGCCATAAGATAGTGATGCTGCGTTCCGCGATGACCTTGGGCAAATCCTGGAGCAAATGAATGGGAAGGATCTCCAGGTGGGCCCCGTTCAAGAGGCTGCACCAAATTTCAAATGTGCTGGCGTCGAAGGCGATCGAGGCCGCTAGGAGGAAGCGGTCGTCCGAGTTGACCTCGACATAATTGGGTTCACTGACCAGGCGCACGATGTTGCGATGGGTGATCACCACGCCCTTGGGTCTACCGGTAGATCCGGAGGTGTACATGATGTAAGCCGGCAGCGCAGGGTCCCGGAGCGGTGGCGCCGGGGTACGCGGTGACAAGGGCGGAAGCGCGTCCAGGTAAAGCATGGGCACTTCGGGGAAGCCCTCGAAGCCGCGCGTTGTGATGAGCAGGGCGGGGCGAGCGTCGTCGGTGATGAGTCTAAGACGTTCACGGGGATAACTGGGGTCCAACGGCAGGTAGATCGCGCCGGCCTTGAGGATGCCCAGCATGGCGGTAATCAGATCCAACTTGGGAAACAGGCACAGGCCGACTGGCGTCTCGGGGCCGATGCCGCGATGGCGCAATACTAGGGCCAGGCGATCGGCGCGTTCGTCCAGTTCGCGATAACTGAGGGATTCTTGAGCGCAGGTAAGGGCGATGGCGAAGGGGGTGCGCTCGGCGCACTCGCGGAAGAGTTCGTGGAGCATGCGGGTATGAGGAAATTCACGTCGGTCGCAACAGGCCAACAGGAAGCGCCGTTCCTGCTCATCCAGAATCGACACCTCCAGCAGACCGCGGGAGGGGTCGTCAAGCCCTGCTTCGATGAGTCGTGCCAAGTGGCCGGCCAGGCGCTGAACGGTCGTGGCCTCGAACAGGTCCGTGTTGTAATTCAGCGCGCCATGCAGGCAACCGTCTTTTTCGAGAATCGCCATACTAAGGTCGTACTTGGCGGTGTTGGAGCTGCCTGTCAGCGGTAGCAACCGCAGGGAAGGCAAGGCGACGGCCTCGGTCGGCGTGTTCTGCATGACCAGCATGACCTGGAAAATGGGCGTGTGGGCGGTGTGACGTTCGGGTCGCATGAGCTCGACCACCTGCTCGAAGGGCAGATGACCATGGGCGAAGCAGGCTAGGGTGTTGGTGCGCACCCGTGCCGCCAGGGTCGTCAAACCAGGATTGTCGGCCAGGTCGTTGCGCAGCGCCAAGGTGTTGACAAAAAAGCCAATCAGCGGCTCGATGGCGGGCACGTCGCGGTTGGCGATGGGCGTGCCGATGACGATGTCGCTTTGCCCGCTGTAGCGAGCCAGGAGTGCACTGTAGAAGCTTTGCATCAGCATGAAAAGCGTGGTGCCGGAAGTGGCGGCGAAGCGCTGGATCCGCTCGCTCAAGGCCTTGTCCAGCCTAAAGGCGATGTTGGCGCCATGAGCGGTCTGGACTGCGGGACGTGGCTTGTCGATGGGTAGATTCAGCAGGGCCGGAGCAGCCTCCAGGTACATTTTCCAGTAGGCCTTTTCGGCGGCCAGACCGTCCTCGTCAAACCAGCGGCGTTGGTGATAGGCATAGTCAGCGTATTGAAGGGGCAAGGGGGTGAGCCCCGCGCCGCGACCTTCGACCTGGGCTCGATAAAGGAGCGCCAGCTCCTTCAGGAAAATGCCAATCGACCAGCCGTCGGAGACGATGTGGTGCATATTGATCAGCAGGCCGTGTTCCTTCGTGCTCAGCCTTATCAGATTGGCCCGGAACAGGGGCCCGTCCGCCAGCGAGAAGGGGCGTGCGGCATGCTCGGCGATCAGCACGGCAAAGCTCGAAGCACGAGCTGCGGCATCGAGTTCGCTAAGATCCGCAAGGGCCATGGGCGCTCGGTCCGGCGGAAGGATCCGCTGCACGGGCAGCTCTTGCTCCGCGGGGAAGACGGTGCGCAGCGCCTCGTGCCGCACCATAATGGCCGCGATGGCCACCGCCAAGGCGGCTACGTCCAGGTCGCCTTCAAGATGCATCGCCAGGGGCATGCTGTAGGACGTGCCTGCGTGTCCCATCCGTTCCAGAAACCAAAGCCGTTGCTGCGCAAAAGACAGGGGCAGCGGTTGACTGCGGTCGACCGGCGCAAGCGTGCCGCCAAGTCCACCTGCCGGGGCCTCGGTCAGCAGGCCGGCCATGGCACCCAGTTCCGAGTGGCTAAAGAAGTCGGAGAGGGAGAGCCCGACACCCAGGTCGCGTCGAATCCGCGAGATGACCCGAGTGGCCAAGAGCGAGTGTCCACCTAAGGCGAAGAAATTGTCGTCCAGGTCGACTTTTTTGATGCCCAGGACTTCGCACCAAATGGCCGCTAGGGCGATCTCCGTGCGGTTCGAGGGCGGGCGCGCAAGGCCCTGGTCGGCTGTCTCCGGCACCGAGGGCAGCGCCTTGGTATCCAGTTTGCCGTTTTCGCTTAGCGGCATGCGTTCCAGCACCATGACAACGGCGGGCACCATATAGGCCGGCAGGCGCGCGCGCGCGTGTTCGCGCAACTCGATCGCGGACGGCAGAACTACCTGCTCGTGCAGCAGCACATAACTCACCAGCAGCGGTTGATTGGGCCGCTCCTTGCGCAGCAGGGTCACGGCAAATCGCACGCAGGCATGGGTTTCAAGGGCGGCGCTTATTTCGGCTGGCTCGATCCGATGGCCGCGCAGCTTCACCTGTTGATCGAGGCGACCCAGGAACTCCAATACGCCTTCGCTCATCTCGCGTACGCTGTCGCCGGTGCGGTACATACGCGCACCCGGTTCGGTGCTGACAGGGTCAGGCAGGAACCTTTGGGCGGTTAGACCAGGTCGGTCCAAATAGCCCCGGGCGACAGGATAGCCGCCCAAGAACAGCTCGCCCACCACACCGGGAGGCGTGGGTGACAAGGCGCTGTTGAAAACATAGGTGCCATTGTGGCGGTGTCCCCAGCCAATGGGTACAGAGCGGCCACTGGCTAGGGTGCTCGGTGGGTTGGCAAACAGGGTATTGTCGACCGTCGCCTCGGTCACGCCGTAGCCGTTGAGCACGCGAGTCGCCGGGCCGGCCAACGCCGCCAACTGCCGATATTCGGATACATGCCAGTTATCGGAGCCCACGATAAGGGTGCGCATAAAGGCTAAGTTCAAGCGGTTTGCCGCGAGATAGGCCATGAGCTCGCGAGCCACCGCCGGAACGAACTCAGCGAAATCCACCTGTTCGTCGCGCATCGTTGTAAAGAGATCGGCGGGGTTGACCAGCGTCGCGCGCGGGCACAGCACGAGGCGGGCACCGAAGCCTAAGCTGCGAGCAAGATCGGCGCTGAACACGTCAAAAGTGTGCTGAGCCATCTGCAGGTGGCAGTGATGCTCCAGCAGCGCATAGGCGTTTTGCCACGCGGCCATGTTCACGGCAAGCGCGCGATGAGAGATTGCCACCGCCTTGGGCACCCCTGTCGAACCAGAGGTAAAAATCACATAGGCCAGGCGCTCGGGTAGAGAGTCCCAGTCGCGTACCACCATCCTGTCCGTGAGCTGTAACTTCTGCGGAATTAGGATAGGACAAAGGAGATCCGCGGTAACATCGTCCTCCGCGAGAACCAGCGCGAGACCCACCTGTGCCACCAGTTGGCGCGTGCGTTCGGACGGGTTGTGGGGATCCAGCGGCACATATGCGGCACCCGCCTTGGCGATCCCCAACACGGCCACGATCAGCCAACGACTGCGCGCCATGCAGACACCCACGCGGTCCTCTGGACCCAAGCCGCGTGTTGCCAGGTGTCCCGCCAGACCCGAGGCGAGTCGGTCCAGTTCCCCATAGGTGAAAGAGCCCGCGTGATCGCTCACCGCCACGGCGGCGGGACTACGCTGGGCCCAGTCGGCGAAAGCCGCGGTCAGGGAACGCAAGGGCGGCAGGGCCTCCCAGCCACCCCAGTGCAGCAGTAGCTGGCGAGTCTCGGTTTCAGAGAGAAGCGGACACTCGGTCAAGGGTCGTCGCGGATCGAGGATCAAGGCGTCCAGAAAGGTATTGAACCGCCGGCACAGTGCTTCGATGCTTGCTCGTAGGAAGAGATCCGTATTGAATTCGAAGATGCCCACCAGGGTATCATTTGCCTGGCTGAAGATCAGCGAGAGATCGTACTTGGCGATGGTGCGCTCGAGGGGCAGCGCTTCCAGGCGCAAGCCTGGCAGATCAGTCGGGGTCGAGGGCAGTTGGGTGAGCGAGAGCATGACCTGGAAAAGCGGGGTACGGCGAGGGTCGCGCTGAGGTTGGAGCGCCTCTACCACCTGCTCGAAGGGAAGGTCTTGGTGGGTATAGGCATCGAGCGCTGTGTGGCGGACTCGCTCCAGCAGGTCGGTGAAAGATCGAGCGCGGTCGATGCGGGCACGCATGACGAGGGTGTTGACGAAAAAGCCAATCAACGCCTCTAACTGCGGGTGGTTGCGGTTGGCCACGGGTGTTCCCACGCAGATATCGTCCTGATTCGCATAGCGCGAGAGGAAGGCTTGGAAAGCAGCCAGCAGGGTCATAAACAGGGTCGCTGCGTGCTGTCTAGAGAAGGCGTTGAGGGCAGTCAAGCGGGCCGCGTCCAGCGTGAAGGTCAGGGTCTGGCCATGGTAGGTCTGGACTGCGGGGCGAGGTTCATCCCAGGGCAGGCTCAGCAGCTCGGGAGCCTCTGCCAGCTGCTCGCGCCAGTAGTCTCGCTGGCGAGCGAGGGTCTCGCCCGCCAAATGTCGGCGCTGCCACAGGGCGAAGTGGCGATACTGGATCGGCAGGGGCGCCAGCTGGAGCGTCTCCTCTTTTAGCGAGGCGGCATATTGACCCACAAGCTCACGGACGAGAATCGCGGCCGACCCGCCATCGGCCACGATGTGATGCACGTTGAGCAGCAACACATGGTTGGCCTCCGCCAGTCGCAGCAGGGTCATCCGCAACAGTGGCCCGTGTTCCAGGGAGAAGGCGTGGCTGGCATCGCAGCCGATCAAATACCGAACTGCACGCTCCCCGTTGCTCGTGTCGAGGCTGCTCAAATCGATGAGTCGAGCCTCCAATGCGGGTTCGGGTTGGATGACTTGGAAGGGCAGGCCTCCGCTGTTGGAGAAGGTGGTGCGCAGCGCTTCGTGGCGGACGATCACGGCATTCAAGGCCTGGGTCAAGGCGCAAGCGTCCAAGTGACCACGTAAGCGCAGGGCAACGGGAATCGTGTAGGCGGCGCCCGTGCCTTCCATGTGCGCCAGAAACCATAGCCGCTGTTGCGCGAAGGACAGCGGCAGCGGGCCCTCATTGGCGATCGCCTCGATGGGCGGAAGCACGGTCTCGTGCGCGGCGCGCATGAGCGTGGCTACTTGCACCGCCAAGCGCTCGACGGTGGGTGAAAGGAACAATTGCTTGAGTGGCAACTCGATCCCGAAGATCTCTTTGATGTGACTGACGACGCTGGTAGCGCCCAGCGATTGGCCGCCAAGGTCGAAAAAGTTATCCCTGGTGCCCACCTCTTGGCGGTCCAAGACCCGGCACCAGATCTGAGCGATCAGTTCCTCCAGCGGGCTCGCCGCGCTTCGGTCCGATTCGGTACCCTTACGGGGTGGCGGGAGCGGAAGGGTTCGTGTATCCATGCCCTCGAAAAGGACCGCCCGAGCCAGGCCATCTGGCATCATGAAGTCTGGCAGCGTCGCTTCGAGATGGCGCCACGAGTCGTCCAATGGGTGGGATTCTTCGGCGTCGATCCAAGCCGCAAGGAACGGCGCGCCATCAAGGTTCTCGACCAGACGAACCCGTGAACGCGACACGAGCGGTTGCGCGCACAGACCCTTTTCCACACGCTCGGGGCTCACCAGGAAGCCGCGGCGGAACAGGGTACCTGGGTGATAGCGCTCCAGTGCGCGAGGCGAGCACGCGCCAAAATGGGAGAGCGGGCGCCGTGGCTCGTCCAGTACCTCAATGGCCAGCGTCGTATAGTGTCGTGTCATTTCCTCGACGGTGCCGCGCTCGAATAGATCGGTGTTGTACTCGAGCGATCCGGATAAACCGCCTGCACTCTCGGTGAGTGCCAGGGTAAGGTCGAATTTTGCGGTTACATTGCGCACCGGCAAGGCGGACATCGTCACTTGGCCCAGGCTCTGGGCGCCGCCCCCGATGTTCTGCAGGGCAAACACGACCTGGAAAGGCGTGTTGAAGCTGAGTGTGCGGGGCAGCTCCAAGCGCTCGATCACCTGCTCCAGCGGCACGTCCTGATGGGCGAAGGCGGCTACCGTGGTGCGCTGCACCCGCTCTAAAAACTCGAGAAAGCTCGGATCGCCACTCAGGTCGTTGCGCAGGACGAGGGTATTGACGAAGAACCCAATCAACGGCTCAATTTCCGCGCGTCCCCTGTTGGCCACTGGGGTGCCGACGACGATGTCGTCCTGGCCGCTATAGGTTGATAGCAGAACCGCAAAAAGTCCCTGTAAGACCATGAACAAGGTGGCGCCTGTGTCATGGGCCATCCGCTTGAGTCGGTCGGTTTCGAAAGCTGAGAAGGTGAAGGGCACGCGATCGCCGGCAAAACTCTGAACGGGCAGGTAGGGATGATCAGTGGGCAGGATGAGCATGCTGGGAAGGTGCGCCAACTGGTGCTCCCAATAGTTCAGCTGGTTTTCTAGGACATCTCCGCGCAACCATTGGTGCTGCCATTGGGAATAGTCGGCATATTGCACCGCCAGCGGCGGCAGCGGGGTCTCCGGATGGGTATAGAGCTGACCGACCTCTTCGATCATGATTTGCGCCGACCAGGCGTCGGAAACGATGTGGTGCATCGTGACCAGGAGATGATGCTCCCGCCGGGCCATGCGCAGGAGGACGACTCGGCACAGGTCGCTGCCGGCCAGGTCGAAGCGATGAGCCGCCTCGCGCTCGGCCAGGGAACGCGCGCTACTCTCGCGGCGAAGTGCGGGCAGGGAGGAGAGATCGACGAATGGCAGAGCTCGAGCGCACGGCGGGGCGATACGCTGGACGACCCTACCGTCTGCCGCTGCGAAACTGGTTCTCAGCATCTCATGGCGGGCAACCACCGTCTGGAAACACCACTCGAGACGGGTCGCGTCCAGGTCACCCGCTAACAGCATGGCGCGAGGAATATTGTAGGCGGTGGAGGTCCGCTCCATTTGCATGATGAACCACAGACGCTGCTGCGCGAAGGAAAGCGCGTGTGTTCGCGCCGCGGGCGTCAGCGCCACCAAGGGGATCTCGGTAGAGGCTGATCCAGCTTCCTTGAGGAAGGCGATGACGTCCTGCTTGTGTTCCTTCAAGCGTTCCAGTAGTTCGGGCGTGAGAGCTCCCTTGGGGGCGTTGAAATGCAGGCGACCCTCGGAAACCCGCAGTTGGATATCGCGTTGGCGCAGGTAGGAGATGAGTTTGACGACGTGTTTCAAATTTCGCCTCCTTCATAATCGCTGTCGCCGCCGACGGTTACCGCGTCATTCATGACCCAGGCGACGGAGTCGATGTACTCACAGAGCCCAGCGGGGGTGGGCTCCTCGAAGATGAAGCGCAGGGTCACCTCGATCTGGAAGTGGTGGCGGATTTTGGAGATCAGCCGGGTGATCAGCAGGGAGTGGCCGCCCAGCACAAAGAAGTCGTCGTACAGGCCGATCCGCGGGAGTCCCAGGAGCTCCTGCCAGATGGCGATGACTTTTGCTTCCGTGGGGGTCGAGGGCGCCACGTAGGTCTGCGAGGAAGGCCTGAACATCTGGGCCAGCGGCGGCAAAGCAGCCCGGTCGACCTTGCCGTTGAGGTTCAGTGGCATTTGGGGTAGACACACGAACTCGCTCGGGATCATGTAGTCGGGCAGGCGTTGGCGCAGACCCGCGCGCAGCTGAGCGTAGTAGACGTGATCGGGGCCAAGCAAGAAGGGCTCTTCACGGGGCTCAAAACCTCGCAGGGTAAAGTAGGCGGTGAGTTTGAGCAGGCCAATTTCATCTCTCTGCGGAAGAACGACGCAGTGCTCGACTTCTGCCAGCTCGATCATCACAGCCTGGACTTCGCCTGGCTCTACTCGGAATCCCCGCAGTTTGAGCTGATCGTCGGTGCGGCCCACTAACTCGATCGTGCCGTCGGGTCGATAACGGGCCGCGTCTCCGGTGCGGTAGAGGCGGGACCCCGGCGCAGCGGTGGGGTCCAGAGCGACGAGGGGGTCGGGAATGAAAGCGGCGGCCGTGAGCTCGGGTCGGCGCCAGTAGCCCTGGGCAAGGCCCAGGCCAGCGATCATGAGTTCACCCTTGACGCCGGGCGGCACAGGGTCGAGCTCGGTGTCCAGGATATGGATCCTGATCCCAGCCAAGCGCTTGGAAAGCGGCATGTTCGACCGTGAGGATTCCTGGGCGAGGAAGGTATGAGTGAGCACGCCCACCGTTGTCTCCGTGGGGCCGTAGTGGTTCATGACGCGGCAGTTTGGATCTTGTGCGACCAGTTCCGAAACCCAGCTCATGCGCGACGGCTCACCGCCGAGCACGAGGCATTTGCGGGGCAAAACCGAACGTCCGTCCAAGGTTTGGAGCGCGGCAAGGTGAGAGGGCACGATCTTGAGGTAATCCAGGCGATGGTCGCGGAAGTAGCGAGCCATTTTTTCAGCGGAGCTTACCACCTCCCGCGGAAATACATGCAAGGCACCGCCGGAGGCCAAGGCGCCGTACAACATGGTGAGTCCCAGGTCGGCCGCCAACGTGGAGACCATGGCGTGGTGCTCGCCCGGTTGGGCATCCAGGCAGGCGATGATGCCGGCGGTGTAATTGGCCAGGGCGCCCTGGGAAACGGTGACGCCCTTGGGGCGACCGGTGGAGCCCGAAGTATAAATCACATAGGCGAGTTCGAGCGGGTCGAGGTCAGCGGCCGCGAGCACGGCAGTGACCACGTCTTTTGGGTCATCGACGGACAGCATGGGCAGGTCGGCGGACAGGCCCGGTCGAAGCTTGTCGGTCAACAGCAGCGTCAGGTCCGCGTCGGCGAGGGTGAAAGCGAGCCGCGTCGGCGGGGCGTCCGCATCGAGCGGGACATAGGTGGCCCCAGCGTGGAGACAGGCCAAGACGGCCACGATCATCTGCGGGCCACGGTCGATGCAGATGCCCACTCGGGCACCGCGCTGGACACCATGTCGACGGAGGCGGCTGGCCAGGTGCTGTGCATCGGTTCGGAGCTGCCCGTACGTCCAGCGCTGCAGCTGGCCGCGCTCGTCCTCGAAGAGCAGCGCCTCAGCCGCAGGGCGCGCCTCAGCCTGGGCGAGAAAGCGTGTGTAGACCAGCGCAGCCGGCAGCGCCTCGCCGCGGTTGGCAGTCGCGACCACCGCGATGCGCTCCTCGTCTGAGAGGAGTTGAAGCCTGCTCAGGGGTAAGTCTGGGGTCTGGAGCGCGCTGTTGAGCAGGTTCAGCATATGGCGAGAGAGTCGCGCGATGGTCGATTCGTCGAACAAATCCGCGTTGAAGGTCATGGCGCCAGCGAGGCCTTGGCGGGTCTCGCCGACGTTGAGAGTGATATCGAACTTGGCCGAGGTGGCCTGTAAGCCCGCAGAAGTCACTTCGATCCCTTGCAGACTCAAGGCATCACTCGGAGCGTTCTGGACCACCAACATCGCCTGGAACAGAGGTGTTCTGCTGAGATCGCGGTCCAACTTGAGCATTTCCACCATCTGCTCGAAGGGCAGGTCCTGATGGGCGAAGAGCTCCAAGCCCTGTCTGCGAACTTCGGCAAGGAAGTCGCTAAACGCCTGCCGGCGATCGATCCGCAAGCGGAACACGAGGGTGTTGACAAAAAAGCCAATCAGGTTGTCCAAGTTGGGCCTGTTGCGGTTGGCGATGGGCGTGCCGATGGTGATATCGTTCTGGCCGCTGTAGCGGGCAAGTACCAGGGCGAATGCCGCTTGGATCACCATGAAGAGCGTGGCCCCGGATTCGCGGCAGAGGTGGCGAATCGCGGCTGCTCGCTCAGGGTCGATGGTGAGGGGCAGTAGGGCGCCACGATGGGTCTGGACCGGTGGACGCGGCCGGTCTGTGGGGAGGTCGAGCGAGGTGGGCGCATCCTTCAAATAGACTTGCCACCAGTGCTTCTGCGCGTCGAGATGAGGCGCCAGATGGTGGCGTTGCCAGTAGGCGAAGTCGGCGTATTGAAGGGGCGGACGACTGGGTGTTGGGCGCGCGCCCCTGAGAACGGCGTTGTAGGCTTCGCTCATCTCGCGGACCAAGACCCCCCAGGACCAGGCGTCTGAGATGATGTGGTGCATGGTCAGCAGCAACAGGTGGCGGCGCGGCTCCAGGCGCACCAGGGTCATGGTGAAAAGAGGGCCCCGCGCTAAATCGAAGACACGCTTCGTCTCACTTATGCGAAGGTGAATCAGGGCGGCTTCCTGTTCGGCCCGAGCCAAGCCTGTCAGATCCACCAAAACTGGGCTCAACGCCATATCCGGTAGGATGACTTGGCGTGGCTGGCCATCCTCCTCGCGGAAGACAGTGCGCAAGATGTCGTGGCGCGCCGCGATCTGGGCCATCCCCGAGATCAGCGCGAGTGGGTCCAAAGATCCGGTGAGATAAAGGTGCATGGGGATGTTATAAAGGGTGGAGTTGCCGAATTGATGCAGGAACCACAAGCGCTGTTGGGCGAACGAGAGCGGCGCGGACTCCTCGTACGGCCGAGGCTCAATGGGCGCAGGCGCGCTCGCGGTGCCTTCGCGGAGCGCGCTCTCCAGGGCGGAGGCCTGTTTGCGAAGGGTGGGAGCGGTAAAGATCGTTTTCAGCGGCAGCTCAACGCGGAACACCTCCGCGATCCCCGAGACGACCCGGATCGCCGTCAGCGATTGGCCGCCCAGGTCGAAGAAGTTGGCGTCGAGATCGGTGACATCTCGCCCGAGCGCGCGGGCCCAAATATGCGCAAGCATCTCTTCGGTGGCGGTGGCGGCGGTTCTCGAGAGGCCGGCTTCGCGCAGCGGTGCAGGGAGCGCGCGCGGATCGATAGAACCGTCGGAATCGCGCGCCAGGTCATGGAGGGGCACCAGCGCGTCAGGCACCATGTAATCGGGTAGTTGGGCCGCGAGCGCATGGCTCAGCTCGGTGGCAAAGCCAGGCTCGTCGGCGCGGACGTTCGCCACCCACGCGACCAGCAGCGGCTTGTCCGGAGATCCTTCGTGAAGGGCGACATGACAGTCGATGGTTCCGGGATAGCGCGAGAGCATGGCTTCCAGAAGCGTGGGCATGAAGGTCACACCCTTGTAGGTCAAGGCCCGCTCGGGTCGACCCAGCGGCCGAAGGGCGCCGCAGGCCAAGGCCTTGGCGACGGCACCAGTGAGAAACAGGCGCCGACCATCTTCCGCGGCCGTGACGAAGCGCGCTTGGCTCAGCGCCTCTTGATCCAGGTAATCCTCCGCAAGCTGCGGTCCCCACAGCGCCAGCAGGCCGGGAATCCCGATGGGCAGGGTTTGGTGATGTTCATCGACGATGCGAAATCCGCCGAGGGCGGCCTGGGCCGCGGGTGCGTTGCGATCGTCGCGCGCGCTCGCGGCAAAGCGCAGGTAGGGACCACAGGCTTCGGGGCAGCACATCAAGTAGCAGACAGAGCCCTGGGGCGCCACGCGGCGGAGCGCCTCGAGTGGCGCGGCGGACGGCCACCGCTCGATGGTCAGGAACAACTGGCAGAGATGGGGCAGGCACTCCGAGGCCAGCTCGGCCAGGATTGACCGTGCTCGTGTTGGTGTGCTGAACCAGAGCGTCACAGGGGCCTGGCTCAAGGTTGTGGCGGCCATGCTGGGTGGTGCCCAAACCAGCTTGCCCCCGGCGAGCAGCGATGCGGTCAGCCAGACAAGGTCGGGGAACGCCCAGGGAGCCCCTTCCACCATGCTGAGGCCGCCGGCCAGCGTTTCTCGCCAGGCGTAGGCCTGGGCTAACAGGGCAGAGGCCGGGATGCGCGTGATGCGGACCCTTCCGCCACGGCGGTCAGCGATGAGCAGTCGACCTTGCGCCAATGGCAGCGCGGTGTGGGTCACGTCGGGCTCGACCGCCCAGACCATGACCTCGCCCTGGTAATCGGTCGGTACCTGGTCGCGGTGTTTGCAGACGAGTAGGGCCACCGGTCCGTGGGCGAGGGTGGCGGCATCCTCCCCTGGGCTGAGAGGCAGGCATTGACGACCCGTGGCCAGCACGGCCAGCAGCGCAGGCAAAAGCGTTTGGGGCGAAGCGAGCATCAGGGCCACCACTGCCTCGGCTGGTACCTGTCGCGCCGCCATCGCCGTTGCGAACCAGGCCGAATCAGCCAATATCCGATCACGCTCCCAGATGCCGTCGGGTGTCGCGAGGCTGGCTCCGACAGCTGGCGCCAGCGCCTCGATCAGCGGATACCGCGGCGGTGTTTGAAGCAGCGCCTGCCGCTCCGCTTCCGATCGCAGCTCCAGTCGTGCCAGGCTTGTGGTGCTATCCGCCAAGACTGCGTCCAACAGACAGCAGTAATGGCCGACCATGCGTTCGATGGTCGCGCGTTCCCAGAGGTCCGTGTTGTAGACCATCGAGCCCACCATCCCCCCTTCGTGCTCGGCCAGGGCGAGGGAGAGCTCGAACTTTGCGGTCTTGACCTCCAACTTCACAGGCGCGATCTCGAGTTCGGTCAGGCGGATGCCTGGCACCAGGCTGTTGAGCGCGAAGGCCACCTGGAACAGGGTGTTGTAGGACAGGTTGCGCTCTAGCTTCAGCGCCTCCACGACGTGCTCCAAGGGCACGTCTTGATTGTCGTAGGCCTCGATCAGCATGCTTTTGGTGCGCCCGAGAAAATCCTCGAAACGGAGCTCGCCTGCCATCAGGTTACGCAGAATCAGGGTGTTGACAAAAAAGCCGATCAAGGGCTCGACGTCGCGATGGCCGCGATTGGCACTGGGTGCGCCCACTAGGATGTCATGGCGACCGGTGTAGCGGAAAAGCAAAACGGCGAAGACCGCTTCAAGCACCGCAAAAAGCGTGGTTTGGGTGCGCGTGGCCAGGGCGTTGAGGGCGGCGAGATGTGACGACTCCAAGCGGAAATAAATGGCCTCTCCCACAAAGCTCTGAATAGGCAAGTGCGGTTTGTCGGTGGGGAGGGGCAGCAGGTCGGAGACGCCCGCCAATTGACCGCGCCAGTAGTCCAGTTGGCGCTCCTGCAGTGGTCCGTCGAGCCAGGTGCGCTGCCAGACGGCGTAATCCCCATATTGGATGGGCAAGGGTGACAGGTCCGGCGCCACACCAGCGGCATTGGCACGGTAGAGCTCGACCAACTCTCGGGTCAGAATTTGCTGGGACCAACCATCGGAAACGATATGGTGTGTGGTCAACAACAGGGCATGGGCCTTTTGTTGCAGACGGATCAGGCACGGCCGGAACAAGGGGCCACGATGCAGCGCGAACGGCATGTTGGCCTCGCGGTCGACGAGCCTCTCGAGGAGCGTCTCGCGTGAGGCCTTGGGCAGGCCCGAGAGATCGACGGTTGCGAGCCGCAGCGCGGTCGGCGGCAGAATATGTTGCTCGGGTCCGCTCGCGCCCATGGGAAAAACCGTGCGCAGCGACTCGTGGCGAAGGAACAGCGCTTCAATGGCCCGCTCCAATGCGGGTGCGATCAGCTGGCCCTTGAGCGTCAGGGCAAAGGGTATGTTATAGGCGCTGCTGTGCTTGTCCATGTTGCCGATGAACCAGAGGCGGTATTGGGCGTGGGACAGTGGCAGTGGTTGGTCTCTGGGGATGGCCTGGATGGCGGAGCTCTTGCGTGCGCGCAAACCTTCGATTTCTTGCAGGAAGGCGATCAGGCGCGGCTTCATTTCCCGGATCTTGGCGATCAGGTCGGGCGTCAGCACACCTTTGGGAGCGTTTAGGCGCAACTCACCGTCTTCCACGCGCAGCTTGACGTCAAGGCGATGCAGCCAGGAGAGCAGTTCCTCCATCAAATGGCCACCTCCTCGCGGGCGTCGGAGGATTCATGCTCCTCCATCAAGCCCGGTAGGATCTCGCAAATGCTCTGAATGCGCTTGGCCGTGCCGGCGATGGTGGGCTGTTCGAAGAGGAATTTCATGGGCAATTCGATGTCCAAGCGCTCGCGTACGCGGGAGACGACCTTGGCCACCAGCAGGGAGTGCCCGCCAATTTCAAAAAAATTATCCTCCACCCCAACGCGTTCCACACCCAACACTTCCCGCCAGATCGCGGCCAGATCTTCCTCGAGGGCATTGCTGGGGGGCACAAAGGTCTTGTGACTGATCGAGATGTCGGGCGCCGGCAGGGCCTTGCGATCCAATTTCCCGTTGGGCATGACTGGTAACTGGGTCATCATGACGAAGCATGTGGGCACCATGTAGCGTGGCAATGACTGTTGCAGCCGATTTTGGAGCTCCTGTGTTGTCAGGCGCGGCTCGCGCTCCTCCGTCGCCACATAAGCCACGATCGCAGGCCCGCCCGGCATGTCTTCGCGGACGATCACGGCGGCTGCCATGACCGTCTCGATTTGGTGGAGCGAGCGTTCGATCTCACCCAGCTCGATGCGCAGCCCGCGCAACTTGATCTGCTCGTCGCTGCGGCCCTTGAAGCTGAAGCTGCCGTTCTCCAGCTGGAGCGCCAGATCGCCCGTGCGGTAGAGGCGGTCACCTGCGATCTGGGCGTGGGGATCGGGTACGAACTTCTGTGCGGTCAATCCTGGTCGTCCGCGGTAGCCCTGGGCGAGCTGCGGCCCGGCGATGCAGAGCTCGCCGATCAGGTCCACCGGCGTCAGTTCCAAGGCGCGATCAAAGAGGTACATTCGGCAGTTGTAGGTCGGGCGACCGAGGGCAATGACGGTCTGATCCCCGGCCTCATCGACTTCGTGGATGCACACTTGGATCGCGGCCTCGGTCGGGCCGTACAAGTTGACGACCACCGCCTGGGATAGGCCGCGGAAGCGTTGGTAGAGGTCGCGTGTCAGCGCCTCGCCCCCACAGAACACCTGGGTGAGGTGGTTTTCTCGGAACGCCGGCTCGGCTGTGAGGGCTTCTAGCAAGGAGGGCACGACTTGCAGGTGGGTGATTTCCCAATCGTGCAGTAAACGGGCCAGCAGGGTGGGGTCCAGGTGTGCGTCGGGATCGGCCAAGACCAACTCGGGCTCGTCCCACAGCGGCAGAAAAAGCTCCCAGACCGACGCATCGAAGCTGATCGGCGTTTTCTGCAACACACGGCACTGGGGTGTGAAGTGGATGGATTCCTGGAGGCACTGCATCTGATTGCAGACAGCGCGATGGCTCAGGACGGCGCCTTTTGGTTTGCCGGTGCTGCCGGACGTGTAGAGGATGTAGGCGGCCTGATCGGGCCAGCGTGGCGGACGCCCTGTCTTGGCCTGAGCACCATCGCTCAGACGGTCGAGCATGACCGCCTGCGCCTTAGCGACGGTGGGCGGGAGCGTCGCGCTGTCACAAACCACTGCGCTCAGGTCAGCATCCTCGATCATGAAGCTAAGACGGGCTACCGGGTAGCTGGGGTCGAGCGGCACATAGGCGCCACCGGCCTTGAGGATGCCCAACATCCCGACCAACATCGGCAGGCCGCGCTGCATGTAGATACCGACGGGCGTATTGGGCCCTATACCTTGCCGGATCAACTGCTCCGCCAGGACCTCCGCGCGCGCGTCCAGCGCTGCATAGGTCAAGGAGTCACCCTTGAAACGCGCGGCGATGCGGTGGCCGGCGTGCCGTGTGCGCGCCTCAATGGGGTCGAGCAGATGCGTCACGGCAAAATCTTTGGCGGTCTGGTTCCAGGTTTCAAGGAGCATGACTCGCTCGCCCTCGTCGAGTACCGACAACTGCCCGAGTGTGAGCTTTGGATGGGCGATCATGGCTTCCATCAAGGTGCGATAGCGATGGGCCATGCGGGCGATGAAGCTGGGCTGGAACAAGGCGCGGTTATAAATGAAGCTCAGCACAATGGCTCCGCCGCGCGCCACCACGTTAAGGGTGAGATCGAACTTAGCGACTGGACGATCCGAGCTCAAGGGCGTGACGGTCAGGCCCGGCAGGCTCAGCTCCTTGTCGGTGGCGTTCTGCAACGCGAACAACACCTGGAAGAGCGGCGAGCGGCCCAGGTTGCGCTCGGGTTGCAGGAGCTCCACCAGCTGCTCAAAGGGAAACTCCTGATGGGTGAAAGCCTCCATGCACTCGGTTCGCGCCTGGGCTACCAGCTCGCTGACGGTGGCCCGCGCGGTCATGCGCAGGCGGTAGACGAGTGTGTTGACGAAGAAACCGATCAGCGGCTCGATCTCCTTGCGCCCGCGATTGGCGCAGGGCGAACCGATAACCAGATCGTCCTGATGGCTGTAGCGCGCGAGCAGGTTCGCAAAACCGGCCAGCAGACTCATGAACAGCGTCGCGCCCTGCTGTCGACCGAAGGTCGTGATCCGATCGACCGTCGATGCCTCGAACTCAAGCGTCAAGCTAGCGCCCTCGAAGGTCTGGATCGCGGGTCTGGGGAACTGGACGGGCAACTCCAAATAGCGGGGCGCATCTTGGAGATGATTGATCCAGTAGGTCTTGCTCCGTTGATAGGCCTCGCTTTCTCGATAGCTGCTCTGCCAGGCCGCGTAGTCCGGGTACTGGACCCGCAAGGGTGGCAGGGGATCGTCGGCGCCCGCGAGAAACGCGGGATAGAGCGCCGCAAGCTCGGCGATCATGAGATTGATGGACCAGCCATCGGAAATAATGTGGTGCTGGTTGAGGAAGAGGATATGTTCGCCCTCTGCGAGGCGATAGAGCTGTGCGCGGAACAAGGGCCCCTTTTTGAGATCGAATGCCTCCATTCCGGCACGGGTCATGAGTGCGCGCAGGTGCTCATCCTGGTCAAGGTCCTGGGAAAGCGCCAGAACTTGCAGGGGCACGGAGGTTGGCGCCGCGATCTGCTGGATCGGGTTGCCGTCCTTCTGCATGAAGGTGGTGCGCAGGGTCTCATGACGCCGCACCATAGCATCCAGGCAGCGCTGCAAGACCAGCACGTTCAGCGGCCCACTCAAGCGGAAAAAGATGGGCAGGTTATAGGCGGTGCTGGCGGGGTTCAGCTCATGGATGAACCACAGGCGTTTCTGAGCGAAGGAGAGGGGGAGATCCTCACGGTTGGCGCAGGGTTCGATGCCGGCCCGCGCTTCGTCCTCGAGGTGGCCGCCCAAGCTGTCGATGAAGGCCGCCAAACTCGCGATCGTGGGATTGAGAAACAGGCTTTTGAGGGGGAGCTCAACGCGGAGCGTTTCCCGCACGCGTGAGGCGACGCGCGTGGCCATCAACGACTGGCCACCCAAGTCGAAGAAATTGTCGCAGACATCAATGGACTCGCGCCCCAGCACCTCGGACCAGATGAGGGCCAGGAGGCCCTCCATTGGGGTGCGCGGTGCCGTGAAGGTCGTTTTATTCCGGGTGAAGGGCGGTGCCGACAGGGCGCTCCGATCGATTTTAGCCTTGAGCGTGCGAGGGATACGTGCCAGGGATACCAACGCCGCCGGACATAAGTAGCTAGGCAGCACAGCTTCCAGGCGCGCCAGGCTGACGTTCCCTCCCTGATGATAGGCGACCAGGCGCCGCTCGCCTTCGCCGTCCTCGTGATAGCGCGCGGCGGCTATGACGACCCCAGGCTGTTGCAGCAGGCAGGCTTCCAGATCGGTCAAGGAGGGCTCGCGGTCGATGCCAAGAGAGGGGTCTTGGCCCAAGAGAATCCCTTCCCCATCCGGCCGCATCTTGGCCGTTTCACCGGTGCGGAACCAGCGGTTCGCACTTCCCCCAAGCGTGATGAAGCGGGCCTCTGAGAGCTCCGAATGCCCGTGATATCCCTCGGCCAGGCCGGGTCCGCTCAGCAACAACTCGCCCGCCACGCCAGCAGGCACGGGGCATAGATGGGGATCCACCACCAAGAGCCGATGCTCGCCCACGGGCGTGCCGATCGGCGTGGTGAAGCAGGCCTCATCCACGGCGACTTCGCGGTAACTGACCAGCCCCGTCATTTCCGGCAGACTGAGGCCGTGTAGGAGACGTGCGCGGGGATGGGCACCGCGCCAGGCGCGACAGGGAGCATAGGCGGCGTGCTCGCCGCTGAGCAATACGGTTTCCAAGGCGTCGACCCGGTCCAGCAAGCCTTCAGCCACCAACTGCAGGAACAGGGAGGGAGGCATGAGAAGATGAGTGATCTCCTCCGGGATGGCCGTGGGGGCGACGGGCTCCCGCGGAATCACCAAGCGGCCGCCACAGGCCAGTACGGACAGCGCGGCAACCTGGCCCATCTCCGAGAACAGCGGGTGCCCGAGGAACAGCACACTGTTGGCACCGAGGCCAAGTATCTTCGTCAGCTGGTGGGTCTGTGCGGTTAACGCCGACCGGCTAATGAGCGTGGACTTGGGGTGCCCGTCGAGGGAGGAGCCCAGAAACAGGGCCGCAGCCGCCGGCCGTCCCGCGGACACGGTGCTCCGTTCGGCTAGGTCCGCCGAGTCCTGGCCGACGGTGACGCGCTTGAGGGCGGAGTCAGGTCGCCCTTGGTCCTGGATCAGGGTGTCGACGCCCAGCGCCTGGACCAGTTGCAGGTGGCGCGTGGCATTGATGCCGGCAGGCAGCGCCACGAAAGGCACGCCGGCTTCCAGGGCGCCGATCAGACCGGCAAGGGCACTCACCGGTTCGGCCGTGTCGATGCCCACCAGGCCCGCACCAGCTTGTTGAAGCAATCCCGTCAGGTGTTCAGCCCGTTGGCGCAGGGCCGTATAGGTGACCTGTGGACCCTCGCCGTCGGTCTGTGTGAGCGCGATGCGGGCCGGGTGGGCCTTTAGGGCGCCAAGCAGCGAAGGCTCGTCGCCCGGAGACGGCGTCGAGGGCGTCAATCCTTGAGCCAAGGCCTTGGTTTGCTCGGCCCGTGCCATCAGCGGGATCCGGTCCAGCGGCCCTTCGGGGTTGCCGGCGATGCCCTCCAGGAAGTTCGTGAAGTGCCCTGCCATGGCGAGGATGAAAGGCTCGTCAAAAAGGTCGGTATTGTACTCCAGGGACCAGTCGAACCCTTGTCCATTATCGCTCATGGCCAGAGTGAGATCGAACTTTGCCGAGTCGCTGACCAAGGTCTCCGGCCGTGAGCGCAGCCCGCGCAGCCAGTGTTCGCGGTGGGCCGAGTCCTGGAGGACGAAGGCTACCTGGAACAGGGAGTTGTAGCTGAGGCAGCGCTTTGGCTTGAGCGCCTCGACCACTTGCTCAAAGGGGATGTCCTGATGGGCGAAGGCCTCCACGGAGGTTTTGCGCGCCTCGGCGAGGAAGTCCAGGAAGGGCGTCGATCCCGCGATGCGGTGGCGCAGCACCACGGTGTTGACGAAGAAGCCGATCATGGGTTCCAACACCTGGCGATGGCGATTGGCGACCGGCGTGCCGACGAGGATATCGGTTTGCCCGCTATAGCGGTAGAGAAAGGCGGCAAAGGCGGCTTCCAAAACCATGAACATGGTCGACCCCGATGGCGCGGTCAAAGCCTTGAGCCCTGAGGCGATCCCCGCAGCCAGGGTGAAGTAACGGCGCTCTCCGCGGAAGCTCTGGATCGGCAAGTGCGGACGCAGGCTGGGCAACAGCAAGAAATCGGGCGCGTCTTCGAGTTGGTGTTGCCAGAAGCGTTTCTGGGCCTCCATCATTTTGCCGTCGAGCCACTGGGTCTGCCAATGGGCATAATCGGCGTATTGGATCGACAGCGGGGGCAGTGGGTCGGGCGCCCCGTCCAGATAGGCGTTGTAGAGCGTGGTCAGTTCGTGAATCATGACATTCATCGACCAGCCATCGGAGACGATGTGGTGCATGACCACATGCAAGAGGAAGTCCTCCTCGCCCAGGTGCAGGAGCATGACCCGCAGCAGCGGATCCTCAGCGAGGTTGAACGGCCTGCCCATCTCCCGGGAAATTAATGATTGGGCGGCTTGAACGGGCTCTGCTTGGGAACACAGATCGACCCTCTGGACCTCGATGTGGCGATGGGCGTGGATGTACTGGACGAGCTGTCCCTCGACCTGGCGAAAGTTGGTGCGGAGGATCTCGTGGCGCGCCACGATGGTGTCGATGGCACGGGCGAAGGGCTCCTGCTCCAGCGTTCCTTTCAGGCGCAAAGCGTTGCGGATCATGTAGGTCGAATCTTGAATGCCCATCTGTTCGATGAACCACAGTCGCATCTGCGCGTGAGAAGCGGCAGGGTGTCCGTTGCGCGGCACGGGCACGATGGGGTTCTGCTTCTTTCGGATAATCGCGTTGATTTCTTCCAAGTAGGCGATGATCAGCGGTTTTTGTTCCTTCAACCGCTTGACCAGGTCCGGAGTCAGCACGCCCTTGGGAGCGCTGCAGCGCAACTCCCCCTCTTCCAAGGATAACTTGACATCCAACTTGGCGAGACCTACCAGAAAATCGCCGATATCCGTCATAGCGTTATCTCCTCGTGATCACCCAGGGACTTCTCTTCGAGCGTCTGCAACTGGACGGCTCCGCTGAGTCGGCACAACAAAGCTGCCTGATCGGAGAGGACGGAGGCTTCAAACAGATACTTGAGAGGCAGTTCTAGGTTCAGCAATTCATTGAGACGAGATTGAAGCCGACCCACCAGGAGCGAGTGTCCACCCAAATCAAAGAAATCGTCGTGTATGCTCACCTGGTCCAATTGAAGCACATCTCGCCACAGGGAGGCGATCAATTTCTCGTGTTCGTCCCGCGGTTCGACGACGGCTCTGGGGCGCATCGCCTGGGGGGCAGGCAGGGCACGTCTATCCACTTTGCCGTTGGGGGTCATGGGTAGGGCGTCGAGAATCGTGAAAAGGGCGGGAATCATGTAGTCGGGCAGACACTGCGCGAGGTGCGCGCGCAGTTCGCGCGGGTCAAGGTCCCGGTCGTCGACGCTCACGAGGTAAGCGAACAGCCGGTCGTCGCCACCGCCAAAGCGATGCAGGATGACGGCGGCCTGGGCGATCGCGGGGTGCCGCCCCAGAACCGCTTCGATCTCACCCAACTCGATGCGAAAGCCGTGCAGCTTGACCTGATGATCCACCCTTCCCATGAAGGCGATGGTGCCGTCCGGCAGGCGACGACCCAGGTCACCTGTCCGGTACATGCGTGCTCCAGGCTGGTCCCCAAACAAAGCGCTGAAGGGATCGGGGACGAAGCTCGCGGCGCTGCGTGCCGGACGCCGCAGATAACCCGGCGAGAGGCCGACACCGGCGATCCAAATTTGGCCGGCGACACCGACGGGCGTGGGTTCCAGATGGCGGTCGAGCAAGAACAGGCGCTCACCGGCGAGTGGCGCGCCAATGGGCAGGGGATGGCGGGTACAATCGCTGCATTCGAGCACGGCCGACCACACGGTCGTCTCCGTCGGCCCGTAGAGGTTGAAGAGGCGGGCCACTCGTTGCCGCAGGTAGACGGCGAGATCCAGGGGCAGCGCCTCGCCGCCGCAGAGCACGGTCAGCCCAGGAGGCAGCGGGCAGCCGCTTTGCCGGACCATTTGCCAGGTGGCGGGCGTTGCTTGGACCAGATCGACCCCCTCAAGCTGGGCGACTAAGGACACTGGATCGGCGACCGTGCCCTCAGGCGCCAGGCGGACCTGGGCTCCCGAGGCGAGGGGCAGGAACAGCTCCAGCACGGAAATGTCGAAGCAGATGGTGGTGAGGGCCAGCAGGCTTTGGCCCGGTTGCAGGGCGAGGATCGGTCGCAGACCCGCCAACAGTCGACCGACCGTGGCGTGTTGGATGGGTACGCCCTTGGGTGAGCCCGTTGAGCCTGATGTGTAAATCGCGTAAGCGGTCTGGCCGCTGTCGCTGGCAAGAGCGGGAAACGACGCGGGCAGGCTGTCGTTCCAATCGGCCTCGCGATCGACGGCAATGGGGTGTTCGACCTGATAGCCGCGGATCAGCTCGTCGGCGCCGACCAGGAAGGCCAGGTTCGCGTCATCGAGCATATAGGCGATTCGCTCGGCCGGAAAATCGGGATCGATCGGCACATAGGCGGCTCCGGCCTTGAGCACGGCCAGCAGACTGGGGAGCAGGTGGCGCGTGCGCTTGATCAGGACGCCCACGAGGTCGCCAGGCCGCAGGCCGCGGACCACGAGGTGATGCGCCAACTGGCTGGCCGCCTCATCCAACTGGCGATAGCTGAGGGTGACGCCCTCGAAGCTGGTCACTGCGGGTGCATCGGCATACCGATGGCAGGCCTGCTCTAAGAGTTCAATCAGGGATGGGCAGGCCGAAGCTTCCGCCCGCGCGTTCCACCGCGAGAGTAACTGCTGGCGTTCGCGGTCGTCGAACAGGGGCAGCCGATCCACGGGCCATGCGGGATGAGCCGCCATCTGATCCAGCAAAGTCGCGAAATGATTGGCCATGCGCTGGATGGTTTCCCGATCGAACAAGTGTTCGTTGTATTCCCAGAAGGTGCGCAGGCCCTCGGGGCGACGCTGGCAATTGAGAGTCAAGTCGAAGCGCGCGACGCCGCGATCGACCAGCTCCGGGATAAAGCTGACGCCGGCGACGCAGGTCGCCTCCATGGGGGCATCCTGGTACACGAACATCACTTGGAACAGTGGCGTGTGGCTCAGGTCCCGCTTGGGGCCCAGCAGGCCCACGACGCGCTCGAGCGGCAGGTCCTGATGAGCAAAGGCCTCCAGCACGGTCGTGCGGGTTTGCCAGAGCAAGGCGCGCATATCGAGCGATGACGTCAGCCGGGTGCGCAGAACCAGGGTGTTGAGAAAGAAACCGATCAGGTGCTCAAGCTCGGCAACATAGCGATTGGCCACAGGGGAGCCGATGAGGATGTCGTCCTGATGACTGTAGCGAGCGAGCAACAGGGCAAAGGCTGCCTCGAGCACCATGAACGGCGTGCTCTGCAGTGCCTGCCCCAAGGCGGTCACGGCCTCGAACGTCTGGCGCGGGAGTTCGTGGACCAGCAGGCCGCCCGCGAAGGTCTGGCCCGGCGGGCGCGGCCGATCGCTGGGCAACTCCAGAAGTTCTGGGAAGCCCGCTAACTGGCCTTTCCAGTAGTCCTGCAAATGGGTCAGATACGCGCCCTGCAGCCGCTGTTTCTGCCACAGCGCGTAGTCGCCGTATTGGACGGGAAGTTCCGGCAAGCGCGGTCTAAGATTCTGACAATGCGAGTGATAGAGCTCAAGAAACTCGGCCACTAAACATTCCAGGGACCAGGCATCGGCAACCAAATGGTGCAGGGTCAAGAGCAATTGGTGGCGGGTTTCATCCAGGCGCAGCACCAGGGCCCGCAACATCAGATCGCTTTCCAGGTGGAAGGGGCGGGCGGTCTCTCGTCGCAGCAGCGCGGCCACGTCCGCGGCTTGGCGATCGCCTCCTTGGCCTAGTTCCACGACGGTCAGCGCGATCTGTCTCGGCGCGGTCACGGACATGCAGGGTAGGCCGTCGCGGTTGGCGGAAAAAACCGTGCGCAACGCTTCATGACGGACGATGATTAGGTTGAGGCTCGCCTCCACGCTCGCCACGTCCAATCGGCCTTCCAAGCGAAGCGAGGAGGGGAGGTTGTAGAGGCCGGGGTGGGTTTCGAAGCGATCCAGGAACCACAGCCGCTGTTGGGCAAAGGCGGGTTCAATGGGATCCTGATGACCTCGCGGCAAGAGCGGCACATAGCCCTGATCTGCTCGTTCGATGTGGGCCGCCAGCTCCCGCAGTGTTGGCGCGGCGAAGACCGAGGCTAGCTGAAGCTCACAGGCGAAGGCTTGGCGAATTCGCGAGATCAAGCGGATGGCCAGGAGCGAGTGGCCACCTAGAAGGAAGAAGTGGTCATGGGCGCCAATGCTTTCTCGACCGAGCAGCTCCGCCCAAATTTCGGCTAAACGTCGCTGAACCGCGCCCTTGAGCGGCTCGTCTTGGGCGGGCGCGGCCGCATCGGGCACGGGCAGCGCGCCGCGGTCGACTTTTCCATTGGCGGTGAGCGGCATTCGCCCGAGGACCAAGAAGTGGTCCGGCACCATGTAGGAAGGCAGCGCCAGGGCGAGGGCTCGGCGAACTTCGATCGGGTCCGCTTTCACGCCGACCCCGTAGGCAATCAGCCGGGCCTGCGCGTCCTGGACCACCAACGCCTCGTCAATGCCTGGTATCGCCCTCAAGGCGTGCTCGATTTCTCGCAACTCCACGCGGAATCCGCGTATCTTGGTCTGATGATCGCGACGGCCGAGGAAGGTGATCCGCCCCTCCCCGTCGTAGTGGCCCAGGTCGCCGGTTTTGTAGAGGCGTTGACCCGGCACCGCCGAGAAGGGGTCGGGAATGAACCCACTGGCCGTCAGCGCGGCCAAGCCGCGGTAGCCGCGTGCCAGAGCCGGCCCGCCCAGGTGGATCTCGCCGGTCACGCCCTGCGGCACCGGCTCCAGGGCGAAGTCCAGAAGATGGGCGCGCATCCCGGGCAGCGGTCGACCCAAGGGCATGATCCGGTCGGAGGGGCCCCCCATGGGATGGGTGAGGACGCCCACGGTGGTTTCCGTGGGGCCATAGTGGTTGAGGATCTTCAGTGCGGGCGCCTGGCGAAAAATTTCGTTGGTCAAACGCGGATCCGCGGCCTCGCCACCTAGCACCAGCAGCGCGCGGGGAAGCCCCTCGGACCCGGAAACTTCGGCGCGCAGGGCCGCCAGATGGGACGGCACGATTTTCATGCAGTCGATGGCGTTGTGGCGAATATAGGCCGCGAACTGGTCTGAATGGGTGACCAACCGAGCGGACAGCACGTGCAGGCAGCCGCCGTGGGTGAGTGTCGGGTAAACGGCGGTCAAACCCAAATCGGCGGCTAAGGTGGAGGCCAGGGCGACCTGCCAGCCGGCTTGAAAGGCCATGGTCCGGCTCACGCCACTCGTGTAGTTGCTCAGGGCGCCACGCGAAACGAGCACACCCTTGGGCCTGCCCGTCGAGCCCGAGGTGAAGATCTGATAAGCGGCCTGATCGGCATGTACCGCCACCAGAGTCCAGGGTTCGCAGGGGCGATCGAGTTCGAGCGAGGCCAGATCGAGGACCGCCAGGTCGGCCAGTGCTTCCGGTGGCGGGCCATCACAAAGTATCAGAGTCGGTTCGGCTTCGCTGACCAGATCGCGAAGCCGGCGAGCGGGTAAGTTCATATCCAACGGTATGTAATAGCCGCCGACGTGCAGCACCGCCACCATGGCGATCACCATGTTGGCGCCGCGTTCCATGGCCAGGACCGCGCCTCGCTCGACACCCAGACCTCGTGCCGCCAGGACATGCGCCAGATTGTGCGCCCGCGCAACCAATTGGCCATAGCTGAGAACCGTCGCCGGGCCCGTGTCCGGTGCATCAACCAGTGCCGGGGACTCGGGTGCACGCATGGCCCAATCTCTCAGCCACTGCATGACATCGCCCCTGGATGCTGGCTGGGTGCGGTTCCAGTCCTCCAACATCCGTTGCCGCTCCTCCGGTAACAGCAGGGGGAGGCGGGACAGGGGCAGCGCGGTGCTCGTGGACAGGTTGTTCAACAGGTTCATGAAATGACCGGCGAAGCGAACCACGGTTTCGTGGGCGAAGAGGTCGCGACGATAGACGAGTTCCCCGTGGAGTTCATCGCCCCTCGGATGCAGGTTCAGGCTGAGATCGACCTTGGACCAGCGCGTGGGTGGGGCACCCATGCCCACGGTCAGTCCGGGGATCTCAACCGCCTCGCGCGGCACGTTTTGCAGGACCAGCATGGCTTGGAAGAGCGGGTGATGGCTGGTCGCGCGGTCGATTTTCAAATGGTCGACGACGTGTTCGAAGGGCACGCGCTCATGGGCGTTGGCGGCCAGGCAAGTAGCCTTGACCCGTGCCATGGCCGTGGCGAGGTTGGGGTCGCCCGAGAGGTCGAAGCGCAGTGCGAGGGTGTTGACGAAGAGGCCGATCAGGGCTTCTAAGCTGGGATGGAAGCGACCGGCAGTGGCGGTCCCGACCACGACCTCGTCCTGGTTGGCATAGCGCCGCAGCAGGATGGCGAAGGCGGTCTGAAGCACCATGAACAAGGTGAGTTCCTGGGACGCGCCTAGGTCCCGCAGGTCGGCCAACAAGGCGCTGTCCAGAAGCAATGGCAGACTGCCGCCAGCGGGGTCGATGGTGACCGGACGATGAGTTTCCGTGGGCAGGGTCAGCAGCGGCGGGGCGCCATCGAGGTGCTCGCGCCAAAAAGCCAGACCGTCACGATGGGCGCGCGTCTGGCACCAGCGCGCGTACCAGGCGACGTAGTCCTTGTACTGTAGGCGAGCAGGCTCTGTCGCATCCTGCCCTGCCAGCGCGCCGCGATAGGCGGCCAGGAGCTCATGGGTCAGCAGCCCCAGAGACCAACCGTCCGAAATCAAATGGTGGATCGTCAGCAACAGCCGGTGCCTGAGCGGGCCGCCGCGCAACACCACCACCCGCACGAGGGGCGCATGGGTCAGGTCGAAGGGCTTTTGGGCCGCCTTGGCGCTCAGCTGGTCGAACCACTGCGGCGGCGCCTCGATCACGGCCAGGCGTGGACCTCCGCCCGCAGCCACGTATTGGTAGAGGGCCTCGCCCTCCAAGACGAAAGCGCTGTGCAGGTTCTCATGGCGCAGGCCAAGGAGGTCAACGGCGGACGCTAGGGCGCGCAGGCAAAGCGGCCCGTCGAGGTCCAGATACGCGGTGATCAGGTACATGCAGCGGGCTTCTGGCTGCAGGTGGTCCAGCAGCCACATGGCTTCCTGGGCGGGCGCGAGCGGCCGTCGCGCACCGACTTCCTCACTGCGTGGTGCGGGCTCCGCGGCCCGCTCCGCCGTCTCGATGCATTCAGCCAGCCCGGCGAGGCTGGGCTGTCGAAAGAATCGGGCCAGGGAGATGCTGACCCGGAAACGGTCCCGAACCATACCCAGGACCCGCATGGCGGAAAGCGAATCGCCGCCCAGCGTGAAGAAGTCATCCTGACGACTCGCCGATACGCCCAGAACCTTGGCCCAGAGTTCGGCGAGTTCGCGTTCGATGAGGGTGGCAGGTGGCTCCGCGGTAGCGGGCGCCCATCGCGGCTCTGGCAGCGACTTGCGGTCGATCTTGCCGTTGGGCGTGCGCGGCAGTTCATCGAGCACCATCAGGGCGGAGGGCACCATATAGCCCGGCAGCATCCCTTTCAGGGTGTCGATCAGGGCCTCTGGATCAAAGGCGCCAGGGCGCGGTACCACGTACGCGATCAAGCGTCGTGGTCCGCCCGACGGTGCCCGCAGGAGGACAACGGCGGCGTCCACGCGCTCGTGGCGCAACAGGTGGTCCTCGATCTCGCCCAATTCGATGCGGAAGCCGCGAAGCTTGACCTGGTGATCGATGCGACCCAGGTAGCGAAGGTCGCCATGCTCCAGGAAGCACGCCAGATCGCCGGTATGGTAAAGCCGTTCGCCGCTGCCGTGGAAGGGGTTGGGGACAAAAACGGCAGCCGTCTGGGCCGCGCGCTTCACATAGCCCTCGGCCAGCCCTGAGCCGGAGAGATAGAGACGACCCGGAATGCCTGTCGCGACCGGTCTGAGCCAGGCATCCAGCACGTAGACGCGCGTGCCTGGCAGGGGTTTGCCAATAGCGGGGTTGGTTTCGCCAGGCGCGATCAAGGCAGCCGTCGAGTAGGTCGTGTCCTCCGAGGGGCCGTAGAGGTTGAACAGGCGCAGGTTGCGATCGCGAAAGTGCCGCTGCAGCCGGTCCGCCAGGATGCCGCTCAACGCCTCTCCCGCCAGGTTGACCACCCGAAGCGCGGGTGCCTCGAGGCGGGCCGCCAGCAGCTCTTCCATGGCCGAGGGCACGGTGTTGATCAGGGTGACCCGCGCGGCGAGATCCGTGTGGACCAGATCGAAAACATCGCGGGCGACCATCACTTCGCCGCCGGCACAGAGCGGCACCATCATCTCGAAAACCGAGAGATCGAAGCAGACCGAGGTGGCGAAGAGCACCTTGGCCAGCTCGGTCGGCGCGTAGGTTGCCAGCGCCCAGTCGATGAGCTGACTGACGCTGCGATGCTGCACGACCACACCCTTGGGGCGGCCCGTGGAGCCAGAAGTGTAGATCAGGTGCGCGCGCTGATTGGGGAGCACCGGCAGCCCAAGCTCGCCTGGGTCGTCATCGCCCAGGGTGGTCGCGACCTCCCAGATCTGCTCGGCGCTGGCCTGGATGGCAGCCCGGGTGTGCCTGTCACACAAAAGCATGGAGGCCCCGGCATCCTCGACCATGAAGGCCAAGCGCTCATGTGGATAGTGGGGGTCCAGGGGCAGGTAGGTAGCTCCTGCCTTGTGGATGGCCAGCACCGCTCCGATTAAGAAAGCGTCGCGGCTCAGGCAAAGTCCCACCACCTGCCCTGGGTCGATTCCACGTTCCCGCAAACCGCGCGCCAGGCGATTGGCCCAGCTGTTCAGGTCGCCGTAGGTCAGGCTCTGTTCGGCGGCGGTCACCGCCACTTGTTGCGGCACCCGCCGTGCCAGGGCCTCGAAGCGACGCACCGCCGGTTCCGAGTCATGCCAGACACCTGCCTGGCTCCAGTGCTCCAACAGCAGGGCGCGTTCGCGGGCGGTCAGGGGACTCAATGCCGCCACGGGGGTCGTGCCCGCCTGTGGCAGCATGGCCACGAGCTGGCGAAAGTGTTCGCCCAAACGGCTGACCTTGGCCTGGGTAAATAGGGCGGTCGGGTATTCCACCCGCGCCAAGTAGCCCTCGCCCTGTCGCTGCAGGGCGAGGGTCAGATCGCATTTGGCGGTACCCGAGTGGCGCTCGAGCGGCGTGATCGCCAGGCCCTCTAAGGTGAAGCTCGGTTCCTCCTCCTCCAGCAGGAACAGGCACTGAAAAAACGCCCCATGGCTGGCGTCGCGCTGGGGTTTGAGCTGGTCGACGAGCAGGTTGAAGGGCACTTCCTGATGGTCGTAAGCCGCCATCAGCGTGTTCCGCGTCGCGGTCAATAGCTCCGCGACGGTCAGGAAGGGCGAGACGCGCAGGCGTATCGGGAGCGTATTGACGAAAAAGCCGACGACTTCGGCCAGCTCCCTGGTGTGGCGATTCGCGACGGGCACGCCGATGACCAGATCTTCGCGCTGGTTGTAATGCGCCAGGAGCAGGGCAAACACGGCGAAGAAGCCCATGTGGGGTGTTGCGCCCTGTTGGCGACACAGCTGGTTCAGGCGCGCCACCTGCCTGGCTGAAAGAGGGAAGCTGTACTGGCTGCCACTGAAGGATTGCAGCGCAGGTCTGGGATGGTCGGTCGGCAAGGTCGTCTGCTCGGGCGCCCCTTCCAGCTGGGCCTCCCAAAACCGGAGCGCTTCGCGGGAGGCGGGCGGGCGCTGCTGTTCCCAGGCGGCGTAATCGCGATAGCGCAAGGTCGGCTCGGGGTAGGCGCGCGATGGCGCGGCGTAGCAGCGAGCGAGTTGGTCAAAAATGATGCGGATCGACCAGCCATCGGCGACGATGTGGTGAAAGACGGCCACCAGTTCGTGCTGCCGCGCATGCAGCCGCACCAGCAAAAAACGGTAGAGCGGCCCCGTTTCGAGAGACATGGGTCGACGCGCTGCCGCCAGGCTCAACGCCGCGGCCGCGGTGGACTGTCGTTCGGGGGCTAGCTGGTTCAAGTCCACCAGCTGCAGGTGCCAATGGGGCCGAGTCAGGCGCTGGCGGGGCAGGCCCTCTTGGGTGACCACGATCGAACGCAGAACTTCATGGACGCGCAAGACCCCTGCCAGGGCAGCCTCGAGGCGTTGGCAGTCCAGAGGGCCCGAGATCCTGAAGGTGGCGGGCATGAGATAGGCCACATTCGCGCCCTCCATGCCGTCGAGCACCCACAGGCGTCGTTGGGCGAAGGAGAGCGGCTGATCGGCATCTGCCTGAAGGTCGAGCCGCGGGATGACGGAGGCCTGATCCAAGTCGCAGGCGTCGATGGCCGCGGCTTGGGCACCCAGGGTAGGCAGGGACAGCACCTGGCTCAAGGAAAGTGTCCGGCCTAAGCGGGCGGCGACTAAGGCGACGAGTCGCGTTGCCAGCAGCGAGTGGCCACCCAACTCGAAGAAGTGAGCGTCGGGGGTTTGGGGTCTTGTACCCAGTAACTCGGACCAGAGCTCCGCCAAGCGGCTTTCGCTATCGCTCAATGGACAGCTTGGCCGGTCAAGGTCAGGGCGGGGCAGAGCCATCAGGGCCCGGCGATCGATCTTGCCATTGGCGGTCATGGGGAACCTGGGCAAACTCAGGAAAGAGGCGGGCACCATGTAGTGCGGGAGTCGTTCGGCGATGAACGCTCTGAGTTGGTGTGGGTCGAGCTCCTGGCGGGTGGTGTAATACGCGACGAGACTGGGCACGGGTTGGGAAACCAAGCAGACGATGGCGCGCGCCACGCCGGTGAAGCGCTCCAGGGTTTTTTCGATTTCCTCGATCTCGATTCGGAACCCGCGCACCTTGACCTGAGCGTCGGCCCTGCCCGCGAAAAGCAGATCGCCGTTCTCGTCGCAGCGCGCCAGGTCACCGGTGCGATACAGGCGCTCGCCACCCTCTTGGGCGGCGAAGGGATTGGGCACGAACGCCGCCGCCGTGCGACCTGGCTGTTGGTGGTAACCGCGAGCCAATCCGGCACCGCTCAGATAGAGTTCGCCCAGGGCACGGTAGGGCACCGGCTGGAGCTGGTCGTCCAGGAGATAAACCGCGCTCCCGTCGATGGGGCGGCCGATCGATGGGGTGTTGTCGCCGTGGACGCGCGTGAAGGTCGAATAGGTCGTATCCTCGCTAGGACCGTACAGGTTGTAAATGGCGAGATCGGGTCGTGCCGCCTCCAGGTCGCGGACCAGCGCTGCTGGCAGGGCCTCGCCCGCCAGGCAGACCACCTGGGTGCTGGCGGGGAGCGCGGCGAGGCGGAGCAGCTCCTGCATGGCCGAGGGCACGGTGTTGATCAGGGTAATATCCGGCGGACACGAGGGCTCGGCGAGCGTCAGCAGGTTCTCGACCAAGACGATCCTTCCGCCGCTGCATAGGGGCAGAAAGAGTTCGAAGACCGAAAGATCGAAGCAGATGGCGGTCGAGGCCAACATGCCGCGCATACAGCCTTCTGGGAAAGCGCGCGCGGCCCAGCGCAAGAGCGCGGCGGTATTGGCCCGCGTGATGGCCACGCCTTTGGGTCTGCCGGTGGATCCCGAGGTATAGATGATGTGGGACAGCTGCTGGGCCGAAGTCGTCACCTGAAGCTTGTGAGCGCTGTGGGCGGCACTGAGATCGTGCAGCGGCAGGGGTACTTCTGCCAATAGCTCGGCGGTTTGCGGCGTCACCAGGATGCAGCTGGGCGACGCGTCGAGGGCGATGGTCTGGAGGCGCAAGCGGGGGTAACCGGGATCCAAGGGCAGATACGTCGCACCGGATTTGATCACGCCGAGCATGGCTGCGACCATGGCCGCCCTGCGCGGCATGCAGATTCCGACACTGTGGCCTGGGCCGATGCCCCGCTGAGCCAGCGCACGGGCGATACCGTTGGCGCTGCCCTGTAGCTGGGACTGGGTCCAGGGGCCGTCGGCATCGTGGAGGACGACGGTGTCGGCCGGGGTGCGATCGTGGTCCAGCAGGTCCAGCAGTTCGGGCGGCACGCAGTCAGACAAAGCGTTGAGGGCGATGAGGACCCGATGGCGTTCTTCAGGTGTTTCCACGGGCAATTGGCTCACCGGTTCGGCGTCCGTGAAATGGGCGGCCAGAACGGCCAAAGCATCGAGCATTCGGGCCGCGGAACGGGGCCAGAACAGATCGCGATCGTATTCGAGAGAGAGCAGAATCTCGCCGTCCACCAGGGCAGCGTGCAGGCTCAGATCGAATTGTGCTGCCCGCAGGCCTTCATCGATGCTCTCCAGGGGGCAGTCGCCCAGCATCAGGGTCGCGCCTGGCTGTCTAAGGGCAACCGCGGGCAAGCCGGCCTGGCCGGAATGCCAGACAAACAGGGTGTCGAAGAGGGGCGAACGCGCAGGGTCGCGGGCGGGCTTGAGGTGGTCGACCAATAACCCGAAGGGATAGTCCCCATGGGCCATGGCCTCCAGAACGCTGTGCTTGAGCTGGTCTAGGAAACCGCCCACGCTTGGCCGCGCCGAGAAGTCGAGACGGATCGCCAGTGGGTTGACACAATAGCCGACGATGTCGTTGGCGGTCGCTAGGCCTCTGCCATGGCCGGGGGTCCCTACCAGGAGGTCACTCTGGCCCGAGTAGCGGTGGAGCATCGCGGCGTAAAGGGCGAAGACGGTGTTGAAGAGGGTTGTCTGATGCGTGTTGGCGAGCTTTTGGAGGCGTGCGGCGGATTGCGCGGGTATGCGAGAGAACGCGCGATCGCCGTTGAAACCACGCCTCGCTGGGCGCGGCTGATCGAGGGGCAGTTCGAGGACGGCCCTGGGTTCGGCGAGGCGCCGGGCCCAATAGTCGCGCTGGCGCACGCCTTCGGCCTCCCCAAGCAGGCGCAGTTGGTCGCGTTGGAAATGGGCATAGGATGAACCGACGGGCAGGACGGGCAAGGTCCCGGTGTAAAGCCGGTTCAGTTGGTCCCACAGCAGGCCGAAGGACCAGAAGTCGAAGGCGATGTGGTGACCCACGAAGAGCAGCAGGTAACTGTCGTCCCGCCGCAGTAGCGAGAGGCGGAAGGGTGGGCTGCGCTCCAGTTCGAACCTGCGGCCACTCTCCTCGGCGAGGAAGGCCTTCAGCGCGGAGTCGCTCCAGGCCCGGGCATCCCAGGCCTCGATCGGCGGCTCGAAATCGGCCATGGGTTGCTGGCGAAGCTCACCTTGATGGGCCGTGAACCTCGAGCGCAGCATCGGGTGTGCCATGACGAGCTGCTCAAACGCTGCTTTCAGGCGGTCTGGGCGAAACTGGGTGCCGGTGCGGAAGGCATAGGCCAAGTGATAGGCTCCGCCGTGATCCTGGAGCTGTTCCAGATACCAAAGGGCCTGCTGATTGTGGGATAGGGGAAAGGCCTCGTTCCCTGGTGGGCACGCATCGGCCTCAGGCGGGCCGACGGATAGCGCCTGGGCCAGGAGCTCGGCCAGGGACGCGCCGCTCAACATGGCTTCCAGAGGGGTCTGGAGACGATGGTGGCGCTCGAGCCGATGTTGGAGCTTAATCGCACCGATGGAGTCGAGACCCAGGGCGGTGAGCGGCGTTTGGGCGTCGATGGCGCCCCTGGTTTGACCCAGCTGGTCGGCCAACCAAGCGCACAAGGCGGCTTCGAGCGATAGGGATTCGGTGGTAACGGCGGGCGTTATGGACTGTTGGGGGGCCTGTTGTTCGAGCAGCGGCAAACTGTGGTCGAGAAACGCCTGGCGACAGGCATCGCGCCGCACTTTGCCGCTGGAGGTCTTGAGAATGCCACCTGGCTTGACCAACGCCACGGTATGGACCTGAATGGCCAGGGTGCCCGAAACGGTGTCGCGGATGGCGCGTACCAGGGCCTCGGTGTCCAGGTTCCGCACAAAGCGTCGCTCGACTTCCTGCACGACAACCAGGTGTTCCACGCCCTCCAGGGTCACCGAAAAAGCTGCACTACCGCCACGCTTGGCGGCTTCGTGACAGGCTTCCATGGCGCTTTCGATGTCGCTTGGGAAATAGTTTCTGCCGCGAATGATGATGACATCCTTGAGTCGGCCCGTGATGTAGAGGGCGCCCTGATAGAGAAAGCCTAGGTCACCAGTGCGCAAATAGCGGGTGTCGTCATCGAGGTTCGCCCCAAAACAGGCCCGAGTCAGCGAGGGCCGCTGCCAATAACCTGCGGCCACGCTGGGGCCGGCGAACCAGAGCTCGCCAATGCGACCCGCTTCGAGCCTCTGCCCGCTTTTCGGGTCGATCACCGCGACCTCGTGTTCGGCCAAGGCGGCGCCGCAGCCCACCAGCTCCAGGGATTCACCCGCCTGCGCGGGTGAGACACGACCCTGTTGCAGGTCGTCGTAGTCGAAGCGATGGCTGTGGGTGTAGGCGCCCCGGCCGCCACCGCTGATGAACAGGGTCGCCTCGGCCATGCCATAACAGGGAAAAAAGGAGCGGCCTTGGAAGCCGACCTCTTGAAAGGTCTCGGTGAATCGCTGTATGGTTTTGGCACGCACGGGTTCGGCGCCGTTGAAGGCAACCTGCCAGTGGCTCAGATCGAGCGCGGCTAACCGCTCTGGCACGGCGCGTTCGACGCAGAGGTCGTAAGCGAAGTTGGGGGCACCGGCAAGGGTCGCGCGGTAGTGGGTCAGGGCCTCCAGCCAGAAAAGCGGGTCCTGCACGAAGCTGATGGGCGACATCAGGGTGGCGGGAATGCCGCGATAGAGGGGATGTAAGACACAGCCGATGAGCCCCATGTCGTGGTAGAGCGGCAGCCAGCTGAGACAGTGGTCGTCCGCGCGGGTGTCGAAGCCGCGGGTGATGGCCCGTTGGTTGGCGAGAAGGTTGGCATGGGTCACCATCACCCCCTTCGGGTCCCCGGTGGAGCCGGACGTATACTGCAGGAAAGCGATCTGGTGGGGTTGGATCTGCGGGCCCTGCCAAGCCGGGGCCTCGGCGGTCGCGTCGACGGTCACCAGCGCCAAGGAAACCAGTTCGGGCGTTTCGGCCTTGACGATCTCCAGCGCGGGCAACAGCGCTTCGGTCGTCAGGGCCAGTCCTGCACCACAGTCAAGGACGGCACTGCTGACCCGTGCCAGCTTGCGATTGGGGCGAGGCGGGTAGAGGGGAACGGCGATCCGACCGGCATACAGGCAGCCAAAAAAAGCGATGATGTAGGCCAGGCCAGGCGGGAAGAAGAGGATGACGGGACGAGGGTCGGGTTCGGCGGCGAGCATGGCGGCCACGGCGCGAGCGTGCCGGTCTAGCTCGCCGTAGGTAAGAACCTGCTCGCTTTGGAAATCGCGGTGCTCCAACCAGCGATAAGCGACGGATCCAGCCTGTTCGCTGCCCCGCGCGGCCAATATCTCGACCAGTGTCCGATGCTGGTGCTGTTGGTTCGTCCCTGGGTTCCTCATGCCTCGCTTCCGATACCTGCATGCTTGAATGAGATCTCAAACGCCATAGAACTCCTCGAAGATGGGCCTAAGAAGGTCGTGAGAGGATCGTAATGCATTGAAGGTATAAAAGCCAGACACGTATCGTTCCAGTCATGAGAGGAGATGCCGCCGTTCGAAAGGCGCTTGGCTGGGCGGCCCCCCTCGGCGGCGGCCAATGAGGAGCACCGGAGCGTCACTGCTGCCCCCGATCCGTCTGCATGGACCCCGGCCGCTCCCAATGCGGGGTGGAGACGAGTAGGGTAGGGGTCGTCCGCCTTGCGCGACCGCGCAGGGGCACGCCTTGGGTTGAGTGGATGTTCAAAAGCCGAAAATTCGCTCGCCGTTCTTGCCGTAGACCTTGGTCCCGGGGCTGATGATGTCCAGGTGGTACTGGGTGTAGGGAATCAGGCCGAGTCCCCAGTGGATGACGCCGTGGTCGCCTCCGTAGACCTCATTCATGGCCGAATTCCCGGCAAAGAGCTCCAGGCTGGTGTTGATGCCGAACCCGATCTCCAGCAGGATGCCGAATCGGGAATCGATGAAGCGCATGGCATCGAGCATTTCGGCCGCGGGCCGGCAACTGGGATGCGTGGGCTCCAAATGGGTGATGATGCCGTCCTCAAGGGTGGCGATGACGGCATGCTCCTGCATCGTGGTCAGGGTGCGGTAGATGCGCTCTTGGTCCGCCAAGAGGAAGGAGGGGGTACCCGAGTGGAGAATCGGCCAACCCTTGAAGGCCAGTTGCCCATTGAGCTTGAACTTGCAGTCGATATCCTGACCGAAGACCTGCACAGGCAACACGCTGATCTCGCCGGACGGCAACAATTGCTGCTGGCCCCAGCCAAGCACGCCGGTTTGTTCGTGCCAGGCCAGATCGTCCTCCATATGGTGAAAGACAGCCTCGGTCTGGTAGCGCTCATCGACAAAGCGAAAGTACTCCACGGACTCGCCCAGCTCAAAAAAGCGATCGCTAAAGGCGTCCTGGTCCGCCGGGTCGGTGCTCTCGGCGATCTTGATGAAGTGTTTCAGGGCCGCGGTGCTGGTCGGGGTAGAGGAGCAGGCCAAGACACTGAGTTTCCGGGTCTCGGTCAGAAACTCGGGGTCGGGAGATTTGAAATAGGTGTCGGGCATGACGACCAGCACGTGGGCGTTTTGCGGGATCTCCTTCGCCAGCAACTCCTCGAAAGGGCGCTTCTGATCATAGACCACGATTTTGCTGTCGGCATATTTGGCGTCCGCTGCGATCTGGAACAGGTCGCGAAATTCAGGGTTGGTCACCAGGCAGAAGGTGCTGTCCCTGGAGTCGCCAAAATTGCGCAGGGAACTGGGTTGCAAATGTATCTTTTCCATAAATGCCTCATCGTGGGGATCGTCAGAAATCGAGGCAGGGGCACGAAGCCGCCTTGCGCCGCTTCATCTTCTTTTTGCCGAGGAGTACCGTGTCGTTGTGCGAAACGATGGTCTCGGAGCTAAACAAACGCAGATGATAGGGATCGTGTGCGCGGCCGAGCTCCAAGAAGAGCGCACCGGCCGGCGCGCCGCAGGCGCCGTTAAGGGGCGTGTTGGCGGCATAGGAGTGGGCCTGCTTGTCGAGGGCAAAGCCGATCGTTTGGAGGGTGTGGTAGGCCGGGTTTTCCTCAAACAGGCGCAGGAGCGCGGCGGCGGCTTGCTCACTGCCGGCATTGAGCGCCGTAACGGTCTCGATTCGACCGGCCCGCAGCGCTAAGACGATCGTTTCCCGAGTCAGGCACTCTAGCGAGCGATAGAGTGCCTCCCGCGCATCGGGCGCCGCCTGACCCGCCACCAGGGCGCGACCTTTGAGCGCGAGCTGGCCGTCAAGCTGGAAGCCGCTGGTCGGAGCTTGAGCGAGCCGCCAGCCCATGCTGCCCGCGGTACAAAGGTGATGTCCCTGCCAGGCGAGATCCAGCGAACTGGCTGGTTTCAGGTCCGGATCGAACTGCGCGAAGGCACCGCTGAGGGCCTCCTCCATGAGGAAGGTGGTGCCTGAGCCTGACAGGGACGCCAGCACATCGCGATCGGCCGCCCAGCGGGATGGGTCGTTCTTGAGCCAGTTCTCCAGGAAGTGGGGAATCATCGCGCCTTGGTCGCTGGCGAAGGGCAGGAGTTCAAGGGACCGATATTCCTGGGCGGAGGGCAGCTCGGCCAGATGGTGGTCCGGCAGGATGACAAGCACGCGCACCTCGCCGGTGAGGTCGGCAAGACAGGGTTTGAGTTCGGTTACATGACCGAACCAGCGGGTATTGGCATGGGGGAGAGTCTCGACAAAGGTGCGGACCGACTCATCGGCAAACACGGCGAGTGGCGCGGCCGGCTCCCCTAAGGAGCAGGTCGAGCTTGGTGACGGTTGTTGCAAGATGCGCCTCCGTGCGTGGGGGAGGTTTGGTCGAAGAGCTTGGGTTGGCGCCGACTTGGATTCGGACCGACAGGAGTGCGGTGTTTTCGTGGAGACCCTCAAAGATGGGACGGTGCGCTCATGTCGATCGGAACGGTGTGACGCATGTACCTGAAAATGCGGATAGAGGAATGCCCGTAGGCATTCCCCTACTAATACAGATCAACGTTGCCGTTGAAATGGATTAGCCCAGCAGAGAGCCGGTGTACTGGCCGTTTTTGTTGCGCTTTTTCATAGTGATGCTCCATTATGAACAATGTAGTTAGCTGTTGCCAAGCAGATACCCACTGATTGTAGGCGCATAATTAAGTGTGATTCAGGGCATAGCCGATTGACTGTTAGGCGCCTGTAGAAAAGATACACGGTGGTCGCGGAAAAGTCAACTTATTTTTCGCGATTTTTTCGAGATGCACCTCTTCTAAAGTCTTGGATTGAGATGATTTACATTTTGGCGCGACGAGACTTATCTCGAAGATCATCGAGCAAAGAATACTAGGTATTTACGCGTTATCGAAGCATCGCCGTCATGGCATTTCGAGGATTTTGTAGAATCCTTTGGCGTTGTGATAGAAGATGGCGTCAAGCTTTTTGGCATTGATGGCCATCGATTCTATACATCTCCATTCTCGGTCGTAAGGGTAGGGCAGGATCGGGTAGTCTGAGCCGTACATGATGCGTTCCGCATACCTGTCGATCCACGTTACATCCGGCGCCTTGGGAAAGTAAGAAGCCAGGCATAACGTCGTGTCCAACATGAGTCCTGGGCAGATCTCGAAGAGTTCCGGGATCTGTTCCCATTCGTCCATTGCCATGTGCGGCACGCAACAGCGCATCTGGGGGTAGTGGGTCAACACGGTGCGAATGCGGTCCACGCCCCCGACCTCGCGGGTCGAGACCGGGTAGCCATGGGAGTCGGGTTCGCGACCGGCATTGAGGACCAGGGGCAGGTCTCGTTCACAGGCGAACTCGTAAATCGGAAAACAGCGAGGGTCTTCCGGAGCGATGCCCATCACGTGATTGTGGAGTTTGATGCCTTTCAGGCCGTGTTCGTCGATCGCTCGCCGCAGTACTTCCCTTGGGTTTTGGTCGTCTGGGTGGACGGAGGCCAGGACGACGGCCTTGGGATGCCGCCTTGCATACTCGGCCAGCCAGCGGTTGAGCGACTCGGAAATGTCAGGTTTATGGGCGTAAGCCATCACCACCCAGGCATTTAGGCCCTGTGCTTCGAGCACGGCGGGCGTTTCCTCGCTGTCGTGGCGGTGGATGATCGGCCAGGAGTAGCGGTCGAACCAGTCCAATATGGCGCGGTGCAGGCGCTCAGGCCAAGCGTGGGTATGCGCGTCGATGATGCGACGATCAGACTTGGCTGGAAGACCAGGAAGTTCGAGTAGAGGCGGGACGTACATCAATACCTACCGAGTGGGGTGTGGAGAAACGCGAGCGAAGGGTCCTCAAAGCCAAATGGCGAGGACCCCGCATGGGCAGTGGAAAGCAGTGAGTGGTGGCTCCCAGATGGAGGGAGATTGAAACCTTGGCCGGTAGCTTACCACGCGTGAAGCGCTTGCGGTATAGAAATCTCTACGTTTTTCGCGATTAGATTGGGTCAGAGAAGCGCGAAAGTAATGCGAAAGAGGTATTCGATTGGGATAAGAAATCTGAGGAATAACGGTCACAGGAAAAAAAAGCTGCGTAATGTTGCAAATGTTAAAACACCTGCCTTTGCGAATTTCCTTGAAGTATGTGCCCTGGCATTGGCTCTTGCTTTGCGCTCCAATCGAGACTACAATGAGACGTTTTCGTGAGACGCCTCAGTGAAGTCGGGTTGGAATGGCTATTTCCCGCCCGTGACATCGATTTTTCCCAAGCCACCCACCGGTGAGTCTTCCCTGAGAGGTGTCTCGTGTCGATTCCCGAGCTCAATCCTTGGATTGTCCCTTCCAAACGGAACAAGCTCGCACGCATGCGCTTGATCTGCGTGCCCTACGCCGGTGGGAACGCCGCCATCTTCCGTGCTTGGCCTGCGCAGCTTCCCGGCTTTGTCGAGGTCTACCCCCTCGAGTTTCCTGGTGGCTTGCGTAGGGTCAAGGATCCCCTGTTCACGAGGATGGAGCCGTTGATTGATGAACTGAGCCAATTCCTCCTGCCTCACCTGGACCGACCCTTCTGCCTGTTCGGCAGTTGCACCGGCTCCTTCATTGCCTTCGAGCTGGCCCATCGGCTGCAGGAGGTTCACGGATTGGAGGCCGCCCACTTATTCGTGTCCAACATCTGGGCACCGCACCTGCCGCCTCGAAAGCAACCCATTTTTGGCTATGACGACGCCGCCTTCAGCCGTGAGTTGACCCGCTATGGCGCCATGCCCCAGGAGACCTTGGCCCAGTCGGAGTTGTTCAACTTGCTGTTGCCGGCGATTCGAGCCGATTTCGAGCTTTCCGAGACCTATGCCTACCACGCCGGACGCAAGGTTCGCTGCCCGCTTACTGCCATTGGCGGCTACCAGGACCACATTATGCCGCCAGAGGATATCGCGGCTTGGCGCGAACAGACCGCAGGTCCGTTTGAACAGGTCATGCTGGAGGGCGACCACACCCTCGTCCATCAGGCCAAGAATGCCCTGTTGCAAGTCCTTTCCCAACGACTGAAAAACGATCTGCAAATCGAACGGGAAGAAACAGTCATTTAAGATCGCATGCCAAAGAGGATACTGATGCAAGGTTTGGCGGTGAGGGAAGAAAAGGTGATGTTAAGCGGCGTGCGGATCTGGTTCCGCCTCCTGGGTGAAGGCCCGGCCACGCCGGTGGTGGTGATCCACGGAGGTCCGGGCATGCCGCATCATTATATGGAGCCCTTTGCCTTTTTGGCGGATCGTTGCCCGGTCCTGTTCTACGATCAAGTGGACTGCGGGTCTTCAGAGCGGCCAGGCGACCCGGCGCGCTGGACGATCGACTACTTCGTGGATGAGCTCTTGCAGCTCTGTCACCACCTGGGTTTTGAGCGCGTGTACCTGGCGGGCCACTCTTGGGGCGCGATCTTGGCCACTCAGGCCGCGTTGTCGGGACGGCTGATCGTGGAGAGTATGATGCTGGTCAGCCCCTGCTTTAGTGTGCCGCGCCTGATTCAGGATATGGTGCGGCTCAAGGGGGGACTGCCCGAGAGCATCCAGCGGATCTTTGCGCGCCACGAACAGGCAGGTACCACCCGCTCGGTGGAATATCGGATCGCCTCCATGACCTATTATCAGGCCCATATGTGTCGCACCTTGCCGTTTCCGGCGCCCCTTCAGGCGGCCTTCGAGGCCGTCGGCGAGGCGGTCTACCGCCATATGTGGGGAGACGCCGAAACATCCGTGACAGGCACCCTCAAGAACTACGAGTGCCTGGCAGAACTGAAACGGCTGCACATGCCCGTTCTGCTGATGTGTGGACGCAACGACGAGACCACGCCGGAGACCACCGCCAGCTACCAACATCTGATCGAGCGGGCCGCGCTCGTGGTTTTTGAACACAGCGCCCATTTCCTGCATCTGGAAGAGCCTCAGCGCTTTCGCCAGGTGGTGCTCGATTTTATGGATAGCATCCAAAGCCCTGGCTCGGTCCGGCAACAAGAGGAGGAACTATGATCGGCTCAAGAACCGCCGCCACGTCAACCCAAACCGCCCCGCGCGCGCCCTGGTGGACGCAAGCCCATGATCTCAACGTGATGGAGCTGCCCACGGACTATCCGCTCTCCTCGCGCTACGACTATCGGGAGCGCTGTCACTCCTTTGTTTGGGAGGATTGGGTCGAGCAGCTTGCCGCTGTCGGGAGCTCAGAGCGAGTCGCCCTGTGTCTGGGCGTGGTCCAGACCTGGTTGCGGCATTACGCCAAACAGCAGGATCAACTTTTGGGGGTGCAGATTGTCGGCGAAGACCCTCAGCCGCTGGCGCTCCGCACCCACTTTCAGGCCTTCAACCTGTTCTCCGAACTCATGCACCACAATGAAGCGCAACTGGAGGCCATGCGGGATCAGCCTCTCGACTTGGCCGAGTTGGCTCTTCGTCTGGAGATGAGTCGCCCCGACGGTCATCCCGAACTGTGTCCGGTGATCTTTCGCTTCGGAGCCGATCCTGAAAGCGCCGAACAGGTGGCGCGTCATCCGCGCTATCTGACGCTGGAACTGTGGGTTGCCGACCAAGGCCTGGCTGGCCAGATCCGCTACAGCGCCGATCTGTTTGCCGACGTCTCCGTTGCGCGCATGGAGAAACAGCTGAATCACGTGTTTGAACTCCTGCTCGCCGATAGGCAGCAGGACCTTGGCAGTTTGAACATCATGCCGGAAGCAGAGATGCGCCTGCTGATGGAGACATGGCTCGAGACCGACCGCGAGTACGACCGCGAGCTTCCCCTTCACCGGCGATTTGAGGCGGTCGCCCGGGAACGGCCGGAGTTGACTGCGGTCATCTTCGAGGGCGAGCAACTGAATTACGGCCAACTCAATCAACGCGCCAATCGCTTGGCGCGCCATTTGGTCGCCCGCGGCGTCCAGCTGGATCAGCCGGTGGGGGTCTATATGGCGCGCTGCCTCGAAAGCGTGGTCGCCTATGTGGCCATTCTCAAAGCCGGCGGTGTCTATTTGCCGCTGGACGCCTCCTTCCCCATGGATCGTCTCGAGCTGATGTTGGAAGAAACGGCGGCACCCGTGATCATCACCCATGACGCCCAAGGCGCTACCGTGCCCTCCTCCTCCGCCGAGCACTTCAACTTCGATCGGGACGCCCACCTGTTGGAAGCTTACGATGTAGGCGATCTATCGCTCCAGGTGCCCAGCGCCATTGGCTCCTACATCGTCTACACGTCCGGCTCGACGGGCAAGCCCAAGGGCGTCTTCACCACCCATCACGCCCTGCTCAACTTTATTGTTTCCATGCAGGACCGCAACCCGCTCGGCCACGATGATCGCTTTCTCTACAAAACTTCCTGCTGCTTCGACCCGGCTATCATGGAGACCACTTGGCCTCTGTTGTACGGTGCGGCGATCGTGGTGGCCAAGCCGGAGGGCCATAAGGACAACGCCTATTTGGTGCGGTTGATCCAGGAACAGCGGGTAACGGCGGGTTTCACGGTGCCTTCGGCGCTGATTCCCTTTTTCGACGAACCCGGTGCGGCGCGCTGCACCTCGCTGCGCAATTTCTTCACTGGTGGGGAGGCAGTGCCGCTGGCGGTGGCTGAGCGATTTTACGAGATCTATGACGCCCAGCTCCACAACATTTATGGACCGGCCGAAACGACGGTCATCATCTGCATGGGCAATTGTCGCACCAAAGGGATTCGCACCGTGCCCTTTGGTCATGCCATCAACAATATCAAGCTCTACGTGCTTGCCGAGGATGGCCGACCCTGCCCCATCGGCCTGTCCGGCGAGCTTTACATCAGTGGCGAGTCCCTGGGCCGAGGTTACATCCAGCGGGCCGGCATCACCGCCGAGCGCTTCATTCCCGACCCCTTCACGGATCGCCCTGGGTCGCGTATGTACAAAACGGGCGATGTGGTGCGCTACCGCACCAATGGCGAACTCGAGTTCATGGGACGCAACGACGCTCAGATCAAGATTCGCGGGTTCCGCATCGAGCTGGGCGAGATCGAATCCGCTATAGGGCGTCACCCCAAAGTGCAGAGCGCGGTCGTGGTCGTGCACGAGACGGAGGCCGGAGACAAGCAACTGGTGGCCCACATGGTGCTTGACAGCAACCAAGTGGACAAGGCCGAGATCCGTGAATTCCTCAAACAAAAACTACCGGAATACATGGTGCCCAGCCACTTTATCGCCCACGAAAGCCTGCCCCGCACCGCCACCGGCAAACTGGACCGCTCCAAGCTCCCGGCGCCGGCTCAGGAACGCCCCGAATTGGATGAACCCTATGTCGCGCCCGGCAGTCCCATGGAATGCACCGTGGCCGGTATCTGGGAGGAGGTCCTCCAAATCGAGGGGATCGGCATCAACGACAACTTCATGGACCTGGGTGGGCACTCGCTGTCCGCCGTCAAAGTGATCTCAACCGTCAGAACCCAGCTGGGTATCGAATTATCCCTGGTCGCACTTTTGGAGTCGCCCACGATCGCCTCATTTGCCGCGGCACTTCTCAATGCTCAAGGCGAGTCATCCGCTCCTTAACCACTAACCGCCGCCCGGCCCCACTGCATCAAGCGACATTGTTTCGAGGTATTTCCCATGGCTGTTACCGTCAGACCCCACTTGTACCCTACCTTCAGCAAAACTGAACCCGCTAATTTCTATGTCATCACCAGCCCCGCATGGCAGGACAAAATTGCCATCGAAACCGATAGCAGTTATGTCGACACCGGCGTGTTGGTCTATGACGGCCAGGACTTGGCCGAGGTGGTGAACCGTGCCAAAGAGCCCGCTCACGTCATCATCATCGCCCCGGACTCCTACATCCGCTCCATTGAGGATCACGAAGTCGGCAAGCGCATCATCTGTTGCATGGCCACCAACTCCACCCCCACCTGTCTCGAGGACGTGGCCTACTTCCTGGAATCGGCAGAGCGCACCATTCCCGAGGAGCAGGAGAAGTTGGGCAATCGCATTTTCGAACTGGGTGAGGACTCGGAGTACCTGGAGTGGCGTGACGACCAATACGGTGTCTCGGCCATTTTCAGGCATCAGGACGACACCCTGGAGTGGCACGAGCAGACTGGACCTCTGACTTGGGGCAATCAGCAACTTATGCCCTCCGGCGAGGTGTCGGTCATGCCCGAATTCATTCTCAACTATGACAGCTCCAAATTGTTGGATATCAACGGTGAAATTGCCTTCAAGGGCTTCCCCATCCTCCACTCCGGCAGCGTGTCCTTTCTGCGCTCCGATCAGGAACGACTACACCAGAAACTGCTGGGTATCGTCGATCACGCCGTCATTGCCAAGATCGAAGGCGGCAGGATCACGCATCTACGCGCCAGTCACCCTGATGTAGTGCCAGCCCTCGAGGTGATGGAGGCGATGATGGCGGTCGATTCGCGCTATGCCAACTTATGGGAGATTGGCCACGGCATCAACACGGACTTCAAACTCTATCCCAAGAACGTAGCGATGAACGAAGTCTACGGTGCCGAAAATGGGGCCATCCATTTCGGCTTGGGCCTGATCCCATGGACTCAGTACCACCTGGACATAATCTGCCCCCAGATCAAGGTACTCAACGATAAGGGCGAACTGATCATTGGACCGCGCGATTGAGGCGTTCCTCCGTGAAGCCCTTCAAAACCACCATCAATGAAGCCATGCCCCGCGTTTTCGCGAGATCTCGCGGGCGAGCGCCCTAACACGAGGATTTTCATGAAATATGGATGGAAATACCTGCTGATGGCCATGTGCTATACGGCCTTTGGTGCGGACGTGTCAGAGGAACGGCTTCGGACCCTGGTGACCGAACTGTGTGAGCAGCCGCGTTCCGCAAGCCAGCCAAAGCAGTTGGTCAAGGCCGCGGACTGGATCGAAAAGCAGTGGGCCGATCTGGGCTTGCTCGTCGTGCGCCAGCCAATTCCTGGCTTGGAGGCGTCGTACACCAACCTGGCGGTGAGTTTTGGACCTGCCGATGGGCCCCGCATCGTCGTGGGCGCCCATTACGATACGGTGGCTGAGAGCCCCGGCGCAGACGATAACGCGAGCGGGGTTGCTGCTTTGATCGTGCTGGCCGATCTGCTGCGCGCGTCTCGGCTTGCCGTGCGCATTGATCTGGTTGCCTTCACCTTGGAGGAGCAGCCCTATTTCATGACCGAAAAGATGGGCAGCAATGTCTACGCCAAGAGCCTGGCAGACGCGGGTGTCTCGGTGCGTGTGATGTTGTCCCTAGAAATGATCGGCTACTTCACCGAAGAACCCAACAGCCAGTCCTATCCGGACCCCGCCTTGGCTGCCCGATTTGGCGACAAGGGCAATTACCTGACACTGGTGGGCAGACAGAGCTCTGAGCTCGAGCTGATGATGAAAGTGGCAGGGGCGATCCAAACGAGCACGCCGCTGAACGTTGTGCCTTTTCCCACTCCCGACGAGATGCTTGCGGTGAACCGTTCCGACCATGTGTCTTTTTGGAAGTATGGTTTTCCTGGAATCATGGTTACTGATACCGCCAATTTTCGCAACCAGCACTACCATCGCAGCAACGACCAGCCAGACACACTGAACTACAAGCGCATGGCCGAGGTGGTTGCGGGATTATACGCTTACCTGACAAACCCCGGCTAGAGGCTGGGAGCCAAGGTCAGCCGGGCCGAATTTGGAGCGCGGCCAGGATATCGGCGCGGCGCAGGAAGACCACGCGGCGCTTGGTTTCAAAGGTGTCGATGAATTCTTCGACCCTCATGGCGGGATCGAGAAAGCGGGCCTTGATGTCCACGAAAACCTCGCAATCTGCCTCAGCTGGGGTGCAGGTGAGGGCGGCGCACCGCCCTCTCTGGTTCAACGCACGTAGGTCACGTCGTCCAGGTAGAGATAGACATCATAGCTGGTTTGGGCGCGATAGAACCAGATCGCGTCGAGGGTCACGGATGCCGCCGTCAGCGTGCCGTTGCCGCCGACCCAAGCGTTCCACTGGGCGGCGTCGTCAAGGCGCCACTCCAGACGGGTCCAGGTGTTGGCCGGAATCGACTTCTGCGTGCTGAGCTCGGTGCCATCGCTGTCGTCGACGCCCAGTGCCGCGGTCAGGCCGGTGCCGCCGCTGTAGATCCAGAAACCGACCTTGCCGCCCGAGACTTGCAGCGAGGTGTTGCTACCTGGCGAGCCCGAGCCCGAGAGGAAGCGCACCTGCCAGCTGCTGCTGGTACCGGTGTTGTCGACCAGCTTGATCTGTTCCGACCAGCTGCCGCCGTGGACCGTGGTCGAGACGCGATCGGCCGTCGAGGCGGTGGAGATCCCGACGCTGCTGCCGGAATAGGCGGGCGCGGTGTTGAAGTGGCCTTCGCTGGACTCGAAAGTGTCCAGGACCGTGGTTGTGCCGCCGCTGCCGGGGTTGAGCAGGCCGTAGTAGCGCGGCCAGTCCCAATAGATGCCGGGATCCGTGTGGGTCTGGCTGGAATAGTGTTGGTGGCCCTTGATTTTGTAGGCGGTCGAGAGCACGACCACGTTCGAGGAGGAGGCACCGTTATAGGCGGAGGTGGTGGCGATGCCGTTGCCGGCACAGATGTCGCGGGTCAGCGCCGACGAGGCGTTGTAAAGCGCGGTCGTGTACCAGCTGGCGCTGGAGACGTAGCCCTCGTGCTCGATGCCGATCGTGTAGCCGTTATGGACGCCGACATGGGCCGCTTTGCGCGACTCGTAGACCATCTGGGTGACCTGGCCGTCGCTGGAGCGCACGACGTAGTGGGCCGAAACGGAGCTGGGGTTGTTCTGGAACCAGGAGATCGTGCCCGCATAGGAACCTTCGGTGGTGTGGATGACGACGTCGGTGATGCCGGTCGTGCGCGCCCAGTTGTAGGGCGAGGCGATCCACAGCGCCGGCGGGTAGTCGGCGGACTTCTGCGCGGGCGCCTCGTCTTCTTGCTGGAGCGTCTGGGTGGCGGGATCCAGGCGGTAGCCGGGTGCGTCGATCAGGTCGTTGGCGGGATCGATCCGAATCAGCGGCGCCTGCATGAGCTGCAGCGTCGCCGGTGCAAACGCCCTGGCGAAGTCGACCGCCTGTGCTTCCAGCAGGATGCCGCTATCGTCGTGGCCGCGATCGAGGGTCAGCAGCACGTCGTAGGCGTGGCTGTCGCGGGCGAAGTCGGCGGCCTTACCGGTACCCAGAGGCAGGCCGGAGAAGCGCGCGATGGCGGGGACCAGCGCCTCGAGCGGGGCGTCGACCAGGCCCTCCTCGCGGAGGTAGCGCTCCAGCAGGGCCGCACCGGCCAAGATGTTCTGGCGCGGGTCAGCCCACAGGACCTCGGCGTCGACGCCCAGCGCCGCGGCCGCTTCGCCCAGGGTGTCTGCAAACCCGCTCTCGCCGCGGTAGAAGCCCATGATACCGACCGCGGCCGGTTGATGGAGGTGGGTGTCCTGGTCCGGCAGGGGCTGAAGCTGTTCCCAGCGCGTGGCGGTGAAGGCCAGCGCCTGTAGCAGGCCGTGGGGCAGGAGCGGGTGGGCCTGTTCGGCCTCGGCGAAGTAGGTGGCGTAAAGGGCGTGGCGCGTGGTCGCGGCCGCTTCGTAGCGGGCGACCTGGGCCTCGGCGGAAAGCTCGGCAGCTTCCGGGCCCGTGACTGTGTCGAAGGTCTGTTTCGTCTGGGCAAACGCGGCCAGACTGCAGACCAGCAGCAAACAAAGGCGTTTCATGTGTTCTCCTCTAAGCAGATGAATGATGTACGGTATGCCCATTGAGCGGGGATTCATTGATTGATCCGGCCGTTATGCAGGAGATGTGCAGCCGCGCCAATACAATTCTGCGCTTGCTTGTCCCTGGTGTCCTGCGGGCGGTGTATCGGCTGTTGGGTTCCTGCCGTTTCAGGTCGTCACCCTTCGACGTTTGGCAAAAAGCAGAGTCATTTCACAGGGACGCTCCCGGAGTTACGCTCTATTTAAAAGACCGCTTTACGATTCACCCGCCGCCCGGCGCAAGATTGCATCTTGCGCTACAGCAGCTACAGCGCCCACGGGACCTTTGCGGCTAACGTAATTTTCAGGATGGATCGCCAAAATGAGACAGCCCTCTCCGAAAAAATCGCGAGGGCAAGTTCACCTGATCAGCCGGCTAAAAAAAAATCGCGAGGGCAAGTTCACCTGATCAGCCGGCTAAAAAAAATCGCGAGGGCAAGTTCACCTGATCAGCCGACTCAAAAAAAATCGCGAGGGCAAGTTCACCTGATCAGCCGGCTAAAAAAAAATCGCGA
>CAYRFM010000010.1:94381-122177 GCA_964423555.1 uncultured Holophagae bacterium | reverse complement strand
GCGCAGTGCGCTCTGCCATTATTCGTGACTAGAGCTTAGCCGAAAAGGTCGTCTCCACTCGACGTTTGGCAAAAACAGACTCCTTTCAGAGGGACGCTCCCGGAGTTACGCTCTACTGAAAAGACAGCTTTAATATTCACCCCCCGCCCGGCGCAAGATTGCATCTTGCGCTACAGCAGCTACAGCGCCTGCGGGACCTGTTCGAGCCGCGGCAGGCGGTCACATGTGTCTTGCGCGGTCGCCATTAAGAGCCAAGGGAATTGCCGACGCTTTGGGTAATACATGTAAATGCGTGACTTAGTATGTTCCATCGCATGCGCCAGGGCCGTGTTTTGCGGAAAATATTTGGACCTGTGATTGCCTTCCTTCATGGCTACGGATAAGATACATGGCAGCGCCAATGGCAGCGCCAGAGGATTGGTGAGCACGCTCACGTTTTTGCCGTTTTCTGTAGCGTTTGGCCGTTTTGATGCGTGATCCATCGTATTTTGTGGGGTTCCCTAAGATCGCGGGCTTGCCTGATTGGCGCAGCTTTGGCCTCTCTCTCCATGCCATCGCGCTCTGACACTTGATCGAGGATTCTATGTCTGTTGACAACAGTGATACCCCGTCGCCTGGTGCGAAGGGTCGACGTTCGCGCGGGCCGGCCAAGGCGCAGATACCTTCCCGCACCGCTCCTGAAGGCCGCGATGATGTTGCCATTGTCGGCATGGCCTGTCGGTTTCCTGGCGCCGAGGACTATGCGCATTTTTGGGAAAATTTGGCCGCAGGTCGTAACTCGATCATCGAAATACCGCCCGAGCGCTGGGATATCGACGATTACTATTCACCCGATTTCTCTGCTCCGAACAAGAGCATCACCCGCTGGTGCGGCGTGGTCGAGGGCGAGGACCTGTTCGACAACCGCTTCTTCAACATTTCGCCCCGCGAGGCGCGCTACATGGATCCGCAGCAGCGCCTCCTGCTCGAAGAGACCTGGCACTGCATCGAAGACGCAGGTCTGGCGCCGGTCACCCTGCGCAAGGACCCGACGGCCGTCTTTGTCGGCGTCATGAGTCGCGACCACCTCCAGGAGTCCTGGGCCCACGATGTGCCCACCGATAGCTATGCCGCGCTCGGTGGCTACGACTGCATTCTCGCCAACCGCATTTCCTTTTTTCTCGGTCTGCGCGGGCCCAGTATCTCGATCGACGCGGCCTGCGCCTCCTCGCTCGTAGCGCTCCACAAGGCGCGCCAGTCGCTGCTCTCCGGCGAGTGCCGCTTCGCCTTCGCCGCGGGCGTCAGCCTCAACCTCCACGCCTTCAAGCACATCTCCTTCTCCAAGTCGCGCATGTTCTCGCCCGACGGTCAGTGCAAGACCTTCGACAAGGACGCCAATGGCTACGTGCCCGGCGACGGCGTCGGCGTGTTGCTGCTGACCCGCCTTGAGGACGCGATCGGTCTCGGCTGCTCGGTCCATGGCTTGCTCAAAGGCACCGCGGTCAACCATGTCGGCCACGCGGTCTCGCTGACCGCACCCAGTATGGAGGCCCAGCGCGAGGTCATCCTCAGCGCCTATCGCATGGCTGGGTTCACGCCCGATACGGTGACTTACACCGAGGCCCACGGGACCGGCACCTCGCTGGGCGACCCGATCGAGGTCGAGGCGCTGACCAAAGTGTTCCGCACGGCCAGCAAGGACCGCAACTTCTGCGCGATCGGCTCGGTCAAGACCAATATCGGCCACCTGGAAGCCTCCGCCGGCGTCGCCGGCGTGATCAAGCTCTTGCTGATGATGCGCCACCGCCATATTCCCCGCACGCTCAACATCAAAACGCTCAATCCCTTGATCCGCTTCGAGGACTCGCCGTTCGCGGTCGCGCTCATCGACCGTCCCTGGCTGCCTCGCCGGCCCGACCTGCCGCTGCGCGGCGGCGTCAGTTCGTTCGGTTTCGGCGGCGTCAACAGCCATGCGCTGTTGGAGGCGTTCCAGCCTGATCCAATGCCCAGGCGCAGGGCAAAGGGCAGCGTCAATCTGTTCCTGCTCAGTGCCGTCTCCGAGGTATCCTTGGATGCCCTGCGCGAGCGCTGGCGCGCCTTCTGCGCCACGGAGGCGTTCGCATCCGCCGACTTCGAAGATCTCTGCGCTACCATGGCCTCCGGTCGCGAGCCGCTGCCCCTCCGGATAGGCGCCTGTCTCACCGACAAGCAGGCGCTCCGCGCCTGGCTCGAACAGCCCCATATCGCGCCCGACCGCGCCAGCGAGAAGCGCTATCGCCTGATTGTCCACCCGCCCAACGACCAGGCCAGCGCAGCCATGCTTCAGGCTCTGCTGGACCTGCCGGTCTGCGCCGAGCCGTTGCGCGCAGCTCTGGCGGGACTGGGCAAGAACAGCGCGCGCCTGCCCTCCGCCAAGATGCTTACCGCCTATGGACCAGCCAAGCGCGCCTATCTGCTGGTGCGCGTGCTGTTGGCCAGTCTGGAGCGCTTGGGTGTCGCCCCCCAACTGATTCAGCCCGTCGGTAGCGCCCTGTTCCCGACCCTCGCGGCTGTCGGCATGCTCTCCGATCAAGAGGCGATGGCACTTGCCGAAGGTGCTGCTGCCGCCCATTTACAGCCGCGACGTCCGCGACTCTCGGTGCTCGATCCCCATAGCGGCGAAGTGCTCTGGCCCTATGTCTTTACTGCCAAATACCTGCGCGCCCTGATGGCGGGAGCGGCACCCCCGGCTGATGATGTCGACTATTATGTCATCAAGGCCAGACTCTTGGCCCACAACCAGTTCACGTTCAAGAAATTTCTTGGCGAGTGGGATGAAGCGCTTAAACCGCTGGCGCTGACGATCGAGGATCTCATGGACCGCGCCGCCGTCCAGTCCGATCCGCGCCTGAACCTACTGATGCTGATCGCGATCAACACCTGTCTGGTGCGGCTCAACCGCAAATGGAACTTGGAGCCCGAGAGTCGGATCGAAAGTGCCGAGTTCTGGGAGCTCGTCGCCCTGGCCAGCGGGGAGTGGCTGAGTCGGGATCAGATCGTCGCCCTACTTGCCGCACCTAGCCCCGATTTCGAAGCCACCGCGGACGCGCTTAACCGCTTGCGCCCCGAGCGAGACCTGCCTACCGACCTGCCGCTGCTGCTGGACGCCAACCGCGACCTCCATGAGCTCGGCGAGTTTGGCGCGTGGCTGGCCGCTGCCACGGAAATCGAACCGCCCTTGCCCGCCGGAGAGGGCGCCCTCCTCGATCTGGGCAGCTATTTCGCCCAGGCCGAGACAGTGCTCAATCCGCTCCTGCCGATCGTGCTCGATCTCTGGCGCCTGGGCCTCGAGCCGGATTGGCAGCAGCTCTGGCCCTCCGGGAGTTTCCGGCGCCTATCGCTGCCCACGTACCCCTTCGACCGACGCTCCTTCCGCCTGCCGAAGCTGGAAAAACCGGCTCCGACCACGACTGCCGAAGCAGCCCAAATCCTACCCAACTTGCCTGAGAGGAAGCCCATCATGGTCCCTGTGTTCCCGCAAAGACAGGCCGAGAACCTGTTCACCCGCGTTGTTAGTCCCGAGGACATCATCATTAAGGATACCATCGTACTGGAGCACTTCATCGTGCCCAGCACCCTGCGCCTGGAGATGGCCATGGACTGCGCGCGCATCGTCACCGGCGAGCGCACGGACACCTACCGCAAACTGATGTTTGTCAATGCTGGCGTGGTCAAGGGCGACTACCCGATCGATGTCGCCATCGACCCGGCCGCCAAGCGCTTCGAGGTCAGCTGGCAGGGCAACTCCCTCTGTCAGGGCAGCTTTGCCGCCGAGGCGCCGGTGCCGCGCCGCCGCGAGGACCTGGTCCGCTTGGTGACGGGTCCCTTCGTCGGCAAAGAGGAGGTTTACCGCCACTACGTCGCCTGGGGTTACAGCTATGGACCGACCCTGCAGCTGATCGAGCGGGTCTGGGAGACGGACACCGAGTTTGTCGTGCGGCTGGGCGCCGTTCCGGTCAGCGAAGGCACGCGCACCGGCCTCTGCCCGCACCTGTTGGACTGCGTGTTCCAAAGCGTGTTCTGGGTCGCCAACCGCATGGATCCGCGCCTGCTGGTCGACGGCCACCTGTTCGTGCCGTTCACGGTCGACCTGCTGCAAATCCTCGACCACTACAACGGCGACAGCTATGTCGTCTTCGATAAGTCCCGGTTCCAGGTGCTGCGCAATCTGGACATCCTCCTCGACTACACCGTCTACGACTCCCACGGCGAGGAACGCGTGCGCATCGAGCGCATGCTGTTCAAACGCGCCGGCCGCAATTTCGTCGAGCAATCCGCCAATATGCGCCCCCAGCGCAAGGCCGAAGCAGTGCCGCGCAGCCAGGCCCGCAACCTCGACGACCTGCTGGCCGAGCTGGAGCGCTACGCCGAGCAACGCCGGCCAGAAGTGCAGCGCTTAGAGCTCGCCATGGCGGAGGTCGAGCGCTATGGTCGACTCAACCTGCTGGCCGTGTTGCGCCAGGAGGGTCTGCTGGCCAGCCCAGGCGACCGCCTCGAGCGTGCCGAACTGCGCCGGCGATTGGGCCTGATCCCCAAATACCAGCGCCTGTTTGAAGCGCTGGTCGACATGCTCCAGCGGCACGGATTCCTAAGTCTTGACGGCGACGCGGTGGTCGTCACCGAGGCCGTCGCCGCTCCCGAAACGCTGGCGGCACAAGCGGGCCTCGAGGCGTTCAAGCGCACGCTCGCCGAGCGCGAGCCCGACATGGCGCCGTTTCTCGACCTGCTGGCCGTCGCCATTCCCCAGTACCCGGCCGTCCTGCGCGGCGACAAGACGCACCTCGAGGTGCTTTTCCCCAAAGGATCGGGCGCGCTGTTCGAGCGCATCTATAAGGAGAATGCACTCTCCGATTTCTACAATCACCTGGTCACCCGCGCCGTCACCGGCTACGCCGCCCTGCGTGCCGCCTCCGAAACGCCCGTGCGCATCCTCGAGATCGGCGCCGGCACCGGCGGCACCAGCGCCATGGTCCTGCCCGCGCTCGACAGCCTGGGCCTGAAGATCGAGTACCACTACACCGACATCTCGCTCGGCTTCACCAATTTCGGCAAACGCACCTACGGCAAGGGCCGCGACTACATGCAGTTCAAGGTCCTTGACATCGAGAAGGACATCGTCGGCCAGGGTTTTCAACCGCGCAGCTTTGACATCGTTTTCGAGACCAACTGCGTCCACGCCACCCGCCTGCTCGACGGCTCGACCCGCGAGATGAAGCGCCTGCTCAAGCGCGACGGCATGCTGATCATCAACGAGATCAGTCAGCTTCAAGATTTCTGGACCTTCATTGCCGGCCTGATCGACGGCTGGTGGTTGTTCGAGGACGAGGGTCGCATCCTCCACTCGCCGCTGCTCAGCCATCAGGGCTGGTCCGGCCTGTTCCAGCGCCACGGCTTTTACCGCACTTATGGCATCGACAGTGCGCGGGAGCAAAAACCCTACGAACAGGCCGTCGTCCTCGCCATCAGCGACGGCGCCCTTGTCCCCGGCGAAAGCGCGCCGGTGACCCTGACCGCCGCTGTCGGGATCGCGCCCAAGGCAAGCTCCGCCGTTGCCACTGGCGACACGCCCGAGATCCGCGCCATTGCCCGCCTGGCCCAATTGTTCGCCGAGACCTTGCAGATGAAGGCCTCCGAGTTCCAGCCCGACAACGACTTCTCGGAATACGGCATTGATTCGATGATCGTGCTGGATCTGATCGACCGCCTCGAACAGTTCTGCGGCGAACTGCCCAAGACGCTGTTGTTCGAGCACATGAACCTGCGTTCCCTGGCCAAATACTTGATCGCCCACCACCCCCAATTCGTGCCGGCCGAGACCGCGCTCGCCACCACCAGCGCGCCAGTCCCCTCCGTCTCCGCCAGCGCTGCCACCGCGCCGGTCGCCGCCAGCGAGCTGCCGGCTCTCGACCCGCAGGAGCTGACCGCGCCCATGGAGGGCGACCTGCGCGAGCGCATGCCGCTGCTGACGATGCTCGAGGCCGCCATGGCCCGTGTCGAAGCCTACGGCCACCACCTGCTGCTCTCCGTGCTCCAGGAACAGGGCCATCTCGGTCAGCCCGGCCAGCGGTTTGACCGCGCCCAGTTCCGCGCCGCCCTGGGCCTGATCCCCAAGTATGGCCGCCTGTTCGAGGCCCTGCTCGAAATGCTGTGCCGGGTTGGCTTCTTGAGCCAGGACGGCGAGCACTTCACCGTGACGCCGCTGGTTCAGGCCGAATCGACCCGCGCCGCGATCGCGGCACTGGCCAAGACCCGCGCCGCCCTGGAGACCGAAGTCGAGGATATGGCGCCGTTCCTCAACCTGCTGACTGTCGCCGTCGAAAGCTATCCGGCGCTGCTGCGCGGCGACAAGACCCACCTCGAAGTCCTCTTTCCCAAGGGCTCGGGCGCGCTGTTCGAGCGCATTTACAAGCGCAACCAGCTCTCCGACCACTACAACGCGCTGATGGTCCGCGCCATCACCTCGTTTGTTGCCGCCGTTCAGAGCGCCGAGCCCGGCCGGGTCGTGCGGGTGCTTGAGGTCGGTTCCGGCACCGGGGGCACCAGTGCCAGCGTGCTGGCGGCGCTGGCGCCGTTCGCGCCTGGGGTCCAGTTCTACTACACCGACATCTCGCTGGGCTTCGCCAACTTCGGCAAACGCACCTGGGGCGAGCAGTATCCCTTCGCCCGCTTCAAGGTGCTGGATATCGAGAAGGATCCGGTTGCCCAGGGCTTCGAGTTCATGGGCTACGACCTGATCTTTGAAACCAATTGCATTCACGCGACCCGCGACCTGTCTGTGACATGCGTTCACATGAAGCAGTTGCTACGCCGCCACGGCCTGCTGATCATCAACGAGATCAGCCGTTTGCAGGACTTCTGGACCTTTGTCGCGGGACTCATCGACGGCTGGTGGTTGTTCGAGGACAGCGGCCGCCTGGAGCACTCGCCGCTACTCAGCGACCGCGGTTGGGCCGAGCTCTTTAGCCGCCACGGCTTCCACGACGTCTATGCCGCCGACGCCGAGCGCGCCAAGGCCTACGCCCAGGCGATCGTGCTGGGCTACAGCGACGGCGTTGTCGCCGCTTCCGACCAAGCCAGCGCCGCCGCGCCGGCCCAAGCGGTCGCGACTGCTACCGCACCTAGCGGCGATCAGGTGCTGCAGGCCGTCTGCCTTGGACTCAAGCGCGTCTTCGCCGATGTCCTGCAGATGGACCCCAAGGAGCTCAGCGACACCGGCGAGTTCGCCGAATACGGCATCGATTCCATGGTCACGCTCGATATCATCAACCGGCTCGAGGAGTCGTTTGGCGAACTCTCCAAGACGCTGATGTTCGAGCACATGAACATCCGCAGTCTGGCCGGCTACTTCCTCAAGGAACACGCCGCCCGCACCGCCGAGGTCTACCCGGCCGCGGCCGCCCCTGTTGCTGCGCCCGCCGCCGCGCCCGCCAGCCCGGTCAGCGCGGTCGCGCCGCCGGTGGTCACCACGCCGCGCCCGCCCGTCTCGGCAACCACAGCGGTCGCGGTCGCCGCGCCCCTTGCCCAGGCGCCGCGCGAGTTGGCCATCATCGGTATTTCCGGACGCTTCCCCCAGGCCGCCAACCTTGGCGAGCTTTGGTCTAACCTCGTCGAGGGCCGCCACTGCGTCACCGAGGTACCCGCTTCGCGCTGGGACTGGCGCACGAACTTTGACCCGGTCAAAGGCGCCGAAGGCAAGTCCTACACCCGCTGGGGTGGCTTCCTCGACGATCACGACAAGTTCGACGCCCTGTTCTTCAAGATCGCGCCCAAGGCCGCCGAACTGATGGATCCGCAGCAGCGGATTTTCCTGGAAACCGCCTGGGCCGCCATCGAGGATGCCGGCTACCCCCGCCGCACGCTCGGAGCCGAGGTCGGTGTCTTCGTTGGCGTGACCACCAACACCTACGGGTTCTTCGGCGTCGAGCAGACCCTCGCGGGCAATCCCCAGACGCCGGACGTTGACTGCTATGACATCGCCAACCGCGTCTCCTACCACCTCGACCTCACTGGCCCCAGCATTGCCCTCGACTCGGCCTGCTCCTCCTCCTTGACGGCCGTCCACCTGGCCTGTGAGAGCATCCGCCGCGGCGAGTGCGCCACCGCCATTGCCGGCGGCGTCAGCCTGACCCTTCACCCCAACCGCATCCTCCAGTTCTGCGGCAAAACGATGCTCTCCCAGCAGGACCGCGCCAGCACTTTCGGCGAAGGCGCCGATGGCTTTGTCGACGCCGAGGGCGTGGCCGCGATCCTGATCAAACCGCGCGCAGTCGCCGAAGCAGACGGCGACTTCATCCACGCCGTCATCAAGGGTTCCGCCATCAACGCCGGTGGCCGCACCTCCGGCTACACCGTGCCCAACCCCAACGCCCAGGGCCGCCTCATCGCCCGCGCGCTCGACAACGCCGCCGTCGCGGCCGCGACCGTGACCTACATCGAGGCCCACGGCACCGGCACCTCACTCGGCGACCCCATCGAGATCTCCGGCCTGCGCCAGGCCTTCGGCAGCAGCATCCCCAATGGCCAGTGCGGCTTGGGCTCGATCAAGACCAATATTGGCCACACCATTGCCTGTGCCGGCCTGGCGGGTCTGACCAAGGTCGTCCTGCAGCTGCGCCACCGCACGCTCGTGCCTAGCTTGTTCGCCGAACGCACCAACAGCTTCATCGACTTCGCCAACTCGCCCTTCCGCGTCCAGACCAAGCTCGAGCCGTGGCGACGCCTGCGACCGGACCTGCCCTTGCGCGCCGGCGTGTCCAGTTTCGGTGCCGGCGGCGCCAACGCCCACGTCGTGCTCGAGGAAGTGCTGCAGCCGATCCCGGCCCAGGACAACGGCCAGCTGGAGCTGGTGCCACTCTCTGCCCGCACGCCCGAGGCACTCAAAGCCTACGCCCGCGCCTTCCTGCACTGCGTCAACCGCTCCCTGGCCGAAGACCAACAGCGCGCGTTGGGTAGCGTCCACCAACCCACCGAAGGCGATCCCCTGAGCCTGCGCGACCTGGCCCACACCCTGCGTGTCGGCCGTGAGTCCATGCCGGTGCGCCTGGCCCTGCTGGTCGCCGACAAGACCGCCCTGGCGCTGCGCCTCGCCGACTTCCTCGAGGGTCGCGGTCATGCGGACCTGCTCGATGGCGATCTCAACGAGCGCAAGGGCTTCAAGTTCTCGATCCTCGACGACGAGGATGGTCGCGACTACGTCCAGACCTTGATCGCAAAGGGCAAGCTGCGCCAGATCGCCGCCCTGTGGATCGACGGCATCGAGATCGACTGGCAGGTCCTGGCTCGCGCCGGTGCGCGCCGCGTGCCCCTGCCCACCTATCCCTTTGCCCGCGAGCGCTACTGGCTGCCGACCGTTGCCAGCGCCGCCGGCGCGACCGTTGGCGCGCTGCATCCGCTGGTCCAGCGCAACACCTCCACCCTGGCCGCACAACGCTTCAGCGGTGAGCTCTCCGCCGGCCACGTGCTCTTCCGCGACCACGTCGTCGCCGGCCAGAGCCTCCTGCCTGGGGCTGCCGCCCTCGAAATGGCCCGCGCCGCCGGCGCTTTCTCGACCGAGGCGCCCGTGCGCCACCTCAGCAGCGTGCTTTGGTCCAGCCCCATGCTCGCCCATGGCCAGAGTGCCGCCTACCAGATCGTCGTCCAACCCGGCGAGCGCGACCACCGCTTCGAACTTCAGCAGCGCGACAGCCAAGGCGGATTGCACGCCATCGCCGAGGGCCACTTCGGCACCGACGCCGAACCCGAACCGATCCGCAACCTCCAGGCCGCGCTCGGCCGGTGCCCGCGCCAGATTCAGGCCGAGGAACTCTACCACCGCTTCGCGGAGGGTGGCATCGTTTACGGACCCGCCTTCCGGGTCATCACCGCGCTGCGTCTCTCCGACACCGAGGCTATCGCCGAGCTCGTACCCAGCACCAGCCTCGTCGAGCTGCCCGGTTGCGAACTGCATCCCTGCCTCGTCGATGGCGCCCTCCAAACGGCCGTCCAACTTGCCTACCAGCGCTTTGGTCGGCCCCTGCCGCTGATGGCGTTCGGGCTCGAGGAAGTGCGCTTGTTCGGTCCCTTGCAGGGCAGCCTCACGGCCCATGCCGTGCTCTCGCGCCAAAGTGCCGTGAACGGCGCCGGCGCCGCGGGCTTCGAGAAGTTCGACGTCTATCTCGTCGATCATGCGGGCGAGGTTCGCCTGGCGCTACACGGTTTTTCTGCCCGAGCTGGCGGCGAGCGCACCCGCGATCCCGGCGGCAGTGAGACGCTCTACCTGCAGGAGACCTGGGTCCCTGCCGACTACGCCACGGCTTCCGCGGTTCCACCCGCCGGCCCGGTCATGGTGCTTTCAGGCGACGCCGCGGCGCGCCAGGAGGTGTCCGCCCGTTGGGGCGGGCTTTTATCGGGCCTGATTTTTGTTGAATGCGGTGAATCCTACCAAGCGCTCGACGAACGCCATTTCCGGCTGAATCCGAGCGACCCCGACGGCTGGTTGCGCCTGGCCGCGACCCTCCACGAACGCGGCTTGCGGCCGCGCCAGGTGCTCCACGCCTGGTGCCTGGAACCTGGACGCACGGGCGATCTGGACCTGGAGCTGGCCTTGGCGCCGCACTCGGCGCTTGACCTGCTCCAGGCCCTGCGCAAGTTTGGCCCAGGTGACCCGCTCGAGCTGGTGTTCGCTCACCCGCTGCGCGGCGATGAAGTGCGTCCGGCCCTGGCGGCCATGCGCGGTTTCGCGCGCACCGTCCAGGTCGAGAATCCCCAGACCCGCGTGCGGGTCGTCGCTGTCGCGGATGACCTGCCCTACCGTTGGCCCTCGCTTCTGGCAGAGCTCGAAGGCGGTCGTGCCCTAGCCGTGGCGCTGCGCCCCCAGGGTAGGCTCGAGCTGGTGCGCCGTGCCTTTCGCCCGCAACCCGGCCAGGGCGTCATCCGTCCCCGTCAAGGCGGGGTCTATCTGATTACCGGCGGTGTTGGCGGCATCGGCTTCCAATTCGCCCGTCACCTAGCCAGTCGCTATCTGGCCCGGCTGGTGCTTGTCGGGCGGCGCCCACAGGATGCCAAGATCGAGCGTGCGCTTGCCGAACTGCGCGCGCTTGGTGGCCAGGCCGAATATCGGGTCGCCGATGTAGGCGATCGCAACGCCGTCGTGCGTCTGATCGCGGACCTGCGGGCTAGCCATGGCGCCTTACACGGCCTTATCCACGCCGCCGGTGTCAACCGCGACAGCTTCGTTCTGCGCAAGCGGCACGAGGAGATGGACGAGGTCTTTGCCCCTAAAATCCAAGGTACGCTCCATCTGGACCAAGCGACTGCCGGGTTGGAGCTCGATTTCATGTTGCTGTTCTCGTCCCTGGCCAGCTATATCGGCAACACCGGCCAGGTCGACTATACCTATGCCAATAGCTTTGTCGACCACTTCGCCCGCAGCCGTGCCCGCCTGGTCGCAGCCGGCCAGCGCCGTGGCAAGACCCTGGCCATCAATTGGCCGCTCTGGTCGGATGGCGGGATGGCCATCGAGACCGCTACCCTGGAACTCTTCCGCAACCTCTGGGGCATGACCGGCCTACCCGTCGCCGAAGGTCTCCAGGCCTTCGAATGGGCGCTCGGTAGCGAGGTCACCAGTTTCGCGCTGGTCCACGGCGACCGCGCCACCATCGAAGCCGCCTTCGTCGACGCCGTTCCGGCAGTGGTCGCCAAGGCCTCTGCCACACCCATGGCGCGACCCCTGCCCGGCGTGCACTCAAACCTGCGGCCGCGCATTGCGCCCCAAGCGCCGGTTGCGCCAATGCGGGCAACGCCGACGCCCCCTGCCGTCGAGCCCATGCCGCGTCCCCACCTCGACCTGGAGACCGCCACCCGCTCCTTTTTGATCGAACTACTGGCTGCCGAAACCCGCCTGCTGCCTTCGCGCATCCGCGGTCATGAGCCGTTCGAGCATTACGGCATCGACTCCGTCATGGTCTTCAACCTCAACCGCAAGTTGGAAACCCACCTGGGCCAGCTCTCAAAAACCCTGTTGTTCGAACACCAGACCCTGGACCAATTGACCGCCTACCTACTCGAACACCACCGCGAGCTTTTACAGCGCAAGTTTGCCGCCAAGTCGACGCCCAAGACCTCGACCCCACCAGCGCCCTCGCGACTGGCCGACGCACCCGCTGTCCGGGAAACGCCCATGGCCCATCCCATGGCCGCTCCGATCCCCAACGTCATGGGCGATGCCTGGCTCGTCGAGCAGACCCGCGCCTATTTCGTTGAGTTGATTGCCGCCGAAACCCGCCTTGCCGCCGACCGCATTCGCAGCCACGAGCCGCTCGAGACCTACGGCATCGATTCCGTCATGGTTTTCAACTTGAACCGCAAGCTCGAGACGCAATTCGGCAGTCTCTCCAAGACGCTTCTCTTCGAATACGCCACCATCGACGGTCTCACCGAGCATTTCACCACCCATCTCAGAGATCGCCTGTTGTCCTACTTTGGGGGGCGCAGCGCCGTTCCAGCAGTCGCTCAAACGCCGGTGCCTGCAGAAGCGGGCCAGCGCTTTGCCGCGCCAGCGCCCGCACCCGCCGCGCCGCCGGCCCGCTTCCAGGCGCCCGCGCCATCCGTGCTCCTGTCGCAACCGCCCAGGGTCGAACAGCTCATCGCCATCGTAGGGCTCAGCGGTCGCTTCCCCATGGCGCCCGACCTGGAGCGCTTTTGGGAGAACCTGCGCGAGGGTCGTGACTGTATCGTCGAAATCCCCGCCGAACGCTGGGACCACAGCCGCTACTTCCATCCTGACAAGGACCACGCCGGTACCAGCTACAGCAAGTGGGGCGGGTTCCTGGACGACGTCGCCGGCTTCGACGCCCGCTTCTTTAACATCTCACCGCGCGAGGCGGCGCTGACCGACCCGCAGGAGCGCCTGTTCCTCGAGACCGCCTACCACACCTTGGAGGACGCCGGCCACACGCGCGCCAGCCTTGCCGGTCGCGCGGTCGGCGTTTTTGTCGGCGTGATGTGGGGCGAGTACCAACTGTTCGGCGCCGAACATACGCAGGCCGGTGAGGCGATCGCGGCTAGTTCATCCTACGCCTCGATCGCCAACCGCGTCTCCTATTGGTTCGACTTCCGCGGTCCCTCCTTGGCGGTCGACAGCATGTGTTCCTCCTCGCTGACGGCGCTTCACCTGGCCGCTGACAGCGTCCGCCGTGGCGAATGCGAGGCCGCGCTGGCCGGTGGTGTCAACGTCTCGGTCCACCCCAACAAGTACCTCTACCTCAGCCAGGGTAAATTCGCCGCCAGCGATGGCCGCTGCAAGGGCTTCGGCAAGGGTGGCGACGGCTACGTGCCCGGCGAGGGTGTTGGCGCCGTGTTGCTGCGTCCCCTCAATGCCGCGCTTGCTGACGGTGATCACATCTATGCCCTGATCCGCGCCTCGGCGCTCAACCACGGCGGCAAGACCAACGGTTACACGGTGCCCAACCCCGTGGCCCAAGGCGAACTGATCGCCGCCGCGCTCCAACGCGCCGGGATCGAGCCTGCTAGTCTCGGGTACCTCGAGGCCCACGGCACCGGTACCTCGTTGGGCGATCCCATCGAGATTAGCGGCCTGGAGCGCGCTCTGCGGCCCTACCAGTTGAAGCCTGGCTCGTTGCCGATCGGCACCGTCAAGTCCAACGTCGGCCATCTGGAATCCGCCGCCGGCATTGCCGGCCTGGCCAAAATTCTGCTGCAATTCAAGCATGGCCAGCTGGTACCCTCGATCCACACCGAGACCCTCAACCCCAATATCGACTTCAGTTCAACCGTCGTTCGCGTCCAGCGCAGCCTGGCGCCTTGGCCCCGCCCAGAGGGCGGACCGCGCCGCGCTGGCTTGAGCTCATTTGGCGCTGGCGGCGCCAACGCCCACGTCATCCTCGAGGAATACGTCGCCTCGGAGCTGCCCGCTTGGCAACCTAAACCTGTGCTCGTGACGCTCTCCGCCAGTAGCGAGGAACGCCTTGTCGAAGTGGCCAAGCGCCTGGTGCGCTTTATCTTCAGCGGTCAGGTCTACGGTGTTGGCACGCTCGATGAACTTGAGCGCGACTGCCGCGCCGGTCACCTGGTCGACGAATTGCGCGAAATCGCCGCGGCTCTGCGCGGCGTGTCGCCCGCCGAAATATGCGTCGATGAGGACCTGGCCGAGCAGGGTTTCGACGCCCTCGATTTCCAGCGCTTCAGTTTGATCGTCAAGGAGCGTCATGGCCGCGCCCTGGGCATCGAAGACTTCTGCGGGCCCCGCGACCTTGCCAGCATGGCGCGCCACCTTGCCGCGGCCCAGCCCGGTCCGGCTCCTGGCGGCGCCCTCCACCTCGGCGACCTGGCCTATACGCTCCAGGTCGGCCGCGATGCCATGCGGACCCGCCTGGCGCTGGTCTGCCAAAGCTCGGAGGAGCTTTGCGAGCGCCTTGAAGCCTTTATTCAGGGTCATCGCCAGGACCTGACCTGGGGCGAGCTGGCCGCGGATGCCGCGCCCGGCGAGCGCCTCAGTCTCAGCCCCGCCCAGGACAACCGGCGCGACCTAGAGCGTTTGGCCCAGCGCTGGGTCGCCGGCGCCGAACCGCTCTGGGACGGCCTTTACAGCGGGCGCTCCCCGCGCCGCCTCAGCTTGCCCCTGTACCCGTTTGAACACCGCCATCACTGGTTGCCGAGTCCCGCTAACCAGCCTGCGCGGCCGCTTGCTCCAACGCCCGTATCCCAGCCCGAGTCGACTGTGATTGCGACCCCGGTCGTGCGCCTCGGCAGACTCATGTCAATCGACTGCGTCGGTGGTCTGGGCCAGCTGCTGGCGCCCTACGCAGAATCGCTCGTTCAGGTCGTCCATGGCGACTTCAGTCTCGGCCGTGCGAAAATCGAAATGGACCTCCGCGATCCCCAGGACTATGACCGCCTGGCCCATGCCTTTGCCGAGCCCAAATGGCCAGACCAGGTGCTGATCTGGGCAGGCGAAGGCGACGATCGCCTAGCCCTGACGCAGCAGGTGCTAGGTCAGCTGGCTCGCGCTTACGCAGCGCGCTTTCCGGCCCGGCCCCTCGACGTGTTGATCCCATGGCCCGCCGATCAGGCGGCCGGCGAGTTGACCCGCTTGCCCCTGCCCGGTTCCGTCCGCATCGAGTGGTTGCGCTACCAGCCCGCGCCCGTCGCGCGCGTGCTTGCAAACCTCTTTACCGCCAAGGGCGAGGCCCAACCGGCCGCCGAGCTGCGCACCTGCGTCCAGGTCTGGCGCGAATCGTCCGGTCAGCCCGTCGCACCTCCCGCCAGCCTGCTGGTCTTCGCGGCAGAGCGCGCACTCTTTGCCGGCCTGGTGCCCGAAGTTATCTGCGTTGCCCCTGCCGCGGGCTACGCCCGCACTGCGCGCGACAGCTACGCTATGGACCCTGCCCAGGCCGTCGACTACCGGCGGCTGTTGGGCGAGTTGGAGCGGTTGCCCGACCAGATCCTGTTCGCCTGGCCGCTCACGCACCCCGACCAGACGCACACGCTCGATGCACTTTTCTACCTTGTCCAGGCTTTGGCCGAGCGCGGTTTGGAACGCGCTCTGACGCTGCGCTGTCTCTATCGCGGCGAGCTGGCCAGCGCTTCGGCACACGCCGTCGCCCTGGGCGGCTTCCGCCGCTCTGTTCAATTTCTCTTGCCGCGCCTGGCGATCGACCTCGTCGGCTTTGAACAAGTTGGCGCCTTGCGCGCTGACTTGATCCATGAGCTCGGCTGCATGCCGGAATCCAGTTGGGTCCGCTACCAGGACAGCCGGCGTCTTGTTGCCGGCTTGGCCGCCCAGGTTGTCAGTGGCGGTAGCACGCCGCTCAAACGCGGCGGCATCTACCTGATCAGCGGCGGCGCCGGTGGTCTTGGTCGCCACCTGGCTCGTCACCTGGCGCGCAACTGGCAAGCCCGCCTGGTCTTGCTTGGCCGTTCGCCCCAATGTGAACCGGCCCTGCTGGCAGAGCTGACCGCGATGGGCGGGCAGGCGCGCTATGCCCAGGCCGATATCGGCGACGGCGGTGCCTTGGCCCAGGTGCTGGCCCGTGTGCGCGCCGAATGGGGTCCGCTCCAGGGCGTCTTCCATGTGGCCGGCGTTCACAATGGGCGCTCACTGCTGGGCAAGAGCCTCGATGCCTACCGCGCCACGCTGTATCCGAAACTGCAGGGCACCGAAGTGCTGGATCAGGCCACCGCGGGCGAGCCATTGGACTTTTTTGTCATGTTCGCATCGACCTCTGCCCTGATCGGCGATTTTGGCGAGTGCGACTACGCTGCCTCAAACCTGTTCCAAAACCAGTATGCCCGTTGCCGCGCCGCTCGCGCTGACCGACCCGGCCTGAGCATGGCCCTCAACTGGCCGCTCTGGCGCGAAGGTGGCATGCACCTCGACGCCGAGGCGGAGAAGCTTTACCTCAAAACCTCGGGCCTCGCCTACCTCGACCTGGCCCCTGGTTTCGCACTGCTGGAGCGCGCGCTTGCCGCGCGGGTCAATGGGCTGACGGTCCTGGTGGGTAACCCAAAGGCCCTCGATCGGCTGCTTGAGCCGGCCAAGCCCGCGGTCGTAGCAGCCACGGCCGTGGCCCCGGCGAGCCCCGCCCCGCTGGCAGACCAGGGTGCTTCCCTGCGTGCGGCCTTGGCGCAAGCGGTGCGCGCTGTGTTGCGCCTTGGCGCTGACGAGCGACTGGACGAGCGCGAGAACCTCGGTGACCTGGGCTTCGACTCGGTCACCCTCGGCGAGCTCGCGACTCAGCTTTCCCGCGAGTTCGCGGTGGAGCTGGCCCCGACCGTTTTCTTCACCCACAGCAATATCGAGGCCCTGGCCCGCCACCTCAGTGAAACCGAACCTAGCCGCATCGCGGCCCGCTTTGCCAGCAGCCCTGTGGCTGCTGAACCCCTTCAAGCGCCCGCGCTCCTCGAACATAGCGGTCGTGAAGGCGCGCCCATGGCGATTATTGGTGCTTCCGCACGCTTGCCTGGCTCGCCCAACTTGGCTCAGTTTTGGCGCCACCTCGAGGCCGGCGCCGACCTGATCACCGAGGTCCCAGCAGCCCGCTGGGATTGGCGCCTCCACACAGGTTCAGAGGTCGCCGAGGACCAGCGCATCACCTCGCGCTTCGGCGGTTTTATCGAGGACGTCGACACCTTCGACTTCGAGTTTTTCAAAATCTCCCAGCTCGAGGCCGAGTTGATGGACCCCCAGCAGCGCCTGTATCTGCAGGCCTGCTATCACGCGCTCGAGGACGCGGGTTATGCGCCCAGCCAGTTCGCTGGTAGAGCCGTCGGCGTCTTTGTCGGCGCGCAGTTTCAGGACTACAAGGAGCTCACCGCCACCAGCCTTGAGCCGCATCTGGCCACCGGCAACGAGCTCTCGATCCTCGCCAACCGCATCTCCTTCCTGCTCGATCTGCGCGGACCCAGCGAGCCGATCAACACTGCCTGTTCCAGCGCCCTGACGGCCGTGCACCGCGCCATCCGCGCCATTCGCAGCGGCGAGTGCGAGCTGGCTTTGGCCGGCGGCGTTTCGCTCAACCTCACCCCCCGTTCCAGCATCATGGCGACGCGTCTGAGCATGCTTTCGCCCGCAGGCCGCTGCAAGACCTTTGACGCCAGCGCTGACGGCTTCGTCAAGGGCGAGGGCCTGGGCGTCGTCGTCATCAAGGACCTGGTCCGCGCCAATGCGGACGGTGATCACATCCTCGCGGTCCTGCGCGGCAGCGCCGAGAGCCATGGCGGTCGCGCCAACTCCCTGACCGCGCCCAATCCCGAAGCCCAAGCGGATCTCTATCGCCAGGCCTGGCGTGATGCCCAGCTGGATCCCGCCAGTCTGACCTATATGGAACTGCACGGCACGGGCACGGCGCTGGGCGATCCGGTCGAGGTCGAAGGTCTGACCAAAGCCTTCAGCCGGGCCGGCGTCAGCGTCGCCAACGCTCACTGCGGCCTGGGCTCGGTCAAGTCCAATATCGGTCATCTCGAGCCTGCCGCCGGCATCGCCGGCCTGCTCAAGGTGGTTCTAGCCATGGACGCCGGCATCCTGCCGCCGACGCTGCATGTGAACACTGTCAATCCCTACCTCGAGCTGCGATCCACGCCTTTCTATCTGGTGCGCGAGACCCGACCCTGGCAGCGCCTCGCCGACCCACAGGGTGGGGAAGTGCCGCGCCGGGCCGGGGTCAGCAGCTTCGGCTTCGGTGGCGCCTATGCCCATGTCGTCGTCGAGGAGGCCGGCCCGCGGCCGGCGCGTCAGGAAGACCAGCGCCCGCGCCTGTTGGTACTTTCGGCCCGCAGCGAGGAGCGCTTGCGCGCTTCGGCGCGGAAGCTGGTCGAGGCCCTGCACCATCGCGATGGCGCGTTGCTGTTGCGCGATGTGGCTTTTACGCTCGCCTACGGCCGCGATGCCTTCCGCTATCGCTTGGCCATGGTCGTCGACAGCCTCGACCGGGCCCTGGCGCTGCTCGACTTCTACCTAGCGGAAACTCGGCCACACGGCCTTTACTGCGGCCAGGCTGGCACGGCCAGCGGTCCCTGCGCCAGTGCTGTGCTGGACGACCAGGCGCTGCATTGGGTGCAGGGCGGCGAGCTGGCGCCGGAACTGTTCGAGGGCGATCGGCGGCGTGTCAGCCTGCCAGGTTATCCCTTCGCTCCCAAGCGCTGCTGGATCGAGAAAGCCGAACCGACCACGGCGGCGGCCGCCGTCGAGCCTGCCTGCCGCGATACCTCCGCCTTTGTCCAGCGCTACCGACTCCAGGACCACCAGGTCCAGGGCCAGATCGTGGTGCCTGCCACCGCCTGGCTCGAACTCGCGCTGCGCCTGATGGGCGCGCAGGGCCTTGCGCCCAGGCAGTTTGGCGATGTTGCGTTCACCCGTCCATGCACGATCGGAGCTGCGACAGCGATCACGGCGCACATTGATGCTGCTGACTTCACCCTGACCACCGGCGCTTCAGAGGTGCCTCACGTCCAGGGCCAATGGTCGTCGGCTGCCCCAGCCATGCCGCCGTCTCTGTCGCTCGACGAGCTACGCCGTCAATGTCCGAAAATCCTTGAGGGCGCGGCCTGCTACGCGCGTTTTGCGGCGGTGGGGCTCGAATATGGACCGGCCTTCCGCAAGATCGCAACCATCCACCATGGCGCGGAGTTGGCCCTGGCGCGCCTCCACAAGGACGATCTGAACGCTTATCTTGCGCCCGGCCTGTTGGACAGCGCCTTGCAAGCGTGCTCCGCGCTGATGCCGGATGATGGTCGCACCTACCTGCCGTTCGCCATCGGTGCCCTGAACCTGTTCCATCCACTCGAGAGCGCCACCTGGGCCGTGGTGCGCGCAGAGGGCTCGGCCTTCCAGGTGACCCTCACCGATGAGCTCGGCACTGTTCTGGTCGAGCTGAATGACGTCCAATTTCGCCCCTTGCCGAGTGCCACGCCCAATTTGCTGTTCTTCAGCTGTGCCGATCGCGAGCTGGTGCCGGCCGCCACACCGCTGCCTCAACCCTGTTTGATGCTCGGCGACCGCCAACGCTACCCGGCACTGGCCGCGCGCTGCCCGGCCGCGATCTGGTCGGAGGCAGCGGAACGCGAGGAGCTCGAGCGTCTAGCCCGCGAGCTGAACGGCGGCGCGCAACGACCGCGCTTGATCGTCGACCTGCTGCCTGAACCGCGAGGCATCGGCGATGCCGCCGCGCGCCTGGACTACGCCAGCGCCCGCGTGCTGGCGCTGTTTGAACTTTTTGCCGCTCCGCTGGACCTGGTGCTGGTCCACCGCCGCGAGGACTGGTCGCTCGTCGCCTTGGCCGCCACGGCCCGCACCCTGCGCGCGGAACAGCGCGAGCGTCGCCTACTGCTTGTCGGCGCCGATGGCGACGTCGAGCTGGCGGGCGCCATCGCCACAGCGCTGGACCAGGACCTCGCCCAGGTCCTGGCCACGCCGGGCAGGGTCTGGACCCGTCAGCCGCAACCGCTCGCGCTCAAGCCCACGCGGGCGCTGCCATTGCGCCAGGGCGGGTGTTACACGATCACCGGTGGCAGCGGTGCTCTGGGCCAACAGCTTGCGCGCTGGCTGGCCGAGCGCCACGGTGCGCGCCTGCTGCTGTGCGGCCGTCGCGCCGCCGACGCGCAGAGCCAGCGCCTCTGCGCCGAACTGGCTGCGCTGGGTGGCCAGGCGCACTATCATGCAGCCGATTTGAGCGATCCCCACGCGGTTGATGCATTGATCGCCGAGGGGCTCAAACGCTTCGGCACGCTCCACGGTATCTTCCACTTGGCCGGCTTCAACGAGGATGCGCGCTTTGGTCGCAAGGACGCTGAAGGCTTTGCCGCCGTGTTGGCGCCCAAAGTTCGCGGCATTCTCGAGCTGGATCGCGCCACGGCTGCGCTGCCGCTCGACCTGGTCGTCTGCTACTCCTCGATCTCTGCCCACTTCGGCAATCCCGGCCAGAGCGACTACGCCTGCGCCAATCTCTTCCTCGACGGCTTTGCTAGCTGGCGCAACCGACAGCGCGCCCTGGGCCAGCGCAGCGGTCACTGCCTGAGCCTCAACTGGCCGTTTTGGCGCGAAGGCGGCATGACGGTCGCCCAAGCTCATCTCGACCAGGTTTTTGCAGCGACCGGGCTGAGCCCCTTGGCCAGCTCCGATGCCATGGCGGCGCTGACGCTGGCCCTGCGCACCGATCTGGATCACCTGATGCCGCTTGCCGGCGACCACGCGAAACTGCAGACCTTGTTCCAACCGGCGAAGACCCCTGCGGCCTCGCCGCCCGCTGCGGCTCCCGACCGACGCCAGGCAGCGCTTGTCTGGCTGGCCGAGCGGGTCGCTGAAACGGTCAAGACCAAGGCCGAGGCCGTCGACCCCGAGGTGCCGCTCGCCGATCTGGGGGTTGACTCCTTCCTTTCACTCAAGCTGATCAAACAGCTCGAGCGTCCCTTTGGTCGCCTACCCAAGACGCTGCTGTTCGACCACGGGACCCTGGCCGAACTGGCGGACTACCTGCTGGAGCGCCACGAACCGGTCTGGGCCGAGCTTCTACCCTCGGCCCCTGCACCCGAGCTTGCGCCGCCACCGCCTGTCAAGCCCACTGCTCAGCCCGAACTGGTGGACGCGGTCAACATCGTCGAAGCCACTGCCTGGCTGAGCCGTAGAATCGCGGAACTGGTCAAGTCCGAGCACACTGCGATCGACCCGAACCAACCGCTGGTCGATCTGGGAGTGGATTCCTTCCTCTCGCTCAAGCTGATCAAACGCCTAGAATCCGAATTTGGCCGGTTGCCCAAGACGCTGTTGTTCGACCACGATACCTTGGCCGAATTGACGGCCTTCCTGCTCGAACGATATCCGGGTATCTGGGCCCGGCTGCTCGGCTCAGCGCTGGCCGGCGCACCGGCACCGCTGGCCCAGGAGCAGACCTCACCGGTTGCGGTTGTCTCGACGGCACCAAGCCCGGCACCAGCGCCCCGCAGCCTCAGTTTGATGGACTGGTTGAAAACTCTGGTCGCCGAGTTGCTCAAGGTCGAAACCCATACCCTCGATGCCGACAAGGCACTTCATGATTACGGCATGAGCTCCTATCTCGCCCTAAAGATCGTCATGCGTTTGGAACAGCATTTCGGCCGCTTGCCAAAGGCGCTGATGTTCAATTGCGAGACATTGGCGCAATTGGCCGCGTATTTCAGCGAGAACCACCCGGCCAAAGTCGCCGAATGGGTTCCCGCAGCCGAGACCGCGCCATTGCCCCTGCCCACGCCCCTCGTCCTGGCCGCCACCGAGCCTGCGGCGCCAATCGCCGCTTCAGGCGAGGGTCTGTTGTCCTATCTGACCGGGATTGTCGCCGAAATCGTCAAAGCCGATCCGGCCAGTCTCGACCCAGCCGCGCCCATGGTGGACTTTGGCGTCGACTCCTTCCTCTCGCTCAAGCTGATTAAACGCCTGGAGCAGGACTGCGGTCGCCTGCCTAAGACCTTGATCTTCGACTGCGAAACCCTTTCCGCCCTGGCTCAATACCTGGCCGAACACCACGCCGAGCGCCTGGCGGCGCGCATGACGCCGGTCGCGCCTGCCCCGCTCGAGGTTGCTCCGCCAGCCGCGATCGCCCCCGCGCCGACGGCGCTACCGCGACCGCTATTGGTGCGCGAGCGCCTGCTCGAGGGCGAGCCGCGGCTCGTCGTCGACGCGCTTTTTGCGGCCCATGGTCAAGAGGCTGGCGCCATGGCCCGGCGCGATATTGCGCCACTGGTCTTTCTCGGCACTCGCCGTGACGGCTTCTTCTATGCCGCTGTGCGCGACCAGCTGCTGTTCGCCTTCTGCCATGTGGGTAGCGCTGACAGTTTGGCCCCGCTGGTTGACGAGCTTCACGCCTATTGCCAGGCGCAGGACCTGCAGATGAATCTGATGCTGCAGACCAGGCTCGAGCAGGCCGCCGGCCTGCCCATGACGGCCACGCCCTTTGGCGTCAATCAGGTCGTCGAGGACCTGGCCGAGTTTGGCCTCAAGGGCAATAAGATGCGGCGCCTGCGCTACCAAATCGGCAAGTTCGAGGGTGCTGGCCGCGCCCGCAGCGCCGAGGTTCAATGCGGTGCCGATCCCGCGCTCGACCGCGCCGTTGCGGAGATGGTCGACCGCTGGTGCGCCTCCAAGCCCATGGTCAATGCCTATGTCTACAGGGTCCGCGACGAGTTGGCGGCCGGTCGGCTGGCGCCAATCCACCGACTGTTCCTGACCTGGTTGGACGACGTGCTCCAGAACGCCATCATCATCACGCGCATGCCGGACGTGGACGGCTACCTGATGGACCTCGAGTTCTATCCGCCCGAAATGCCCCTGGGCGGTCTGGAATTTGCCATCGCTCACATCATCGAGACGCTGCAGGGCGAGGGCCGCAAGGTCTTCAGCCTCGGCGCGACCTTTGGTGCCCGGGAGCTGGAATCGCCCAACGCCGATCCCGGCGTGCTGGCGATCCTTGATGACCTGGCAGCCCGCGGGGTCTTCGACGGTAGCGGCAACCTCCAGTTCAAGAACAAGTTCCGCCCGACCAACCGCGTTCTCTACCTCTGCCGCATGGCCGACGCCGACCCGGCCACCGTGACCGAGGTGATCATGACCATTGCCGATCCCGAGGTCGAGGCGCAGCCGCCCGAGCCCCCTCCGGGGATGGCCGCGCCATTGCCGCCACCGAGCTCGGTCCAGGCCAGTAGCCCTACACGCCTGGCGGTGCTCGAGCGCGCTGGCTATAACCCTGCCCTCATTCCCCATCGCGAGATCTCCCTCGACTTGGTCACCGATTCCTGGGGTGAACTGGACTTTCCCGAGCAGCGCGCGTCCCTGGCTGGGTTGCGCGCCCGCATCGACGATGCGCAATCGCTAGAGGCCAACCTCGCCGCCCTGTTTCCCTTCGCCCACGTGCTGCCCGTCGCCAACGGGCGCGCCGCCGAAGCTCTGCTGGCCCAAGGTCTGAGAGAGCGCCGAGGACTCGTGCCTCAGAACCTACTTTTCCCGACCTGGATCTACCACCAGATCGACCGCGAACTGACCCCGCTCGAACTGCCGGTCACTGCCGCCTTCGATCCCGATGCTCAGGAGATCTTCAAGGGCAACCTTGATCTCGACAAGTTAGCCCAGCTACTGGCGGCACCGTCCGAGCGTGTGGCCTATTTGGTCGTCGAGCTGTGCGCCAACGCCAGTGGCGGCTACCCGATCTCCCTGGCCAATCTACGGGCGGTGCGCCGCCTTGCCGACGCGCACGGCCTCGCCTTGGTGCTCGACGCCACCCGCCTGTTCGAGAACGTCTTCCAAATCATCGCCCACGAGCCTGGTATGAGTGCCGCCGAGCCCCTGGCCTTGGCTCGCGAGTTGCTGCGCTTGGGCCATCACGTCACTGCCAGTCTCGGCAAGGATTTCGGCGTCGCCGCTGGCGGTCTGGTCGCCACCGATGATGCCGAGCTATTCGACGAGCTGCGCGAAGCTGCTGCCACCCGTGGTTGCTTCCTCGGGGTGCTCGAGCGCAAGCTGGTCGCCTGTGCTCTGGGCGATCAGCCCCGCTTCCTCGAGCTGGTGCGCACGCGCATGGCGGCCACTGCCGCCCTTCATCGCGCGCTCAGCACCGCTGGCGCACCGCTGGTCCAGCCCTGCGGCGCGTTCTCGGTGCTGTTGCGGGTCGACGCCTTGCCCGCCTTCGCCGCGCTCGAACGCCGCCAACAGTCGTTCCTGGCTTGGCTGTACGCGCATACCGGCGTGCGTGCCGGTGTCCACAACGCCGGTTTGGGCAAGCAGGGTCCGCTGCGTCACTGTGTGCGCCTGGCGGTGCCACTGGCAATCCCCGTCGCCCGGGCCGCGGAGGCCGGCGAACGCATTGCCGAACTGCTGCGCAGCGCGCCGCCCGCGCTCAACCTTGTGCTCGAGGATAAGGCCAGCGGTTTCATGGCTGAGACTCGCAATCGCTATCGCCCGCTCACGCCGTTGGCCGAGAGCGACGACTTTTCCGTCCTGCCTGCGCCCCAGTTGCACCAGCGCGGTGACCTGGCCGTGATCGGCATGGCCGGGCACTATCCCGGCGCCGCCGACATCGACCAATACTGGGAACAACTTGCCCAGGGTGCTTTGAGCGTCAGCGCGATGCCCGAGGCTCGTCGTGACTACTATCCAGCTTATGCGCCTGAGGATTTCGAGGTGCGCCAGGGTTACCTCGACCGAGTCGACGGTTTCGATGCCGACTTCTTCGGCATCGAGGCTGCCGAGGCCGTCAACATGGATCCCCAAGAGCGCCTGACCCTCGAGGTCGCCTATCAAGCACTCGAGGATGCCGGTTACACGCCCGAGGACCTGCAGCGCGATGGCGCCACAGGCGTTTATGTCGGCGCCGTCTGGAGTCTTTACCAATTAATCGGGGCAGAAAAGTACAGACTCGGCCAGGCCTGTGGCCCCAACTCCTTTTTGTGGAGTATTGCCAACCGCATATCCTATGTGCTTGACCTTCGCGGTCCAAGTCTGACGGTCGATAGCGCCTGCTCGGGTGCGCTCTCCGCGCTGGACATCGCCCACACCGCAATTGCCCGCGGTACTTGTGCCAGCGCCATCGTCGCCGGCGTCAACCTCGACCTGCACCCGGCCAAACGCCATGTCGTGTTGGAAGGTGATTTGCTCTCCAAGCAGGGCTTGTGCCGGCCGTTCTCGGCCGCCGCCGACGGCTATGTGACCGGTGAGGGGGTTGGCGCGGTCGTGCTCAAACCGCTCGAGAAAGCACAAGCTGACGGCGATCACATCTGGGGGGTCGTCCGCGGTGTCGGCCTCAACCACGATGGCCGCGGCTCGGGTTTCACGGTGCCAAATCCGCAGGCTCAGACCCGCCTCTTGCGTCAGACACGCGAGGCCGCGGCCATCTCGGCCGATTCGATCGGCTATGTGGAAGCACACGGAACCGGCACCGCTATGGGCGACGCGATTGAAATGGAAGGACTGGGCGATGCCTTTGGAGGGTTGGGGCTTGCGGTTGGCGCAATTCCGGTCGGGTCCGTCAAGGCCAATCTCGGTCATCTGGAGGCCGTCGCGGGTCTGGCCGGACTTACCAAGGTTCTGCTGATGCTCGCCCACCGCGAGCTCCTGCCAACGCCCAACGTCGGCGAGAAAAGCCCCTTTATCGAGTTTGGCAGCTTGCCGTTCCGCGTCCAAGAACAGCGCCAGCCCTGGCTACCGCTCGAGCGCGACGGCCAGATACTGCCCTTGCGCGCCTGCCTCAACAGCTTCGGCGCGGGTGGCGCCAACGCCCACGTCATCCTGGAACAGGCGCCGCCACGGCCACCTATATGGCGCGGTTTCGCCCCCGAGCTCTTTTGCCTGTCGGCCAAAACCGAGCGCGGTCTGCGAGGCCTGGTCCAGGCCTGGCTAGACCATCTCGAGGTTCAGGCGGCGGAGCTTTTGGCACGAGATTTCCGCGCCATGGCCTACACCAGCCGCAACGGTCGGCAATCCTTCGCCTTCCGTCTGGCCATCTCCGTCGCAGACCTCGACCAGCTGCGCGCTGGGTTGCAGGACTTCCTCGCCGAGCGGCCCAGTCCTTATTGGCTCAAGGGAACTGTGACGACCAAGTCCAAGCGGGTCGAGGTCCCCGTGAGTGGCAGCTTAGCCGAGCGGGCCAGCGCCTGGGTCGAGGGCCGTGGTCATATTTGGGGCGAGCGTGGACAGCGCGTACGCATTCCGGGTCGGGTTTGGGAGCGCCGCAGCTACTGGTTGGCGGGTGAACAGCCTGCGCCTGTCGAGGCGCCGCGCCTCAATGCCGAGCAGCTGGGCGTTGCCGCCGACGCGTCACTTCAGGAGGCGGTGACCCAGCTGTTGGCTGGTTTGGTCGAGCGCTTGCCCGAGCCCCACGAATCCTTCCGCGAGCTGGGTTTGGACTCTCTTGTCATTCTCAAGCTGGCCAGTCGCATCGGCGCGCTTTGGGAGCGCAAACCCTTGGTGCGCGAGTTTCTTATGCTTGACAGTTTGGATCAGGTTGTGGCCTATTTGGAAAAACAGGGTTATGGCATGCTGGCCAAGGCCTGATGCAAGCGGGGAGGGCGTGTTGATATTTAGGAACCAACCGACAGCGGCGCAGTTGAACGAGATGATGCGGGGCACTTTGATGGAGACCTTGGGCATTCGGTACCTGGAGCCCGAGGACGGTATCCTGCGGGCCACCATGCCGGTGGATGCGCGCACACTGCAGCCGGCAGGGTTACTCCACGGGGGCGCATCGGCGGCCTTGGCCGAGAGCCTCGGCAGCGCGGCTTCCTACCTGATCATCGACGAGCGGACTCAGTTCTGCGTCGGTATCGAGATCAACGCCAATCACTTGCGCGCTGTTTCTGCGGGCCTCGTTACCGGTACCTGCAGCGGCATTCACCTAGGCAAAACCCTGCACGTCTGGGACATTCGCATCGAGGACGAAAAGAACCGATTGGTCTGCATCAGTCGTCTGACCGTGGCCATCCGCCAGAAGAGCCAAGGCTGAAGAGTCCTGAGTGGGAGAGGCGTCAGAATCGTTTACAATAAGAGGATACGACTAAAGATGGGGCCACGGGTCTGTGGAAAGGAGATGGGAATGCGGAATATGTTGGTAGCAGCGATGCTGTTGAGTTTGGTGGCCTGCCTGGAAAAGAAAACGGACGTGGAACTGTTCAGCGAGGGCAGGGTCAAGGTGACTCTCAACGCCGATCCCGCCACGGGCTACGAGCCACTCAACGTCGCCTTCGAGGCCTACCTCGAGAACAAGGAACGCGTGCTGACCAAGGAGATCACCACCGCAAAGTGGATCATCACCGGTCCCGACGGTTTCCTTCGCGAGATCAAGGAGGAGTTCTCCACCTACCAGGCGGGCGAGACCAACGAACACGACTCCTTTTACCTGGACTTCATGTTTCATCGCTTTGGCCGCTACACCGTCAAGTTGGTGCTCAACGACGGCGAGTTCACCTCCAACCCCCTGGTCGTCAAGGTTCAGGAGCGCGAGACCGAGGACCGCTACAAGCAGCGTTACTGATGGGGAGCTCCTACCAAAATGTGGGGCCGACCGCCGGGGTGAAAGTTCAACGGGACTCCTGGAAGGAGACGCCCCAAAGTGGGGCCGACCGCCGGTCGGCCTGCAGGGGTGAAAGCTCAACGGGACCCCTGGAAGGAGACGCCCCAAAGTTGAAAGTTCAACGGGACCCCTGGAAGAAGACACCCCAAAGTGGGGCCGACCGCTGGTCGGCCTGTAGGAGTGAAAGTTCAGCGGGACCCCAGGAAGGAGACGCCCCAAAGTGGGGCCGACCGCCGGTCGGCCTGCAGGGGTGAAAG
>CAYRFM010000010.1:88364-94281 GCA_964423555.1 uncultured Holophagae bacterium | reverse complement strand
CAAAGTGGGGCCGACCGCTGGTCGGCCTGTAGGAGTGAAAGTTCAGCGGGACCCCTGGAAGGAGACGACCCAAAAGTCAAGACCCAGGCCGATCAGCGGCCCCACCCATGCCTGGCGCTGGGGGATGGATCTCTGCCCGTTTTTCCTCCGGTTCGCTATCGATCCGTGGTAACCTCGTCCTTCTAAGGGTGCTGCTCGGGAGGGTTGGATTTGAACAAGCGGGAAGTGGCGCTGGGCGCATGTGTGCTGTTGCTGGTGCTGTTCCTCGCTTGGCTGCAGGCCCAGTCGATGGCCCAGAAGGGCGGGTCACGACCGGAGCAACCCTCGCCGGATCTGTTGTTGAACGCGCGCTATGCGGTCGGTGCACGACAGCTGGTCGGACCAGACGTGCTGGATCGCCAGTTGGAAATGGTGACTCGCTACGATCAAGCGACACGGGCCGCCGATCGCCTGCGCTTGGCGATCCTACGGGGCGAGCTGAGCGGTGCCGAAGCGGCACGGCAGGCGCTGGCGCCACTCGCTGAAGTACCGGAGGTCAAAGCTGACGTGGTCCTGCTGCAACGGATCTTTGGCAGCGAAGGCAGCACTTTGAGTGAGGCGGAACGTCATGAGTTGGAAGCGCGACACGGCTGGTTCGGGCGTTTGGCGCTCAGCTATGGCTTGCCGCCCTCCGACCCCTTGCGGGCCGGGGTCCTGGCCAGCGCCAAGCTTACGGTCTGGGTTTTCGTGTTGCTGCTGGGTCTGATTTCGATGTTTATGATCGTCGGCAGCTTCTTGTTCTTCTGGTCTGCTTCGAGCTACCACCGGGGTCGCCTGCGTTTGCTGTTTCAACCGACCCCCTTGGGTGATGGCGATCATGGCGTCGTTTTGCTCGAGGTACTGGTCTGGCTGTTGGCCCTCATTCCCCTGCAGGGACAAATAACGCGGATGCTGCCCATGGTGTTGGCGCCACTTGCGCAGGTCTCCATGCTAGGCCTGCTGGTTTGGGTGCGTTGGCGCCTGGGTAGCTGGACAGGCGTGGCGGATGCCTTGGGTTGGACCCGTGGCGCGGGGATCTTCCGCGAACTGGGCGCCGGTCTGGTCGGTTATGTTACGGGGTTCCCGGTACTGTGTTTGGGTTTGTTGGCGACCCTTGTGCTGACATCGTTCACCGCCGTTGCGCCGACTCATCCGATCACCTACCAGTTCGAGCATGCCACCCCGCTCCAGCTGATCCTACTGTTCTTCATGGCTAGCCTGGGCGCGCCGCTGGTCGAGGAGACGTTTTTCCGCGGCGCGTTCTTTCATTTTCTGCGGGGTCGCTTTCGCTTCCTGGGTGCCGCCCTGCTGCAAGGCCTGGTCTTTGCCGCCATCCACCCCCAGGGCTGGGCGGCGCTGCCGGTTTTGACCACGATCGGCATAGTCTTTGCCGGCATCCGCGAGTGGCGTGGCAGCCTGATTGCGCCGATGGCGGCTCATGCCCTCAACAACACGCTGGTCATGGTGCTTTCCCTGCTTTTGCTTCGCTGAGGTGGGCATGTTCGTCTGTGTCGTCAATCCCGTTTCCGGAAAAGGTCAAGGCCAGCCCCTGGCCGAGCGTTTATGCGCAGAGCTGGCGCGCCGTGGCCACGCCTGTCGGATCCTGCTGACTGACCCCGATCAGCGGGTCTTCCGCGACGCCTGTGCCGAGATTGGCGCCGACGATCGGGTCATTTGCATTGGCGGCGACGGCACCCTTTTGTATTTCCTCAACCATGCCACGAGCTTTACCGCGCTGGCCTTCTACGGCATGGGCACCGCCAATGTGATCACCATCGAATACGACCTGCCCCAATCCGTGACGCGCTTTGTCGCGATGCTGGAGCGTGGTCGCACGCGCAATGTCTACCCCGGTCGCCTGGACGACGGCACGCGCTTCCTGATGATGGCCTCGGTCGGTATCGACGCCGAGATCCTCAGCCGGGTCAGGCAGCGGCTCAAGAACCGCTTGGGTAAGTTGGCGTTCCTGCCCGCAACGCTTTCCGCGCTACTGCGCTACCGCTACCCGCCGGCGACCCTGATCCTGGACGGCGGTGAGCCCCAGTCCTTCGCCATGGCCGCGGTTTGCCGCTTCCGCCACTACGGTGGCGCGTTCCGACTTGCGCCGCACGCCGATCCCAGCGCGCGCTACTTTCAAGTAGTCGGCCTGCGCCAGAGGGGCCTCCTGGGTTTGCTGCGCTTCTTCCTGGCGCTGTGGAGCGGCCGGCCTGAGCGCCTGGGTCTGTTCTGCGCGACGGCGCGTCGCGTCGCGGTTAGCGGCCAGGCGCCGGCTCAATTGGATGGCGACTATTACCCAGCGGGCCTGAAAACCCTAGAGGTGTGCCAAGAGGGTTTTGCCCTGATCGTGCCCTGAGCGGGGCCGGACAGACCGGCCCCTTCTGATTTAGGCCTGAGGCGTCGCGAGTTCATTCTCGCTGGCGGCAATGATCGATGCGACCACGGTGTCGCCCGTGACATTGATGACCGTGCGGCACATGTCGAGGATGCGGTCGACGCCAATGATGAGGGCAATGCCCGCAGCCGGAACGTTGACCGACTCGAGAATGACGACCAACATGATGATGCCGGCGCCAGGCACCGCGGCCGTGCCGATCGAGGCCAGCACGGAGGTCAGAACGATCGTCACCTGATCGCCAAAGCTCAGGTGCATGCCGATCGCTTGGGCGATAAAGAGTGCGGCCACGGCCTGATACAAAGCCGTGCCGTCCATGTTGATGGTCGCACCGAGCGGCAACACGAAGGAACTGACCTCCTCGCTGACGCCCAACTCCTGTTCACAGCGCTCCATCGTGACCGGCAGGGTCGCCGCCGAAGAACTGGTAGAAAACGCCAACAACTGGACAGGTCCAATCGCACGGAAGAAATGCATCAGTTTGAGGGGCGTGAACATCCGTACCAGCGGCAAATAGACCAAGCTCAAGTGCAGGATGAGACCCACCAGGACGACGATGCAGTAAGAGCCCAGCGCTTGCAGCAGCGCCCACAGGCCGGATGGGTCGTCCTTGACCATGGTCGTGATCGTTTTGGCGATCAGGGCGAAAACGCCGATCGGCGCCATCAGCATGATGTTGTCGACACTCTTGATCGTGACCTCGTTGAGACCGGACCAGAAGCCCAAGAAGGCCTTGCACTTGTCCTCGCCGACCTGGACGATGGCGATGCCGATGAAGATCGCGAAAAACACGACCTGGAGCATATTGCGGTTGTTACCGGATGCGCTGATGATATTTTCGGGCACCATCTCCACCAACGGCAGGAGGGGGCCACGCTGTTTGGCTTGTTCAGCCATGCCCGTCTGTTCGCTGACATTGCTCTGGTAAGAGGACTGCAACGAGTCGCGCATTTCGGGGGACAGGTACTTGCCTGGCTGGACCAAGTTGCAGATGGTCAGACCGATGATGACCGCCACGGCGGTGGTGGCGATGTAGATGGTGATGGTCTTGCCGCCGATCCGCGACAGTTTCTTGAGGTCGGAGAGCGAGGCCACGCCCGTGATCAGCGAGCCCAGCACCAGCGGCACCGCGATCAGCTTGAGCAGGTTGACGAAAATCGTGCCCAGCGGGGCGATCCAGTTGTCGGTGAACGAACCCCAGTGGTTGCTGGTTGCTAGGATGCCGTAGACCAGACCCAGGAACATACCGGTGAGAATCTGCCAATGAAGGGGCAGCTTGAAGAAGGAAGCCAGTAATTTTTTCATGTTTACTCCTCGCCGCGCGCGGGAAGCGGGGCCACGGGCGGCGGTAGGGACTGGCCGCGACGGACGCGGCCAGTGCAGTTATTGGTCGCGCAGGGCTCTGCGGAGGATTTTGCCGACATTGGTCTTGGGCAGTTCGTCGCGGAACTCCACATAGCGCGGGCGCTTGTAGCCGGTCAGCAGGTCTTTGGCGAACTCGGTCAGGGTTTCGGCGGTCAGGTCGGGGTCCTTGCGGACGACGAATATCTTGACGGCCTCGCCGCAGTGGGCGTCGGGTACACCGACGGCCGCGACCTCGAGAACGCCGGGATGGGAGGCGATCACTTCTTCGACCTCGTTGGGATAGACGTTGAAGCCGGAGACCAGAATCATGTCCTTGGCGCGGTCGACAATGCGCAGGAAACCCTCTTCGTTCATGATCGCGACATCACCGGTACGCAGCCAGCGGCCTGGGTGGAAGGACTTGGCGGTTTCCTCGTCGCGGTTCCAGTAGCCGCGCATGACCTGCGGGCCGCGCACACAGAGCTCGCCGGCCTCGCCCAGCTTCTGCTCTACACCGTTTTCGTCGAGAATCGCGACTTCGGTGGAGGAGATCGGCAGGCCGATAAAGCCGTTGTAGCCGTCGATCGTGAGCGGGTTGATGCAGGCCGCCGGCGAAGTCTCGGTCAGACCGTAGGCCTCGATCAGCGGCGAGCCCGTGACTTTCTGCCAGCGCTCGGCGACCGGGCGCTGCACCGCCATGCCGCCACCTAGGGCCAGCTTGAAGCTGGAAAAGTCGAGGTGGGCAAAATCGGGGTTGTTGAGCAGGCCGTTGAACAGGGTGTTGACCCCCGTCAGCGCGGTGAATTTCCACTTGGCCAGTTCCTTGACGAAGCCGGGCATGTCGCGCGGGTTGGTAATCAAGACGTTGAGCGCTCCCAGGGAGGAGAAGACCATGCAGTTTGCGGTCAGCGAAAAAATATGGTAAAGCGGCAGCGGCGTGATGATGATCTCGCGGCCCTCGTCGAGGTTGGTCGAGATCCAGGCGCGGGCCTGGGCGACATTGGCGACGATGTTGCCGTGGGTCAAAACAGCGCCCTTGGAGACGCCGGTCGTGCCGCCGGTATACTGCAGGAAGGCGATGTCGTCGTGGTTGAGCGCGGGAGGCTGGTACTGGCGCTTGCTGCCGAGGGCCAGGGCGCGGTTGAAGCCGATCGCGCCGGGCAGGTTGAAGTCGGGCACCATCTTTTTGACGTGCTTGACCACCGTGTTGACCAGGATGCTCTTGAGAAAGCCCAGCTGGTCGCCGAGCTCGGTGATGACGATGTGTTTGATAGGCGTCTTGTCGCGAACTTTCTCCAGGACATTGGCGAAGTTGGCGACGATCACGATGGCGGTGGCGCCGGAATCCTTGAGCTGATGTTCCAATTCGCGGGCAGTGTAGAGCGGGTTGACGTTGACGATCGTCAGGCCTGCCCGCAGGGCGCCGATCAGGGCAACGGGATATTGCAGGATATTGGGCATCATCAAGGCCAGGCGGTCGCCGCGCTTGAGTTGCAGGTGGTTCTGGCAAAAGTCGGCGAACTGCGCGCTGCGCTCGTCGAGGTCGGCATAGCTCAGGGTCTTGCCCATGCAAGCAAAGGCGGGTCGGTCCGCGTATTTCTTGAAGGAGGCCTCGAAAATATCGACCACGCTGTTGACCCAATAGGGGTCGATTTCTGCTGGAACCCCTTCCTGGTAACTCTTCAACCAAATTTTTTCCATGTCTTGATTCCCCTTGTCATGACAATCGCCAACCAATCAAGCCTGCACGAATCCACTTCCTGGGGATCCAGCGCGCCGATGGGGTGCACCTGGCACCATTTCGCGTGTAACTGGCGCCTATCCTAGCATAAAACCCATGCGGTGAGGATAGGCAGCAGCTACCAACGCCTCCAGAGTGGCGACCACGCGCTCGTCCCGCGTTGCGCGGCTGACAGGATCGGTTTCAGTGCGACACAGGCTTGCAACGATTCCGTTCCAAAGGGAAGCCGCGCGAGCCAGCCGCGTTGCGCGGCTGACAGTATCGGTTTCAGTGCGACTCAGGCTTGCAACGATGCTATAGCAAACAGAGGCCGCGCGAGCCAGCAGCGTTGCCTCGTGCGGCAAATATCGCTCTAATTTTCATCTCCGCCCGGCGCAAGATTGCATCTTGCGCTACAGCCCGTGCGGCCCGGCGCAAGATTG
>CAYRFM010000010.1:0-88264 GCA_964423555.1 uncultured Holophagae bacterium | reverse complement strand
GCCCGGCGCAAGATTGCATCTTGCGCTACAGCCCGTGCGGCCCGGCGCAAGATTGCATCTTGCGCTACAGCGAGTTTTTTACTTTGAACGTTATTCGATCCAGACGCGGCCGTTGATTTCGTCCGATTTAATGGTGACCAGATCTTGGCCTTCGAGGGCCAACAGGGCGTCGACGACGGAATTCATGTCCAGCGTTTTGCCCGTGAACAGGACGTCGCCTAGGGCCATGGGAACCATCACTTTGATCTGGTGGTCCTCAGCTTTTTGATCGACGTAGATATTCAGGTGCGTGTTGGTCGTGGATACCTTGATTTTTGCGTCTTTGTTGTCCATGCTGAGGAACTCGGTCGGGCCTGCGTCGCGGACCGAGCCCCAGATCTTGGCAAAGTCCAGGCTGTGGTCTTTCTGAACTTCGTCGAGCACTTCCTCGACCTTGTCGCGCACACCTTCCAGAAGGCTCAGCGGCACTGCCGCCTGCATGGTCATACCCTCGCCCTCGGTGCTGACTATGTCCACGTGGATCATCTTGCCCTCGGCCTTGCTCTTGGTCTGGGCAAACGCCATTGTCGCCAGCAGACAGATTGCCAAACTCGCCATCTTGCCTTTCATGTCAACCTCCAGGTTTCTGTTCCGAACACGCCATTGGACGATGGGCTCATGTTTCTGGTTTATCGGGCAGTTTCAGATTATCCCAAGTCGAGGATGTAGAAAAGGGGTTGTTTCCGGAATCCGTCAAGGACCTTGGTTTTCTTAGACCGATTGCAGGCAATGCCGCCATCATCTGTACCCTTCAGGTCACTCCCAATCCCAGTCCTCCTCGTCTTCGTCGTCCATGATCGTCGGCGTTTCCAGCGGTAGTTCGATCGAGAAGCTGCTGCCGTAGCCGATGCTACTGGAGAGGTACATACAACCGCCCATGGCCTCGATCGCGGCCTTGCAGAAACTCAGACCCAGACCATTGCCGGGCCTGCCGCGGGAGGCCTCGGTGCGGTAAAAGCGCTCGAAGACGCGCGCGGTCTCCTCGCGGGTAAGACCATGGCCGTTGTCGCTGATGCTGATGATACCCATTTCGAAGGACTGATCGCGGAGGATGCGGATCCACTTGCCAGGGAGTGTGTGCGCGATGGCGTTTCCCAGCATCTCAAAGATAACCTGGCGCACGATGCCGGTGTTGCCAAGGACCATCTCATCGAATCCTAGGTCCAAATAAAGCTCGATGTTCTTGGCAGCCGCGGCCTGCTCGTAGTGATCAGCGGCCTGCTCCGCGAGTTCGCAAAGGTCGATCAGCTCGATCGACCAACGCCGGGCATTGCACTCGGCGTCGCAGAGCATGAACAGGTCCTTGACCAGACCCTGGATCTGCTCGCATTCCGCGGTGACGGCGCGCGCCAGTTCCTCGTCGCGGCCCTCGTTGAGGGCGGTCGCCGCGGCGCCTTGCAGGCGCGCGACCGGCGGCCCAAACTCGAGCGCCAGGTTGTTGGTCAGCTCGCGGCGGCCCTGCTGCAGGGCCTGAACCTGGTCGAACAGACGGTTGAAGGCCTGGGCCAGCTGGTCCGTCTCGGGAAAGCCCGTCTTCGGTTTCAAGCGCTGCGGCGCGTTCGGCCCGTGCGCAAACAGGGCCGCCACCTGGTCGAGGCTGGCCTGGAGCACCAGCGGTCGGCGCAGCGCCCACCAAGCGACCGTGCCACCGATCACCAGCACGAGCATGAGAAAGGTGACGTAGAGGTTGCGACTGCCGTTGATCAGCGCGGCCATTTCGCTGCGGTCGATACAGACTTCGAGGAACCTGTCTGGGCCCAGGGGCACGGCCAGCGCGCGGTGACCGGCGGGCAGGGGGCCGGGCCGGGTCGTGGTCACGGACATGCGCGTCCGCGCGGCGCTGGCCAGCGCTTGCAGTTCCTCCGGATCACTGTAGAACAGATCCAGCCAGACGTCGGTTTCGGAGCGGGCCAGCTGCTTGCCACTCGCCGTGAAGACCCGTGCGTAGTGACTGGCCGAGCCGCGACCGCTGCCGTGGCTCACGAGCGCGCGCTCCAGCGCCTCGTTGTCCACCTCGCCCAGCGCCGTGATCAGCGCCGTCAACACCCGCACCTCGGTCGCCAGCTGGTCGTCCAGGCGTTCGGTCAGCAGCCGCTGCATCGCTGTTTGCCACAGCCAAATCGAAATCAGGACAACTGCAAAGAACCCCGCGACGAGCAAACCGGCGTCCCGTACGCCTTTGTGTTTCATGGATCTCACTCCTGTCAGGTGTTGCGCTTTCCACAGCGGTCGCACCGCTGGTCGACGGCTTTGGGCCGTGCTCGTTTGATTGTCCAGACTATAGCACTTGGACATAGAACCGTCGAAGGAAGTAATGCACAGAAAAGTAGATTTTGGAGCCAGATACGCGGTTCATTGATAAAGTGCAATAAAAATAGATGACGCAGCACGTGGATACTTTTTGCATTGATTCGTGATGAATCTATTGCCACTCGTCTTCAAGTCTTTTCTCTGATACTGAAATTTGCTTGCGGTTTACGCGACGAACGGCTGGATTTGGGTGCTGAAATGCCTTGGCTGTTCTGCGATCTTAGCCCCATGCATGGGCCGCCCGTTCACCGAGACCATCAATAAACTCGCTGATCGTCATGGCCCATGTCTTCATGCTATCGGGCTTTGAACACCAATGACATTGACGGATTTCTGGGGGTTGTTTCTCAGTTGCGCAGGGCAGACGCCGCTGCGGCTAGGCGCTCGACGGCGTCCCATTGACCGGAGCGCAGCAAGTCTGGGGGGCAGACCCAGGTCCCGCCGATGCAGAGCACGTTGGGCAGATTGAGATAGCTCAGCGCGGTCTCGGGTTTGATCCCACCGGTGGGGCAAAAATGGGCGTCGGGCAAGGGCGCGGCCAAGCTTTTTAGCGCGGGCACGCCCCCGACGGCCTCGGCGGGGAAGAACTTCATGTAGTGGATGTCCCAGCTCAGCAGGTTCATCACCTCACTTGCCGTCACTGCGCCCGGCAGGAACTGCATCTGGGCGTCGCGCATGGTCTCCAGCAAGGCCTGGGTGGCGCCCGGCGAAACGCAGAAGCGGCCACCGGCGCGGGCCACCTGATCTACTTGGCGGGGATGAATGACCGTGCCTGCCCCCACGACGGCCTCGGGCACGGCCGCGGCGATGGCCTCAATGGCGTCTAGGGCATAGGCGGTGCGCAGGGTGATTTCCAGGACCGGCAGGCCGCCGCGCACCAGTGCGCGAGCCAGGGGTACGGCCTGGTCGGGGGCCTCGATCGTAATCACGGGGATCACGGGTGCCAAGCGCATCAGGGGTTCCATCTGGTTGAATGGGGCGGTCATGTCCGTGCTCCTCGTTCAGCTAATCCGGGTCATGTGGGCGGCTGCGCCGATCAGGGCGGGCAGGCGTGAGGTGATGATCTGGATCGGGATCTCCTGCACGTAATGGCGCATCCCGCCCTTGGCGTCGAAGCGAGCGCGCAGGCCGCTCTGCTGGACGAAACTCAGGATGCGGGGCAGGATCCCGCCGGCCAGGTAGACGCCGCCGCGCGCCCCCCCGATCAGAGCCAAGTCGCCGGCGTAGCTGCCGAGTACGTTGCAGAAGAGATCCAGGCAGAGGCTGGGTCCAGGATCGCCGACGAGGGCCGCGGCGGCAATTTGGGCGGCGCTGAGTGGAGGGTCGCCGGCCTCGCCGAGCTCGATCAGGGCGGCGTAGATGCGCTCGAGCCCCGAACCCGAGAGCAGATGCTCGTAGGAAAGGTGCTCGCCGCAGCGGGTGAGCTGGGTCTGCAGGCGGCGCTCGAGCGGGTTACCAGGGGCGAAGCAGGCATGGCCGCCCTCGCCGGGCATGGGCAGCCAATCGTCGCCATGGGGCAAGAGGAAAGCCACGCCCAGGCCGGTGCCAGGACCCAGCACCAGTTTGGGGGCGCCAAGGCGAGGGCAGAGACAGGTGCTGCCGAGCGGTTCTAGCTCGTGGCGTTCCAAATGGGGCAGGGCCAGGGCCAGCGCCTCGAAATCGTTGATGATGCGCAGGTGGGTCAGGTCGAGATCGGTCTGAAGCTCGGTGCGGCTGAACTGCCAGTCGCGGTTGGTCAGTTGCACGAGGTCGTCGAGGATCGGTGCAGCCACGGCCAGACAGGCGGCGCGGGGCTTGACATGGGTGGCGGCCAGGTAGGCGCTGACGGCATCCGCGAAATGGGGATAGTCGCCGGCCGAGAGCGTCTCTTCGGCGACGAAGGGCTGGTTGGGGTCGGTGTAGAGCGCAAAGCGGGCGTTGGTGCCGCCGACATCACCCACTAACAGCGGCAGGAGGTGAGCGGGAATGGGACGCATGACCATGGTTTCACCCGAGTTCGCGGCCGAAGATGGTGCCGCCCTGCTCCGCGCCACAGACGGCATGGCGCAGGGGCGCGAACAGCTCGCGGCCCATGCCCCAGTGGCTGGGCGCAAGCTCGACTTCGGCCATGGGCCGCGCTGCCCAAGCTTCTTGCTCGACCTCGACCGTCAGCCGGCCGGCGTCGCTGTCGACTTCGATGATGTCGCCGTCTTGGACGCGGGCGAGAGGACCTCCGGCCAGGGCTTCGGGCGTGATGTGAATCGCCGCCAGCACCTTGCCGGAGGCGCCGGACATGCGGCCGTCGGTGACCAGCGCGACCTTGTGGCCCTGGTCCTGGAGCACGCCCAGGGCCGGTGTCAGCTTGTGGAGTTCGGGCATGCCGATCGCCATGGGACCCTGGAAGCGGACGACGGCGACCAGGTCGCGGTTGAGTTCGCCGGCCTTGAAGGCATCCAGGAAACTGTCCTGGCTGGTGAATACGCGCGCGGCGGCGCGGACCTTGCGGTGCTCCACCTTGACGGCGGAGGTTTTGACAATGCCGCGACCGAGGTTTCCGGTGACCAGCTTCATGCCGCCTTCGGGGTCGAAGGGTCGCGCTGTCGTAGCCAGGACGGCGGGGTCGCCGCTGATGCTCGGACCCTCGCGCCAGACCAGTTGCTCGCCCTCAAGGAAGGGCTCCTGGGTGTAGCGGGCCAGGCCTTGGCCGGCCACGGTCAGGACGTTCTCGTGGAGCAGGCCGGCTTCGAGCAGTTGGCGGATCATTAGGGCAATCCCACCGGCGGCATGGAAGTGGTTGACGTCGGCCTGGCCGTTGGGATAGATGCGGCACAACAGCGGCACGACGGCGGAGAGCTCGGCGAAGTCGTCCCAGTCGACGCTGAGCCCGGCGGCGCGGGCGATCGCGATCAGGTGGATGGTGTGGTTGGTGCTGCCGCCGCTGCAGAGCAGGCCGATGATGCCGTTGACTAGGGCGCGCGCCTCGATGATGCGCCACAGCGGGGCCTCGCCGCTCTTGACGAGTTCGACGAGGCGGTGGGTGGCGGCGGCGGTGAGCGGATCGCGCAAGGGGTTGTTGGGATTGACGAAGCTGCTGCCCGGCAGGTGAAGGCCCATGAACTCCATCAGCAGTTGATTGCTGTTGGCGGTGCCGTAGAAGGTACAGGTACCTGGGCTGTGGTAGGACTTGGCTTCGGCGGCCAGCAATTCGTCGCGGCCGACCTTGCCCTGGGCGTAGAGCTGGCGGATGCGGGTCTTCTCGAGATTGGGCAGGCCGGAGGCCATCGGGCCGGCGGGCACGAAAACGGTCGGCAGGTGGCCGAAACTGAGCGCGCCAATCAGCAAGCCAGGCACGATTTTGTCGCACACGCCCAGGCAGAGGTTACCGTCGAACATGTTGTGGCTGAGCGCGATGGCGGTCGACATGGCGATGACGTCGCGGCTGAAGAGCGAGAGCTCCATGCCGTCCTGGCCCTGGGTGACGCCATCGCACATGGCGGGTACGCCGCCCGCGAATTGGGCGACAGCGCCGCACTGGCGGGCGGCACGTTTGATCAGGTCGGGGAAACGCACGAACGGCTGGTGGGCGCTGAGCATGTCGTTGTAGGCCGAAACGATCGCCAAGTTGGGAATCGTCTGGCCCGTGAGCGCGCGCTTCTCGTCGCCATCACAGGCGGCGAAACCGTGAGCCAGATTGCCGCAGGAGAGCTTGGCGCGGTGGACGCCACGGTCCTCGGCGCGACTCATGCGGGCCTCGTAGTCAGCGCGGCTGCCGCGGCTGCGCTGCTCGATGCGGGCCGTTACGGCAGCAATGACGGGATGCAGGGTCATGGTTCCCTCCCGGGACTCAGGGCGCCCAGTAGAAGGCGACCTGGCGCTTGGCGCGCAAGATCGCGCGGACTGGCATGGCTTCGATGGGTCCGCTGGCAAGGGCGCGGCTGAAGGTGTCGTGCTTGTCCTGGCCAGTGCAAAGCAAGGCCAACCAACGGCATTCGAGCAGGGCCGGCAGGGTCAGGCTGATCCGCGCTTGACTGGCGCTAGGGGCGCGCATGGCGATGCAGGCCTGACCTTCGGGCGGGTCCAGTGCTGTGGCCAGGTGGTCGGCGTCGGGGAACAGCGAGGCGGTGTGGCCGTCATTGCCCATGCCCAGCACGGCGGCATCGAAAGGTCGGCTCAGGGCGCGTAAGCGCTGCTCGCAGCTGGCTTGGCCCTCCTCGGGCGTGGCGTGCTCGGTCTTGAGCCCGGTGAACTGGGCCGCGGCGGCGGGACCCTGGAGGAGGTGGCGCCGCACCAGGTGTTCGTTGGAGGCGTCGTGGCCGGGGTCGACCCAGCGCTCGTCGGCGAGGGTTATTTGGACGCGCTGCCAGTCCAGGTCAGCGCGGCTGAGCAGGGTGAACAGCGGCACGGGCGTGCTGCCGCCGGAGAGCACCAATGAGGCGAAGGGTCGCGCCTCGAGCGCCTTTTTGAGTTGGGCGATCAGTTCGCGGGTCAAACCCTCGAAGAGCTGATCGCGGTTTTTGAAACTGCGGTCTTGGATGCTGGCCTTGGCCAAGTCAACCTCCGTATTCGTACCAGGTTCGTCCATCGCGTTCGATCAGTCCGATCGCTGCGGTAGGTCCCCACGTTCCTGCGGTGTAGCGCTGGGGTTGGCGCTGGGAGTCTTCCCAGGCGCTGAGAATCGATTCGGCCCAGGTCCAAGCGGCTTCGACCTCGTCGCGGCGCATGAACAGGGTCTGATTGCCGCGCACGACATCCATCAACAGGCGTTCGTAGCCGTCGGGATAGCGGATCTTGAAAGCTTCAGCGAAGCTCAAATTGAGGGGCACGACTTGGAGGCGCAAACCACCTGGGCCGGGCACCTTGGTCATGAGATAGAGGCGGATGCCCTCGTCGGGCTGAAGGCGGATGACGAGGCGGTTGGGGGCGATTTGGTGGGCGTTGTCGGGAAAGATCAGGTGCGGGACCTGGCGGAACTCGATGACAATCTCGGAGGTCCGCATGGGCATGCGCTTGCCGGTGCGCATGTAGAATGGCACGCCGGCCCAGCGCCAATTGTCGACAGAGGCCTTGAGGGCGATATAGGTCTCGGTATCGCTGTTGCCGGGGATGCCCACTTCGTCGAGATAGCCGAGCACGGGCCCGCCGTCGACGGCGCCCTTGCTGTACTGGCCGAAGACGACGTTCTTGCCGATTTCGTCGCGGTTGAAGGGGTGCAGGGCACGCAGGACTTTGAGTTTCTCGTCGCGCACGGAATCGGCTTCGAAGAATTTGGGAGGCTCCATGCTGACGAGGCAGAGGAGCTGTAGCAGGTGGTTCTGGACCATGTCGCGCAAGGCGCCTGCACTGTCATAGTAGCCGCCGCGGCTGCCGATGCCGATGCTCTCTGCCACGGTGATCTGGACGTGGTCGATAAATTGGCGGTTCCACATCGGCTCGAACAGGGAATTGGCGAAGCGCAAGGCCATCAGGTTTTGGACGGTTTCCTTGCCGAGGTAGTGGTCGATGCGATAGATCTGGCTTTCCTCGAAGACCTCGCCGATGGCGTCGTTGATCTCGCGCGCGGTTTCGAAGTTATGGCCAATGGGCTTCTCGATGACGACTCTCGAGTTGGCAGTGATCAGGCGGTGGCCGTGGAGGCGGCGGCAGAGGGGGCCGAAGAGCGCCGGCGGCACAGAGAGGTAAAAGACGCGGATGCGCTCGGGGTCGGCGCAGAGGTGGGCGCCGAGCACGTCCCAGCCGTCGTCGCTTTGGCCGTCGAGGGCGACATACTCGATGCGGGTGGCGAAGCGGTTCCAGATATCTTCGTTGAAGTCGCCGGCTTGGACGAAGGCCTCAACGGATTTTCGCAGGAGTTCGATGTATTCGTTCTTGCCGAGGTGACTGCGAGAGACGCCGATGATGCGGCTGTCCTCGGGCATCTGGGTGTCGGCATAGCGGTAGTAGAGCGAGGGTATGAGCTTGCGCAGAGCCAGGTCCCCGGTGCCACCGAACACGGCGATATCGAAGGGCAGGGTGGGAATGATCTTGGCCTCAAGGCGTCGTGAGGAATCGAAAGAAGCGGTAGGCTGCATGAATACACTTCCTGGGGAGATCTGGCCTGCTCCCTATTAAACCACAGTTTCGGTTAAGAGGGAGATTGGCGCTTAGTGACGAGTGACAAGTGGGCGCTCGCCTAATGTTTGTTAGGCGGAATCATACAGGAGCCGTTCCGAGGCTGGCAAGTGGCAATCGCGGTGCAGCTCAGGCACGGCGGCGAAGTTCGAGCAAAAGCTCTTCGCGAAAGCGGTGATAGTCGACCTCAAGCGCGTGGCGAGGGGTGCGCTCAAAATGGTAATGAGGATGGCGCAGCTGGGCGGCGATGCGATCGCGCAGATCCGCCGGCCTTCTCCAGATACCGCAGAGCTCGCGCGCCGCTACGCGCGCTTGGTAGTCGGCCAGCGGCCAGATACAGCCTTGTGGTTGGCAAAGTCCGATGAAATAGAGGGTGGGGAAGTCGGGATGCATCATCTTTAAAAAGAGGGGCAGCTCCATGACATCGGCAAAGTCGATCAGGTTGCGGTCGAAAAAGGGGAAGGCGAGGCGGTAGCCGGTAGCCCAGATGACGGTGTCGAAACTGGCGAAGCTGTTGTCCTCGAAGTGGACGTGGCGTCCATTGACGTGCTGAATGTCGGGCCGCGGCGCAATCAGGCCATGGCGGATCAGGTCGAGTAATTCACTGTTGAGGGTGGGGTGCGACTCGAACGGGCGGCAGGTCGGCTCGCGCAGACCGTAGCGATGATAGCCGCCCAGGGTCAGCCTTAGGGTCAGGGCGAACAACGACTGGCGGAGGCGGACGGGCATCCAGTTGAAGCGGGCGGCGAAGACATCGGTGGGCAGACCGAACATGAACTTGGGCAGGATGTAGTAGCCACGGCGCATGCTCAAACTGGTGTGGGCCGCGACCCGGGCGAGGTCAACCGCGATGTCGCAGGCCGAGTTGCCGCCGCCGACGACGAGGACGCGCTGGTTGGCGAAGGCGGCGGGCTTGCGGTAGGCGCAGGCGTGCAGCATGTGGCCGTCGAAACGGCCGGAAATGACGGGCTGGCGGGGCTGCCAGTGGTGGCCGTTGCAGACGAAGACGACGTCGAAGAGGGCCTGGTGGGTGCCGTTGCGATCGCTGTAGCGAACGCGCCACTCGCCCTCCGGCAGCGGCGAGACCTCGGTCACAACGGTATTGAAGCAGACGTGTTCAAGCACGCCGAAATCGCGGGCATAGGCCTGGAAATACTCATACATCTGGCGGTGGTCGGGGTAATCGGGGTAGGACGCCGGCATGGGATAATCCTCGAAGGCAGACATGCGCTTGGAGGTGATCAGATGGGTATGGGCATAGACGGAGGCAGCCTCGGGATTCTCGTCATAGGCCCAGAGCCCGCCGACGTCGCTGGTTTTCTCCAGGACAACAACCTGGGAGAGCCCGTGTTCCAACAGGTTTTTGGCGGTGGTGATACCCGAGGGTCCCGCTCCGATGACGCAGATTCTGGGATCCATGTCTGCTCCGTTCATGGCCGGGAGCGCTCGCACGCGCGAAGCACGGCGCCGGTAGCGACCCTTTCGAGGAATGGCCGTCTCAGTATAATGCAGGGGCAAGAGCCAGGCAACCACCTTCCAGTGTTGGGCAAATTCGCTGCCTTTTTTCGGGGGTTCCAGCGAGGAACAACGATTTGCCATTGGCCCGGCAACGCGATCGTGGCAAAATAGCGGGCGCCGTTGAACGGCGGAAAGCGAAAGTGCGAAGGTGAATCCATGACCAGGGTTGCGCTCGTGTTTGGCGGTAAAAGTCCGGAACACGAGGTATCCATCGTTTCTGCGCGAAATGTCTATGCGCTGTTACAGGAAGCGGGTTTTGAGGCGATTGCAATTGGGATCGATCGCCAGGGTGTCTGGCATGTGGGTGAACAGTCCTTTGGCATCCTAACCGGGAAGGTCGCGGTCGAGGCCGCCTCGGCCAATCCCCTAGCGCAACTGGCCGAGCTGCAAGCCGATGTGCTCTTTCCCTTGGTTCATGGCTTCAATGGCGAGGACGGCATGTTAGCCGCGGTCTGCAAGGCCGCGGGTCTGCCCTATGTGGGTGGAGATCAGCTCAACATGTCGCTCTGCTGGGACAAATTGACGACGCGCATGGTCCTGGCAGCAAACGAGATCCCGCAGTTGCCTTACTTGGGTTTCTATCGCGCCGACTTCCAGTTATCCGCCGCTCTCGACCAGATCGAGGCGCGCTTTGCCTATCCGATCTTCGTCAAGCCCTCTCGTACCGGTTCCAGCATCGGCATCAGTCGCGCAGTGGACCGGACCAGCCTGGCCGCGGCTTTGGAGGAGGCGTTCCAGTTCGATTATCGGGTCATCGTCGAGCCCGGATTGGACGGTGCGCTGGAGGTAGAGATCTCGGGGTTGGGTGGCGCCTTGCCGCAGCTCTCGATCCCCGCACGGATTATCCCCGAAAACACCTTCTACGATTTTGAAGAAAAATACATCAATAACGCGACCCGCTTCGAGGTACCCGCCGTTCTCGCGCCTTGGCAGCTGGCTCGCATGCGCGAGATTGCCGCCAAGGCCTGGCAGGTCCTCAACTGTTACGGGTTGGCACGCATCGACTTCCTGATCACTGCCGAGGAAGTCTACCTCAATGAGGTCAACACCTACCCAGGCTTCACTAGCATCTCCATGTACCCCCGTCTCATGCGGGAGATCGGCGTCGATGGTGCAAGCCTGATGCGGACTCTGGTTCAACTTGCGCTCGACCGGGACAAACTGCTGCCGGTTCGCAGCGATTTCAGCTCTAATGCTAATTGGTGGAAACAATGATTAAGCGTACCTTGGTCGACTTCATCTACGAACGCCACGGCGGCACAACCCGTGCCGAAGTGGAAGAGAATGTCGACATTTTGTTGGACATCGTCCAAGAGGCCATTCAAAACAACGATACCGTCACCATCACCCACTTTGGCCGCTTTCGCCGCAAGCAGCGCAATGTGCGGGAGATCATTTTGCCCTCCGGCGACCGCATGCTCAGCACTGCCGGCGAGCGCGTCCAGTTCCTTCCCAGTCCCCGTCTGAAAACGCTTTTGAACGAGATGCCGGTCGGCGAGGACGCCGAGTCTGAGGCCGAGGACGTGCCCAGCACGTCTTGAACGTGGCGGCGCCCGGCTGGGCGCCGATTTCTTTTTCCAAGCGGATGGCTCGTGGTAGAATCGGTGCGCCGGACCTCCGAGCAATTCCCTCGCCGTCTTCGCGTTGTGCGCCTTGATTTTTGGGGAAAAATTTTTTGCCACTGACCGAGTCGGTAAGGTGGTGGAGGATAAACCAATGAGATGGATCGCTGTTCTTTGGGTGGTCGCTTCGATCGCGCCCGTGTTGGCCGATGATGAGGCGATGCGAGCTCACGCCGAGGCGCTGGCCCAGAAATACATCATCGTCGACGGCCACGTGGATATTCCCTACCGTCTGCTTGAGAAGGACGCGGATATTTCGACCGAGACCCGCGAAGGGGATTTCGATTACCCCCGCGCCAAAAAGGGGGGCCTGAACGCACCCTTTATGAGCATTTATATCCCCTCTAAATACGAAGAGGGCGGCGCTTACGCCCTGGCCAACCAGTTGATCGATATGGTCGAAGGCTTTCAGAAGAAGTGGCCGGACAAGTTCGCGGTGGCGCGCTCGGTCGCCGATGTGCGCCAGCAGTTCGCCAAGGGCCTGATCTCCCTGCCGATGGGTATGGAAAACGGCTCGCCGATCGAGGGCAAGTTAGAAAACGTCAAGTACTTCCATGATCGCGGCATCCGTTACATTACCCTGACCCACGGCAAGAACAACCACATCTGCGATTCCAGTTACGACCCCGAGCGTAAATGGCATGGGCTCAGTCCCTTTGGTCGCGAGGTGGTGGCTGAAATGAATCGGGTCGGTATCATGATCGATGTGGCCCACATTTCAGACGACACGTTCTTCCAAGTAATCGAGCTGACGAAAGTGCCGGTGATCGCCAGCCACAGCTCGTGTCGCCACTTCACACCTGGGTTTGAGCGCAACATGAGCGATGAGATGATCCAGAAGCTGGCGGCCAAGGGTGGCGTGATCATGATCAATTTCGGCAGCGGCTTCATTAGCGCCGCCGTGCGCGAGAAGGAAGACCAGGCCCGCAAGACTTTTATGGCCCTGCTCGAAGAGAAAAAGTTGGCCTTTGACAGTGAAGAGGCAAGGGCTCTGCGCAAGGAGATGGAAGGGAAGTTTACCGCCTACGCTGACGTGACCGACGTGGCCGATCATATCGACCATGCTGTCAAGTTGGTGGGCATCGACCATGTCGGCCTGGGTTCGGACTTCGATGGCGTCGGCGATAGTTTGCCGACGGGCCTAAAGGACGTCTCCTATTATCCCAACCTGCTGTTCCAGTTGCTCAAGCGCGGCTACACGGATGCGGATATCGAGAAACTTTGCGGCGGTAACGTCCTGCGGGTTTGGTCGGCAGTCGAAACCTACGCGGCCGCTCAACCTTGAGGACCGCAAGCGGATGCGGGTTTTACCCTCATCCGCACTGCACGCTGGTGAATCTCCCCGGCTCGGCGTGCATATGTAGTGGGGATCGGAGTAACACTTTTCGGAGGCTTCCACAATGGCTTGGATGAATGACCCCAACGCCTGGATCGCGCTTGTCACCCTGACGGTCATGGAAATAGTCCTTGGTGTGGACAACATTATTTTCATCTCGTTGCTCTCGAGCAAGCTTCCCAAAGACCAACAAGCTCGTGCCCGGCAACTGGGTTTGGCCTTGGCAATGATCACGCGGATCCTCTTGTTGTTCTCGCTGTCCTGGATCATGAAACTGGAGGATGACCTGTTCTTCGTGTTCCACGAGGGCGTCTCCGGTCGCGACCTGATTCTGATCGTCGGTGGCCTGTTTCTGATCTACAAGGCGACCCGGGAGATCCACGAGAAGCTCGAAGACGGCAGCCACGAGCACGCTCTAGGACGGGCTGCTACGTTTGGCAGTGTGCTGTTTCAAATCATGATGCTGGACATGGTTTTTTCCTTGGATAGCGTGATCACGGCGGTGGGGATGGTCGACCACCTGACAGTAATGGTTACGGCGGTGATGATCTCCGTGGCCTTCATGATGCTGTTCGTGACGCATGTCTCTAACTTCGTCGAGCGCAATCCGACCATCAAAATGTTAGCGCTCAGCTTCCTGTTGCTGATTGGCACGACCTTGGTGGCCGACGGCACGGGCCTGCACGTACCGAAGGGCTACATCTACTTCGCCATGGCATTCTCAGTGGGTGTCGAGTTCCTCAACCTGCGCATGCGTCGTAAAAAGGCCTAACAGCTCCGCGGATCATACGCGTTTCATGCGACCAAGACAAAGCGGCGGGGGCGCCTCGCCGCACAACCTCACTTTTCCTGGCTTCGCAGACAGTGCGCGTTCCCTGCGGCTGCGCCCTGGCAGGTCCGCCTCAGCCTTGCTCACCAACCTGACGTCGTACCAGAGCGCCAAAGAACTTCAAACGACCCTGCCGGGTTGGCATCTTTTTAGCACCTTGCCGGGGGAGCGCCAGACCGCGTCATGGTCAGCGGTTCGAAGCAACCAAAGCGCGTAGCTGCGTTAATTCCTCGTACATCTCCTGCAGTCTCGCCTCGGCCATTTCCCTGGCAGCGCGGTCTTGGGCCGAAAGCTGGAGTGCGGCTTCCTTGGCAGCGCGGTCTTGGGCCGAAAGCTGGAGTGCGGCTTCCTTGGCAGCACGGTCTTGGGCCGAAAGTTGGAGTGCGGCTTCCTTGGCCTGCCTCAGTTCCTGGATGGTGCGTTGGTTGCTTTCGTTCTCCCATTCGTTGTCCCGACGGTGCTTAAGCTCCCGCGAGTAGCGCAAGAACTCGTTCCTGTCGCTGGCGAAGTTTCTCATCACTTCCAAGGCCATGCGCATCACCTCGTCGTCTAGGCACTTGGGCGGATCGCTCAAATCAAGGTTCTTTCCCTCGCGAAACAGCAACATCCAGCGTTCCGCCGCAGAATCCAGTGTACCAGGACTCTTCCAGTTCTTCAACTGCACCACCAGGATATAGCTGTCCGGCTCCAGTTCCACGCCCTCCTCTGGACAGGCGACTCGGAATTTAAGCACGGGCGCTTCCGTGACGTGGCTCAGGAACAGGTTTTCGGTCAGGATCCAGATCGAGATGGCACCCCTCAAACTTTGATAGCCTTCACCCTCATTCAAACCACTGGTCAGGAGCATGCCCCAATCGTAAACGCAGCGTTTCGTGAACATGAAAACAATTTTGTTCTGGATCTCGACCTGAGCTGCGGCCCCGGTATTGACGAGGACGAGCAGGTCGGCAATCGGCCGTTTGCCTTTCTGGAAACGCTTGTGAAGGTGGGGATCGACAATTGTCAGGTCAGAGAATTTTGCCGTACCGGCCAAACCGACCATGGCATTGATAAAGTCGAGCGTCAGCACCTTGTGCTCCTTGCTGCCCAACAGTTTTTTAAAGACACAGTCGACTGTTGGATCGATCTGTCGTTTCTTCCAATTCTTGATCATTCTCCACCACCAAGCATGCGCCAAGCTAGGCAACGCGATTGCTGCGCTGGCGAGGCATAAAAAACTGGAGACGTGAAAGTATTCGAAACGTCGTGATGAAATTCGCCGACTAGCGTCGCGCTTGGCCGGCGAAGACGACCGTCGTTGGACGGATTCCGCCGACCCAATATGCCAGTTCCGCCGGGTGGGCAAGGGGCCAAACTGCGAAATCAGCGCGTTTGCCAGGTTCCAGTGTGCCGATTTCGGCGTGGAGGCCGAGTGCGCGGGCGGCGTGACAGGTGGCACCGGCTAGGGCCTCCTCGGGGGTCAGTCGAAACAGCGTGCAAGCCATGGAAATCATCAGCAGCAGCGATTGCACCGGCGCAGTCCCAGGATTGCAGTCGGTGGCGACGGCCATGGGAACGCCATGTCGGCGAAACAACTCAATTTGGGGCAGTTGGGTTTCTCGCAGCACATAAAAAGCACCTGGCAGTAGGACCGCGACGGTACCGGCAGCTGCCATGGCGCGGATGGCGGGATCGCTCGTGAACTCTACATGGTCGGCCGAGAGCGCGCCGAACGAGGCGGCCAAGGCGGCCCCGCCGCTATCGCTGAGTTGGTCGGCATGGAGTTTGACGGGGATGTTGAGGGCCTGAGAGGCGGTGAAGACATGGCGCGTCTCTTCGAGCGTGAAGGCGATATGTTCACAGAAGGCGTCGGTCGCGTCCGCCAATCCTTCCTCGGCGATGGCGGGTAGCAGCTGGTCGGTGAGCAGGGTCAGGTAGTCGGCGCGGTGCTCTCGGTACTCGGGCGGCAGGGCGTGAGCGCCGAGAAAGGTTGTCTGGACCTGGACTGAATGCTTATGGCCGAGCATTCGTGCCGCGCGCAGCATTTTCAGTTCATTCTCGAGATCCAGGCCGTAGCCCGACTTGATTTCCACCGTGGTAACGCCCTCGGCCATGAGGGCGCGCAAACGGCCGCTGGCTTGTTGGCAGAGCGTCTCCAGGTCAGCGGCGCGGGTATGGCGCACGGTTGAGAGAATGCCGCCCCCTCGCGCCGCGATTTCGGCATAGGTCACGCCTTGCAGGCGTTGCTCGAATTCGTCCGCGCGGTTCCCCCCAAAAATCAGATGGGTATGGCAGTCGATCAAGCCAGGAGTAACCAGGTGACCGCTGAGATTGGTTTCGGGCACATTGGGGTCGGGACTCAGGTTCCGGGAGGGGCCCACGAAGGTGAGACGATCACCTAGCGTCGCGATCGCACCATCGGGGATGAGGTTGTACTGACCGTTAACCATCGTGGCGAGGGTGGCGCCTCGCCAGACATGGGCGTGGGGATCCATTTTCAACTCCTGCGGGTTGCGTTGGCCAGTCGGGCCCAGCGTTCGATTGTAGGGCAGGCGGCTGAGCCTGCCAAGCGACTCCTTGGTAGGCGCCCTCGCTTCAAGGCTATTCTTCGGGTGAAAGCGCCTCGTCAGCGTCCTCATGAGCTGCCTCGTCGAGGGCTTCTCCCCCCAAGGAGCGTGGGTCCTCCAGCGTGCGGTCTGGCGCATCGTCTTTGGTGTCCGTCCTTTTCTTGCGCTTGGAGCGCTTGGCCTGCTTGGTCTTGGCGGGTTTGGCCGTCGGCTTCGCGGTCATTTCTGGCTGGAGGAAAGCGTCGAGGGTTGGGTCCACTTCGCGTTCCTCAGTCGCTGGTTCAGGTAGGTTGGGGATGTAGGGGTGATGCTTGACGAAATCGGCAAGTCCCTGGTCGGAGAGTGCTACAGGCTTGCTTGTCCTAGTCTTGCGCGCAAACATCGGGTGTTCCCAGGGGATTTGGTTGGGCCTCGGGGGGCTGGGCTTTGGTTTGGGTTTTGGGCGCAGTGTCTTGGCCCAGTCGACCGTTTGCGTTGGCAGCCGGTAGGTGATGTCGTTGCGTTCGAAGGTCAGCACGCCTTGTTGCAGCGTAAGCGGCTGCGCATTAGGCAGCCATTGGCCGTTGTGCAAGAATATTTTCTCGGGAATAGGCCCTTTGCAGATCAGCACGAGCAGGATCAGGGTCGCCATGATGTCCTCCTGGGATACCGCAAACCGCGGTTGCCCAATAGGGGCAAGAGCGCTGCCAATCAGGAATTCATCAAGCTTGTTATTTCTTTGAAAATATTGGGCTTAGTTCCTCTTCTGTCCTGCCGGCGCCACCGCTGTAAACTGGAGGTTACACCAAGCGTATCACCAGCGAGCTACGATACCTTGTCTTTTCAAGAGGATGCGCAAACGGAACAGGCGCGATTGCCGCGGTTGTCGCGTTTACAGTGGGCTTAATCTGGCACTTACTGCAGATTGCGCCAACCCTTGAGGATGTTCTTGAGCTGCTGGGTGCGTTTCGTCGTTTCCTGTTCCAGCTCTTCGACTTCCTTGACGCATTTGCGGCCAAGGTAGCCCGAGCTCCACTTCTGGGTCAGCATCAAGCACATTTGTTTGACGACCATGGGATCAAACGGCTTCTTTAGGATCAGCAAGCGATCGGTAAGGCCGATCGTCGAAATGATGCCTTCCCAGGTGTAATCGGAATAGGCGGTGCAGATCACCATCTCCGTGTGTGGGAACTCCTTCCAGACGCGCAGGATCGTCTCGACCCCGTTCCAGCCTGGGGGCATGCGCACGTCCATGAAGACCACCGCGTAGGGGCGAGTATTGGCTACCTTGCGCACCATCTCAAGCGCCTCTTGGCCCTGGTAGGCCGAGTCGATCTCGTAGGTGATCGCCTTTTCCGCCGTCATGTCCACAGTCGCCTCATCATCGAACAGGGCGCGCTCCAACTCGTCGATGACCCGATCGTGGCGTTTGGAGGGTCCAAGGATCTTGCGAATATCGTCGTGGATGGCCTTGTTGTCATCGACAATCAGGATTCGGTTATTTCGTTCCAAAACTCACACTCCATGTCAGGCGCTCGAGGAAGTGAAAGGTCGCTTCGATTCGATTTCGCGGTGGATGGCGAGAATTAAAAAATCCAGGCCAAAGGGTAATTTGCAGATTTAAGACTATTTGTGTGGCGGGCATTTGTCAACCTCTATTTACTGCGAGCCCTTGCCGAGCTTGACCGGTTGGCCGGTGCTGGATGGCAGCCAGCCTTGGGCCCGGAATAGGTCGACCAGTTGCGCTGCGATCAGCGCGTGGGCCTCGCGGTTGGGATGGCCGTCGCCTTTCAGGCCGAGGCTGTTCTTGGGCGCCTGTTGGGCAGCGGGCGTCAGATCCAGGAGCAGGGCGCGCTGGTCGATCGCCTGGCGCAACGTATCGGAGGGCCCGAGCATCGGGTCCTGGTTGAAGTAGGGGAGAAAGACCACGACCAAGGTTGCGCCGATGGCCTCGCAGCGGTTGGCCAGCTCGGCGATCAGGAAGGTCAGAGCCGCAGCCTTTTGGTCTGGGTCCATCGCTGGCTGGAGTTCGGCACTGGTGCGAATGCGGAACAGATCGATGCGTAAGCGCCATACCAAGTCATGCCAGCCGGGGCCTTCGCTGGTGAGGATCTCGCGAAAGTAACGCCAGTTCTGTTCCGGCGTGAAGTACTGCATGTCAGGGGGGACGATGCGCGGTGGCACGCTTTTTAGGTCGAGGTGGGGCGCGGGCAAGCAGTAGGGCGCGCCGCTGGGTGCGCAAGGCGAGAGGTTGCGACTCAGGTGGTCCTCGATATAGCCGTAGATCACGATTTTGGGGTGCAGGCCGCGGGCTAACTGGCGCTCGAGCATTAACAGGCTTTGCAGGGTGGAGTAGCCGACTTGAGCGTAGTTGGCGGTGTGGAGCCCGGTGTCGCGTTCGATGCATTCGCTGAAGGTCGCTTCGTTGTCCAGGCCATAGCCGTAGGAACAGCTATCGCCGATCGTCAGGACTTCGATATCGTCGGGCTTCTGGTCGCCGGGCTGGTTGACTCTCGCCATAGAATCGTCGGTATATATATGATACGAGAGGCCGAGCGCTAGCTTGCGCATACGGGTCTTGCCGTTGGCGATCCCGGTATAACCGAGGACCTCGTCGCCCTGCAGGGGCCAGTCGCCCTCAAAGCGCAGGTCGGTGCGCTTGAAGGGCTGACGGTAGACGCGCCAGGTGTAGAGGCCTAACATGGCTATCGCGAAGATTGTGCACGACACCATGAGAGCAGACAGTTTCAGCAGGAGCGGCTTCTTGAGCATGTGGGTACCACCTCGGGCCAGAGCGGCTCTCAATTTAAACGAGACCTGGCCTTTTTGGCAAGCCCCAGCTCCCATTCGACAACAGCGAGTTTGCTTTTCGCTCCATTGATTAATTGGTCGTCCTGGTGCATAATGTCCAACTGTTTGCCCGCATGGAGGGCACTTCCGAGAGGTTAGCCACATTGACACCCGCTTTCCAGACCCTGACCACGGATTCTGGCTTCCTACCCTTGTATGGGTTGAGCATCGTCGGAAAGTATGTCCCAATCCATTTCACTAAAGTCGTAGCCTCGACGCCAGTCCTGATTTGCAGCCGACCCGAGCGCGCGGGACTGTTGGGTTTTGCCTTTTCAAGTTCACCTCTCGACACCATCACAGGCCATCGCCCCAGCGAAGACTGAACTTTGCCGGAGGTTTTCTGAGCGGCCCCACTCTCTTTGTGTTTCCCAAAGCACAGTCAACTACACGAGGGTGAGTGGGTCCGTTCAGAAAGCTCCCGCAAAAAAACGTATTCGGGTTGACCTATCGTGATCGCGAACCTATATTGAGTCGAGTCTTGGAGGTGCTATGCTCGACAACATCCAAAAGCTGGAGACCCCGGAAGGGACCCTGATCGCCCTTTGCCCTGCCGGTCCGCTACCACGAGCGCTGGCCTTGGTTGTCGATAACATTCTTCAGGTCTTAATCATCTATGCGTTCGCCATTCCTTTATCCCTCTTGGGCAGTCATTACGACGGCCTGATCCTGATCGTGATGTTCCTGGACTTCTGGTTTTATCACACGCTTTTCGAGATGCTGATGCGTGGGCAGACACCGGGAAAGCGCCTCATGAACCTTCGCGTGGTTCGGGAAAATGGCTCCCCGATCAACTGGGAGACCTCGATTTTGCGCAATTTTATGCGGATGGTCGATATGTTGCCAGGTCCCTACCTGTTCGGTTTGATCAGCCTGTTCTCTACACGTCAATTTCAGCGGATTGGCGATTTGGTTGCAGGTACGCTGGTGGTGCATTGCGACAATCTCAATCAGCCGCCCCGTGACCTGATGACCCAGGTTCCCGAACCGCTGTCGATGAGTCTGACCCTCCAGGAACAGCGCGCGCTGATCTCTTTTGCCGAGAAGCAACAAATGATGCACGAGGATTATTTCATCGAACTGGCTGACCTGCTTCAACCGCTCACCGGAAAATCAGGTCGGGCAGGTGCCGATATGCTGGTCGCCAATGCTCATTGGCTGAGGGGGCGGCGCGGTTGAGTCAGGACCAATTTGAAGCGAAACACCAAGCGACCTGGGCGCAATTCGAGGGCATGGTCAAGGAATTGGAAGCCTTTAAACCAGCCAAAGGGAACAAGAGCTATCAATCCTTTCCCATGGCCTATCGCCAAATGTGCAAGCACCTATCGCTGGCTCAGAGCCGCTGCTACTCCGCACACATCGTCGACCGTCTCAACCAGCTCGTGTTGAAGGGGCATGACCTACTCTACAAGGAGCGCTATCTGCTCTTGAGAAGGATCGCATTTTTCTTTTCTTCGACCTTCCCAGAGGCAGTTCGGAAAGAGCGTCTGCTGTTTGTCGTTTGTCTGATGCTTTTTGCTGGCCCTGGACTGGCCATGTATTTTGCCGTGCGCATGGATCCCGAGCTGGCCTTCAGCCTCGTGCCCGATGTGGAATCTTTTGTGGAAATGCACGCGCCCGAGTCACAAGGCGAGCGGGAATCGGCCAGTGATCTGACCATGTTCGGCTTTTATATTTGGAATAACGTCGGCATTAATTTCCGGACCTTCACCGGGGGGTTTTTATTCTGTGTGGGGACCATTTTTTTCCTGATCTTCAATGGGCTTTACTTTGGTTGCATCGCGGGCTATATCGAGCAATCCGGCTCGCGTGAAAGTTTTTATGCTTTCGTTGTCACGCATTCGGCATTCGAGATGACGGCTTTGATACTGGCCGGTGTGGCGGGCATGCGCTTTGGTGCGGCATTGCTGATGCCCGGCAGTTTGAGCCGGCGTCAAGCGCTCAGAGTCGCCGCCCGTTCGGGGTTGGTGATTCTCTATGGCGCCGCGGTCATGACTGTATTGGCGGCGGTGCTCGAAGCGTTCTGGTCGCCGCGGCAGATCCCCTACCTGTACAAGCACGTGGCCGGTATGTGCATGTGGACGCTGACGGTTGTCTATTTTCTTTTGATGGGAAGGCAGCATGAACGTTGAAGAGTTGGCAGCTGCCGTTCGCCCACGTGCTCCTTGGGAAGCGACAGACCTGGGCATCGTGATGGTGCGTCATTGGTGGCGCCGGATCTATGGGCCTTGGCTGCTGCTCTACCTGGGCCTGACCCTGTTCTTGCTGTTTCCGGCCCAGCATAACCCCCTTTGGATCGTACTCGGCGTCTGGCTGGCCAAGCCAGCGCTCGACCGCGTGGTGCTTTTTGTGCTGAGCAGGGCTCTGTTTGGCGCGGCAACCAGCCCGAGCGAGGCACTGCGGGCCTTCCTAAAGATGGCGTTCAGTTGGAGAGCGCTGTTCGAAGTTACCTTGATGCGGCCTCGACCCCATCGCGCCCTAATCCTGCCCGTTGATATGCTCGAGGGGGGCAGTTACGAATCTAGCAGGTTGCGCAAGCATGCCATCACTAGAGAGCTATTCCCTGTTTCCCTCTGCGTTAGCTCCCTGTTCCTGCTCTTCGAAGCAATAGCTATTCTAGGCGCATTTGGACTGTATTTCCTCGTGTTTCCCGAGCGGGCAGAAACCATCAATGCCTTCGGAATGCCTCCTGAAACGCTGGCTTCGATCGCCTACGTCTTGGCTGTGGCTGTGCTCGAGCCGTTTTATGTTGGTGTCAACTTCAGCTTGTACTTGAACCAACGCACGAAACTGGAGTTTTGGGATCTGAAAATCGCCTTTCAACAGATCCGTGCCCGCTGGGACAAGAGTCGATTTCGCTCTGTTGTCGCTCAAAGTGCGTTACTGGCGCTGTGCCTCCTTGGCGCGCCGAATTTGCTCCGTGCTCAGGATACGGAGACCTCTCCAGAATCCAGCAGCTTCGAGGCGGTGTCGGACCCGCTTCCCACCTCCCAAAAGCCCCGCGCTGCGTGGGAATACCGTGAAGAGGCCAAACGTATTCTCAAAGAGGAGCCGTTCAATCAAAGGCACCAAACCGAATATCGCTGGGTACCTAGGTGGAAACCCAAGCGTAGTGAACTCCCGCAGGTGAGTTTGTCGGGCATGGCCGGTTTGACCAAAATCCTGTTTTATGGACTTGCCCTCTTGGGCATAGGTTCAGTGGTTTTCTTTATCTTTCGCGCTTTATTTCGCGCCAGTGATCCAGTTCCAGGCGATGCGCCTATTGTGCCCGAGGCGCGGCCGCAACCAAGCTTTCACGCGATAATCGACAAGGAGACCCTACCCCGCGATATCCTGCGGGCGGCCCGGGAACATTACACGCGGGGCGATCTGCGCAAGGCGTTGAGTTTCCTTTTCCGCGGCGCCCTGGTCAGGCTGGCGGACAACGGCAGCTTGCAGTTGACAGAGTTTGCCACAGAGGGCGAATGTATTCGTGCCGTCAGGGGCAATCTAGGTGGTGAACTCAGCGTGTTCTTTGCTGATCTTGTTCTCGCTTGGCAAAAGGTCGCCTATGGGCATCGCAGCCTCGAGCCCAGCCACTTCGAGACGCTTTGTCGTGATTGGGACAAGCATTTGGGCGTGCGCCGATGAGGCAAAAGCAGATTTTCCTTATCCCTATAGGCGTCCTGCTGCTTCTCTCTCTGGTCTTCCTTGCCATTTTTCGACGGGAGTCTCATGAGGTCGACACCCTTGACTTGGTCGACGATCCCTACCAAGCAGCCAAGCTACTCTTGCGTGGGCAGGGCTTTGAAGTCATTGATATCTCCAGTGTTGACGACATTGAAAGTGACGGAATGCCCGTTGTCCTTTTCGCGCTCGATCTCCAGGAAGACAGCGCCCTGGTGCCGTCGTTGGAGTCATGGCGCGATGATAACTATCACCTGATTCGCATGCATCGTTTCGAGACCACGGGTCTGGGCGTCTCAGCTTCTGAACCAGCAAAGGAGTTTTTTTTCAATCGGCCATTCTCCGAATTGGAGATGCAGTACACTTCGTGTATTGCACTGAACGACACGGGCGAGGCCTCCTTCCCCGACTATCCCAACCTCCAGCTCAAGTTAACCGGAGTTAATAGGTTTTTGAAGGATGAGACCGAGGTAGGTTTTGCCATTCATGTGGAAAATGGCAGCACAAGGAGGACGCTCTTGGCAGATGCCTCCTTCATGAGAAACAAATACTTGGCCGAAGGCGATAACGCGGCTTATATGGTGCAGCTCGTCACCTCACTGGCCAGTCATCCGACTATCTACTTTCTGGAAGCTGGACCGTCCTCGACGCCGCACCTATTTGCATTGATCTGGCAAAAGGGCAAGGCGGTGGTGCTGGCTTTTTTCGCCTGTTTGCTGGTGTTTCTGTGGATGCGCATCCCGAGATTGGGACCTATCTTACCCGATCCACCGCAGGGGCGACGCAGTATGCGGGAACATATTCATGGCACCGCCAAGTTTCATTGGCGCATGGGCCACCAGGTCAAGCTGATCGAGGTGGTGCGCAATGAGGTGCTCGAGCGCATCCGCAAACTCCGGCCCGACTGGGTCGGTCTCGACGCGGCGGTCCTACACCGACGCCTGGCTGAACATGCCAAGCTTCGAGACGATCAAGTGGCCCTGGCCCTGGGCAATGCAACCGATTCAGAATCTTTCCAACCGATCCTCGTTTATTTACAAACCATCAGGAGATCCCTATGAGCAATGACCTCAATTTCGACCAGATGCCTCTCCAGACGGCTTCTGCCCCAATCCGGCTGGAGCAGGCTGCGGGCATGATCCAAGCGATGCGCCAGGAGATCGGCAAGGCCATGGTGGGCCAGGAATCAGTGGTCGAGCAGGTTCTGGTCGCCATGCTCGCAGGAGGCCATGTACTGCTCGAAGGGGTGCCTGGGCTGGGTAAGACCCTGTTGGTACGGGCGCTTGCGAAAACCTTTGATGGCAGCCATGGGCGGATTCAGTTCACGCCAGACCTAATGCCGAGCGACGTCATCGGTCACGTGATGTTTGATATGCAACAAAACCAGTTCAAGGTTCGCCGTGGTCCGGTCTTCACCCACCTGCTGCTGGCCGACGAGATCAACCGCGCCCCCGCTAAAACCCAGGCCGCACTGCTGGAGGCGATGCAGGAACGTCAAGTCACCTTGGAAGGACGCAGCATGCCGCTGCCACTGCCGTTCATGACCATGGCGACTCAAAACCCGGTCGAGCAGGAGGGCACCTATCCGTTGCCTGAGGCCCAGCTCGACCGCTTCCTGCTCAAGGTCAAGATCGCCTATCCCACGGAGAACGAGGAGAACCAACTGGTCCAAAAGGTGCTTGGCGGCGGCGTCAGTGAAGCTTTCGACCTGTCTCAGGTCCGCTCGGTCCTGAAACTTCAGGATATCCCGGCACTGCAGGAGGCGGCCAGCACGATTCAGGTGGACCGGATGGTGGCAGAATATGCGGTGAAAATCGTCCGCAGTACGCGCTCCTGGCCCGGTGTGGCGATGGGCGCTGGCCCCCGTGGCTCGATTGCGCTGCTGAAAGCGGGCAGGGCCTTGGCACTGTTGCGCAACCGCGACTTTGTGATTCCTGACGACCTCAAAGAATTAGCGCCCGCGGTTCTGCGTCACCGCATCCAATTGACACCAGACATGGAGATCGAGGGCAAGTCCGCAGATTCGGTCATCGCCGGCATTCTGACCCATGTCGAGGCGCCGCGCCTATGAGGCCCACCTCCCGGTTGCTGGCACTGGCGCTGTTCTGCCTTGCCTCATCAGCTGTGACCTTGTACGGACCGGAGCTGACGCTGTTGTGGCAGGTCATGGTCCTGTGCCTGATTGCCTTGGCGGGATTCGACCTCTGGCGCGTAGTCCGCGAAGCAGCGCCAGGCGTAGTGCGCAGTGTCGACTCCGCGCTTCCCCAAGGGGTGTGGCGGGAAGTTCGGCTAAAAATAGTAAATCCGACGCCACGTACCCAGCAGTTGCAGATTCACGACTTTCCCCCGTCCCATTTCAATTTCCGCCAACTTCCCTTCGACCTGACCCTGCCGGCGGGGCAAGAGGCGTCGCTGACTTACGAGATTTTTCCCTGCGAACGGGGCCATGGTCGATTTGAAGCAGCCCAGCTGCTGATCTTGTCGCCCTTGCAGATGTGGAATCGCAGCGTGCGTGAGGGCGAGCCTACCGCGGTCAAGGTCTACCCGAACTTCCAAGCAGTTGCTAAGTATGCCTTGCTCGAGGTCGGTCAACAGCTTTCTCAGATCGGTATTCATCGCCGGCGCCGCCGCGGTGAGGGCCGCGATTTCCACCAGTTGCGCGAGTTTGTCCAGGGCGATCCGATCCGCCAGATCGACTGGAAGGCCTCGTCGCGTCTGCGCAAGCTAATCGCCCGTGAATATCGGGACGAGCGCGATCAGCAGGTGATGTTCCTAGTGGACTGCGGGCGCGCGATGCGCGCCCGGGACGAGGGTAGCTCGCATTTCGACCAGGCGCTCAATGCGGTCTTGCTGATGGCCTCGGTGGCGCTGCGGCATGGCGATGCCGTCGGCATGGTCACCTTCAGCGGGGAAGAAGCCAGGCGTCTGGCGCCCAGAAAGGGCACCGGTCAGGTCAATCAGCTGCTCGACACCTTATTCGACATCCAGCCCAGTATGCAGACCGCGGACTTCCAGGCGGCGACCCGCGAGCTGCTTGCTCGCAGCCGCAAGCGCTCACTGGTGGTGATGGTCACCAATATCAAGGACGAGGACGAGGGCGAACTCATCCCGGCCCTGCGCACTCTGCAAAAACATCATCTGGTGATTGTGGCGAGCCTGCGGGAGCGGATCCTCGACCAGATGCTCGAGGAACCTGTGGTGGGCTTCGATGAGGCGCTTACGGTCGCCGGCACGACCTTGTACTTGCGACAGCGCCGCCGCCTGCTTGAAAAGCTACAGGGTCAAGGGGTGATTTTGTTGGATGTGCTGCCCTCGGATCTGCCGATTACGATGGTCAACGCCTACCTGGACGTCAAAGCCAAAGGGTTGCTGTAGGCTTGCTTGCGTGAGCTGCCATAGCAGGGGTCTCAGGGATGAGGTCTTGTGTGGACTTTCTGACGGACCCTGGCTAAAATGTCCCGACTCGGAGGCATGCTTGAGCCAGTTGCGCCCTATTTTTTCCTATCTCAGATCAAGGCCGATTTTGGTGGCCGCCCTGGTCGTCTGGTCGATCTGGTTGTTTGGGATGTTGTTCATGGATTTAGCGCACCATTTGGCCAAGGGCTGGCCGATGGCTGTCACCATGGTTTTCGGTTCCTTTATCGCCGGTGCGACCAGTGAGGGTGGCGGGGCAGTAGCCTTTCCGGTGATGACTTTGATCTTGGGCATCGAGCCCGATGTGGCGCGCGACTTTTCGCTCATGTGCCAGTCGGTCGGTATGACCTCGGCAAGTTTTTCGATCTTTTGCTTGCGGGTACCGGTTTCCAAGCGCGCTGTTGTGTTTGCGGGTCTGGGTGGCATGTTGGGCGTGGTGATCGGGATGACCTACATCTCACCTTTGCTTGCCCCCGCCTATACGAAAATCTTCTTCACCAGCTTTTGGTTGAGCTTCGCATTTGCGCTCTACCTGATCAACCGCGATCATGCACGTCACGTCAACGAGCATCTGCCTGCCCGCACGCCAGCCGGGTATGCCTCCTTGTTCCTGGTCGGCATTGTGGGCGGGATTGTCAGCGGCTTGACGGGGTCCGGTTTGGATATCACGACCTTCGCGTTTCTGGTGCTGGGAATGAGGATGTGCGAAAAGGTCGCGACGCCCACCTCCGTGATTCTGATGGCTTTTAACAGTGTCTTCGCGTTTGCCTGGCGATCTTTCCTGGCGCCGGCGCCGATGGCTGAGGCCGCCTGGAGCTATTGGTATGCCGCTGTGCCCGTGGCCTGTGTCTTTGCACCACTAGGCGCGGTTTATATTCGCGACAGGAGCAGACACTTTGTGGCCGCAATTCTCTACCTATCGATCGGCGCCCAATTTGTCGGGGCATTGGTGATCCTGCCGATGTCGCCACCCCTGATCGGGTTCTGTATCGTGACGCTTGTGAGTGGTTCCATGCTGTTTTGGGGTGCGGAACGACTGGGCCGAAAGTTCTCCAAACCGACCTTGCTGACAGAATCGGGCAGCTCAATTGAGCAGTAGCTTTGTGCGACAAAGCTGGTAGCCCTTTTCGTATGGGTGATAAAGATCGGCAGGGGTGGGCTTAGGCTGGCCAGCGCCAAGCACCTGCTCGTAAAGCGGGAGGGCTTGACGGTAGCGGCCTAAACAGGTCAAGGTTTCGGCCAGTTCCAGTTGGCTTGTGTGCGTTTGGGGGTGGTTTGGACCAAGGTTGTTGTGGCGTTCCTCGAGCACCATTTCTGCAATGGGGAGGGCTTGGTCGCAACGATTCAGGCGGGTCAGCGAAAAGCTCTGCTGGGCGCAGGTTTCGAGTGTTTCTGGATGTTTCTGGCCGAAAACCTTTTCCTGGAGTGGGCGCAGCTCTTCTGCCAGAGCAAGGGCCTCATCCCAGCGGTCGTAGCGATTGAGAACCGCGACTAGGTTGGACATGGCGTTCAGGGTATTAGGGTGTTCTCTGCCCAGCGAGCGCCGCAGGACTTCGATATTCGAGCGCAACAGGTGCTCCGCCTCATCCAGTTTATTGCGTTTGGCCAACATGAGGCCCAGGCTATTGGTGGAAACAAGGGTATGCGGGTGGTTGGGACCGAGTACTTTGGTGCGGAGTGTGACGTTCAGGCGGTAAAGCTGTTCCGCCTCCTCGAGTTTGCCCTGGCGATCGAGTGCTTTGGCCAGGTTATACATCGTCCAGAGCGTGGTTGGGTGCTCTGCCCCCTGCAGAGCCGTTTCCCGCTCGAGAACCTTGCGGTGGACCGTCGCCGCTTCGTCGTAGTGGCCCAATTTGTAGGCCAAGCGACCCAGGGCGTTGGTGGTGTCGAGCGTCTCGAGGTGGTCCTCGCCAAGGACTCGGGTTTGCAGGTCTATGGTGGCTTGGAGCTCGATTTTGGCGCGATCGTAGAGACCGAGCTCAAGGTACGTCCACCCCAGGGTTTTGCGCAAGGGGGCCTCGATCTCAGGCCTACCATCCATATCGCTGGTGATCATCTTGCTGGCCCGGTCGAGCAGGTCGACGACGCGGACATCGCGGCCATCCTGGCTGGGGTCGGCACTGGCTAGGATCTGCCGCAGGTAATCGACGGTGACTTGCGCAGTCTTTTCGGCCTCCTCGGCCTTCCTGCGGGCTTTATCGGCACGGATCATGGCGGCCGTGGTCGTGATCAGGCCGGTGATGAGAATGACGAGGATGGCAAGCCCGGAGACCACGCCGAACCGATGCCTTTTGAGAAACTTGTGAAGGCGATAAGCCATGGTTGGCGGCTTGGCGAGCAGTGGGCGATTCTGGTAGTAGCGCTCGAGGTCCTGCTGGAGCTGCGCGACATCGTCGTAGCGCTCGTCCCGGTTGCGGGCAATCGCCTTCATGACGATCCAATCCAGTTCACCCTTCAACTTGCGCTGCAGGAAGCGCTCTTCCATGCTGGCTTGAATCGCTTTTTTCGCCTCCAGCTCCAGGTGGGCCAACCGCGTGCTGGGCGTGGGGGGGTCCTCGGTGAGAATGCGCATCATCAATTGGTGCACGGTGCCGGACTCGGCGTATGGTTTGGCACCGCAGAGTAGCTCGTAGAGCACGACTCCCAGTGAGTAGACGTCGACCCTGGCATCCAGCGTGCCTGGCGCGCCTTCGATTTGTTCAGGGGCCAGGTAAGCGGGTGTGCCAACCGGGGCGCCGATGCTGGTCAGGCCTAACTCATTGGAACTCTCGGTGAAGCGGGCGACGCCAAAATCGATGACTTTGGGAATCGGCTTGTTGTCGATCTCCGTGACCATGATGTTGGATGGTTTGAGATCGCGGTGGATGACCATGCGGCGATGGGCATGGGCCACAGCATCGCAGACCTGATTAAAAAGATGGAGCCGTTCATCCACGCCAAGATGATGGCCGTTGCAGTAACTGGTGATGGACTCGCCGTGAACGTACTCCATGACAAAATAGGGATAACCCTGATCGGTGGATCCGGCATCGAGAACGGCCGCGATGCTGGGGTGGTTCATGCGGGCCAAGGCTTGGCGCTCTAACTCGAAGCGCGCCAGGACGACGTCGCGGTCCATGCCCCATTTGACGACCTTGAGGGCGACTCTGCGCTGTACCGGTTCAGTCTGTTGCGCGAGGTAGACCGTACCCATGCCGCCTTGGCCGAGCACCTCGACGATCTGGTAGCATCCAATGTTGGAAGGCATATCCCGCCGGGCCGGGACGGAAAACGGACCTGTAAGGGTAGGGGAATCTTCGTTCATAGCGACCAATGGGGGTAGGGGTACGGCGCTGGCCGATCAGCTATTATACGAGCTTTTTCGGGAGTGAGGGAATATTCAGATGTGATAAAGGGCCTTGACCCAAGCTGCTTTACAGGTTGAAGGAATAGTGAGTCGATTCGGGGTCTTTTGCTGGCCCGTTGGCACTCCCGCTGCCTGACTTGATCTTGCGCCAGTCGACGACTTCGTCGGCTGAGCCCGTCTGTTCGAAGGTGCCAAGCGTCTCCTCTGGGGCATCGCTGAAGCTGGGCTCGGCCTGGGGCGATTCGATCTGCGGGGGCGCGGAGGAATCGGGCGAGGCCTCTCGCGCTTGGTCGAGACGACCGCCCTTCTTGAGAAAATTGAGCAACTCGTCGAGGGGAATAGGTTTGCCATAGAGGGTGATACTGCGTGCCGTATTGGCACGCTTGAGGTTTTCTGCATCCGAGAAAATGATTTTCTGGTAGTAAATCAGACAGTTGGCCTTGCGTTCCCGCAACTGGTGGATCTCGTGATCCACTTTGTCCTTTTCCGCCTGCTGGGTCATGCGGCTGCGCTCCTGGCGCAGCTCCCGTATGCGTTGTTCGCAAAAGGCGGCATCCTTGGCGTACTTGTAAAGCGCAGGAAAGACGGGAACGTTGATGATGGCCTGGGGGTTGGCATCGTCGGGGGCGATGGAGACGGAGTCGGTCTCGAAGTATTTTTTGAGGCAGAGCAGGAGTTCGATGAGGTCGCGGTCCTTGACCAGGATCGAAGGGCATTGACCTTTGCGCACGATCCGTTCGAGGTGATCGACCAGTTTTTGTTCGAGGCGGGTGAACTTGCCGGCGATACTGCCCTGGATGCCCAGTACGGAAACGATGTCGGTGCGGATTCTCTCCAGCACCTTGACGGGCGTGAGGGAGTGAATGCGCAGGGCCTCTTCGTCGAGCTCCCGTTGAGCTGTAAGGGCGGATTCAGGCTGAGGCTGGAGTTTCCCCGGTGGGAGAGTATCCATGTGTTCGATGGGCTTGAGCTCCGGCTCGGGTATGAGTGGGGCTGATGGTTCGCCGACCAGGTACTTACTGACTTTCTTTGGAGCGTGCATATTCCGTCCTTGGAGCTTGCCATCGATCACCGCTAGGTGTTGGTGGGCAAGGTGGCGACGCGGGGTGGTCTATGGCTTATTTTGACATCCGCACCCCTTAATTTCAAGGGCTTTCTGGTCTTCGGTTCGCAACTGTGATCACACGCCGGGCTCACATTTCGCGGATTGCGGACTCCAGCACTTTGAGGCGCCGCATGATCTCCGATTGCATGTCATGGAACTGTTGCCGTGCCCATAGGGCGTTGTTCCACTTGTTGGTGAGATTCAACGCGAGTTGTTTGACGCTGAGGGAGTCAAAGGGCTTTTTGATGAACAGGAGCTTGTTGTTGATGCCCAGCTTGCCGATCATCTCTTCCCAGGTGTAATCTGAGTAGGCTGTAACGATGACGATCTCGGTCTGAGGTGCTTTTTCCCAGATTTTCTCCGAGGTCAGGATACCGTCCCAGCCCGGTGGCATGCGAACGTCCATGAAGACGACGGCATAGGGATCATTCTCAGCCAAAGCGGCTTCGACCATGCGCAGTGCTTCCTGGCCCTGATGGGCTGAGTCGATGCGGAAATGGATCTCGGGCAAGTCGCCCTTCTGATAATCGGGATCGTCGTCAAAAAGTTCGTCCTCGATTTCTGAAGCAGAACGACCGCGTGCCGGAGCGGCGAGAATCTTGGCAAAGTCCTTGTGAATGGCCTTGTTATCGTCGCAGATCAGGATTCGATTGTTGTAGGTTTCCTGGCCGGGCCAATCGTTCATGGCACATCCATCCGTTTCAAAGTCACTCCGTCAAGTGTGACGCCACAGAACTGGGGCTGAAACCCATCGTCCAGCGCCGGAGGGGCAAGTTTGCCAATGCGAGACTCACTGCAATACGTTCGGTTGTATCGGCAGTGAGCCCGATTGACTTTACCGCGACCGTCATGTGTGGAGTGGGCGGCCGTCCACCGCCAGGGCGGCTTCCTTGATTGCCTCCGAGAGTGTCGGGTGACCGTGCATGGTGCGAGCCAGGTCTTCGGAGGAGGCCATGTACTCCATCGCCAGTACGGCTTCGCCGATCAATTCGCTGGCATTGGCGCCAACGATATGAACGCCTAGGATGCGATCGGTTTCCTTGTGGGCGAGAATTTTGACAAAGCCATCGGTGAGGTCGACACAGCGGGCGCGGGCATTGGCCTTGAACAGGAATTTGCCCTCTTTGAAGGGAACGCCGGCGCTGATCAACTCTTCCTCGGTTTTGCCGACCGCGGCCACTTCGGGCCAGGTGTAGACGATGTTGGGCACGGCGTCGTAGTTGACGTGACCGGCATGGCCCGCGATCAACTCCGCGCAGGCGACACCTTCTTCTTCGGCCTTGTGGGCCAGCATTGGTCCGCGCACCACATCGCCGATGGCGTAGATGCCGGGTACCGAGGTGCGGAAGTGCTCGTCGATTTCAACCCTGCCGGCCTTGTCGGTCTTGACGCCGAGCTGCTCCAGGCCAAGGCCCTGGGTGTAGGGGCGCCGACCCACGGACACCAGCACCTTATCAACCTCGAAGCTGAGCTCCTTATCCTTGGTGTCCTTGGCGGTGACGGTGACTTTGCCATCCTTGACGGTGGCGCCCGTGACGCCGGTGCCGAGGTGAAATTTCATGCCCTGCTTGCCGAGGATGCGCTTCATTTCCTTGCTGACGGCGCCGTCCATGGGCGGGAGGATGCGGTCGAGGAATTCGACGACGGTGACTTGGGCGCCGAGGCGCATCCAGACCGAGCCCAACTCGAGGCCGATCACGCCGCCGCCGACGACTAACAGATGTTCGGGTACTTTCTCGAATGAGAGCGCGCCAGTCGATGACACGATATGCGTGTCATCGAACTTGAGGAAGGGCAGTTCGGTGGGTTTGGAGCCGGTCGCTATGATGATGTGCTTTGCTTCGAGCACGGTGGCGTCCTGGCCGCTAACTTCGACTCTTCCTTCGCCGAGCAGCTTGGCCACGCCCTGCAGGCGGGTGACCTTGTTCTTTTTGAGCAGATGGACGATGCCCGTGGTCAGACCTTCGACGACCTTCGACTTGCGCTCCAGCATCGCGCCAAGGTTGAGCTTGGGCGTGACTTCAATGCCGTGCGCGGCAAACGAGCTGTGGGCGTTGTGGTAGTGTTCCGAGGACTGCAGCATGGCCTTGGAGGGGATGCAGCCCACGTTGAGACAGGTGCCACCCAGACTTGGGTATTTCTCGATACAGACGGTTTCCAGGCCGAGTTGGGCGGCGCGAATGGCGGCCACATAGCCGCCGGGTCCGGCACCGATCACACAAACGTCGCATTTCATGGGTTAGATCTCCAGCAGCAGGCGAGTGGGTTCCTCGATGTATTCTTTGACTTTGACCAGGAAGGTGACGGCGCCTTTGCCGTCAACGATGCGGTGGTCATAGGAAAGGGCCAGGTACATCATCGGGCGGATGACAATCTGGTCATCGACGACGACCGGGCGCTTCTCGATCTTGTGCATGCCCAGGATGCCACTCTGAGGCGGGTTGAGAATCGGGGTCGAGAGCAGGGAACCGTAGATACCGCCATTGGAAATGGTGAAGGTTCCTCCGGAGAGCTCCTCCAGTGCGATCTTGCCCGAGCGGGCGCGATCGCCAAAGTCGGCCACCCGACCTTCAATCTCGGCGAAGGAGAGGCGATCGGCTTGGCGCACGATCGGTACGACCAGGCCTTTATTGCTGCCCACTGCCACGCCGATGTCGTAGAAGTCCCGATAAATAATGTTGTTGCCGTCAATCATGGCGTTGATTTCGGGAACTTCCTTGAGTGCTTCTACACAGGCCCTGACAAAGAACGACATAAAGCCGAGCTTGATGCCATGCTTTTTCTGAAACGCGTCCTTATATTTGTCGCGCAAGTTCATGACCGAGCTCATGTCGACTTCATTGAAGGTCGTCAGGATGGCCGCGGTCTGTTGGGCTTCGACCAGGCGCTGGGCAATGCGGCGGCGCAGCATCGACATGGGCACAGTTCGTTCGTTGGGCTCGCCGTGCTCGGCCGGATGCATGGTCACGACCTTTGCTTGCGGAGGAGGCGCGGCTGACGCTTTGGGTGGGGGGGCCGTCTCGCGGGCTGCCGGAGCGGGCGCGTGGGTGCGGGCGGCGGCGAGGGCATCTTCCTTCAGGATGCGGCCGGCCTTGCCTGATCCACCGATCTGGGCGGGATCCAACTGTGCTTCGGCGACAATGCGGCGGACAGAGGGGGCCATGGGCGTTTCAGCGGGAGCGACACTTGGCTCGGCCTTGCTCGGCTGACTTGCGGGAGCCTCTTGTTTGGCACTGGCGTCGGTAACGATGTAGCCGATCACTTGACCGACGGTCACCACCGCTCCGGCTGGGGAGAGAATTTCCAGGCGACCGCTCTGCTCCGCAGGCAGATCCATGTTTGCTTTGTCTGTCTCGAGTTCCAGCAGCGCCTCGTCCTTGTTGACGAACTCGCTATCGCCCTTGAACCATTCACTGATCATTGCCTCGGTGACGGACTCACCGGCCTGTGGTACCTTGATTTCGATTTTCATCCCAGATAAACTCCAGTAGCATAGACTCATACAGCCACATGGGCACTCATTTTAGTACACATAGCTCAAAGTGCAACTTCAATATCGCTGCGCTGTCTGAATCAGGGCCGGATCACGTTCGTCCCGTCAAAGCGAGGTCGGCGATCTTGTCTCTTGAATCTTGTTTCTCGGTTGATTTAGAATGGGCACTGCTTTTGAGAGGGTTGCCCGTCTTATGAAGACCTCGATTCTCATCCCCGCGCGCATGGCCGCGACACGTTTTCCGGGGAAACCCCTCTCTCCAATCAACGGGCGACCGATGATCGAGTGGGTTTACCGGCGGGCTTTGCAGGCCGAGGTCGGACCGGTGATCGTCGCTACCGACAGCAGCGAGATTTTAGACTGTGTGCGCGGCTTTGGCGGCGAGGCCCGGCTGACCCGCGATGATCACGATAATGGTACCCAACGCATCGCCGAGGTCGCGCGCGATCTGGATGCGGAGCTCATCATCAACGTCCAGGGCGACGAGCCCTGTATCCATCCTTTCGCCATTCGGGCGGTGGCCGCACGCTTGGCCGCCGATTCCAGCCTGGAAATGGCAACCCTTGCCGAGGAGCTCGACGATCCCACGCTTGTGTTCAACCCCAACGTCGTCAAACTCGTGGTCGATCACCGCGATTGCGCGCTCTATTTTTCCAGAGCGCCGATTCCCTATCGCAAGCACCTGGGTATGAGTGGTCCCACCTGGCCGGAGACGGAAGCCCCCTTGGGCGCGCTCCGCCATGTCGGCATCTACGGCTACCAGAAGGCGTTTCTCCTGCGGTACGTGGCGCATCCGCCCTGTGCCCTGGAGCAGCTCGAAGGACTGGAACAGTTGCGCGCTCTCTACATGGGAGCGAGCATCGGCGTTTCACTCACGCACTACCCCTCGATTGGGGTCGATACGCCCTCGGATGTAGCCCGAGCGGAAGAATTTTTAAGAAAAGAGGAGACCCAACCATGAGCAAGTACATCTTCGTTACCGGAGGCGTGCTTTCGAGTCTCGGCAAGGGTTTGGCCGCGGCATCGATTGGTGCCCTGCTGGAATGCCGGGGCTATCGCGTCGAAATTCTCAAGCTCGACCCTTATATCAATGTCGACCCCGGCACCATGAGCCCGTTTCAGCATGGTGAAGTTTTCGTCACCGATGACGGCGCCGAGACCGATCTCGATTTAGGCCATTACGAGCGGTTCACCAATATGACCGCGACCCAGGGCCATAATTGGACCACCGGGCGTATCTATCAGAAAGTCATCAACAAGGAGCGCCGCGGCGATTACTTGGGCAATACGGTCCAAGTCATTCCTCACATTACCGATGAAATCAAGGCATCGATCCGCAAGGTGGCCAACGAGCATGTCGACGTCGTCATCGTCGAGATCGGTGGTACCGTCGGCGATATCGAGTCCCTGCCGTTCCTTGAAGCCATCCGCCAACTGCGCATGGAAGAGAAGCTGGGCGACGCCATCAATGTCCACCTGACGTACATCCCTTATTTGAGCGCGGCTAAAGAGCTCAAGAGCAAGCCGACCCAACACTCGGTCAAAGAGTTGCGTTCGATCGGCATCCAGCCCGATATCGTGCTCTGCCGCTGCGAAGTCGAACTGCCCGAAGATCTGCGCCGCAAGGTGGCGCTGTTTTGCAGCGTACCTGCCACTGCGGTTAAAATGGCCGTGGATGTCGACAACATTTATAAGGTCCCGCTCTCCTTGGCCCGTGAAGGCCTGGACGAGCTGATCTGCGACCGCCTCTACCTGCCGCTCAACCGCTCCGATCGCCGTCGTTGGGAAGAACTGGCTGCGATCATCGACGGTCCGCGCACGGAGATCCACATCGGCGTGATCGGCAAGTACGTCGACTACCCGGATTCCTATAAATCCCTCGATGAAGCCCTGACTCATGCGGGTTTCCACCACCGCGCCAAGGTCCAGCTGCACTGGGTCGAAAGCTCGCAGTTCGAGGGTGGCAAGAACCTCGAAAGCCTCGCCCGTTTCGACGGCATTCTCGTGCCCGGTGGCTTTGGCCCCCGTGGTGTGAACGGCATGATCGAAGCCATCCGCTACGCCAGGGTCAACAAAGTGCCGTTCTTCGGGATCTGCCTCGGCATGCAGTGCGCCTGCATCGAGTACGCCCGCAATGTCATGGGACTGGAGAACGCCAACTCCTCCGAGTTCGACGAGGAGCCGGCCTACAAGATCATTTACAAGCTGCGCGAGCTGGTCGACATCGACGAGATGGGCGGCACGATGCGCCTGGGCGCCTACGACTGCAACCTGGCCGAGGGCAGTCACGCCCACCGCGCCTACCACGATGCCCACATCTCCGAGCGTCACCGCCACCGTTTCGAGTTCAACATCGACTACAAGGAACGCATGGGTGAGGCGGGCCTGCTGTTCACCGGCATGTCGCCCGACGGTAAATTCGTCGAGATCGTCGAACTGCCCGAGCACCCCTGGTTCCTGGCCTGCCAGTTCCATCCCGAATTCAAGTCCAAACCGTTCAAACCCCATCCGCTGTTTCGCGATTTCATCGGTGCCGCCTATGAGGAGCACAAGAGGCGCGCCGCCGCGACAAAAGGTCGTAAACACAAAGAGGAGGCCGTGGTTTGAGTTTTTCCATTCCGCTTGGGGAACGCACCTTCGTTCAAGGTGGGCCCTATCTGCTGATCGCTGGACCCTGCGTGATCGAGAGCGAGGATCACTGTCTGCGCATGGCTGAGCGCATCGCGCAAGAAGTTACCCCACATCGCGATCACTTCCTCTGGGTCTTCAAGGCATCCTTCGATAAAGCTAACCGCAGTTCCGGCGACGCGAAGCGTGGGCCTGGCATGGAAGAGGGGTTGCGCATCCTCGAGCGAGTTCGCCGCGACTTTGGCGTGCCGGTCTTGACGGATATCCACGAGAGCTATCAGGCCGCGGTGGCCGCCGAGGTGGTCGACATCCTGCAGATTCCGGCTTTTCTCTGTCGTCAGACGGACCTGTTGGCCGCCGCCGCCGATACGGGCAAAGTGGTCAATATCAAGAAGGGTCAGTTCCTCTCGCCCCAAGAGATGCAGCACCCCCTCAACAAGGTTCGTCAAGCTGGCAACGACAAGGTCATGATCACCGAGCGCGGTACCAGTTTCGGCTACAACAACCTGGTTGTCGACTTTACGGGTCTGCGCCTGATGCGCCAGTTCGGGGCACCCGTCATCATGGATGCCACCCACTGTGTGCAATTGCCCGGAGGACTGGGCGGGGCCAGCGGTGGTCGCCGCGAAATGGCGCCCTACATGGCGCGGGCCGCGGCAGCGGTTGGGGTCGACGGCTTCTTTATGGAAGTACATGACAATCCCGATCAAGCCTTCAGCGACGGACCCAACCAGCTCACCCTCGCGTTGTTCCGTGACCTGCTGCCTGTCCTAACCGCGATTCGCGGAGTCTGTCCATGATCCTGGAGCAAGCTCGGGACGTGCTAGCCGTCGAGGCGGCTGCCATCCAAGCCCTGGCATCCAGTCTCGACGAGCGCTTTGTTGCGGTCGTCGAGACCTTGGTCGCCACCAAAGGTCGGGTGATTTTGACAGGGGTCGGCAAGAGTGGCATCATTTGCCGTAAGATTGCCGCGACCTTTGCTTCGACTGGGACGCCCGCGTTCTTCATGCACCCGACCGAGGCGATTCATGGCGACCTTGGCATGATTGTCGAGGGCGATCTGGTCATTGCGATCTCCAATTCGGGAGAGACTGAAGAACTGGTGCGCCTGCTCGAGTTCATTAAGCGTCAGGGCGCAAGTCTGGTCGCGATCACGGGCAAGCCGGCTTCGACCCTTGCGCGCTTGGCCGACCGCGCGCTGATCTTCACCATCGAACGGGAAGGCTGTCCGATGGGGCTGGCGCCGATGGCCTCGACCACGACGACGCTCGCGCTGGGCGATGCCCTTGCGGCGGCGGTTATGGCGCGCAAGGGCTTCAGCCATCGCGAGTTCGCCAATTTTCACCCAGGTGGGCGCTTGGGCAAGGCCTTGCTGACTGTGCGCGAAGCCATGAGCAAACACGGCAAACCTTTGGTCGCGGCCGATCTGCCCCTCAGCGATGTTCTGATCGAGATCAGCGACAAGCGCCTTGGCATGACGGCTGTGGCCATGCCCGATGGCGGTCTCGGTTTGATCTCCGATGGCGACGTGCGTCGCCTGTTACAGCAGCACGGCTCCCATGCGCTCAATCTGCAAGCCGCCGTCGTAGCCACGAGTTCTCCCAAGACGATTCGCCCTACGGCGCTGGCTGTCGAGGCATTGCGCATCATGGAGGCCAACAAGATTACCTCGCTGATCGTGGCGGAGGACGGTGCCTATCTCGGCGTCGTCCACCTCCACGACCTCTGGCAGACGCAGATGGTTTAGTGCGCCTTGTGCGGATGCACCTTTCTCATTCGCCGCCAGCCCGGCTTGGGCGCTCCATGTCGAGTAGGTCGCCGAAATTGCGCGGTGGATTTTTGGAAAGGGCATCTGGGCTCACGAGACCGCCGCTGACGATCAGCTTAACGGCGTCCTCTACCTGGATGTCGAGCACGTACAGGTCATGTGGTTCATAATACAGCAGGAAGCCCGTGGTCGGATTCGGCGTCGACGGCATGAAAACCGCCACCACGGGGCGTCCGAATATCGTGCGGGACTTTTCCAAGGCTTCGTTGGTGACGAAACCCAATGCCCAACTGTTGCGTCTTGGGTACTCCATCAACACGACCTTCTTGAAGGAGTTGCCCGATTTCTGAATGTCGAAAGCCTCGATGATTTGTTTGGCACCGCCATAGATGCTGCGCACAAACGGCAGGCGCATCATGGTGCTATCGACTAGGCCCAGGAATTTTTTGCCCAGGTAGAAGTTCGTCAGCCAGCCAATCAACAGCACCAGCAGGAGTACCAGAAGCAGGGAGCACAAGCTGACCAGGCTTTCGGGTGCCTGGTGGAATATTTCGTTCAAGACCGCGGTAACATAGGGACCCGCGATGCGTCGCGTGGCCCTGACCAATAGGTCCAGGACCCAGAACGTCAAGGCCATGGGCACCAGGAAAATCACACCCGTGATCAAAGTATTGCGGAAGCGACGTGGTCGCGAGCTCGTTTGTTCAGGACTATGGGACATGATTTGAATCACCTCGTCGCGACTGTTCCGCCATGATTTTTTCGCCTAGCAGACTCCAGAAATTGGACACATAGAAGTAGGCTGACAACAGGGAGAAGACGAGCGCCACGTAGGCAGTGATCGTGCCTGTCCAATAAAAAATAGGATGAACGTCCGCCACAAAAAGGAACGAGAGCGAGATGATTTGAAAAGTCGTTTTCCATTTGCCGGTTTGGCCGGCGGCTAATATGATGCTTTCCGCCGCGAGGAAGGCTCGCAGTCCCGTGATGGCCATTTCCCGGCCAATCATGAAGATGACCAGCCAGGCGGCTAATTTGTGGCGGTCGAGGATGATGACAAAGGCGGTCAGGACTAGCAGCTTGTCGGCGAGGGGATCGAGTAGCTTGCCGAACATGGTAATTTGATTGTTCCTGCGAGCCAGGTAGCCATCCAGCCAATCCGTGATCGAGGCAACCAGAAAAACGGCTAAGGAGAACCAGGTGGTGAAGGGTTCGTCCAGATAGTTGAAAATCAGGATCAGGGGGATCAGCAGTATCCGCAAAAGCGTCAGTTTGGTTGGACCGTTCATGGATTGGTTACCCCGCGGACGGCCAAGGTGATCGCCCAATGGTCAGGCGGTCGCAATGGGCGTTTCCTGATTCATTCCTCTGGGCTGTTTTTCACTGCCATCGCACCCATTACGCTCTGGTTGACCCAGGTGGTGAACTCTTCCGGACAATACTCGATCGGAAAGCCCTTGATCTCGGGCACTTCGTAGGTATGCATCTGGCGAATCACGGTGGCGACCTCTTCAAAAAGCGGCGCGATGGTTTTGATGACGACGAGATTCTCCTCGTCATCACATACTTTGCCCTTGAATCGATAAATGGAACGCATGGTCGGCAGGATGTTCACACAGGCCGCCAATTCTTGTTGTATCAGTTCCTCGGCAATGGTGATGGCCTGCTGCTCGGAGCCTACCGAGGTAATGATCAATAACGGCTTATCCATGTGTTTTCACCCACGAAACCCCTAACTACGACGGGCCATTATAGTTATAACCCCTAAAGGTTGTCAAGGACTGTACCCAGGGGGCTGTCACGACTCTCACGGCCCGGAGACCTGGGATTGACCCTGGTAACAACAAAAAAGGCCGCCCGAGGGCGGCCTTTCTGGATGGGGTCCGTGTTCGGATCAGAACTTGAGGACGAGAACGGTGACCGTGTCCGAGCTGATACCGCCACGACCGTCGCGAACGATCAGACGGAAGGTGTAGACATCGCCGTGGGTAAGGGCGTTGAAGCTGGGCGTGGCGGTGGTGGCACCGGCCAAGCTGACAGCGGGTCCGCCGATTTGATCCCACTGGTAGGTGAGCGCATCGCCGTCGGGATCGAAAGAGCCCGTGCCGTCGAGGGTCGTCAGCTCGCCTTCATTGACCTGCAGGTCGATACCGGCGTTGGCGACCGGTTCGGTGTTGGGCGGTTCAATGATGATGGGGTTGACAGTGACGGTGACGCTCTGGGAGACGGAGCCCTGGTCGCTGGTGGCGGTCAGGGTGTAGGTGGTGGTGGTGCGGGGAGCCAGCAACAGGCTACCTTCGGCGTTGACTTGACCGAAGCCGGACAGGGTCACAGTTTCGGCATAGAGGGTGGACCAGGTCAAGGTGGTGAACTCGCCCTCGTCGATCGTGTCGGGGATGGCGTTCAGGAACGCGATCTCGGGACTGGGCGGCGGCGGCAGTTGGTTGACCGTGATCGTGACCTCGGCGGTGACGGAGCCGGTCTCGTTGAGAGCGGTCAGGGTGTAGGTCGTGGTAGTGGCGGGCGAAACGACCAGCTGGCCGGTTTCGGGCACCACGCCCAGGCCAGAGATGGAGACCTGAGTTGCGTTCTGGGTCGTCCAACTGAGGGTGGAGAGCTGGCCGACTTGGATCGTCGCGGGCGTTGCAGAGAAGACGCCGACCACGGGTGCGGGGATCGGGGCGGCTTCCATGCCGATGGAGACGGCGTCGGTGGAGATGTCGCCGTAGCTGTCGCGGACGGTCAGCTGGAAGGTGTAGCTGTTGCCAGCGACGCCCTGGAAGCTGGGTTTAGCCGTCTCGGCGCCGGTCAGGACAACGGCCGGACCACCGGTCTGAGCCCATTTGTAGGTGATGGTGTCGCCATCGGGATCGCTAGAGGCGCTGCCGTCGAGCGCAACCAGGCCAGCGGGCACGTCGGTGCGCGACTGACCGGCATTGGCGACGGGCGTGTTGTTGCCGGTACGCGTGACCCGGGAGAGGATCTCGTAACGGACACGGGGGATGTTGACGGGCGTGATCTGGTCGGAGACGTTGTAGCGAGCCTGGTTCCAGGAGCCGAATTTGAGGCCCAACTGGTAGCGCATGCTGTCGTCGTCTGCTTGCAGGTAGCCGTCGTTCATGGCTGCGTCGAAGTACCAGGACAGCTGATCCTTGATCAGCATCTGGAAATTCAGGCCGGCCGCAAAATCAGCATCCGAAACTTCGGTGTCGAGGCTGGAGCCGTAAAGGTTGAGGTCGATTTTGGAGCCCAGGCTGAGGCCGAGGTCCAGACCTACTTGGGTGGGCACGGAGACGAAGTACTCGGTCGTGAAGATGCCGGTCGTGTCAGTGCGGATGATGTCGCCATCGGCGATCGGGAAGGTTCCGAAGACGCCGATTTTGCCGGTTTCGAAGCGCCAGTCGGCCATGACCGCGCCCTGTGCGACGCGAATCGCCTCGCTGCCGTCGTGAGCAGCCCATTTGTAGCTGCCGGCGGCGGACAGTTTGAAACCGCCATTCTGGTAGACAGCGGCCACGTCAGCCTGGCCTTCTTCGCGGGCGTCGTAGAGAGACGCATCGCCTTGGGCCTGGATGGCGAAGTGCTCGCCCACCGTTTTGAAGTACAGACCGCGCAGTTGGCCGGTGAGTTCGCCGTCATCGTCGGCACCGGCCGAAATGGACACGCCGGTGTACTTGTTCAACTGCATGCCCAGGTTAACGGATGAAGGCACTTCAGCAGGCGTAGCGGCGCGGTTCTCAAGCGCATCGAGGCGGCGCTGAAGGGCTTCGTTCATGGCGTTCAGCTGTTTTTGCAGGTCGCTGATGCTGGCCAGGATCGCGCCGTGATCTTTGTCCTTTTCTTCCTTCAACTCGTTGAGCGATTGCATGTTCGCACCGCCCGGGCCGCCGAACAGCAGCTCCAACAGGCGAGGGTAACTCACCTTACTACGCAGGCCATTGACGGTCTCGTAAAGGTTCAAAGATACGCGGCGGTTCTGAAAACGGCCTTCGCGCGTCTTGTTGTCAAAGGAATTGTCGATACCGTCGCCATTGGCTTGGATCTTGGCGGCATTGACCCCTTTGGTGACCATGTAACTCTTGACGCTATCGGCGCGTCTCTGGCTGAGGCCCTTGTTGTAGGACGCAGTGCCGATGGCGTCGGTATGACCGACAACTTCCAAATCCAGGTCTTGGTGTTTGGCCATGGCGGCAGCCAAGACGTCCAAACCTTGGAAACCATCGACTACGATGGAGGAATTCAGTGGGAAATTGATATCCTCCAGACTATCCTGGGCCACCGCGGGCCCGAGCATCATGCAGATAAGGCCGCAAATAACCATCGTCCTCGACATATGTGTCTAACCTCACTAAAAGTTTTGAGCGATCGATGTAAGCCATGAACTATTCAGGTTCTCTGGCCTTTGGATTCTAGCAGAGTTGACCAGGGGAAACTAGGGAAACGTCCCTTTTACTGGTAAAAGCAGGGTCTGCTACGACACCTGCCCTGTGCAGAGGTCTGCCCTGCGTGGTGACCAGTTTCCCAAACACTTTTAAGCGAATGAACCGACAAAAAAACCTGGAGATGCGTCATTCCAATCTTATAATGGACATGAGGTGATGCTCTTGAAACTAGACGATTTCAAGCTTTCGAGCATGCTAGAGTTCAAGCCGCTCGAAGGGCGCCTACTGTTTTGCAATGACCGCATGCTGCTCTTCCGGCAAGCGGCCTTTGCCTTTCTGCGCCAAGTTTTGCAGGGACAGCTCGGCGGGAGGGTGACCCACGCGCTCCTCAGCCAGTTCGGCTATCGCTGCGGCTATGGCGATTACCAGGCGCTCAGCACAGCTTTCGACTGGGAGACGGAACGCGATCAGCTAGGCTGCGGTCCTTTAATGCACTGCTGGGAAGGGATTGTGGCCGTCGAGCCTGTGGCCATGCAATTTGATCGCGAGCGAGGCGAGTTTGATTTTCGCGGGATCTGGCGCAATAGCTACGAGAGCGAGATCTTCCTTGCCAGTAATCCACCGGCCGAACAACCGATTTGCAGCTCGCTGACGGGCTATGCTAGCGGCTGGTGTTCGGCTTTTTTTGGCAAGGATCTACTGGCGATCGAGGAGCAATGTGCCGGCATGGGTCACGAACATTGTCGCTGGCGGGTACGTCCGGCAGCGGCCTGGGGCGATGAGGCCAATCATTGGCGCGCTGCCCTGGAAGCGACCAATCTCTCGATCGCGTCCGAGTTGGAACAACAGGTCCAGGCGCGCACGCAAGAGATCAGCCAGATGCTCGACATCCTGCGCCAGAAGAACCTGCAACTGGAGGAGCTCGATCAGCTCAAAAGCGAGTTCCTGGCCAATGTCAGCCACGAATTGCGCACCCCCCTGACGCTCATGCTCGGGCCCCTGCGGACCCTGCTTGAACGAGAGCAGTTTAACCCCACGGTCACCAGCCAGTTACAGCGCATGCAGCGCAGCGGCACGCGGCTGCATCGTTTGGTCGACCAGCTGCTTGACTTCGCTCGCTGCCAACAGCAGGTCGCGACTATGCGTCGAGAGTGGGTCGATGCCGGACTCCTGCTGCAGCAGCTCGTTGACGAGGCCCATGCTCAGGCCGAAGTCAACGGCATCCAACTTACCTGCAAGATTGGACCAGGCTTGGAAAGGGTTGCCTTGGATGTCGACATGTTCGAGAAGATGGTGGTCAACCTGCTGGGCAATGCCCTTAAATTCTGCGCGAGTGGCGATGCTGTTGAGGTTGAGCTTCGCATCCACGAGAGCGAGCTCCTGCTGGTCGTGGCCGACAGCGGCCCAGGTATCGATCCTAGGCACCACGAGCTGATTTTTCAGCGATTTCGCCAGGTGGATGCCAGCGCCCGTCGTCGTTATGAAGGCACTGGCATCGGTTTGGCTTTGGTCAAGGAATACACCGAGATGCACGGTGGCTGGATCGAACTCCAAAGCGCCCTTGGCAAGGGGGCTCGCTTCGCGGTTCATCTGCCCCTTTGCGATGTGGCCGCAGAGCCAATACCCCGACCAGGGCTAGGGGATAAGCGCTGGTTCCCCAACAACCAGATCAGCGACGATTTGGCGAGCGTTGCGGCGCACTCGGCCCCGCTGGTTCTGATCGCGGAGGATCACGCCGACCTGCGCGCCTACATGGTCTCATTGCTCAGTGATCGGTTCCGCATTCTCCAGGCGGTCAACGGCCGTCAAGCCCTCCGGGCCGTTCGCCAATACCAGCCAAAGGTCGTGTTGACCGACGTCATGATGCCGGAGTTGGACGGCATCTCCCTGACCCAGCTGCTCAAGGCCGATCCTCTCACGCAACATATTCCTGTGATTGTTGTTACCGCCCGTGCTGGGGCGGAAGCCTCGACCTTTGGTCTCGTCGCTGGAGCCGATGATTACATCATTAAGCCCTTTACTGCCATGGAGCTGGGCGCAAGAGTCGATGCCGCGCTGCGCATGCGCGATCTCTACGATGGCATGCTGGAGCGCAATGATGCGCTAACCCGTGAAATTGCTCTGCGCAAGAAGGCCGAAGAGGACCGCAATGCGATCCACCAGCAGCTGCTTGTCGCTTCTCGCGAGGCTGGCCGAGCCGAGGTTGCAACCAGTATCCTGCACAACGCGGGAAACCTGCTCAATAGCGTCAGCACCTCGATTGCGACCCTGATGGGCGATGACGCCCAGCAACCCGTTGTTCTACTGCGCAAAATTGTGAGACTGATCGAGGCCCATCGCCACGAGCTCGGCGCCTTTTTCGAATCGGCCAAGGGTTTGTCCGTCCTCAGCGCGCTCGACCAAGTCAGCTCGGCATTCGCCAGCAGCCAAGCCCTTCAGGGAGAAGAGTTGCGCCGTGTTTCGGACCAGATCGGCCATTTGGCGGTCATCGTCAGTCAGCAGAACGATTTCGCCAAATCGGAGCGCTTTGACGAGTCCACTGACCTCAATAGCCTCGTGCATCAGGCAATCGACATGATCGGCTTGCGCAAGATGCGCTCGCAGCTCGTGGAAGAGCTGCACGAGCGTCTGCCAGAAGTGGTTTTGGATCGCCACAAAGCGCTGCAAATACTCTTTAACTTACTGAAGAACGCTGTTGAAGCGCTGCGTGGCATCGACCGTCCCCCAGAAATCCTCGTGCGGACTTCCCATGCGCGCGACAGTGTTTCGATCGAAGTTTCCGACAACGGTGTCGGCATCCCCAAGGATATCATGTTGCGCATCTTCAACTCGGGTTTCACCACCAAACCCCATGGCAACGGGTTTGGTCTGCATGCGAGCGCCAATTTGGCACGGGAGTTGGGTGGCCGCTTGGTCGCCTTCAGCAAGGGTCCCGGTCACGGGGCAACCTTTACACTTTGGCTGCCCTTGGATGTCAGGCGGGTGTGACCCGATTGCGGCCCTGTTCTTTAGAGCGGTACAGGGCGCCATCCGCGAGTTCGATCAGGTTGCGCGGGGTTTGAGCTTCGTTAGGTACCAGGGTCGAAACCCCCACGCTCAAGGTGACGTGGTGGAAGGGCGACTTGGCGTGGGGCAGGGCCAGTGCTTCGACCTGTTGCAGCAAGTGGTTGCCCACTGCGACCGCCCCGGCCGAGTCGGTATTGGGGAGCACGACCGCGAATTCTTCACCGCCGTAGCGGGCCAGAACGTCGGCCGGGCGGCGGATATTCTGACCAAGCCGTTGGGCCACGGAGCGCAGGCAGCCATCGCCGGCTTGATGGCCGTAGTGGTCGTTATAGAATTTGAAGTAGTCGACGTCGAACATGATCAGCGAGAGCGGCTGTGCTTCCCTGCGCAGGCGTTTCCATTCAATGTCGAGGGTCTCGTCGAGAAATCGGCGGTTGTAGACCCCGGTAAGCCCGTCGCGGTTACTGAGATCCCGAAGCTGTGCCTCTACTCTTTTGCGTTCGGTGATGTCGCGGGCGACACCGACCAAGTAATAGAACTTGTCGCGGTGGATATGCTTGACCATGACCTCGACAGGGTAGGAGCCGCCATCCTTGCGTCGAAACTCGCTCTCGTAGGCGAGTTCGCCTTTGGCCACGATGTTTTTGACCAGTTCCGCCCGCGGCGTCGATTTTTCAATGCCCACATCGAACTGGTCGATTTTGAGTTGATTGAACTCGTTGCGGGTATAACCCAGATTAGTGCAGGCCGAGTCGTTAAAGTCGACCAATGAGCCGTCCTCGGGTTTGACGATGAACAGGCTATCGACGGTCTGGTTTGTCAGGTCGCGGAATAGGCGCAGGCTCTCCTCGGCGCGCTTGCGTTCGAGAATTTCGCGGGTGAGCACCTGGTTGGCGTGTTCGAGATCGTGGTGTTTGCGTTCGAGCAGCCGTTGGAGCTCGACCTTCTCCATGGCGTTGGTCATGGACTTGGCTAGGCGTTCTGGGGCGAAGTTGCCCTTGACTAAATAGTCCTGAGCCCCCGCCTTCATGGCCTCGACTGCGCGCGCCTCATCGCCCTCGCCCGTCAAAACCACGACCGGGATAAACATGTTGGCATTTTTTCGCGCAGTCAGGGTGCGCAGTTTGTCCATGAAGGCGATGCAATTCATGTCTGGTAAGTTGTCGTCCACGAGCACACAGGAAATCGGCTCTGACTGGCAGAAAAAGAGACCGTCTTCGCCGAGTTCCACTTCCAGGATGCGCGCCTCCTGAAAATGTTGGCGCAAGAGCTTTCCATAAAACTTTCTGCCAACTCTATTGCCATCAATGACCAGGATCGTCATTCCCTCTTCTGCCATAAACAACCTCGCTGGACGAAGCTACTGGTTTTATGAATCATAACCCAGGCCAAGCGGCATCACCAGCACAATTGCGGACTCAAGTTGCGGGAGGCGCGGATTGGCCGCGGAAGCGAAAGGCCATGAAGCTCATCACCAACAGGCCGAAATCGCGCAGCAGTAGCATGAGTTTGTCATTCCAACCTGCGAAGTATAGGTCCGTCACCAGGGTCTTCGTCGAGGTACAGCCGCAATTGAATTCGTGACCGCGCATGACGTTGTAGCTAACCGCGATGATAAAGAGTACGAGTAACGCGCTGACGAGCAGACCGCTGCCACGCCGCCACAGGCCAAGACATAGGCCCAGACCGCAGACCAGTTCGAAGCCGGGCATGATCAGCGCGGAGAGGTTGATGATCTGGGCGGGCGCGATGTCGTAGTTCCAGATACTTTTGGCAAATTCCAGGGGGAGTTGCAGCTTGGGGATGGCTGCCCAGATGAAGAAGGCGCCGACCACCAGCGAGGCCAGCCAGACATAGCGCCGATGTCCTGCCACTCTTTTCCATGTCAGCAACAACACCAGCCCCATGAAGAAGGGCACAAGGTCGCGCACGATGTGTTCCAGGTACATGCCGGCCGGCTTAGGTGTTTCCAAGGTGCGACCCGCAGGCGTTTCTGCCGCCTGGACCTCGGTCCCCTCCACGGGCAACCCTGCCTGGTACCAAGCATCGTAGCCGTCATGGTAGACAAATATATTCGTAAAGCTGCGTCCGCCTAAGTCCTTGCCCATCAGGTCTTCAGCCAGGTGATGGCTGTCGGTGCAGTCTTTGCCCTTGCAATAGATGACCAGGGCTTCGGGTTGACGCTCTGCAATTGCTGCGGCGATCTCGGCCTGAGTACTTGCCTGATCGTAGAAGTGCAGGAGGTGGGCGCCCTTGATGTGACCGGCGGCGTAGAGTTCCGGCGAGCGGGCGTCAATCCAGAACGTGAAATCGTTAGCATAGCGGTAAATCTGAGCGGCCTGTTCGAGCCCGATGTCGGTTATGCCTTCGTTCGTGAGGACCTGCTCGGGCACGCTCGCTGCCAGTTCCGGGTCATCCTGCGTGTCGCTCTGATTGCCGGCAGGCACTGGTTGTGCCTGTTCCGCCAAGGTCCCGGCGATCGGAAAGCCGGCCTTGTACCAGTCGTCAAAGCCGTCCTTGTATACGAAAATATTGCTAAAGCCCTCCTTGGCTTGAAGGTCTTCGGCTAAGTGATGGCTGTCTGTGCAGTCCTTGCCCTTGCAGTAGATGACCAACGCCTCGGGCTGGCGCTCAGCGATTTGAGCGCGGATCTGCTCGATCGTCGCCTCTTGGTCGTAGAAGTTGAGCAAGTGGGCGCCCTCCACATGACCCTCTTCATAGAGTTCCGGGCTGCGTGCGTCGATCCATAGCGTCAGATCGGCCGCATGGGTGTAGATATCGTGCGCTTCGGCAAGGCCGATGTCGGAGATGCCACTGTGTTCCAGGACGCGATTGGGAATCACCGAGGCCTTGTCCAGGGTTTCTTCTGTCTTGACGGGCTGAGCAGCCTCGCTGCCGAGCAGTTTCGAGTAGGGTGTCCAGTCACGCACCCAATCAATATGTGCTGATGGGCGGAAATTGTTGGCCAGGCCGACAATCATCGAAAGTGCGGCCAAACCCAGGACCTGTAACCAAAGTGGATGTTTCATGAGACACTCCCGTCGAATTGCCGGCTTGCCGGTCTGCCTATTCAAATCTAGGTTGAGACCTTATGGGTTAAGGTTTTGTTAATCACGCTGATCGGTGCCCTGATCCGCAGCCGTTGCATCGATCAGGGCACCGCTTCAATCCTTAATATTCCGCATCCCAAGGCTCCCGTTCTTGGGGCCATTCCTCACTGGGCAGCAGGGCTTCAGGCATTTCATCGGGAAAGATGACCAGGACTAGGACCGGCCCCTCACGATCAGGGTAGTCGAAGGGGAAATGAATCTTGCCGTCTTCGAAGATTGCAGTGACCGCGCGCATTACCGCACCTCCGCTGTCGCGAGCTGCTGTTTTTGACGGACATCGAGCTGGCGATAGCCCAACGCCTCCTGGATGTCCTCTCGTGAGAGTACCTCTCGCCCCGCCAAGTCCGCGATCGTACGCGCAACTTTCAGGATTTTGTCGTGGACCCGTTTTGAGCATGCTTGGTGATCGACCTGGTGGCCCAGCCAATCGGCAAGTTCACCTGGGAGCATGCAGTGGTGTTCCAATTGAGTCGCGCTCATTGAGGCGTTGGTGGTGGTGCCGACGCCGAATCGTGCTTCCTGCAGGCGACGCGCTTGGGCGACCCGCTCCCTGATCGTGGCACTGCACTCCGCGGGTGGCAAGCGTCGCAGCAAGGCAATGGTCAGAGCCGGTACCTCGACGTGGAGGTCGATCCGATCGAGCAGCGGGCCCGATAATCTCGAAAGGTATTGCTCGATCCGAAAGGCCGGGCATTGGCAGTTGCTGCGGGCGTCACCGCGATAACCGCAGGGACATGGGTTCATGGCCGCGACCAGCATGAAGTCGGCGGGGTAGGTCACCTTATCTGCGGCCCGGCTGATGGTCACCTTGCGATCCTCCAGCGGTTGACGCAGGACTTCCAAGACAGCACGGGGGAACTCGGGAAACTCATCGAGGAAGAGCACACCGAGATGGGCCTGCGAGACCTCCCCAGGCCGCGGGTTAGTCCCACCACCGACCATCGCCACCGGCGAGGCGGTGTGGTGGGGTTGGCGGAAGGGCCGTTCGAAGACTGCATGGCCGCCCTCAAGACGACCGACACAGGAACTGATGCGGGTGACTTCAATGACTTCGGTTGCGTTGAGGGGTGGAAGAATCGTTGCGATGGCGCGGCCCAACATCGACTTGCCCGAACCAGGTGGTCCGAACATGAGAATGTTGTGCTTGCCAGCCGCGGCGATTTCGAGAGCGCGTTTGACGCCGGCCTGTCCTTTGATGGTGGAGAAGTCCACCTGCTCCTGCGATTGTGGTCGGTGTCCAGAGACGACGCCATTGCCGATCACGGGCTCAAGGTTGACTCTGCCGCGCAAAACGCCGACCAATTGAGCCAGTGACTCGATCGGCCAGATCGTCAAGCCCTCGATCAGCTGAGCTTCGGCTAGGTTAGCTTGCGGCACGACAATGCCCCGGAACCCCAGGCGCATGGCGCATTCGGCAGCTGCAAGGACCCCGCGAACAGCTCGTAGGCCACCATCTAGGGCCAATTCGCCTAGGAACATCAAACCATCCACTTTCTCTCGCAGCAAGATGCCTTTGGAGACGAGGATGCCGACTGCCATTGCCAAATCGAAGCCGGCGCCCTCTTTGCGCAGGTTGGCGGGTGCGAGGTTGATGGTAATGTCGTCACTGGCCAAGGCGAAACCGCTGTTGGTGATCGCCGGCACCAACCGATCCTTCGACTCGCGCGTGGCTAAATCTGGCAAGCCGACAATGCTGACCCTGAGATTGTTCGGGCGGACGTCAACCTCGACGATGACGGGAACCGCCTCTACGCCGTGAGGGCAAGCGGAAAATACAGTGCAATTCATGAAATTCCTCCCTTGACCTGCGGGTTGGGAGGAGCTAGGTCGGTACGTGTGCAGTGTATTGCCGTTTTTCAGCCTGTTCCGTGAGAAGCGTCACATGTCAGGTGAAAAAGTTTGAAGTCAGCGAAAAATTATACGCAGATGGATTTGGTTTTGGCGTAGATGTAAAAATTTTCTTCGGAAAAAGTATTTGTTTTTAGGCGATTCAGGCCAGCTGAGTGGTGACTGGGGCGGGCGCGACTGGTAAGTTTGCCTCCTCCCGAGCAAATCTGCCCATCGAACAAAATCGCTATCTTCACACTTGCTTCTTCTGCTATTATGACCCCCCAGGTAAGTTACTGAAATAATCCGTTTTACTTACCTCAATCAGGCCAGGTCAGGCGCCGGAATGCCGCATGACTTGGGCCGCAGATCTAGGACCAAATGATATTTTCAGTGCCCTCTTCCCATCCATACATCACTTTCCAGTCGAAGAGCGGCACACTTAAAGGTGGGTTCCAATGGCTCAAACGTTTCACCAATCCAGCCAAGGCACGGGGCCGTCCCCTCGTTCCTCGGTCAAGGTGGGTGTTTTTGTGGATGTCGCGTACATGTATCGCAACGGGGGTCGTGGCCTTCGCTATGACGTGTTGCGCGAGTTCGCCGGGCGTGACCAAGGTGAATTAATTCGCCTCAACGCCTATGTCAGCTATGACGCGGAACGGGCCGAGGAGGACGAGGAATACCGTGAAGGTGTTCACAAGTTCTACTCGACGCTGCGCGATTATGGCTTCAAGGTCATCAAAAAGCTCGTCAAGTGGTATGAGGACGATGCGGGTAACCGCTACGGCAAAGCCAATGCCGACCTCGATCTTGGCGTCGATGCCCTGCTTCAGTCCATCAACTTGGACCGGATCCTGATCGCCACAGGGGATGGCGATTTCATTCAAGTGGTTCGGGCCCTTCAAAACAAAGGTATCAGAGTTGAGACCGTCGCGCTGGACAATGTTTCCACGGAGCTCCGCTACGAGGTTGACATGTTCATGTCGGGGTACCTGATTCCCAACCTGATACCAACCAAGAGCAACAATGTACCTTGGGGTGAGTTGGGCAGTCGCGTCCGCGGCACCTGTTACTGGTACAACCGCGAACAAGGCTTCGGCTTTCTGCGTTTCATGGACAAAATCGGACCCGGCATTTGGCTGACGGATACACGTCATCCTCATTCGCCCTACAAGACGGTTTACTTTCATGATTCCAACCTGAACGGCAATATTCCAACCTCTCAACTACCCAGCCGCGACTTCATTTTCGAGTTCGAGCTGGGCAAGTCGATCCGTCAAGAGGGCTGGCAAGCGCTCGATATCGAGATCGTGTCCAAACTTTGATGGGGTGGCGGCGGGCAACCGCCGCCAATTCCCCTGGACGCGATTCTACCCCTATGACGACCTTCACGTTTCAGAGTCAACTGGCCTGTTCCGCCCAAGTCCTTTACGACTACCACAGCCGCCCAGGGGCCTTCGAACGCTTGAACCCTCCGGGTTCGCCTGCGCAAGTGCTGCGGGCTCAGGGTGGCATCGAAGACGGTGCCGAGCGCTTGCTTGCGTTGAAATGGGGGCCGATTCGTCGGCAGTGGTTGGCGCGCCATTGCGATCACACTCCCGGCGCGGGTTTCACCGATGTCATGATTAAAGGTCCCTTGCGCTCCTGGCGACATGATCACCTGTTCCTGCCCGAGTCCCAGGGCTCTGTCCTGCTTGATCGCATCCAGTACGACGTGCCCTTTGCACCACTCCTGGCACCCATCCTGCGCAGGCAGCTATCCGACTTGTTCCGTTTCCGCCACGCCCGTACGAGGATGGATATTGCTCGGCAATTGCCCTATTTGCACCTACCCGAACAAGAGATCGTGTTGTGTGGGCGGCCCAATCCGTTTAGTCAAAAGCTGGCCGCTTTCCTGGCCACAGCAGGTCATCGGGTCTACCAACTAGGCTACGACCATGCCCATCGCGCCCGTCACGTTTTCCGTGATTGTTTCACGGGCGAGGTGTCGCACCCTCTGGCGGATGCTCAAGCCCTTATTTATACAGGCTTTGTCCCGCGACCGCACATTGACGGGCCCGAGGACGAGCTGGCTTTCTGGGATTTCCTTGATCGCGTGCTGCGAACCTTGAATCACAAGCCTAACCTGTTTCTCAACATCGACCACCAGCGCGTGCCAACTCAAGAGCTGGAGGGTGATCTGGCCATCAATCAGGCTGGCCGTTTGCGCCACTACCGGATCAACGAGCAGAACAGCCAGATGCTTGAGGTCATGAGCGAACATGCGCAGAGATCCGTTTCCCTTCACCTGGCGACCACGATCGGGGAGACATTGCCGCAGTGGGTCGATACCTTACTCTATTTGGAGAGTTTCCTGTTCCTCGAGCACGGCGCGACAACGCCCGAGTTTGATTGGATTGCGCTTGATGATGTGTTCGCAGCGGTCCTTCATGTGCTCGCGAACCCAAGCATAAGCGGCGACTTTTCGGTCATGAGCGCCACGAGCGGGACCCGTGCCGAATTTCAAATGCTTTTACTTAAACGGCATCTTTGGCGGTCGAGCTGGTTGCGCATGCTAAGGGTCCAGCCAGGGGCGAAACCGGGTCATCCCGCAGCACTGCGGGCAGATTTGAAGCATCTGCGTTCCCTTGCTGACACTGGATTTCGGCCCTTGATCACAGAGCTGTCCCAGTGTTCCCTGGCGCAGGACTTCGCCCAAGGCCGCTTAAGTTAAAGCCCATCCGAAGGTCGTTCCCATCCGACCGCAGCTCTAAACGGCGCGCAGATACTTCATGCGCTTGCGGTAGAATTCCTCGATTACAACCAGGACATCGCGCCTACGGACGACCCCTACCAGTTGGCCGCTCTCGAGCACGGGCAGTTTCTTAAAGGGATGGTCGATAAAGATTTCCACGGCCTCATGTAAGCCTTGGTCAGGCGTGAGAGAGATCATGGTCGTGGTCATGTAAGCAGAAATGGGACCGCCGGCCTGGTCGCCGGAATAGGAGTCGCTTTGGCACAGTTTCAACAGATCTTTTTCGGACACGATTCCCAATAAATGGTTCGGTGCCTCGACCACGAGGAGGCCACTTACTTTCTCGCGGATGAGAAGACTCATGGCCTGGTAGACGTCCATTTCTGGAGGAACACTGACGTATGATTTTGACATGAATGCGCCCACGCAAGGATACGCTTCGCGAACAGGCGTCTGAAGATGGCCTTGATAACTTGAAACCATAGCGCAGCCTCCATGGTCTTTGGTTGAATCTCTTTCTATATAACCATGATTTCAAAAAAATAACAAGACCTCCCGGCAAAACTCTGCTAGGCGGCATCGCACCTTCTCAACCTAGTACGACTTCGTCAGGTTGACAGCTCCGCGAACCTTTGCGCTCCCTGCGACCAGCCGCGTCTAGCTTGAGTCCAACCGCTGCTTGACAAAAGGTGGCTGCCCTATGGAGTGCGGCCGCAAGCACGCCACAGCGGCCCTCAAACACTTTCTTTCATTCCTGAAATAACCCACTTTCGCACATCCAAACCGGAGCGCCGTCGCGAGTGAGACGGGTTTTCGGAATTCCGCAAGGACGCCGCACTCGAGAAAGTCGGACTTTCGGAATTCCGAAAGAAGCTCTTCCCCTGAACGAGCGGCTCCACGCACTCAAGAACGACCCTCACACTGAGTAAGTGACCACCTCCGGCGACCAAACACAGCGCATTCCTCGGGAAAAGCCTCTTCCGGCACGCCGCACGACCGTCTGACTGAGTGATTAACTTGCCCATGTAACCAAAAACTCTCTCGCTCCCAATTTGGAACAAAGTTTTGATGCCAAAACGAGCCGCCAACTGGGAAAGTCGTTCCTGCGGAATTCCGGAGCAACGCTCGCACTTTGTGTTTAGGTAGCTCCGGAATTCCGCAAGTATGCCATCCCCGCACATAGCGCCGCACGGAACTCCGCCAGTCCTCGGAATTCGGAAGTAGGGTTGATTTTTTTGCCTTAGTCTCCCGTGGCTAAAGGCAAAGCTTCCTCCGGCATGCCGCAGCACCAGCAAACAAAGGCGCAAGCTCGCCAGGCAAAGCGAACACATCGGCCCAGCGGCAAATGGAGCGCCACGGTTTGCCGAAATGATCCTGAACCCGGTGAGGTGGGCACTATGAACCAACTAGTTCAACTCTGATTGGTTGGTGATCAAGGAAGAGTCTGGCATCCAGGCGGACCGCCGACGTCGCCCGCACCCCAAACGACAGCTCCTTCAGCTCCCGCCGAGCTGGGGGGCGTCGGCGGGACCCTTTCGGATGGGCTCAACCTACGTGGGTGCTATAGCAAGTTAACCGGATGATCCCGTCGGCCTGCTTTTGCCAAGAACGCTCGCGCGACACGCTCTTCCACCCCTTTACGAGGTGGAAGACCTGTTGGAACTTCGGCAATGCAGTTTACTCGATCGGTTTGCGTTTGCCGTTCTCGTCGTAGCGATCGGCTCGATCGGTCGATCCTTCAGTGTCGCTGGAGCTCTCGTCCTGGTCATCTTTTTTGATTTTGACGCCTTTCTTTTTGGCATTCTTTTCCAGGTTTTTAAGATCGGCGGCCTTCTCATCGCGTTCCTTCTTCTTATTCGCTAAGGCTTCTTCCGTCTTCTCGAGCGCGTCCTGAACAAAAGGCTGGTCCGTATCGTCGGCGAATGCGGAGGCCTCAAGGGCGCCTTCACGACTCTCTTCCAGCTTTTTGATGTCTTCGTTCAGTTGCTTGACTTCTTTGGACGTATCGCTATGTGCTGCTTGTGTCTCTTTGCGCGTTTTGGCAATTTTGGCGGGGTCGCTCAACTCATCGACGTCCGGAAGCTTCACTTCTGGTACCACCAGTTCAGGCGTTTCCACCTCGATACCGGCCATGTCGGATGACCCGGCAGTGTCCGCGCCAGCCGCGCTCCCACTATTTGTGCCGTCTGCTGCGACGCTATCGTTGCTCACAGGTTCATGCGTTTGCGCATAATTTTCGAGGCCATCGTTCGAGAAAAATACCGTTCGCTCTGTCTTCTTTTGAGCGGGGATGGATTCGCCCAAGACTTCGGCAAGGCCTTTTGCCTCTTTCTTCGGCTTGGGTTTGGCTTCCTCGGCAGCCTTCGCCGCCGCCGCCGCGGCTGCCTCAGCCGTCGCCACTTTGGACTGTTCGAGATCCAGTGCGGCCAGCGGTAATTGAATCAATTCACCGCTCTCGCTCGTGCAGACGACGAACTTACCTTTCGTTTCATAGGTGCCCTGAATCACCACGCGCTTACCGTTTTTTAGGACCAGCACATCGGCGTGCAGCCCTGTCACAGTTAAGCTGATGATGCATCCTGCCAAGAGAATCTGTTTCATTGAACACCTCCATCCCACCTATTCTAGGAGCTTTTGTTAAAAAAGCCAAACGATTGTAAGGTTGGAACGGGGTGCTGTGACCGGCGACACGTGTTCGCGCTTAGGTGGCCAAGCTCTCTTCAAGCATTTCCTCTTGTTCTGCGACGTTTTCGATGTGGGGGTGTCGGCTCCAGGCCAAAAGCTGGTAGGGACCACCGTGGTACAGACGCTCGAAAACTGAATAGGCGGCAGGCTCCATGCTGAAGCGGTGGGCGTGCTCGAGCGGCAAGTCGAGGACGGCGCAGCTGAGCGCCTTGATTACGGAATCTTGCAAGACCAGCACCAGAGTTTCCTCATCTTCCATGTGGTGGACGAGATTGAGCAACTCGGGGAAAGCGCGTGCATAAACCTCACGCATCGACTCTCCGCCTGGCGCGCGAAAATCAGGGTCGCTGAGAAACGACTTGAAGCGCGTCGGGTCCGAGGCGAGCAGCAGTGTGCGCGGTCGGGCTTCCCACTCGCCGTAATCTATGGCCTGGAAAGCGTTCGCAGGGTATGCGGTCAGGCCTGGGGTGGCATCTTCGATTGCAAGCGCCGTGGAAATGGCCCTGCGCAGGGGCGAGGTGGTCAAATGCGTGGGTTGGTAGGGGATCAGGGCTTGACCAATTTGGAACGCGGCCTGGACGCCTGCTTCATTGAGATCGGCGTCGAATCGACCTAGAAGCATATCCTGCCGGGGGTAGTCGGTTCCTGCCGGTCTGACGAAAATTATTCTTGGCATAGGCACTCCTTAGATCGCTACCTGTCGCCACTTTGCCCGCTGACTCACATAATGATGTTCCCGATGAATGGTGTATTCCAAGGGTGCTCCCTTGCGTTATATTTTACTTCGGTCAGGGAGGAAAAAAAGTTTAAAAAATAGGCAGTTACGGCACTTTTTTTGCCGCGCGCGGCGCTGATTCGTGCTCCTTGACAGGAAAGCTCGGAAATGCCCCCGTTCCTACTTGCACAATGCCCCACAATGTCCCACATTGCTTGACCCGACTATATGGGCCAGCTATAATCTGGCGTTTTGTGAGACTGGCTCCCCCGAGGTTTCCAATGAGTGTTCGCGTTCGCATCGCCCCATCGCCAACTGGCAGCCCCCACGTCGGCACCGCCTACATCGCGCTGTTCAACTACTGCTTCGCCAAGTCCCAGGGTGGGTCCTTCATCCTCCGGATCGAGGATACGGACCAGGTGCGCTCTAAGCCCGAATACGAAACCGCTATTCTCGAAGCCTTGCGTTGGACGGGTATCCACTGGGACGAAGGGCCGGATATTGGCGGCGCTTACGGTCCCTACCGCCAGAGCGAGCGGACCGAGATCTATCGGAGCCACGCCCGCCTGCTCCTGGAGCGTGGATCTGCCTACTTGTGTTTCTGCGACGCAGAGCGCCTCGAGGCACTGCGCGAGTCACAGCGCCAAGCCGGGGGCGCGCTCGGCTATGATGGCCACTGTCTAAACCTTTCGGTCGAGCAGGTGAGCGCTCTTCAGGCCCAGGGCAAACCCTCCGTCCTGCGACTCAAGGTGCCCAGCGAAGGCGCCTGTCATGTCCACGACCCCCTGCGCGGCGAGATTCAATTCGCCTATCATCAGATCGACCACCAAGTCCTGATGAAGTCGGATGGTTTTCCTACCTACCACATGGCCAATGTGGTCGACGATCACCTGATGGGCATTACCCACGTGCTCCGGGGCGAGGAATGGTTGCCGAGCTTGCCCAAGCACCTGCTGCTTTACGAGGCATTCGGCTGGACGGCCCCAACCGTCATCCACCTGCCGCTGCTGCGCAATCGCGATCAAAGCAAGCTTTCCAAGCGCAAGAACCCAACCTCCATTCTTTATTATAAGGAGATGGGGATTCTACCTGAGGCGCTGGTCAATTTCTTGGGCATGATGGCTTATTCGATGCCCGATGGACGGGAAATTTTCACGATCGAGGAGATGGTCGAGATCTTCGACGTGCTGCGTGTACATCTTGGGGGTCCGATCTTCGATCTGGACAAACTGAAGTGGGTCAACCAGCAACATATCGCTGCGCTGGGGGCCGAACAGCTACTCGATCGCCTGAAGGCATGGCGCTTCAACGACGACTATTTGCGGCGTCTGATCCCCCTGATTCACCAGCGCACCCACAATCTTGGCGACTTCATGAAACTCTGTGACTTCATGTTCCTCGCCGAAGTGGAGTTCGAGCTAGCCACGATGGTGCCAAAGAAGCGCGACCTCGAAGAGACCAGAGTGGTGCTTCAAAAGTTCATCTGGGATCTGGAGGGCGTGATCGACTTCAGCCCAGAGAACATTGAAGCCTCCTTTAAGAAAGTCGGTGACCTCTGCGATTGGAAGATTCGCGATATCACCCATGCGGCGCGGGTCGCAATCTGTGGGAAAACGGTGGCGCCACCGCTTTACGAGTGTATGAGTATTCTGGGCAGTGACGTCGTGCGCAACCGTCTGATGCGGGCCATCGCCGCGATTGAGCCGCCGCTCAGTGGCAAGGCTCTTAAACAGTTACAGGAAGCGTGGGCCGCGCAGACGGCACAGACCTGCCAGGTGGATGAATGAGCTTTGGCAAGGAAATTATGAACATGGCCCTGCCATGGCAGGCATTTTTGCCTAGCTTGCGCCTCGGCTTTCGCAGTTTCGAACAGCTTCTCGACGCCGGTGGTATGAAAAGCTTGGCGCTGTGCCTGATCTCCCTGCTCGTCTTCTGGCATATCTACACCCCGATCCATGAGCTGTTTCACGTCGGCGCCTGTCTCGTCTCCGGCGGCACGGTCACGGAGCTGGCGCTAAAACCCCAGTACGGCGGCCACCTGCTGGCGCGCATTTTTCCCTTCGTGGTGGCCGAGTCCGATTACGCGGGTCAGCTCAAGGGCTTCACCACGCCCAACTACTTTGCCTACGCCTGGGTTGACCTGGCTCCTTATCTGCTCAGTCTTCCCGGTCTAAGTCTGATCGAGCACGCCCGGCGGCGTCGTCGTGCCTGGCTATTCGGCCCTGGTATGGTGCTGGCCTATGTGGGGCTGATGTCGATTCCCGGCGATTTTTACGAGGCGGTCTCGCTCCTGACAACTCAGGCTGCCGAACGCCATTTCCCCGATGCGCCATCCGGCCTGTTGATCAGTGACGACGTCTTTCGCTCATGGACCCTGCTCGAGCGTGCTGGGCAGCTTGATGCGACGACGATCGCCTTGGTGATTGTGGGTGTCCTCGGGGCCACCTATTTGAGCCTGATGCTGCTTGCCGCTCAGGTTAGCCTAGTCAAGGCCTGGTTTGGCGCCGATGTGCTCGCTGATCAGGCGGTTCGACCCATGTCCAGCGACATCCCCTCGTAGAGGCGGCGCTGCCACCTGCGGCAGATGAAGACGACGACATCGTCGACGGTGTGGAACTGCGTATCGACCTTTTCACCAGGCACGAGATAGCCGCGCAAGACGATGTCGACCCGTTTGGCGACACTGTCGAAGGGCTTGAAATAATAGCGGCCTAGGCGCGTCAGCTCGTCGAAGGGGCGCAGGTGGCCGTCGCGGAACCCCAACGCGCTATTGAGCTCGCGCCAGGCGGATTCGACGATGCGCTGATCCAGCCCGCGGCTGCGGTAAAAGGTGCGAAAGATCCGCTCAGGGGGAATCTGGGTGCGATCATTGTAAAGGTTCTGCCTGCGGATGCGCGTGAGGTAGTCGACCAATGCGGGAGAAATGAGGAGGAGAGCAAACACGATACCGAGCACTATCTGAGGGCTGATCAAGCGGGACTCCAGAAAGGAAATGGAGCTCCCTGAAGGGGAGCTCAGGCCTTGCACACGTATCGGCGCGCCTTCTGTGATAATAAACACATTTTTGGCTGTTTTCAATCCACACCGCGTAAGTCCCAAACTGCTAAGGGTTACTGGATGTGCCACATCTGCCCCCAGCCTGAGGGCTTACGCGCCTGGGGTAACGGGCGGACCCATGCAGACCCATGCCATAGTGCTGGACCACGGCCCTCGCTCTCGGTAGAATGGGAAATGGTGGTCCAAGCATAGGCGTGGGCGCAAGCGGCGTCTTGCCTTGAGGTGACGACCTAAATCGAATAGCAAGGAACGGCAATGGCAGAACCACTCACCATACTCGACGAAGACGAACAGTTACTCTACAACTCGGTGTTGGAGTTTGCGGAAGAGACGATCAAGCCGAAGCGTCACGAGATGGACGAAGCCCAGAAAATGGATCCGAAACTCGTCACGTCCCTGTTCGCCCAGGATTACATGGGCATTGAGATCCCCGAAGAGTTCGGCGGTCTTGGCGCCAACTTCTTCTCTTCGATTCTGGTCATTGAGGCCCTTTCCCGTGTGGACGCCTCGGTCGGCGTCATGGTCGACGTCCAGAACACCTTGGTGATCAATGCCATTAAGAACTGGGGAACCGCTGAACAGCACGCAAAATACTTCCCGCAACTGGCCAAGCACAAGGTCGGAGCCTATTGCCTCAGCGAACCCGCTTCGGGGTCGGACGCGTTCGCGCTCAAAACAACCGCGCGCGAGCAGGGCGATCACTTCTTGCTCAATGGCAGCAAACTGTGGATTACCAATGGTCAGGAAGCAGAACTCTTCATCGTTTTTGCCAATGTCGATCCTGGTATGGGCTATAAGGGCATCACCGCGTTCCTGGTAGAATCCGACTTCCCCGGTTTTCGCAAAGGCAAGAAAGAAAGCAAGCTCGGCATCCGCGCCTCCTCGACCCTCGAGCTCTCGTTCGAGGATGTTGTCGTGCCGCGCGAGAACGTGCTCGGCAAAGTCGGCCAGGGATACAAGGTGGCCATCGAAACGCTCAACGAGGGACGTATCGGCATCGGTGCCCAAATGGTGGGCTTGGCGCGCGGCGCACTGGATGCGGCCATTGCCTACGCCAAAGAGCGGGTCCAGTTCAATCGCCCGATTGCCTCCTTCCAGGCGGTTCAGCACGAAATCGCCAAAATGGAGTGCGCTTATGAAAGTGCCAAGGTGCTGGTGTACAACGCCGCCCGCTTGAAAGATGCGGGTCAGCCCTTCATTCGCGAGGCGGCCATCGCCAAGTACATGTCCTCCGAAGCGGCCAATATGATCGCCTCCAAGGCACTCGAATTGTTTGGTGGTTACGGCTATTCCAAGGAATATCCGGCTGAAAAGTACTTCCGAGATGCAAAAATCGGCCTGATTTACGAGGGCACGAGCTTCATGCAACTCAACACCATCGCCAAAATGCTGCTCGACTGATCGCGGCACCCGCACAGCCGCTGAATCCAGTGCGGCTCGAGCACATGGATTCGGCGGTTTTGCATTTGGGGCCTTGGCACAGGTCTTTATCTTTCAACGAGATGACTGTGATGGATCACACCACTCCATAGTAATAATCAGCTTGACTTTTTCTGGTCCAGCCCATTATGCTTAATGCATTGCATTATGTCTTTTTCCAGGAGCCGGACATGAAATATGCCAAAACAGGTTTGGAAATCGCGATTCTGGCAGTTTTGTTCTCTCCTTTTTTGGGTTTGGCTCAAACCCAAGTGGCGGAACACTGGTCGCGCAACCCCTACCCGCGTGAGTATCCCGAAGGCGTAAAGGTCCATATCGTCGTCCAGGGCGACACGCTTTGGGGGATCGCTGCCGCCAATCTTGGCGATCCCTATCTCTGGCCCCAGGTCTACTCGCAAAACAGCTATATCGCTGATCCCAACCTGATCTATCCTGGCGACCCTATTCGTCTGGACATAGGTACCGTGGTCTCGGATCAAGCTATCGCCCAATCGGTCGATGACGAGGAACCCGCACCGGTGGCGGATACGGTCAATGGCTCGGAGAGTGGCGAGTTCGAGGACATGCAAGCGGCAGATGGCGACCAGGCCGATCAGGGCAAGGAAGACCTTGGCAGTGTTTCTGAAGTCACTGATTTTGGCGACGTCGACAGCGAATTCATCATTCTTCCCGCTGGTGAGCGCGAGGAGATGGACTGTTCGACGATCATCATACCGGTCAAAGGCGCTGGCCGCAAAATTGAAGCAACCGCAACCATCACCGGCAGCGAGAACCGCTCAATTCGCGACTTCTCCGTTGACGACATCGTCTATATCGATGCCGGGCGCAAGCAGGGGATCACCTCCGGATCCGAGTTCACCGTCTTGCGACAGTTGGAGTTGGTTAATTCGCCCAATGGTGGCGTTCTAGGTGCCGCGGTCGACCAGGTCGGTCATATCACCATCGTTGCCGTCCAGGAAGATGCGGCTATCGCAACCGTCTCGCCCGGCTGCTATGAGCTTCAGGTTGGCGACACGATCGTTCCTTATAATCAGGAGCCGATCCCGCTGATCACTGAAATGCCTAAAATCGACCCTTTCGCCCAGATCGATACCTCTAAGGATGTCGGCTTCATCGTGCGCACGGAAGACAGTTTGATTTCTTCGGGGAAGGGCAACCTGATCAATGTCGACCTCGGCTTGAACAAGAACGTTGCTCCGGGCGACATCTTCGTGCTATTCCGTGACAATCCCAGTTCGATTGGCAAAACGAATCAGCGCTTTCCCGAGATCTTCCTGGGCCACGCGGTCGCCTTGAAATCCAATCAGAACACCTCGCTGATGAAAATTATCACGAGCGTACAGGAGATCCTGGTGGGCGACAAGATCGTGGCCATGTCCCAGGTGACCGGCAGTCAATAAGGCGTTGTCCTAACCGGCAGCCCATAAGAGGGGCCTTGCGGCCCCTAGCATTTGGCCAGGAGGATGCGCGCATCCTCTTGGATTGAGCGCATATAGTTGGGCATCAGCGGATGGTTGGTCTGGGCCAGTACCCGCTCCAGCACTTTGCGCGCCTCGGCTTTTCGGCGCTTAGCCAGATAAGCATCAGCTAGGTAATAGCCGTTCATCAGGAATTGGGGGGCTTCGGCAAAAGCCTCCTCTAACAACTTGATCGCTTTCACGGTGTCGCCCTTGCCGATCGGAAAGCCCGGGCACTGGTGATAGAACCGACCCATCAGTCGCAGTGGCGCGTCGTAGAAGAAGTGTTTGTCGAGCGCCATGGCCCTTGTGCCGTGCTTTTCGATGTCGCCAAGATAGAACAGGCTGCTCATGATGCCGCGCGCCAGTCCGTGAGCGCCCATGTTGGCCGCGTGCCAGAGGTGAGCCTCGACAGTGTCCTGCTGTTTCACCGCATGCTTGCCGTGGGTGACGCCTTCGCCATGGTAGCGCTCTTTGTCGGCTTTGCTGCCGGCCAATTCACCGAGCCAGAAATAGGCCTCGGTCAACAACGTCGCTGCCTCGGCCGTATGGGGGCCCTCCACTTCCTTTTCAAGGAGGCTCACGGCCTGTTGCAACGAGGCGGGGTAATTGTCCTCAGGCTTAGCCAACAGCGCCCTGGCCTCGGCAAGGGCAGTGCTGACAGGGGTGTCCGCCATGGATGCGAGCGCATTTGCGCGCGTAGGCGCGACCGATGAGCTTGGAGTGGGTCCGCCCGCGGTCAGTCTTAGATCGTAAAGGGCACTGGTCAAGGTCACGGCATTGTGGTTATGGGCCTGGCGCAGGCTCTCGATGGATTGGTTGAGCTTGCTCAAATCCTGAGAGAGCTGCCGCTGCCCATCGACGAGGCGATCCAGGGATTCTCCCAGTTTGTCGACGTGCTTGCGCGTGTCGTGGCGCATTAGAAAATAAAGCATGATCAGGGTGATGGGAATGGCATAGGCGGCCAAGGCGATCGTGATGTTGGATCCCGACATTTGTGCCAGGGGAATCAGGGCGTAGATCAAGAAATGCCTCCGTGGTGATTCGAAGTCAAGCGCCCGATTGAGGGGCCTGTCTCGCCGAAGTTTTGTTCATTTTAGCAAGCTTTGTCGGGATGGGGTAGCCCAAGCCCCTGGCGTCGACGCGCAATTGCTGCGTCCAGGCCTGTGTTCGTGCTATGGTAGGCGCATTGAAGGAGCACCCGCTATGCAAACCTATTCCGGCCATTTGGCCAAGATGAAAACGACGAAAGGGGATCTGGTCCAATACCATCTCCCCCTCGATCAGCTGTTGGTTCCCCTCAACGAATTGCTTGGGCGGACGGTTCGGCTGGCGTTCAGTGGCGTGATCCACTGCCAGAATTGCGGGCGAAAAATTAAGAAGACCTACGACGAGGGCCACTGCTATCCTTGCACCATGTCGTTGGCTTGCGCGGACATGTGTATCGTCCGTCCAGAGCTATGCCATTACGCTCAGGGCACTTGCCGCGAGCCCGCCTGGGGTCTGGCCAACTGCATGACGCCCCATTTGGTCTATCTCGCCAACTCATCAGGACTCAAGGTCGGGATTACCCGTCAGATCAATATCCCCCATCGCTGGATGGATCAGGGCGCGCATCAGGCGCTGCCGATTCTGCGGGTGCACACGCGCCTGCAGTCGGGGCTATTGGAGACGATGTTCAAACAGCAGGTCGCCGACAAAACCGACTGGCGGCGCATGCTCTCGGGTGAGCCGGAAGCGATGGACATGATCGCCGAACGCGAGCGCTTGAGCGCGTCCTGTGCCGCGACCCTGGCCCACTACCGCGCGGAATGGGGTGTCGCGGCGGTTGAGGCGCTGGATCGCGAGGAGGTCTTGCACTTTGCCTACCCGGTGCTGCGTTACCCGAAAAAGATCAAGTCCGTCAGCCTGGAAAAGCAGGGCATTCTGGAAGGCACGCTCGAGGGCATCAAAGGCCAGTACCTGATCTTTGACACGGGTGTCATCAACATCCGCAAGTACGCGGCTTATCAGGTGAACCTGAGCTTTTAGGGCGATCAGGCCAGGGGGAAGCGCATCGTGACTTTGGTGCCCTTGCCGGGTGCAGAGTCGACCCTGACGGAGCCGCCCTCGTTGCGGACCAGGTCCTTGGCGGCATTGAGTCGAATGCCGCGAAGGTTCTTTTCCTCGTCCATCAGTGGTTCGAAGACGCGATCCATCTCATCGCTGTTCATGCCCTCGCCGTTGTCGATGACCTGCAGCAGGACTTCGTCACCGGAGGCGTGCGTGCCGGAGGTGACCTTGCCGCGGGGTCGACCGATCATGGAGTCGACGGCGTTCAGGTAGATGTTGAGGATGGCGCGCATTAACTTGACCCTGTTGGCCTTAAGCACCGGCAGGGTAGGGAAGAGTTGCGCCTGCCAGGCAATGCCGTGTGCTTTGAGCTTGGGCTCCAACAGTGCGCGGGCGAGGGTTACCAACTGGTTGAGGTCGGCCGGGTCCTTGGTTTGACCCAGAACCATTTCCCGCGTTTCCCCAAGCAGTGCGCCCAGTTCCGGATCGAGGTTGGGGACGCGGGCTTGGATTTGCTCGACCAGGGACGGATATAGCGTGCCCAAGGTTTCGAAGCGCTGCACCGCGTAGAGCTGCTTGCTGAGGCGGGCCATGAAGGACAGGTCGCGGACGATGGCGGTGAAGGCGATGATCGTCTCGTTCTGGTTCTTGATCGGAGAGAACGTGATATTGACGGGAATGACGGAGCCATCGCGGGTTTTCAGGGTGGTCTCGAAGCCGCGCACGACCTTGCCATTCATGACATAGCTGAGCACGCGGTTGAGGTCGGCCATGGCGTCCTTGGGGAAGAGGACATTGACATTCTTGTTGAGGATCTGCTCTCGCTTATAGCCGAACAGTTCTTCCGCGGCCTGGTTCCAGTTCTGGATAACCCAGAGATCATTAAAGGTAATGATCGCCTCGCCAGCGAAGTTGACCAGGCTTTCGAGAAAGCGCCGCATCTTGAGGTTATCGGCATTGGACTTCTCGAGCTGGCGATTGAGCGCTTGCAGCTCCTCCTGCTTTTTCTGCAGGGCGGCCTTGCTCTTCTTGAGGCTGGTGTAGAGCTGCGCCGTCTCCATGTTGGAGGTAATGGCCTTTTGCAGCAGCTGTTCCTGGCTCTCGGGGGTGGCGGCTTCCTTGAATTCGTGGGTGTATTTGAGCACGGTCTTGCCGGCACCCTTCTTCTCACCGGCCTGGTCGCGCAGCTCCTCGTTCTTCTTGGCGTTGGTCATGATCGAGGATTCCAGTTTCTCGATCACGCTGTCGACATTCTTGATGTTCTTGGAGAGCTGGTACTTGTTGAAGATGTAGCGGACCGTCTGTTTAACCGTGGCCAAAAAGGTCTCGAGCACGCCCTCGCCGGTGACGGCAACGGCTTCAAAATAGGGCACATTGCGGAAGTTGAGCTTCTGATTGAGGACATCGACCGGCGTCACGTTGGGCAGGTCCCGCTTGTTGTACTGCATGACGAGCGGGATTTCCTTGATGTTGAGACGATTGGCCTGGAGGTTGTGGTAAAGGTTGTTGATCGACTGGATGTTTTCCTGCAGCTTGGACTGATCGGAGTCAGCCACGAAGGAGACGCCGTCGGCGCCGCTGAGGACGATGCGGCGAGTGCTGTCGTAGTGGACCTGGCCGGGGACGGTGTAGATCTGCAGTTTGATCGAGTTGCCGTAGACATAACCCAGGTCCAGGGGCAGGAGGTCAAAAAAGAGGGTACGATCCTGCATGGTGTTGACGCTGAACAGGTCGGTCTTCTGGGTGGGATCGGTCATCTCGTGCAGTTTTTGAAGGTTCGTTGTCTTTCCGGACAATCCCGTCCCGTAGTAGACGATCTTCACCAGGATTTCGTTGTCTTTCGTATTGAATTGAACCATCTATACGCTCTTCAAGTGGGATTCCCTTGTCAGATCCTGATTTTATAACAACTGAACAAGAGAACAAACCATTAAAATGAAGGAGCTTGCCTCTGTGGCGTTTTATTCTGGTGTTAGGACCCGGCAGGTTCCACGGATCAGACCCGCGCGCCTGGCCCACGCCGAAGTGGGGTTTTGGCGAGCCAGCCGTGCTGTCACGGTTATCCCTATTCTCAGAACGGGATGCTTTGCCTATAATGGAGCCCTTAGCCACACCTTGGTCGGTAACGGCTTCCGGGGGGAAGGTGTTTGAAGGAGGTGAAGGCAATGAGACCATGGGACATCGACTCCTGGAAGAATTACGAAGCAAAGCAGCAGCCCAACTACCCTGACCAGGCCGCACTCGAGCAGGTGCTCGAGGAATTGCGGCGGCAACCGCCCCTGGTTTTCGCGGGGGAAGTTCGCGAGCTGAAGAAAATGTTAGGCATGGTTTGCCGCGGTGAAGCGTTCCTGCTTCAGGGCGGCGACTGCGCGGAAACCTTTCACCAGATGCACGGCAAGAAGATTCGCGAGAAGCTGCGGATCCTGCTGCAGATGGCGATCGTGCTGACCCACGGTGCACTGAAACCGATCGTCAAGGTCGGCCGCATCGCGGGCCAATATGCAAAACCCCGTTCCTCCGACACGGAGGTCATCAACGGCCTGGAACTGCCCTCGTTCCGGGGCGATTCGGTCAACGGCTTCGAACCGACCCTTGAGGCGCGTTTGCCCGACCCCAATCGCCTGCTGCGGGCCTATTACCAGTCGGCCAGCACGATCAACCTGCTGCGGGCCTTTACCCACGGCGGTTATGCCGACCTCTCGATGGTCAACGCCTGGAACCAGGACTACCTTAAAAACAGCGCACTCGGTCGCCACTACCAGGAGACCGCGGACGCCATCCACCGTCACCTGCAGTTCATGAAGGCCTGCGGCATCGATTCCCAGCGCTTTCCCCAATTGCATCAAATCGACCTCTACACCAGCCACGAGGCACTGCTGTTGGGCTACGAGTCGGCGCTCTCCCGCATCGACTCCCTGACCAACGAATGGTACAACGTCGGTGCCCACATGATCTGGATCGGCGAACGGACCCGCGAGCTGGACGGCGCCCACGTCGAATACATGCGCGGCATCCGCAATCCGATTGGCATCAAGATCGGGCCCACCTGCGGTCCTGACCTGCTGCTCGACCTGATCGACCGCCTCAACCCGGTCAACGAGGAGGGGCGTCTGGTGCTGATCACGCGCATGGGCGCCGGCAAGATCCGCGAGATCCTGCCCAACCTGGTGCGCACGGTCAAGCGCGAAGGTCGCGCGGTGGTTTGGTCCTGTGACCCAATGCACGGCAACACCTACAAGGCCAATTCCGGCGTCAAAACCCGCCATTTCGAAGAGATTCTCAACGAGCTGACGGGCTTTTTCGAGGTCCACCATGGCGAGGGCACGATCCCCGGCGGCGTGCACTTCGAACTGACGGGCGACAACGTCACCGAATGTGTCGGTGGTGCCGAGGACATCCGTGACGAGGAGCTGACGGAGTACTACGAAACCGCCTGCGACCCCCGTCTCAACGCCAAACAGAGCCTTGAAATGGCCTTTAAAATCGCGGAGTTGTTGGGGTCATGAACGTCGTCGAAGACCTGTTGAGCCGAGCCAAGGCCGCCGCCAAAACGGTGGTCCTGCCCGAGGGCGAGGACGCGCGCGTGATCCGTGCGGCCTATCACTTGGCGGAGACAGGCACGGCCAGGCCAGTGTTGCTGGCCAATCCCCAGACTTTCTCGGACCAGATCCGGCAGCTTGGGCTGCCGGATCCTGGCTTTGCGGTCCAGGATCCGCTTGAGGATCAAGAGCCCGCCATCGAACTCCTGCTCGAGCGCCGTCGCCACAAGGGCTTGGACAGGGAAGGGGCAAAGCGGCTGGTGGCTGACCCGCTGTTCCGCGGCGCCTTGATGGTGGCCGCGGGCGAGGTCGATGCCTGCGTCGCGGGTGCGGTCAGAACGACCGGCGATACGGTGCGGGCGGCACTTCTATGTATTGGTGCGCGTTACGGAACGGTTTCCAGCTTTTTCTTGATGGTCTTGCCGGAACGGACCCTGCTTTATGCCGATTGTGGCGTGATTCCCTTTCCCACTGTCGATCAACTGGCCGACATCACCCTGGCTTCGGCTCAGAGTTGGCAGACCCTCATGGGCCGGGATCCAGCTGTGGCGATGCTGGCTTTTTCGACCATGGGCAGCGCCAGCGACCCCTCGATCGATGCGATCCACGCGGCTCTTGCTCAAGTTCGCCAGCGCGCCCCTGGGTTACAGGTCGACGGTGAGCTCCAGGCGGACGCGGCCTTGGTGCCGGAGATCGGCGCCCGCAAAGCGCCAGGAAGCGCGGTCGCGGGCCATGCTGACGTGCTGATTTTTCCCAACCTCCACGCAGGGAACATCGCCTACAAACTGACCGAGCGACTGGCCGGTGCCATGGCCTTGGGTCCGATCCTGCAGGGCCTCAACCGGCCTATGAACGACCTGTCGCGGGGTTGCAGTGCCGAGGATATCGTCCTGGTCTCGGCTATCTCGGCGATCCAGGCCACCGCCCCTGCCGGCCGAGTTTGAGCTGGATCCATCCCAAGTCCGCCAGGCGGGCACCTCCTATCTGGCCCGCTGCTGTGGTGAGCACCAGGCAGCCCATTCCATCCTGCCCATTATGAAGCGCGATCTTTCTGGGCGCGCCAGGAACCTAGCGTGTCACTTGGGCGGCCGTGGCCGCGAGGCCACCCGCTTCATCAAGGTCTAGTTGCATTCCAACCAAGCGCAGGTTCCCGCTCTCAACCGTGACGATGAAGGGTTGGCCGTGGGGGAAGTCTGCTTGGGTCAACAGTTTGCGTTCATGGCTGTCAAAGTTCAGCGTCAGCTCTGCGATCCTCGCGCCATTGGTGTCGCGGGCGCTGACCACGCAGCTACCCGATTGATTCACTGTGTTGGTCAAGGCCAACCCGAACGGGCCGCCGGCCAGGTTTCCAGGCAGTAGCAGGTGGGTTCCGTCTTGGGCGGGCAGCACCATTCCCCCAGTATCGCCGACGTGCAGGCCACCCATAAAGGCCATGGCCAGGATCGGCGCGCTTGCATCGATTCGCAGCCAACTCAGGTTCAGGGAGGAATACCCGTTAGGCAGATAGCGGTCCATCAGCCCGACGCGGCTCTCATCCGCCGCGAGTGTGAAGGTCACCACTTCGCTTGGGTCGAAAGGGCCATAGGCGCGCACGCTAACCTGGACGGGTGATGATTGGGGATTGGAGAGGGTAAGGCCGCTCCACCAAGCGGGATTATCGGGCAAGTGCGGTACGAAATAGGTGCGTGACGCAAAGGCCGGTGGCAGCTCGGCGGCGAGTTGGGTGCAGTTTTGCCAGTACTCCGTGACCGAAAGCGTGTCCTCTGAGAAGCTCTCGCCTGCGGGTGTTCCACTTTCCAGCTTGCGGAAGTCAGCCCCGTTGGCCGTGTTTTCTAGTGGTGCAGGGGTCCCTAGCGTCAGGGGTTGCGTCGCCGAGCCCGGACCCTGGAGGCGCGGCACTGTCGTACCGATCTGTGCGCCCAGCAGATAGGCGGTCCAGTCGCTGGCATCCGGGGAAACATGGGGTAACCAGAAGCTCGGTTCGCTGTAGGCCGGCCCCATGGCGGAGGTCAAAAAGCCGGGGCCCTGTAGGCTCTCGCACAGCGCCAGCGGGCCATCCGCGGCGATTCTCAGGACCACGCCGGGCTGGGCCGGCAGGTCTAGAAAGCTATTGCCCGCGAGAGTGGCGGTCTGCTGCGACGCATCGTCTCCGTAGGTGAGAGCGACCGTTGCCGCGCTGGGGTTGATGACCCTGCGCCAGGCGCGGTTGACCTGGGCGCTGCCGATCGCGCTCGGTGTCAGGCGGAGTAGGTGAGATGCGTGCGATCTTGCGCGGACCCCAAACTCAAAGTGAAACGGTTCCGCGTCCGGCACATAGCCCGCGAGATAACGATAACTATTCTCCATGCCCAGCGAGACTGCGTAGTATTCCTCGGGGCAACTGGCATAAGGCGTATTCGCGATCAGCGCGTAGTCCTTGCGACCGCCCTGGAAGCGATCGTTGATCAGTCCCAGGTCGAACGGCAAGGCTAGCCCGAGCCCGATGACGAGGTTGACCCAGGCGTCGAGATCATGCCTGGTCGGTCGCCACATGAGATCCAGGACTCGGGCCGCGCCTGGGTCGATGGCCGCGCTCCAGCTCCCCCAAGTCACCAAGGATCCGACAGTCGTGTTTTGAGCCCTGGACAGTTGGGCCTGGAAGGCGGAATCACTCAGATAAGTGAGCGAGACCCTGTAGACGGGAGGTTCTGCATCGGGTTCCTGTTCGCCAGTAAAATAGACGGGAAAAGGTTGGTCCAGGGAAAGGCCCAGCTCACGGGAGCCGACCTCGTAGTCGGTCATGAGCGTGTGCTCTAACTTCAACCTGCCGGTCGGGATAACCAGTGCCAAATTACGAGATCCGGAGATATGCTCGAAGTGAAACTTTATGCGCTGGGTGCCCGTCGGTGGCCTAATCAGAAATGGTTGTCTAAAGGAATTAGCCAAGTTTACGACGTTTGGGTTGTCACGCATGTCGACGATTTTACCATCTGTTAAGCTATCCACCCTTTCCTGGCGCGCGAAGGTGACTGCGAAATCCAAGGTCAGTGGCGCCTCACCTTCATTGTAAAACCAGAGTTCATAGGGCTCCCCCGGTCGAAAGACGGGCTCCAAAAGATTAAATTCAGGAACCCAGACCATGGGTGGTGTGACCCGGAAGAGCTTGGTCCGCTCCCCCAACTCGTCAGACCAGGTCCATCGACTCTCATTAGGCGCGGACTGATTGTGCAAATAGATCAGGAGTCTCGAACCAGAAGGGAGGGGGTCATGAATCACGCGGATATCCTTTGCATCCGCTGGCATTGTGATGCGGTAGTGCATGAGTTCTGCAGATGCTAGGTGGGTCTGGACCGGCTCGTCTTCGGCGATCTCAACGCCAGCAGGTGGCTTTCCCAAAACGATCTGAATCCGTGCTTGCTCGCCGGGCACGCCCTCCAGTTTGAGCTCGTAGCTACCAGGTTGGGTGAACGCACCGAGAAGATTCTCACTACTGGTGTTCCCATAAATCGTCCAATAGGTCGGGTCAGAGGAGATGTGGTACTCGCCCGCGTAAAATGTGGAGCGTGTGAGCTCCCGTCCTGTCCCACTTGCATCTCGGGCCAGCATGGTAAAGGGCGTCGTGGAACTGATGATCATGCCGGAAACTGCCTGCTGCAGATTGAAAGACCAGACGTTTTCCCAGGGTTGGCCTAAAAGAACTGTCTGTTCGCCTGGGTGGAGCCCCGCTTGTACGAACGGCCGCGAATAGCCTTCCCAGAAAAGTGTGCCTGTGCCATTTAAATGACTGCTCTCGATGGTGAGATACAAAGTATCGGTTTCCTGGAAAGGCTCGAGGTTAAAGACCATGGCGTCGTCTCCACCCAGAAAACTGAAAAGCGCGGGGTCAGAGTTCACGTCGTCCGTTGTCATGGCTCTTTCGGTCGTTAGAAACGCATAGCCGCTACCTTCATATTGGACGTGAAGAACAATGAATTGAAGGGAGGCCAAGTCATCAAGGCGAAAAACCGCAAAGGCACCCGGCGCTAAGTTTACTTCAGCAGGTTCATGAGCTTGCAACGGCTGAGGCGGCGATGGCGTGACCAGTTCCAAGCTAAGGGAAAATGTTCCGGATGCGTCGATCAAAAAAAAGATGTCGTCGCCTGGCTGGAGTCGCGGTCGCGCATAGGTGTCGAGCGTCCAGGCCCAGTCCTGGTAGACCCAAAGGCCCTTGTCGAAGTCGATGGTGCTGGGTAATCTCTTGTGAGCGATAAGGACCTGCGCCTCATCCACATAGTTGGATTGGGGATGGACGTGAATGCGGTACGTACCCTGAGTCGGTACGGAAATATGAACTAGGCGACGTTCACTGGAAAGGACCAAGGTATCGTTGGGCAGGAGCTTACTGATTAGCGCATTCTGCTCGGGCTCCCAGAGACCGCGTTTCCGCATTATTTCCAGAATCTTAGTCCTGTGCAGACCCTGGTACAGCATGTTGTCCACATCTAACAGGGCGGGGATAACCTCTGTGGGCTGGGCTGACGTAACCCGAAACATGCTCTCGAGCACAAGACTCAGGGTGGCTGTAGCACCAAAGGTTTGGGCCATTTCATAAAAGGCGGACGACCACAGGCGGCCGTCCTCGTGGGGTTCGCCCGTCAGAAAGGGATAGCGGAAACCTGGTGGGTCCAGGCTGCGTAGAAAAGGCGGCGATTGGTGCGAATAATTTGCAAACCATTCACCCATAAACTGGGGATAGCGATCTGGGCCGACTTCGGCCGCGGCAGCATCTGCGATTACATAACTGAAAAAATCGGCAAAGCCCTCGTGGAACATGGCACCGGCTTCTTCGAAGAAAAAATCGCCGACTAGATCGTCGAGGATGGCGTGACCGTATTCGTGAGTGACGATGCTGGCGTCCTCGGCGGTATCGATGAATCCGTCACCGAAAAACAGCCCTTGGTTCTCGCTGTTGTAGCCCGCGTTGCTACCCTCGAAAGCGTGGACCGCAACACGCACGGGCTGTTCGAGTATATGGAAACCCAAGGCTTGCAGGGTGCGTTGCGCGGTGTCGATCCAATAGTAAGCGGAGACCTCCTCAAAGCGCAGGTCTTTGGGGTCGTAGATGAACGTTTGGTTTTCCTCATGGGCCAGCCCTTGGTGATAGGTGGGCCAGTAGCGGCTCGCCCATGCCGGGTCGACGTTGTCAAAGTCGGAGTAAGTAACGTCCACGTATTGACCCCGCAGGTAACCGGTACCATCCAGGCCCCGCAGAAGGACTTGGACCAAGCCGCTGTCATCCTGGCCTTCTCGGCTGGCGGCAACAGGGTTGTGACGCCAGACCTGTCCGCGACCCTCGGCTGCCGCTGTCATGAACGGGTTGAAGCGGGCTAGTTCTTGCATGGAGCGCGCGTCCACATCCAAATAGAGCCGATCCATGATCGATGCGCCTTGAAGGATTAGGCGCAGCACCGGAATGGCGGTGTCATTCTCGACCAAATAGTAGCGGGCTTGCGAGGAAAGTCGAAAAAACCGACTGTGTTCGGCACAGCGTCTGAGGGCGAGGTCGATCTGCTTCTCATCAATAGGCGGAAAAACAGGGAAGCAGACAGGTTCAAAGCCACTATGATCTATCAGTGCTTTACCATCTGGGGCATGAAGGGAGTACTTGGGGTGGCGGTCCAGGATTGGGATTCCCTCATGATTGCGGCGGTAGCGAACATGGGTGCCGAGCGGCGAACGCCATTTCTTTACCTGCTCTTGCGAGTGGTGTGGAGAAAGGCCGGGTCCTACATTAGCCATAAATAATATTGTGAGTAAGGATGTTAGCATTGGAAGTGGTCCTAAATAAGCAAAAAGGGCCATGATGGTTCGGTCATAGCCCTCTGGTATTGCCTTGTTATTGTGGCGTTACATCCCAAAGAGCTCGTTGGGTTGTGCCATTGTGTTGTACTGTGCATAATTCGCTTGGTGCTGTGCAAGTGCCATTGCCTAAGGTCGAGCGGAATGATACTACATTTTTAACACCCTCCCAAAAAATGGAACGGCCTGATATTGAAGTTGTAGTGTATTCGTCGATTCCGCAATTGGCTGTGTTGCAGAGCTTGTCTAGCGTGGGGTGATGGTACGTTATGCCGATGGATGGGTAGTCAACACGGAGGGTAAGAACCTTTTTGTGAAGTGGGTTCAGCAATGTTTTGAAGATAAAGTACCCTACTGCAGAACCGCCCTGTGCAGGGCCGTTCGCGTTGGTGACAAGCAAGCGCCTCCATCTTTCAATACAATTACAGGAGTCAGCTGATTCTGGCTCGACATCATCAGATGGGTTGAGGATTGTAAGTTCGTTAGTTTTTGTTCCGTCTTGATTAATTTGTTTATTGAAGTAGATGCGTGTTTCGGTTAGAGATGTCATATAACATGTTGTGTATTGTTTTAATGAAGTGATATCAATCTCGAGAATGTCATGCGCTGGGATTTGTAGAAGGAAATTCTGAGCGATGTCTGTGGCTTGTGTAATGCCTGTAATTAGAACCGCCGTTTCGAAATCCTCCTCATTAATGATGGTAGCGGTCACGTCAGTTACAGTAGCGTCAAGTTGAAAAGCAGCACGAAAATTCCCGTTGTTCCCGTAAACGGCTGCTGCGGATGCAATCGTGGTAGAATAAAAAGTCGATGGAATTGGTTCATGCATGAGGCCATACTGTTGAGTAGAGCCGTTAAAGTTACTGATCGGGGTAGCAGTGTTTGCCATGGCCGAAAATATAGTGACAGACAGAAACCAAAAACCCTTTTTCATGACATGTCTCCATTTTATTTAATTGACTCAGCTTTTTCTCTAAGATCATGTCTTTGTCTAGCGGTATAAGAAGCTGGTTTTATTGTCCGAAGTATGGTGTTCCGTGTCAAGAGGAATTTTTTAAATTAGGCGACGCCGAACACCTGAGTCCACTCCGAAAAGGGCAGGTTGGTCGTGATCGAGGTCGAGGCGTGCTCACATAACGCTCGCTCAATGCCTGGAACAGCAGACGCGCTCCAAGTAAAGGACTCGGCTAAATGCTATTCGGTGATCGGGGGCGTAACCAGCAGCGGGCAGGCGACGCGATCGAGTACCTGTTGTCGCAAGTCCTTGCCAAGCAAGGCTTTCAAACCATTGGGTCGCGGTGGCATCCAGGCGATCAGACGCGCCTCGCAGACGCTGGCCGCTTCGGCGATGGCGCAAGCCCGATCCCCTTGGGGCGCGCTCGTCTGCCAGCGCCAGAATCCGTCTTCGGCCGGCATTTCGGTGGGCGGCCAAGGCCCTGCGCCTAACCAGAGCAGGTTCCCTTCCAGTTGTTCAATGCCCAGGATCAGTGCCAATCGGCGCAAGGCGTCGAGCAACAGCGGCATTTGGCGTACTTCGAAAAGCGCCACCAGCACCGACTTCAGGTTGATTTTGCCGTTGGCGTCGATAAAGCCACGCACGCCTTCGGGAATGATCAGACTCAACCCTTGTACTTGATCGATCAGCTGTAGGCTGAGCGGTTTCTGCAACGCCCTGGTCTTGCTGCGGTGCGAAGCCATGACCAGGAAGTCCCGCTGGTGCTTCTGCAAGAGGCGGTGAACCGCTGCGAACGGATCCTCATGGCGCGCTTGGACCTTGCGCACGCCAACCCCCAAAGCCTGGAGTTCGTCATCGCTGATCTGACTGGACGATCCCTGCCAGCGCGATAGCGTCTCTCGCACGCGGGGAAATGCGTCGAACACTTCTGTGTGCTTGGGTGGATCGACACGCACCAGGCGCAGGTGAGAACGCGACATCATCGCCAAGCAGAGCCCATGGTAGAACGGACTGAGGCTGGCCCGGGTGTGGTCGCTAGGTAAAAGAATGCCGTCGAAAAGCGGCTTGTTGGGGTTCATCATCCACCGGGAAATAAGCAAACGTGTAGAGATCGGGTTTCATTATAGCGCATCAGGCCAGAATTTCAAGAACACCGGAAAAAGCGGCCTCGGAGCCGAGGCCGCTCAGTCTTTAGTAAGTCAGGTGAAGCGCAACGGAGCCCGTCGTACCGGGAGACGTATAGCCAAACACTTCCTCGTAGTCTTCGTCGAACAGGTTGTCGACCCGGCCACTCAGTCCCAAATGGTCGCCCAACGCGATCGTGCCGCCGAGGTTGACGGATGTATAGGCATCCAGATCGACCTTGCCGGTGTAGTTGACGAAATCGTAGTCGCTGCGGCTGCCCACATGGCGCAGTTCCAGTCGCGCGCTGCCGCGCTTGCTGAATGCATAGGATCCAAACAGGTCGGCCTTGGTGCGCGGGCGCCGCACCAACTGGTCGCCAGCGCTGTCCTCCGCTTTGCTCGAGGTAAAGCTGGCCCCCAACAAGAGCGCATCGCTGGCCTGCCAATCCAGGTTGAACTCCAGGCCGGACGTGTCCACCTTGCCGAGATTGGCGTAGGTGTAGGTGACGCTGGAGAAGTCGATCAGGTTCTCGTACTCGTTGCGATACAGGCTCAGGTCTAGGTTCAATTGGGCGCTGGGCAGGCCCCACTGAAGGCCGAAATCCCAGCCCAGATTCTCCTCCGCCTCGAGCTCTGGGTTGCCAGACGAGGAGTACAGTTGGTACAGCGACGGCGCCTTGAAGCCCGTGCCGACGCTGGCCTTGAAATAGGCCTCACCGGTGATGCGGTAGGAGCCAGCCGCCCGCCAGGTCGTTTTGTTGCCAAAGCGGTCATGGTCGTCAAAGCGACCGCCCAGGGTCAGCGCAACGCGATCGCTCGCGTAATGATCCTGCACATAGATACCACTGGTGCGCGCCGTTTGTTCGGCGAACACGGCCGAATAGGGACCGAACGGGCCGTCGCTGTCGTAGAGGGAGTCGCCGTGGTCCTCCTCATGGTCGATCCCCAGGGTCAGCAGCTGGTGCTGGCCGAGCTTCAGCGCGTTTTGCCAGTTGAAACGCCGCCGTTCGCCCGCATAAGTGGCGTTGACCCGATCCAGTGGGTGGTCGCTGTCGACCCCGTTGACGGTCTCGCGATCGATCTTGTCGACCGCCGCGCTCAGCTCTCCCGTCCAGCGACCCTCGTTCAAGGTCCAGTTGGCCCCTGCCTTGATCGTGGACTCCTGCGCGTCGGTCCAGTAATTGGCGTCATCACCGTAGGGGCCAGGTCCGCTGTCGATATCGGCCTTGCCGTCGTTGTAGCGCCCGATCAGGCCCAGGCTCCAGTGATCGTCCAGGGTATAACCGAGGCGGGCGGAGAAATCGCGATTGTCGTAGCCGTCCTTGTCGCCCTCGGCAGCACTGAGGCTGTAGCCCTTGCTCTCGAGGTTCGCCCCGCTCAGGCTGTAGTCGAAGCGTTCGTTGCGGCCGTCGGCGCGCAGCACTTCGCGGTGGGTCCCATGGGAACCAGCTTCCAGGTCGAAGCCCTGGTGATCGCCCATGCGGCCTTGCTTGGTGATGATGTGAATGACACCGGCCATGGCATCGGAGCCGTAAACGGTACTTTGCGGACCGCGCACAATTTCGATGCGCTCGATGTTCTCGATGCCGAGATGGGCAAAGTCGTAGGCGTTGCCCGGCGACATCGGGTCATTGACCTCGACGCCATCGACCATCACCAGCGTGTGGTTGGCGTTGGCGCCGCGAATGAAAACGGAGGCGACCTGGCCCAGACCCCCACTGCGCACGACGTCCAAACCCGGAACGGTGCGCAGCAGGTCGACGAGTTGGACCTGGCCACTTTGAGCGATCTCTTCGGCCGTGATCACCGTGAACGAACTACCCACCTCGTGGGCAGGCGTTTCACCGCGGTGGGCGGTAACCACGATCGGCTCCGCGGCAACGGTCGGCAGGACTTGCGTGTCGTCGCCCGCCAGGGCACCGACCGTCAAGGCCAGCAGCATCGCACTTGAATAAGACAGATAGCGCATGATCAACCTCATGACGTAAAAAGCTACTCGGGTCGCCTGAGAGTTGGGGTGAACGCGCGTCTTACCGCTGCTTGCGATGAGCTGGTTCGCTGTACCCCTATCCCCGAGGGTAACCACGTGAAGCTGGTCGTGTGTGGGCAGGTCTTCTGGCTTCCGGATCGTTCTACCAACCTCGCCTTCCCACGCAGCGCGCAGTGGCTTATGAGGCCTTCGTTCCCGGTTACAGCGGCGGGTCCGCGACGGATTTACACCGTCTTCCCTATTGGCTTCCCGAGGGAAGCACCCAGCACAAGCAGGTCCATCAGAGCAGAAACCAGGTAGCGAGTCAAGCAAAAGCACAAGCGGCGCAAAGCGCCTGATGATGTGAGGGTGCCTTAAACATCAAAAAATGTTGATATATGCCTTGCGAGATGCCCCTCAGTAGCGTATACTTCTCTTGCATCAAGATTTTTTGATGTATCTGCGAGGTTCACGCCATGGCTTTAGTTCAAGCAACACCCGAAAGCGCGTTGGATTCGTTGGCGGGCCTCTACAAGGCCGCCGCCGATCCCCTTCGGCTCGCGATTCTGCGGGTGCTGCGCGGCGAGTCCTACGGCGTCCAGGAACTGACCCTGGTTTTCGACATGATTCAGTCGCGCATGAGTCACCACCTCAAGGTCCTTTCGACCGCCGGTCTTGTGGCGACCCGTCGCGAAGGCACCTCGATTTTCTACCGCCGCCCGCTGATCGCAGCCGATGATCCGCACCGCGCCACCCTGGAGAGCCTGTTTCGCTCCGTCGACCAATTGGCGATTCCCGTGGAGCTCCAGCTCCGCCTGGCTGCGGTGCAGGAAGAGCGCGACCGCCTCTCGCGCCAGTTCTTCGACCGTCACGCCAACCGTTTTCAGGAGCGCCAAAACCAGATCGTGACCTTCAGCCAGTACGAGGCCGGTCTCGAAGAGCTGCTCGAGGACTTGGCCCTGCCCCGCGCCTCGACCGTGCTCGAGGTTGGGCCTGGCACGGGCGAACTGCTGGTCAAACTGTGCGAAAAATATGCCCGAGTGCATGCCTTGGACAGCAGCGAGGAAATGTTGGCACGCACCCAAGCCGCCATGGTCAGCCAGGGTGTTGAGGGCGTCCACTACCACCTCGGCGACCTCGATCGCGCGCAGGCATTGGGGTTGAACCCCCGGCTGATCGTCCTCAACATGGTCCTCCACCACATGGCCTCGCCGGCGGCCGCCTTCCGCAGTTGTGCCGCGTTGCTGGCCGATGACGGCACGCTGTTGGTGGCCGATCTGCATCCCCATACCCAGTCCTGGGTCCGCGAACTGTGCGGTGACCTGTGGCTGGGCTTTGAGCGAGAAGACTTGACGAACTGGGCCGCGGAGGCCGGTTTAAAGGAAGGGCAGAGCATTTTCCTGGGGCTGAAAAACGGCTTCGGAGTCCAAATGCGCCTGTTCCAACACAACTAGGGCACCGCGCGGTGTCCACTTTGATTCAGATAGACTAACTATGAGCAAGGAGCCGAACACATGAGCAATGTTTCCACGAAGGTCGATTACAAGGTCGCGGACATCTCCTTGGCCGATTGGGGCCGCAAGGAAATCATCATCGCCGAGAAAGAAATGCCGGGCCTGATGGCCCTGCGCAGGAAGTACGGCCAAGAAAAGCCCCTGACTGGTACTCGCCTGGCCGGCTGCCTTCACATGACCATTCAAACTGCTGTGCTGATCGAGACGCTGGTCGAGCTCGGCGCCTCCGTGCGCTGGTCCTCCTGCAACATCTTCTCGACCCAGGACCACGCCGCCGCCGCCATCGCTGCCGCCGGTATCCCCGTCTTCGCCTGGAAAGGCGAAACCGAGGAAGAGTACGGCTGGTGCATCGAGCAGACCCTGTTCTGGCCCGACGGTCAAGGTCTCAACATCATCCTCGACGATGGCGGCGACCTGACCTCGATCGTCCACAAGAAATACCCCGAGCTGCTCAAGGACCTGCGCGGTATCTCCGAGGAGACCACCACCGGCGTCCACCGCCTCTACCAAATGCACGAGCGCGGCGAGCTGAAAGTACCCGCCATCAATGTCAATGACTCCGTCACCAAGTCCAAGTTCGACAACCTCTACGGCTGCCGCGAGTCCCTGGCGGATGGCATCAAGCGCGCCACGGACGTCATGGTTGCCGGCAAGATCGTCGTCGTCGCCGGCTTTGGCGATGTCGGCAAGGGCTGTGCCCAGGCCATGAAAAACTTCGGCGCCCGCGTTCTGGTCACCGAGATTGACCCCATCTGCGCTCTGCAGGCTTGCATGGAGGGCTACCAGGTCGTGACGATGGAAGACGCTGCCGCGATCGGCGATATCTTCGTGACCGCGACCGGCTGTGCCGATGTCATCCGCGCCGAGCACCTCGACGTCATGAAAGACAACGCCATTGTCTGCAACATCGGCCACTTCGATTCCGAGATCCAGATCTCCTATCTGGTCGGTCGCAAGGACATCGTCGAGGAAGAGATCAAGCCCCAAGTCGACAAGTTCACCTATCCCGACGGCAAGACGGTCATCGTCCTGGCCCGCGGTCGCCTGGTCAACCTGGGCTGCGCCACCGGCCACCCCAGCTTCGTCATGAGCAACAGCTTCTCCAATCAGGTTCTGGCCCAGATCGCGCTCTGGACCGAGGAATATGAAATTGGCGTGCACGTCCTGCCCAAGAAGTTGGACGAGGAAGTCGCCGCCCTTCACCTGGAGCAGTTGGGCGCCAAGCTGACCAAGCTGACCCAAACCCAAGCCGACTATCTGGGCGTGCCCGTGGAAGGCCCCTACAAGCCCGACCACTACCGCTACTGATTTAACTCAGACCGTCAAGCTGTGAAATTAGCCCAGGCGCCCCCGCGGTGCCTGGGCTTTGCTATGGGCCAGCCACGATCCGCGCGGCCTAGACCAACCCGGCCTTGCGGCGAAAGGGGTGTTTGAGGAGATCGCCGGTGTAGACCGCGTTGGGCAAGATCTCGCATTCGGCCCAGCAGCCTGGGCAGCGGCGCACCCATTGGCGCCACTCGTCGGTGCGTGGGTGGTTCCAAAGCTCCGCAAAGCTGTGCTCGCGCAGGTTGCCGACCGAGGTGCTGTTGAACTGGCACACGGGCAGGCGGCCGTCGGGGAAAATGCGCAGATGGCTGCCCAGCGAAACGCAGCCTGGATTCGGCTCGCCAAGACCGCCTAGCAGGCGGCTGCGCACGCCGTCGAGGTAATAGCGGCGTGCCAGGCGCTCGCCGTACGGGTACTCGCGCAGGTCTTGCTCCACCTCGTCCAATAGGGTTTCCAGCTGGGCGCTCGAGAACTCGCCAAAGGTGTGGAACTCGCCGGGGTCCTGTGGCGCCAGGTCGACTTCGTCCTCAAGGTTGTAGGTGGCGCTCATATCGTAGGCCATGATGGCGTTGTTGCGGACACCGAGCGGGGCCAGGGCCTGACGCAGGCGGCGGTACTCGACGGCGCCCTCGGCGTCGACAATGGTCTGGTTGACCGCCAGGCGCAGGTTCAGTTCCTTGCGCAGCGGCGCCAGCTGCTCGAGGGTGCTGAGCGCGTAGTCCCAGGCTTTTTGGTGGCCGCGCACCTGATTGTGCTTGTCCTTGGTGCCGTCCATGCTGATCAGCAGGAACAGCGGAATCTTGCGAGAGCGCGTCTTGCAAAAATCGACGATGCGCTCACCGAGAAAGCCATTGGTGGTGATGTGCAGGAACAGGGGGCGCAGCTTGGCCATGACCAATTCGGCCAGCTCCGGCAGATCCTTGCGCACGAAGGGTTCGCCACCGGTCAGGCGCACGGCGTCCATGCGCGGCAACTGGTCGAAGATCGCCGCCACTTCGTCGACACTGAGGTCGTTGGGGGAGGGCTTCTTCCAGGAGTCACACATGATGCAGCGGGCATTGCAGGTGTAGGTGACCGTATAGGTCAGGAAGCGAGGCAAGACGCGCGCGCCGGATCGATTCCTGCGAACGTGGTCGATGTAGTTGAGCAGTCGCATGGTTCTCCCGAGGGGTTAGATCGATTGACGGCTGAAGCTGAGCTTCGGCCGTGCCGGCAGGACCAGACTGTGGTCGGGCAGGTGCCGGCGAATGGCGGAGAGGGTAGCGGTGTTGCCGCACATGCCCTCACAGCGGATGGCGCCGCGGTAGTCCTCGAGCCGTGCCAGGAAGTCGTGCAGATGACGGGGCTGGGCCTCGGTCATGGGGATCGCTTTGCCGGCGCCGCTGCGCTCGAGGAACCAGGCGTTGATCTCCTGCTCGTGGTTGCCCCGTTCGGGCATGACCAGCGCCGGCTTGCCCAGGTAGAGCGCCTCGCCCAACAGTTGGTTGCCGGCCGTAGAGACCAGGGCGGCGCTGCCGGCCAGGTCCTGGACAAAGGCGACCGGGTCGATCTCGTGGAAGGAGAGGTTGGCCCGCGGGGGTTGTGCACCCAGCCCGTAAATGCGGACCTCGCGGCCACAGCCGCGCAGCATGTGCTCGACGCCGGGGTCGAGAAAGCGGCGCAGGTAGGCGACCAGATAGTCGCCATGGCTAGGTTTGGCCTGGATCACCTCGGGCTTGAGCAGGACGCCGACCTGGGTGACGTTGTGGCAGTGCGGCTTGAGCGGCGGAAAATAGAAGGAGGAAACCACTGAAGCGACCTGGTTGCGGTAGTAGAAACCGACCCATTGACTCATGAAGGCCGCGTGCAGACGCAGGTGCAAGGGGAGATCACCGAGATCGTAGACCTTGAGAAAGTGCTGGTGATCGACACTGATATAAGGAATGCCGAGCTTGTGGGCCGCCCGTGGCAAGCTGGGTTCAAAATCGGTGATGACGAGGTCTGGGCTTTCGGCCTTCATGGTCGCGACCAGTTTGGCCACCTGGTCATCAAGGCCGGCGATGTAGCGCAGGGCGGCACTGCCGGTGCGGCCGTAGTGGATGCGGCCCTTGCTGTCGTAGTGGAACAGCAGGCCGGGTATGCGATGGACCCTGACCTCGCTGCCGGCATAGATCGGTGCCAGCATGTCGTAGGCCATGGCCGGCGCGAATAGGGTGATCTCGTGTTGGTCGCGCAGGGCTTCGACAAGTGTGTGAGCCCGCGTGGCGTGACCTCTGCCTTCTCCTGTGACCCCGTAGAAAATCCGTGCCATATGTCCCCCCCAAGTCCAGCGAATGGTGGACTATATCCAATTCAGGTTCAGGACTTATGAGCGACCGGTCAGCAGCACGCTAGGCCTTGGGCTAACGGTCTGGAACAATTGTGACTTGCCAAACGGAGATGCGCGCTTTATAAAGAAGTATCTTTACCCCGAGGGTGCCGCCGACAGGTTCCGGCTCCCAGACTCGTCGACGAGGTGCGCGTGACCACGATATTGGCCTTTCGCGAGATCAGCAAGCGCTTCGGTGCCCAGCAGGCCGTTGATCGGGTCTCGCTAGAGATTCACGAGGGCGAGATTCTCTCGCTGCTGGGTCCCAGCGGTTGCGGCAAGACCACGCTGTTGCGTCTGGCGGGCGGGTTCCTCATGCCCGATTCCGGCACCGTCCACCTGCACGGCGAGGACATCACCGCCCTGGCGCCCGACAAGCGCCGCCTCAACACGATCTTCCAGAGCTACGCCCTGTTCCCGCACCTCAGCGTGCGCGCCAATCTCGAGTTTGGCCCGCGCATGGCCCGTTGGTCGAAAGAGCAGACCAAGCGCGAGGTCGAGCGCATGTTGGCCCTGGTCCAACTGGAGCCGGAAGCGGATAAGAAGCCAAGCGCCCTCAGCGGTGGCCAAAAGCAGCGCGTCGCCCTGGCCCGGGCACTGATTCTGCGGCCCTCGGTGCTTTTGTTGGACGAGCCCTTCGCGGCGCTCGACCTCAAACTGCGCCAACGCATGCTGCTCGAACTGGAGCGACTGCAACGGGAAGTCGGCATCACCTTTGTCTTCGTGACCCACGATCAACACGAGGCCATGAGCATTTCCAGCCGCATCGCCGTCATGCAGGCCGGTCGTATCGCCCAGCTGGGCAGCCCGCGCGACATCTACGAGCACCCCGTCAATCGCTTCGTCACCACCTTCATTGGCGACACCAACCTCTTCGAGGGCGCGGTCGAGGCCGTCGAAGGCACGCTGACCTTGCGCGCCCAAGGTTTTCCGCGGCTCGCGCTACCCGCTGGCGCGCAGCCTGGTGCCGCCGCCGTCCTCAGTGTGCGGCCCGAAAAAATTCGACTCGGCGAGGCCAACGCCCTGACCGCGCTGGACAACCTGCTTCACGGCAAGGTCCAGGACGTCGTTTACCTGGGCTCGCAGACCCGTTACCTGGTCGAGGTCGAGCGCCAGGTCCTCCAGGTGCTGCGTCCCCACGACCGGCTGGTCAGTCAGCCTTCCGTTCGGGTCGGCGATGCCGTTGCCTTGGGCTGGTCGGCCGCCGACGGCTACCTCCTGCCCGACGGGGCGGGCAGTGCCTGGAGCGAGCCGTGAGCCGGAACCAGAACGACCGCGCCACCTGGTTTCTCAGTTTGCCCGGCCTTGGCTATTTGCTGCTGTTTTTTGCCGTGCCCACCTTTCTGGTCGTGCTGATTTCGTTCAAGACCGCCGACGTCTACGGGGGTACTCAGGCAGGCTTCACGACCAGCGCTTGGGGACACCTGATCTCGCCAGGCTTTGGGGCGATGATGTGGCGCACGCTTTGGATCAGTTTTGTGGCCATCCTGGCCTGCCTTTTGATCGGTGTGCCCTGTGCCTACTTCATGGCCAAGGAACCGCCCAAGCGCCGCCAGATCTGGCTGATGCTGGTCGTCCTGCCGTTCTGGACAAGCTTCCTGGTGCGGATTCTGGCCTGGAAGGTGCTGCTCCATCCCGAGGGCCTGATCAAACAAGTTCTGGTCGCCGTGCACCTGGTCGACAGCGCTACGGTCTTGCTCTACAACCCTTGGGCCGTGCTGCTGGTGCTCATTTATACGAACTTGCCCTTCGCCATTCTGCCGCTCTACTCCTCGGCCGAGAAGTTCGATTTCGCGCTGATGGACGCGGCTCGAGACCTGGGTGCCAACGCCTTCACGGCCTTCATGCGCGTCTTCGTGCCCGGCATTTCCCAAGGCCTGGCGGCCGCGGTCATCATGGTCTTGATCCCGGCCCTGGGCTGCTATGTCATCCCCGATCTGGTCGGTGGGCCCAGTGGCGAGATGCTCGGCAATAAGATCGCCCAGCGCACCTTTTCCGACCGCAACCTGCCGCTGGCCGCGGCCCTGGCCACCAGCCTGATCCTGTTGGTCTTTATCCCGATGATGGTCTTGCTCTGGCGCAAATGGCGCGAGCGACCGGGAGGCCTGCTATGAAGCGCGGCCGCCTGACGGGTGTTATTTTTTGGCTGACCCTGGCCTTCCTCTACTTGCCGATTGCCGTCGTCGTCGCCAATTCCTTCAATGCCGCCCGCTATGGCGGCCAGTGGCAGGGTTTTTCGCTGATTTGGTACCAGCAACTGATGGACGATCACGCCATGTGGGATGCGCTATGGCGGACCCTGATCGTCGGTGTTAGCGCGACCGCTGTCGCCGTCGTGCTGGGCACGCTCTCCGCCCTAGGCCTGCACCGCGCCAAGGGCTTGCTGTTCCGCGCGCACTACAGTCTCGTCTACCTGCCGCTGGCCGTACCCGATATCCTCATGGGGATCGCGCTGCTGCTGTTCTTCGTGATGTTGCGGATCGAGCTGGGCCTGTTGACGATCATACTGGCCCACGCTTGCTTCTGCATCAGCTACGTGGCGATGGTGGTGCTGGCGCGCTTGCAGGACTTCGATTTCTCGACCGTCGAGGCTGCGCGCGACCTCGGTGCGGGCCCCTTCCAAGCGGCCTGGCGCGTCCTGTTGCCCCAGCTTCTGCCGGGCATCGTTTCCGGCGCCATGCTGGCCTTCACGCTCTCCGTCGACGACTACGTCATCACCTTTTTCGTTGCCGGGCCGGGATCGACCACCCTGCCGCTGAAGATTTACAGTATGATCAAGTACGGTTCCCCGCCCGTGATCAATGCCATTTCGACCCTGATGCTGGCGGTGACGTTCCTTTTGGTCGGCCTTTCCCAGCGTTTTCAAGCCAAGGAGAAGATGTCATGAAGAAAGCGATTGTGTTGTGCCTTGCCCTGCTGGCCCTGGTCCAGTGCGGTTCCAAGACCAGTCAAGCGGTCCAGACGCTCAATGTGTTCACCTGGGCCGATTACATCGATCCCCAGCTCGTCAAGGAGTTCGAGGCCAAGAACAACTGCAAGATCACTTTTTCCTATTTCGACTCCAACGAGCAGATGCTGGCCAAGGTCAAGGCCGGAGGTGGCAGCTACGACGTGCTCTACCCCTCTAGTTACGCGGTCAAACTGATGCTCAAGGACGATATGCTGTTGGCGCTCGACCCAACTAAGATTCCCAACCTCGTCCAGATGGATCCCAAGTATTTGGCCCTAGTGGCCGAGCCAGATATGAAGCACTCGGTGCCCTACACCGTTAGCACCACGGGCATTGGCTACCTGGCGGAACTCGGCGAGCTGGAGCCGACCTGGGCGGTCTTCGAAAACGCGGAACTCAAAGGTCGCATGACCCTGCTTGACGACATTCGCGAGGTCCTGGGCGCCGCGCTCAAGTTCCACGGTTACAGCCTCAACACCACCAGCGAAGCAGAGTTGGCAACCGCTCGCGACACGGTGATTAGCTGGAAAAAGAATGCCGCCAAGTTCGAGAGCGTGCAATACCACCACGGGCTGGCCTCCGGCGAGTTCAAGCTGGTGCAGGGCTATATCGGCGATATCCTCCAGGCTCAGGCCCAGAACCCCAATATCCGCTTCATGGTACCCAAAGAAGGCTTTGCCTTCACCTGCGATCAGCTGGTGATCCCCAAGGACGCCAAAAATCCCGAGTTGGCCCATGCCTGGATCAACTTCCTCTGCGACCCCGAGATTGCCGCGCGCAACACCAACTTCATGAAGTACCTGTGCCCCAATCTCGGCAGTTACGCCAAGCTGGCGCCTGAACTGCGCGATAACCCTGCGCTGTTTCCGCCCCCCGATGTCCTGGCCCGTGCCGAGTACATCGACGAGCTGGGTGAGGACCTGCAGAAGTACAACAAGGTCTGGGACGAGATCAAAGCGGCCCAGTAACAGAGGAGGCGTATCATGGCCAAAGCTACATTCGGTGGTGGCTGCTTCTGGTGTGTGGAGGCGATCTTTCAACAGATCGAGGGCGTCAACCAGGTTGTCTCGGGCTATGCCGGCGGCCAGGTCGCCAATCCCAGTTACCGCGAGGTCTGCGGCGGTCAGACCGGCCATGCCGAGGTCATTCAACTGGATTTTGATCCAGCGAAGGTCGCTTATGAGGATCTGCTCGACCTGTTCTTCCGGGCCCACGACCCGACCACGCTCAACCGCCAAGGTGCCGACGTGGGCACCCAGTACCGCTCGATCGTGCTGTTCCACGACGAGGGGCAGAAGCTGGCCGCGGAAGCGGTGCGGGCCAAGGCGGCCAGTTACTACAGCGCGCCGATCGTGACAGAGATTGCGCCGATGGACCAGTTCTACCCGGCCGAGGCCTATCACCAGAACTACTACCGCGACAACACCAGCGCGCCCTACTGTCGCGCCGTGATTCGTCCCAAGCTGGAGAAGCTGGGGATGGCTTGAAAGAATGGCATGGGTCCCGGTGAACTTTGGCGTGAGAGACCGACCGGCGGTCGGTCCCACTTTGGGTCGTCTCCTTGCATGGGTCCCGGTGAACTTTGGCCTGAGAGACCGACCGGCGGTCGGCCCCACTTTGGGCCGTCTCCTACCATGGGTCCCGGTGAACTTTGGCGTGAGAGACCGACCGGCGGTCGGCCCCACTTTGGGTCGTCTCCTTGCATGGGTCCCGGTGAACTTTGGC
>CAYRFM010000009.1:115132-123763 GCA_964423555.1 uncultured Holophagae bacterium | reverse complement strand
CCCCCGCCGGCTTGCCTTGGTTGCAGGAAACGCGAAAAAGCTCCCGCAGGCGCTGGAGCTGCTGGAGCGCAAGATGCAATCTTGCGCCGGGCGGCGGGTGAATACTAAAGCGGCCTTTTCAGTAGAGCGTAACTCCGGGCTGGCCCCGCGGGGCCAGCGTCTTCTTACGGATTCAACTTGAACGAGAAGTTGGCATAGGTCAGCTCCGAGCAGGCGAACCAGCGGAACGTTTCCTCGCGGAACTTGCGCCAGTTCTCGTAGACCTTGCGATAGGCCGCGTCCTTGTGGGACAGCTCCTCCATCAGCGCGTCCGACTGCTTGCGCGCGGCCGTCATGATGTCCTCGCCGAACGGCCGCAGCTGCACGCCGCTGTCCAGCAGCCGCATCAGCGCCGGCGGGTTGAGCGCGTCGTACTTGGCCGTCATGTCCATATTGGCCTCCATCATCGCCGACTGCAGGGCGTGGCGGTAGGAGGCGGGCAACTTCTCCCAGGCGCCCTTGTTGACGAAAAAGGAGGTGTTGGGACCTGGCTCCCACCAACCGGGGTAGTAGTAGAACTTGGCAACTTTGTAAAAACCCAGTTTCTCGTCGTCATAGGGACCGACCCACTCGGTAGCGTCGATCGCGCCGCGCTCGAGGGCGGGATAAATCTCGCCACCGGCCAGAACCTGGACCGTCGCGCCAAGCCGGCTCATGACCTCGCCGCCCAGGCCAGGAATGCGCATCTTCAGCGCCTTGAGGTCCTCGACCGACTTGAGCTCCTTGCGGAACCAGCCGCCCATCTGGGCGCCCGTGTTGCCGCCGGGGAAGGAGATGATGTTGAAGTTCGCGTAAACCTCGTTGAGCAGTTCGGAACCGCCGCCGTGATAGAGCCAGGCGTTTTGTTGGCGGGCCGTCAAGCCGAAGGGCACCGAGCAGTCGAAGGCGAAGACGGGGCTCTTGCCGGTGAAGTAATAGGCGGCCGTATGACCCATCTGGGTCGTGCCCTGCTGGACCGTGTCCATGACCTGCAGGCCGGGCACCAACTCGCCCGCCGGGTAGACCCGGATCGTGAACTTGCCGTCCGTCAGGTCGCTGACCCGCTTGGCCAGGAACTCGGCCGCGCCGTAAATCGTGTCCAGGGAACGGGGGTAACTGGAGCACAGACTCCATTGGATCTTGGGATCCGTGACCACCGCCGGACCCGACGATTGGTTGGCCGTGGAACAGGCCAAGATGCCACCGGCGGCGGCCGCGCCAGCGGAAGCCTTGAGTAAGAAATTGCGTCGTTTCATGACACCGTCCTTCGCTACGAGATGGCGCCATTGTACAAGCGGCGTTCGACCCCGGCAAGGGCCAAGTCGCTCGAGGCAACTCCTTCTCCTTAGGTCGCCTGCTCTGCTTGGGCCGCGCGCCAGAGGTTGGGGCGCTCGATGTTGGCCGTCAGGATCTCCAGAAACTGCTGGCGAGGGATGTGGCAGGCGCCCATGGATTCGAAGAACTCGTTGTGAACCTGGCAATCGATGAAAGGCGCGTTGCGGTAAAGGCTGACCAGCGCCACCAAGGCGACCTTGGACGCGTCGGATACCAAATGGAACATGCTCTCGCCAAAGAAGAACGGACCCATGGCCACGCCGTACAAACCACCCACCAGTTGGCCGTCCTGCCAGGTTTCGACCGAATGGGCAAACCCGCGACGGTGGAGGTCGATATAGGCCTGCTTCATCTCGGTCGTGATCCAGGTTCCGCCCTGACCGGCGCGCGGGCATTTGGCGCAATGGGCCACGACCTTGGCAAAAGCCGTGTCGTAGCGGATCTCGAAACCGCCCCGCTTAAGCGTCTGCCGCAGCGACTTGCGCACCTTTAACTGGTCCGGAAACAGGACGAAACGAGGGTCCGGCGACCACCAGATAATTGGTTCGCCCTTGCTGTACCAGGGGAAAATACCGTTGTGATAGGCCAACAGCAGACGCTCGAAACGCAGGTCGCCGCCAACGGCGACCACGCCGTTCTCGTCGGCGCAGCTGGGGTCAGGCAGCCATAACCCATGGTCCAGAAAGGAAATCGGCACGTGCACCTCGGCAGTTCGGATCTGGTCCCTGGCAGTGATCCGGCCTGCCTATTCTAACTCAGCCCCCCTTTCTGGATCAGTACAGAAAAAAAGTGAAATTTTTTTCAAAATCACGGGCAGCGACTTTGTGTATCCGCGCATAAGTACATGACGACACCGCTCCTCCACGCGCCGCGGTGCCAATGCCTCACTGCCATGAGTTGGTTACAGGTTCACGTATCAGCGACCGAAACCAGGCCAGCTCGTATACCCCTGCCCCCCCTGAGGGGGTGGTTTTCCAAGCATTCCCTATCCATATCCCGGAAAGCCACCCCCTCGGAAATTTGCCTGCGCTTTGTCATGAGCAGAGCGTTTCCTGGCACTCACTTTCCAAGCACTTAGCCTATTTTTATCCGAAAATCCGCCGCCTCGGAAATTTATTGCCACAGTCGCCGCAAGGGTGCTAACCCCATGTTAAAATGAGCGTTCCGATTCATCGGCCTCATGAGACGCGGAGGAACCTGTTGGCCAAGCCCTTTTTCGAAACAACCCGCTCGCTCGAGGTCGATGGCTACCGCGGGCCGTTCCTGACCTTGGCGCTGGTCGCCGTCATCAGCAGCGCCTGGGGCTGGTGGTTCATGGCCGGTCGCATCGCGACCTGGGAAGCGACCGACAAGGCCACGCTTGAGGTCAACGGCAAAGCATTCCGGATCGATGCACCCCATCCCGGCCGGGTCGAGCAGCAGAACTTGACCGTCGGTCGCAAAGTTCAAAAGGGCGAGCTCCTGCTCAAGCTGGAAACCGTCCAAGCAGAGCTGGAGGTGGCGGAGGAACAGAGCCGGCTCGAAAGCTACCAGGCACAGCTGGACGCAGTGCGCCTCCAGGGCCAGGCCAACCTCGCCGCCCTAGAGCGAGGTCTGGCCGAGTCCCGCAATCAAATCGAAAAGTCGCGCGCCGAGCTGGACACCGCCCGCGCCACCGCCACCCTGCGCCGCGACGTGCTGGCCCGCTATGCCGGCCTGGCCGAGCAGAACGCCGTCTCCGAACTGGAGGTCCTCGACGCCAAGGCCATCTACGACCAGGCCCACGGCACCGAGGAGACCGCGGCGCTGACCTTGCAGCTCCACCAATCGCAGCTGAGCACGGCCACCCACAACCTGGCCGTCAAAAAGGCCGAGATCGCCGAACGCATCAGCACCCTTGAGGGCTCGATCAAGACCAGCGCCGCAGCGCTGCAACGCCTGGCCCGCGTCATCGCCGAACGCAGCGTGCGCGCGCCCATCGACGGCACGCTCGGCGAAGTCGCGACCGTGCGCGAGGGCGCCTTCGTCGACGAGGGCTTCAACCTCTGCACGATCGTGCCCGCCGGCGCGCCCCGGGTGCTCGCCAATTTCGAGCCCGGCGTCGCCTTGGGTCGCATCCGCGTCGGCCAGCCCGCCCGCGTGCGCCTCGTCGGCTATCCCTGGACCCAGTACGGCAGCCTGCTGGCCCGCGTCGCCTCCGTCGGCGCTCAGCCCCGCGACGGCGAGGTCCAGGTCGAGCTCGAGCTGGTCGGCGCGCCCCCGCCCGAAATTCCCCTCCAACACGGCATGCCCGGCACCGTCGAGGTCGAGATCGGGCGGCGCTCACCGCTGGCCCTGGCCCTGCGCTCGGCCGGCCTGCGCCTCCAGGGCGGCACCGCCGCGGAGCCCGCCAAGTGAGTCTGGGTCAACGCCCAGCGCGTACCCGCAAGCCCACGCTGCTCGTCCCGGAAGTCGTCCAGACCTCCGGCATGGACTGTGGACCCGCGTCGCTCAAGTGCATGCTCCAGGGCTTTGGCATCAATGTCAGCTACGGCCGCCTGCGCGAGGCCTGCCAGACCGATGTCGACGGCACTTCGATCGATACCATTGAGGTCGTCGCCCGCCAGCTCGGCCTCGACGCCGAACAGGCGCTCGTGCCCGCCGACCAACTGCTCCTACCCCAGGCCGCCAACCTGCCCGCCATGGTCGTCGTGCGCCTGCCCAACGGCTTCACCCATTTCCTAGTGGTCTGGCGCCGCTTCGGCAACTGGCTCCAGGTCATGGACCCCGCCAGCGGACGCCGCCTCGTCCACTGCGCCAAACTCCAGCGCGAGCTCTACCGCCACACCCAGACCGTGCCCGCCGAAGCCTGGCGCGAATGGGCCGGCTCGGACGAGAACCTCGCCGTCCTGCGGGTGCGTCTCGGCCAGCTTGGCCTGAAGGCCGCCGAGGCCAACCGGCTACTGACCCAGGCCTGTGCCGACCCCGGTTACCTGGGCCTAGCCTCCCTCGACGCCGCCCTGCGCATGACCTCCGCCCTGCTGGATTCCGGTGCCTTCCGCAAGGGCGCCGAGGCCGCCGCGCTGCTCGCTCGCCTGCGCGAGCCACGCGATCAGGCCGGCCTGCTCGAGCGCGTCCCCGCCACCTACTGGTCGGCACTGCCGAGCGCCGACGCGCTCGACTTCAGCGGCGCCGTGTTGCTGCGCGTGCGCGGCGCCGCCGCGGAGCCGCACGCGGAGAACCCGGAACTGGCGCCCGAGCTGCTGGCCGCCCTGCACGAACAGCCCGCGCACCCGCTGCGCCTACTCGGCCGCATGCTGCGCGAGGATGGCGTCCTGGCGCCGCTGGTGATGGTCACCGCCATCGTCGTTTCCGGCGCCGCTGCCATGGCCGAGGCCCTGCTCATGCGCGGCCTGCTCGACCTGGGCCACGCGCTCGGCCTGGGCTGGCAGAGGGTGCTCGGCGCCCTGTTCCTGGTGCTGTTTTTCGCCCTCATCACCGCCCTCCACTTCCCGACCTTCAAAATCATCCTCGCCATCGGCCGTCATCTCGAGGTGCGCCTGCGCCGCGCCTTCCTCGAGAAGCTGCCCCACATCGGCGACCGCTACTTCCACAGCCGACCGCGCTCGGACATGGCCTCGCGCTCCCACAGCCTGCTCGAGGTGCGCAAACTGCCGCTCCAGGCCGGCCGCCTGGTACTCGGCATCGCCGAGACGCTTGTCATCACCTGGGCCGTGATCTGGCTCTTCCCCGCCGGTGCGCCGCTGGCCCTGGCGCTCTCGGCCACCGCCCTGTTCCTGCCACTCCTGGCCCACCCGGCCCTGCTCGAGATCGACATGCGCGTGCGCACCCACCAGGGCGCGCTGGGCAAGTTCTACTTGGACGGCCTGCTGGGCCTGGTGCCGCTGCGAGCCCACGTCGCCGAACCGGCCATGCGCCATCAACACGAGCGCCTCGTCTCCGAATGGGTGCGCGCGCGTCTCGACCACAACAAGGTCTCGACCCTGTTCCACTGCGTGCGCCTGCTCTTGACCACCGCCCTCGCCGTGGCACTGGTCTTCCGCTTCCAAGCCCAGAACCGCGACACCGCCTCCGCGCTGCTGATGATCTACTGGGTCCTGCGCCTGCCGCAACTGGGGCAATACACGGCCGACCTGGCCCTGCAGTATCCCGGCCACCGCAATACTCTGCTGCGCCTGATGGAGCCCCTGAGCACACCCGACGAGACCTCCATCGACCTGGCCAAGCCGCTGGTCGTGCCCACCAGCGCCGAGGGCATCGCCCTGCAAATCCGCGCCGGCACCGTGCGTGCCGCCGGCCACACGATCCTCGAGAGCCTGGATCTGAATGTCGCCCCTGGCGAGCACATCGCCATCGTCGGCCCCTCCGGCGCCGGCAAGTCCTCGCTGGTCAGCCTGCTCCTCGGCTGGCACCGCCTCGCCGCCGGGACAATCCACATCGACGGCACCGAGCTCGACGGCCAGCAGCTCGAGCTACTGCGCCACCAAACCGCCTGGGTCGACCCGGAAATCCAGATCTGGAACCGCAGCTTCCACGAGAACCTGAGCTACGGCCACGACCCCGAGCAACCCCTGGCCGAGACCCTGCGCGGCGCCGACCTAATGGGCCTGCTGGAGAAGATGCCCGACGGCCTGCGCACCTGTCTGGGCGAGGGCGGTGCCCTCGTCAGCGGCGGCGAGGGTCAGAGGGTGCGCCTGGGCCGCGCCATGCTGCGCGCCCAAGCGCGGCTCGCGATCCTCGACGAACCCTTCCGCGGACTCGACCGCACCACCCGCCACGAGCTCCTGCTGCGCGCTCGGACGCTCTGGTCGCGGGCCACCCTGCTCTGCGTCACCCACGATATCAGCGAGACGCTGACTTTTCCCCGTGTGCTCGTCATCGAGCACGGCCAATTGGTCGAGGACGGCGCGCCCCAGGTGCTGGCCCAGCAAGTGGACTCGGCATACGCGCGCTTGCTGCGCGCCGAGCGCCAGGCCAACCAACAGGTCTGGGGCGATCCCGATTGGCGCCACCTGACCCTCGACCGCGGCGAGCTCGTCGAGCGCGCGGAGGGCCGCCATGCTTGAGCTGGAACGCCACTGCTGGCCCCTGGCCTCGCTGGGGACCGCCACCGAAACGCTGGCCCGCTTCGCCGGCTTGGAACCCCACAGCGCCGAGGCGATCGGTTTTCCCGAAAACATGCCGCGCAGCCAACGCGCCGACCTGGACCAGCGCCTGAGCGAGTGGGGCCGACGGCTCGGCATCGAGACCGAGCAGGTCCATGTCGACTACGCCCAGGTCGAGGCCATGGTCGCCCACGCCCACCCGGCACTGCTGCGCATCGAGCTCGACCAGCAGACCCGCTTCCTGGCTCTGCTCAAGTCCCGCCGCGGGCGGGTGCAGGTGCTGACCCCGGACCTCGAGCGCGTCTGGCTGCCCCTGCGCGAGGTCGCCGACGCCTACGCCGAACCGTTGGCGGCACGCCAGCGCGGCGCCGTGGGCGAACTGCTCGACGGCACCGGCGTGCCGGCTCGTCGCCGTGCCCGCGCCGAGCGGGCGCTCTTGCGCGAGCGCCTGGGCGCCCACCCCATCGACGGCTGCTGGCTGCTGCGCCTGCCGCCCAGCCGCCCGTTCCTGAAACTGTTGCGCCACGAGAGGGTGCCGCGCATCCTCTGGATGCTGATCGTCTTCTTCTTCCTGCAGTACTTCGCCGTGCTGGCGGGCTGGTGGTTCGTCGGCCGCGGCGCCCTGCGCGGCCAGGCGGATCACGGCTGGATGCTGGGCTGGGCGCTGATGCTGTTCACCGAGATCCCGCTGCGGGCCACCAACGCCTACTTGCAGGGCCTGCTGACCGCCGGTCTGGGCACGGCCCTCAAGAAGCGCCTGTTCTTTGGCGCCCTGCGGCTTGACGGCGAGGCCGTGCGCCTCCAGGGCGCGGGCCAGTTGCTGAGTCGGGTGCTGGAGTCGGAAACGATCGAGGCCACCGTCCTGGGCGGCGGGTTCCAGGTCGCCGTCATGGCCGTCGAGCTGATCCTAGCCTTCTACGTGCTGGCCATCAGCGCGGCGCCATTGTTACTGCCACTATTACTCATCCTCTTCGTGGCCCTGAGTGCCGTGATTTGCCGCCACCATTACCGCGCCAGCAAGCGCTGGGCCGACCAGCGCATCGACATGACCCACGACCTGATCGAGAAGATGGTTGGCCACCGCACCCGCTTGGCCCAGGCCTCGCGGGCGACCTGGCACCTCGAGGAGGACCGTGCCCTGCGCGACTACCTCGGCACCTCGGCCAGCATGGACGCCTCCGAGGCCTGGATGAACGCCATCGTCATCCGCGGCTGGATGGTGGCCTCCGCCTTTGGCATCGGCTACGCCTTCCTGCAGGACGGCTCGGACCGCCTGGGCCTGACCCTGGCCCTCGGCGGCGCGCTCCTCGCCCGCAACGGGTTCGCCAACCTCTCCCAAGGCTTCGGCCAGATTCTGACCGCGATCGTCGCCTGGCAGCGGGTCGCCCCGCTCTTCCATGCCGCCGCGGCCGAGCCCGAGACCGCGCCCCTGGCCATGCCGCCGGAACCGCTGGCCGACCAGACCTTGCTCGAGGCCCACAACCTGACCTTCCACTACGCGCGCCGCCGCGACCCGATCCTGACGGGCTGTAACCTGCGCATCGCCCGCGGCGACCGCCTGCTGCTACAGGGCTCCTCCGGCGCCGGCAAATCGACTTTGGGCGCGCTCTTGACCGGGATTCGCGGCCAGGACGGCGGCTTGCTGCTGTTCCGCGGCCTCGACCGCGACTCCTTGGGCGCCCGCAACTGGCGCCGCCACGTCGTCGCCGCGCCCCAGTTCCACGAGAACCACGTCTTCACGGAAACCTTCCAGTTCAATTTACTGATGGGACGCCAATGGCCGCCCAGCCACGCCGACATGGCGCTTGCGGCCGAAATTTGCGAGGAACTCAACCTGGGCCCCCTGTTGGCGCGCATGCCGGGCGGCATGCAGCAGATGGTCGGCGAGACCGGCTGGCAGCTCAGCCACGGCGAGCGCAGCCGCCTCTACATCGCGCGCACACTGCTCCAAGGCGCGGATCTGGTGGTCCTGGACGAAAGCTTCGCGGCCCTGGACCCCGACAACCTGATCGCCGCCATGGCCTGCGTCCGCAAACGCGCCCCCGCCCTACTCGTCATCGCGCACCCCTAACAGCAAGGCCGAGGGTAAGCCGCCGGCTTGCCCAGGTCGCAGGGAACGCGTATAGCCCGCGAAGCCAAGAACAGTGCGGTAAGCCGGCTAGGCGCCCCCGCCGACTTGCCTTGGTGGCAGGGA
>CAYRFM010000009.1:102406-115032 GCA_964423555.1 uncultured Holophagae bacterium | reverse complement strand
GGGCGGAGCATGGAACAGTGCGGTAAGCCGGCTAGGCGCCCCCGCCGACTTGCCTTGGTGGCAGGGAACGCGTATGGTGGGCGGAGCATGGAACAGTGCGGTAAGCCGGCTAGGCGCCCCCGCCGACTTGCCTATGTGGCAGGGAACGCGTATGGGGTGGGCGGAGCATGGAAGAGTGCGGTAAGCCGGCTAGGCGCCCCCGCCGACTTGCCTTGGTCACGCGGAACACCACCCGTGTGCGGAGCCGGCGTTTACCACCCGGTGCGGAGCCGGCGTACACCACCGGGACAGGTGGGACCAGCGTAGCCCCTTGTGCCGGGTAAACCCCAAGAACTGCAGTATGCCAGGTATGCTATGGTGCTATCAGGGAGGGCGCCATGCAGATCCTAGCGGGGAATTCGGACTTCAAATCCGTGCGACAGCACGGCTATTACTATGTCGACAAGTCCATGTTGGCCGCCGAAGTCATGACCGCTGAGGCACAGGTCATGTGGATCACCCGCCCTCGTCGCTTTGGCAAGACACTGAACTTATCGATGCTTGAAGCCTTCTTTCAGCTTGAAGGAGATAACCGGGCACTATTTAAAGGCTTGGCGATCGAAAACGACCCCGAAGCGATGGCCCACCAGGGGGCCTACCCTACCCTTTTTCTGACCTTCAAAGACTTCAATATTACGAACTGGGAAGATTGCGAGTACAGGCTTCGGGCGCTGTTCAGCACGCTGTTCCTGAAGAACAAGCTCTGGATCGACAGAGCCAAACCCCAATACTCAGAGCACGACGAAGTCGAACAAATCCTCAGAAAGGAAGGTCCGTTGGAGATCTACCGGCGCGCCCTCAAGTTGTTGACCGACTTGCTCTATCGAGCAACCGGCTCACATGTCATGATCCTGATCGACGAATACGACACGCCGATCAATGCCGGGCAAATGAATGGCTTTTTTGATCCAATCGTCACCTTCATGCGCAGTCTGCTAGGTGTGGCGCTGAAAGACAATACTTCGCTCAAACGCGGCGTATTGACTGGCATCTTACGGGTTGCCAAGGAAAGCATTTTCTCTGGTCTGAACAACATCCAATCCTATTCCCTACTGTCCGAGACCTTCGCCAACCGATTTGGATTCACCACCGCCGAGATGGAACAGGTGCTCGCCGATTTCAACTTGAGCGACCGCAAAGACGACGCGACCGCCTGGTACAATGGCTACAACATAGGCCGCCATCTGATCTATAACCCCTGGTCGATCATCAACCTGGTCACCAGTCGGGGCAAGCTCGCGAACCACTGGATCAATACATCCAGTAACGATTTGATCAAACAGCTCTTACTCTGGGACCGCAGCCTGGCCGGAGGTGATCTGGCGCAATTACTCCAGGGCAAGTCGATCAAGCGCAAACTTTCTGATTCCATCACGCTTCGCGATATCCAACCCAAAGATGTCTGGAGTTTGATGTTTTATAGCGGTTATCTGACCACTGTCGATCAGGTTAGCTCTGAGGAAGGCGTCTACGCGCTTAGGATCCCCAATCTCGAAGTGCGCAGCTTCTTTGAGGACACCGTCACCCGCTGGCTCGGTCCAGCAGAACACTGGGACGTCATCCTGGACGCACTGCTGCGAGAGGACATGGCTGGTTTTGAAAAGCATCTGTCCCACTATGTCCTTAAAACCATCAGCTATCACGACCTGTCTGGACCGGCAGCAGGTCAGGGCAAACACCGGACAAATACGACCGAAGCCCTGTATCACATGCTGTTTCTGGGCATGTTGATGAGCAAGCAGGCACATTACGAAATCTCCTCCAACCGCGAGTCCGGAGAAGGCCGTTACGATGTCGTGCTGCTCCCCAAAAACCATCAGGAAGCGGCTTATATTTTCGAGTTCAAGCGCACGACGCCACGGGATCTCGAAACTGCTGCTGGCCGCGCACTCCAACAAATTAAGGACCGGCAGTACAGCACAGCGCTGGTTCTGCCGCCTGATGTGAAGCGCCTGATCTTTGTCGGCATCGCCTTCAGCGGCAAGCGCCTGGCGGTCGCTCATCAGATCAATACACCTGGGGGCGAGCCATTATCCAAAGCGCCCTTGTTGGTTACGGGGGATGGGAATTCCGTCCGTCAGCAATCAGAAGAAAACCCGATTCGCGAATTGGTTCGTGTCAAGGTCGCTAAGATTCTAGAAAACCCGATCATGGCGCGCTTACTCGAGACGGATTTTCGAAATGTCAATTCAATCCTCGAAAAAGGTATCGTGGAAACCATTGGCACCATCGCCAGAGCCCTTGTACATGGCGATGAACCGATGCCCACATGGCATATGGCGCAAAATTTGATCGGCTGGTTATTACTCAATTCCCTCGAGAAGCCGCTGCCGCAGCCTTGGGATACCATAGTTAAATTACCGATCGAGACACATTTGGGTGCGGAAATTGCCATTGCATGCCATGAACGACGCGCCGCAAGTTTCTGTCAGCACAACGGTATTCTGAGCGGAGAAAACACCTTCAGCCTGGCCGAATCGTACCAAGAGCCAGAAGAGCTTCTCAGAAAAGCCTTAGATAAATTATCCGTTTCCATGAACCTTTCTGTCCGGCATCACAGCCTTGCAAAATCATCAGAGATCATTAACAGCGCATTAGATTTCGCGAATATCACAGGTAGAAGCTGGTACCTTGCTGTTCCCGACGACCCCAGCTTCACCCAACACATCACCATGCTAAACAACAATCTACCTGGTTTGAAGATAGTCATTCTAAAAAAATCGCCTGAGGCTCTGAAGCTCATTCCACAAGAACACATTCTTGAGGGTGTCATGAATCATTTCATGAAATTAAGTAGAGCCCAGTAGCCGAAAAGGTCCCGCAGGCGCTGTAGCGGCTGTAGCGCAAGATGCAATCTTGCGCCGGACGGAGGGTGAATGTTAAAGCGGTCGTTCAAGTAGGAAGCGCTCACGCTATTCCAGGCTCAACCCATTGAGGATGCAGTCCGGCACCGAGACCCCGTCGCGCCAGTTGGCGCGCAGCCTGAGCGCACCCAGCTTGGCCACCGCCGCTTCAACGACCGCCAGGCGCTCGAAGTGTCCGAGCGTGTACTGGGGAATCGCCTGTTGCCAGAGGTGGACCTGGCTAAAGCAGGGCTCGCCGCGCAGGCCAAGCAGGGGTGTCGCCTCCCGCAGCACTTGGTCGCGCAGGTCCGTTTCGCTGCGATCGCGTACCTCGGGCCGCGTCGCGCCGCCGATGAAGCAGGTCAACAGCACCTCATCCGTGCGACCTGGGAACAGCGAGGAGCTGAACAGGATACCGAGCGTCTGCAGGCCCTCCTTACGGGGGATCAGACCGCCAAAGCCGTCGAGCGGGTGGGCCACCTGGTCGCGGCGAAAGCCCAGGTGCACGATCGCGACCGGGGCGTAGGGAATGGCGAGCAAGTCCGCGGTGGCGGCCGCCGGCGTCGCCAGCACCAGCTGGTCCGCCTCGAGCGAGCTATCGGCCAGCTGCAGGCGCCAGCCGCCGCCGGTGCGCTCGATGCGCGAGACGGCGCGCTCAAGGCGCAGACGCGCGCCCAGGGCCTTGGCCAAAGCGTTGGGCAACGCCGCCATGCCCTCCCGGAAGGAGAGCATCCGTCCCTTGATCCGCCCCGCCGGGCGATCGCGACCCGTCATCATCGCCAGGGCGCCACGAACCATCGAACCGTGGCGGTGCTCCAGCTCCCAGACCTTGCGGACCGCGGCCCTCGCAAGCAGTTGATCGGGGTCGCCCGCATAGACGCCGCTGACAAAGGGGTTGATGGCGTAGTCATAGAAACCCTGACCCAAACGCCGCTTGGCAAAGCCGGCGATCGTCTCGCCCTCGGGGCCACGACCGATGAACGGCTCCTTGAACAGGCGCAACTTGTCGCCGGCGGAGAACAGCGGCGTGGTCAGGAACGCCAAGGGCGAACTGGGCAGTGCATGCAAGCGGCCGCCCTTGACGATGAAACGCTTGTTGGCGGTTTTGCTGGCAAGAACGACCTCGGGACCCAGACCAAGCTCATCGATCAGGTCGAGCACGCCCTGGCGGTTGACCAGCATCGAATTCGGCCCCAGTTCCAACAGGAACCCTTCGACTTGTACCGTGTGGATGCAACCGCCAACCCGCCGGCTGGCCTCGAGCACGGTCACATCCTTGCCCGCCCGCATCAACCCGTACGCCGCCGTTAGGCCCGAAATGCCTGCTCCGATCACTACCACTCGCTCGCTCACACCGCCCTCCCCGTCCCTGTTTGCGCCCATTATGGGCAAACATCGAAAGAAGCGCAACCCCGCCTCGCGCGCCCAAGACACGGCGAAAGATCCAGAGCCCGTCAGCCGCACAATGCAAATGGTCTGCGCGACGACCGCGCGAATCTGCGCTACACCGCCCGCAAGACCTTTCGGTAGACTTCAGCTAGAGCCAATCCGAAAAGGTCGTCCCAACCCAACCATTGGCAGTAAACAGAATCACTCCTGGAGATCCCCCCTACTTAACAAGACCGATATAACATTCACCCTCCGCCCGGCGCAAGATTGCATCTTGCGCTACAGCAGCTACAGCGCCTGCGGGACCTGCCTTGATCATCAACCTGACAAAGTCCTACTATCCGCCCAGGTACTTTTCCAGTACCGCGTGTAGTTCCTCGAGCTTGACCGGCTTGCTGAGGTAGTCGTCCATGCCGGCCGCCAGGCACTTCTCGCGGTCGCCCTTGAGGGCGTTGGCGGTCATGGCGATGATCGGCGTGTCGCAACTGGGTTTGGCCATGGCGCGAATGTGCTGCGTCGCCTCGAAACCGTCCATTTCCGGCATCTGGCAGTCCATCAGGATCAGATCGTAGCGATCCTCGGCCACCGCCTCTAGCGCCTCGAGCCCGTTGCCGACCGTGCGGCTGTCGTAGCCCGCCTTCTGCAATAACCGTGCGGCGACCTGCTGGTTGATGCGGTTGTCCTCGACCAGCAAGATCCGTCTGACCACGGGCTCGGCCTTGGGCGCTACCTGTGCGACTACTTCGACCTGAACCTCGACCGGCGCGCCCACGATGCACTGTAGCGCGTCCCGCAGTCGACCGCGCTTGACCGGTTTGACCAACACCGCTTCAGCGTATTCAGCCAGCGCCTCCATGTCCGCGCGACCGTGATGCGGCACAGTCGCGATCACGGCAACCTCGTCCCGGCTATAGCGGGCGCAACAGTGGGCCAAGAAGGCGCGCACCAAGCCACTGCCCATCGGACAGTCAACGATCAACACCCGCCGACCAGGCGTGGCGGCCAGCCAGGCATCCGCCTCAACCAGCGTGGCCGCCTCATCGGCACCGCAGTCGAAGCCCAACAGCAACTCCCGCACCGAATCCCGGTAACTGGCCGCAGCACCGCAGACCAGGAAGCGCTGTGCGCGTACCGCGGGATCACAGCTAGACGGCTGCCGTTCGTCGGCGACCAGCTCGAACGGCAAGCTCAGAATGAAGGTAGAACCCTGACCCAGCACGCTTTCCAACCAAATCTTGCCGCCCATTTGCTCCGCCAGCTCGCGGCAAATCGCCAGACCCAGGCCCGTGCCCCCGAATTTGCGGGTGGTCGAGCTGTCGCCCTGGGAGAACGGCTGGAACAACTGGGCCTGGTGCTCGGGCTTGATGCCGATGCCGGTATCGCGCACCTCGAAGCGCAGGCGCTGATGGTTCGCCTGCCGCTCGAGTAGCACAACCCTGACCGTAACCTCGCCCTCCTTGGTGAACTTGACGGCGTTGTTGACGAGGTTGATGAAGATCTGCCGCAGGCGCCCTGGATCGCCGAGCACGCGGGTGGCGATGCCGGGATCCAGGCTGAAGGCCAGCTCCAGGCCCTTCTCGTGAGCGGACTTGGCGATCAGGTCGCCGACCTCTTCGAGACAGGCGCGCAGGTCGAACGGGATCGATTCCAGGGTCAGCTTGCCGGCCTCGATCTTGGAGAAATCGAGGATGTCGTTGATGATCGTCAGCAGCGCCTCGCCGCTGCTGCGCACGACCTCGGCGAACTCGCGCTGCTCGTTTGTCAGCTGGGTCGACAACAGCAAACTGGTCATGCCGATGACGCCGTTCATGGGCGTGCGGATCTCGTGGCTCATGTTGGCCAGGAAGGCGGACTTGGACTGGGTCGCCGCCTCGGCCGCTTCCTTGAGCTCGCGAAGGTTGCGCTCGTTCTCCTTGAGTTCCGTGACATCGCGGATCAGCAGGGTGTAGCGCAGCGCATAGCCGAGCGCGTATTTGCCGAGCGAGATATGGACCGGGAACTGGCTGCCGTCCTGGCGCAACCCGATCAGCTCGTGGCCCCATTCGTCGAAGGCGCTCTCGGCCAGGGCGGCATCGAGCGGCTGGAGGATGGCCGCGATCGGCAGTCCGACCAGCTCGCTGCCGAGGTACTGGAACAGGTACTCGGTGGCGGGATTGACGGCCTCGATCTGACAGTTCTCGTTGAGGATGACCAGGCCGTCGGCCAGGGTCGAGATGATCGAGCGGTTGCGCGCCTCGGACTCGAGCAGCGACTCCTCCGCCTTGCGGCGCACGGTGATGTCTTTGGCGTAGACCAAAATCGAACTGATGCGACCGTCGCTGTCGCGGTGCGGGTAGCGGTCGGTCTGAACCCAGCGTCGCTGTCCCTCTTCGAGGTATTGAGTAACGATGTTCAACATCGGCCGGCCCGTGCGGATGACCTCTTCGTCGGCGTGGAAGTGCTCCTCGGGGTTGGGATACCAATCCGACCAGGGCGTGCCGACCATGGCTTCGGGATTGACGCCCAGACTCTTGGCGACGGCGCGGTTGACCCGCAGAATGCGGTTGTGCACGTCTTTATAGAAGAGCTGGGCCGGCATGGTGTCGATGATCGTCTGCAGTTCGTCCTTCTGGTTGCGCAGCGCCTCCTCGGCCTGTTTGCGCGCGGTGATATCCGTAAAGGCGCCGACCCAGTTGAGAATCCAGCCGGTGTCGTCACAGACGGGCGCACCGCAATAGGTCACGTACTTGCGCGAACCGTCCAGTGCGACCATGCGGCACTCGCCGGTAAAAGTCTGACCCGTCTCGATGGCGTTGTCCCAGGAGGTCTGGACCAGCTCGCGATCTTCTTGGTGAACGTCCTCGAGCCATTGGTTGCCCAGTGACTCCTCGGGGTCGCGCCCAGTCAGGAGCCGCCAACTCTTGTTAAAAAAGGTCACGAATCCGTCCTGGGCTGCCATCCAGATCACGTCCGGCACAGTGTCGACCAGGGTGCGATAAAGGCGGTGGTTGTGAGCCAATGCCTCCTCAACCAGCTTTTGGGAGGAGATATCCTTACAGAAGGCCAGCCAGACCTCGCCAGCCTCGGGGTGATTGAGCAGACTGATAGTGACGTCCGCCCAGAAGGTTTCGCCGGACCGCTTGAAACAGCGGACTTCGCCCACGAAACGGCCCTTGCGCCGCAGTTGTGCGGCAATCTGGCTGTGCAGCTCGACGCACTCGTCGGGTTTGGATGCAAACAGCCGTTGCAGGGCAAGCCACGCCAGATCGGCGGCGACAAAGCCAAAGAGCGCGGAAAAGCTGGCATTGATATAGATGATGCGGCCACTGCTGGCGGAGGCAAGAAACACGCATTCCGCGGCATTTTCGATCATGTCGCGGTAAATATTGGGCACATCGGCGACCGGCGGCGGTTCGCGGTGGGCACACTCGGCGAGCCGTCGGCGCAGCGCGGCAATTTCAGCGATTAGCGCTTCTTGAGACTTTTCATCGTCGATCATCCGGGGTGGGTTCCAAAAAACAAGGTCAGACCTCCATTCTCACACTGCCAGTGGTTCCTGGCAACGGTTTTCAAAGTGGACGGGCCAAGGGCGCGGGAAGCCGCACGGGCAGCGAGATTCTCCAAAATTTATTTTGACGAGGCAAGGCAGCTTTAGTAAGATGGTTGCTTCGTGCGGACGCCGGAGTGTGTCCGCGCGTAGCTCGTCAAGAGCTTACCTTGAAAAGGGGAAAAAAAATGTCAACTTTTTTTCCGAGCAAACAAACGGTCCAACGCAAATGGTTCGTGGTGGATGCCGCTGGTATTCCCGTGGGTCGTGTGGCTTCTTTCGTGGCCAACATCCTCATGGGCAAGTATAACCCGGCCTATACGCCGAGCACGGACATGGGCGATCACGTGATCGTTGTGAATGCCGAGAAAACGGTCTTCACTGGTAAGAAGCTCCGTTTCAAAGCCTACCGGCGCCACTCACAGCAGCCCGGCGGCCTCACCGAAGTACCCGCGGGTCTGATGCTGGAGAAGCATCCCACGCGCCCCCTCGAGCTGGCCGTCAAAGGCATGCTGCCCAAGACCAAACTGGGTCGCGCCATGTACCGCAAGCTCAATGTCTACGCCGGCGCGGAACATCCGCACGCCGCGCAACAACCTGAACACATCGAAGTGGCTAAGTAACCCAGGAGGCATCGATCGTGGCCGATCTTCATTATTATGGTACGGGTCGTCGTAAGTCTTCCGTAGCACGCGTCTTCTTGCGCCCAGGTTCGGGCAAAATCGTCATCAACAAACGTCCCGTTGACGACTACTTTCCCTCCGACCTGCTCAAGATGATCATTCGTCAACCGCTGACCCTGACCGAAACTCAAGATAAATTCGATATCTACGTAACGGTTGAAGGTGGTGGTACGTCTGGTCAAGCTGGCGCGATTCGCCACGGAATTTCCCGTGCACTGACGGAATTCAATTCCGAACTGCGTCCCAAGCTCAAGTCCGCTGGATTCATGACCCGCGACCAACGCGAGAAGGAACGCCAGAAACCCGGTCTCAGTGGCGCACGCCGCAGATACCAGTTCTCCAAACGCTAATCTCAACCTGTGCCAAGCCAACCCCACGGGGTTTCCCTCACGACGATCCCTGGTGTTGCTTTTCGCGGTACCGGCCCAAACACCACATCGGGCATTGGCAGAGCACAAATCCGGTAGAAAAAAGGAAGGATTACCTTGGTTAATATTTCCATGAAGGAATTGTTGGAAGCCGGCGTTCACTTCGGTCACCAGACCAAGCGCTGGAATCCCAAGATGAAGAAATACATCTTCGGTTCTCGCAACGGCATTTACATCATCGACCTGCAGAAAACGCTCAAGAAGTTCCGCGAAGTGGTCAATTTCGTGACCGAAGCTGCCACCAAAGGTGGTCAGTTCCTGTTTGTGGGCACCAAGCGCCAGGCCCAGGAATCGATCGAACAGGAAGCCGTTCGCTGCAACATGTACTACGTGAACAATCGCTGGCTCGGCGGCACGCTCACGAACTTCAAAACGATCCGCAAGTCGGTCGAGACCCTCAATCGCCTCGAAGCCATGGCCAACGACGGCAGCTATGACCAGCTGACCAAGAAGGAAATTCTCGCCATCGAGAAGAAGAAAGAGAAGCTGATGAAGGTTCTCGCGGGTATCAAAAGCATGAACCGTCTGCCCGATGTGCTGTTCGTCGTCGATCCCAACCGCGAGCGCATCGCTGTCGCCGAAGCCAACAAACTGGGCATCCCCGTCGTCGGCATCGTCGACACCAACTGCGACCCCGAGCACGTGGACTACGTCATCCCCGGTAACGACGACGCCATCCGCGCCGTCAAGCTGTTCACCTCGCGCGTGGCCGACTGCATCCTCGAAGGCTCCGAGATCCGCGCCGCTCGCGGCGATGTGGATATGCCCGACGAACCGGCCATGGCCGAGACCCACGGCCCCAGCGCTTATCACAGCGATGGTTCCGAACCCAACCTGAACAATTGATTTGGCCCTAAATCACCGGGTCGGGGGACTCTCCGACCCCTTTCGAAGGGGGCTTCGCGCCTCCTTCTCTGTGTCTGTGGTCCCCTCGGGGACATTCGATTCGATTTCTACGAGAGAGGAGAGCGGGATGGAAATATCCGCAAAAGTCGTGAAAGAACTCAGGGATCGCACTGGCCTGGGTATGATGGACTGCAAAAAAGCACTGGGTGAAACCAACGGCAATATCGAGCAAGCTATCGACTGGCTTCGCAAGAAAGGCATGGCGAAATCCGCCAAACTGGCCAGCCGTGTCGCTTCCGAAGGCACCGTCACCGCGTACATCCACGGTGGTGGCAAGATCGGTGTTCTGCTCGAGCTCAACTGCGAGACCGATTTCACCGCTCGCAACGAGAACTTCCTGAACCTGGCCAAAGATATCGCCATGCATATCGCTGCCGCCAACCCCCGCTTCCTGGACCGCGAATCCGTGACTCAGGACGTTTTGGACCGCGAGCGCGAGATCGCCAAGGCCCAGGTCATTGCCTCCGGCAAGCCCGAAGCCATCGCCGACAAAATCGTCGAAGGCAAAATGTCCAAGTTCTTCGAGGAGTCCTGCCTGCTGGACCAGTACTTCGTCAAGGACAACAGCAAAACCATCCACGCCCTGATCAACGAAGCCGTCCAAGCGATTGGCGAGAAGATCACCGTGCGCCGCTACGCTCGCTACCAGATGGGCGAGGGCCTGGAAAAACGCGAGGACAACTTCGCCGAAGAAGTTGCCAAGCAGACCGGCATGGCTTAAGGCCAGCCCTAACCGTTTCCCTAAGGGCGGCATCTACGGATGCCGCCTTTTTTGTTTCTGGGCCACACACGAGCATCCGATTGACGGCGCTCACCGTTGGCGTTAGACTGTGCCCCAGCTCGACACCCATCTGGAGGAATCCCATGAAGCCCTTGTTGTTCCTGCTGCTCGCCTGCTTGCCGCTGTTGGCGCAGAGCGATATCGATAAAATCGTCGCCTCTGACCGCGAGGCGGAGAACCGCGCCCTGGACGGCGTGCGCAAACCGGCCCAGCTGCTCGAGTTCCTGCAGGTCAAACCTGGTATGCGCATCGGCGATATCGGTGCCGGCGCCGGCTACACGTCCGAACTCCTGTCCCGCGCCGTCGGTCCTGAAGGCAAAATCTACGCTCAGAACCACCCTTCCTGGGGCGAGTTCGTCGACAAGCCCTTGGGCGAGCTGCTGGCCAAACCGGCCAACGCCAATATCCTCCGCGTCACCAGCAACTTCGACGCGATCCTGCCCGAGGACGCCCGCAACCTGGACCTGATCGTGATCATTCTGGTCTATCACGACGTCTGCTACATGACGCAAGACCGCGGCCCCATGAACAAGGCCCTGTTCGACGCCCTCAAGCCCGACGGCACCCTGGTGGTCATCGATCACAGTGCCAAGGAAGGCACCGGCACCAGCACCTGCAATACCATCCACCGCATCGACAAACAGGTCGTCCTGGACGAACTGACAGCCGCTGGCTTCAAGTTCAAGGAGTCTTCCGACTTCCTGGCCGACCCCAAGGACACCAAGGAGACGATGGCCTTCGGTCGCCCGGTTCAGCCGCTCACGGATCGCTTCGTTCTGAAATTCACGAAGTAATTTCGGCAAGGCGGGGCGCGGCACCCGCCTTCACTGGCGGCGCTTGGCGCCGCGGATGGCTGGGGCCGTCCAGGGGTCGTCGGGCCAGCTGTGCTTGGGGTAGCGCTGGCGCAGTTCTTTGCGCACCTCGGCGTAGGTCGTGTTCCAAAAGTTGCGCAGGTCGCGCGTCACTTGCGCTGGCCGCATGTTGGGCGCTAGCAGATGGAAGAGTAGCGGGACCCTGCCACGGGCGACTTTGGGGGTGTCGGCCAGGCCGAAAACCTCCTGGAGACGCACGGCCAGGACCGGGTAGCCGGCGTCGGTGAAGGCGGCGCCGTAGTCGATGCGGATCTGGCTGCCCGAGGGCACCGTCAAGCGCTCCGGGACTTCGCGGTCCAGCAGCTGGCGTAGCGGCCAGCTCAAGCAGTCGAGCAGGGCCGCGCGCCAGTCCAGCTTGCGCAGCTCTTCCAGCTTGCGTTTGCCGCGGCAGAGATCGGGCAGCAAGGCGATCAGGCCGGCTTCGTCCAAGGTCGGCCAGGCCTCTTCGGCCAGGTGGCGGGCGGCGAAGCGGATGCGGTTGAGCAGTGCGGCCGCCTCGTCGTCGGGCTGGAAAAACTTGTCGAAGTTGGCGGCTGCGTATTCGGCAAGGGCCTTCTCTATGTCACGAGCCGGTACGTTTTGGGCTGGCTTTTCCCCGAGCAGCAGGTCCTGGTGGTAGAGGCGGCGTATGCCGCTGGCGGAGCCGCGCTCCTCGTCGAAGACGACGCCGACCCGCTCGACCGGCTTGAGCACGGCTTGGATCTCGGCCAAGCTGACGGGCAGGATGCGGTCGGCCTTGGCGGCGGTGCGATCGCTGCCGCGCTCGACCAGCTCGAGCGCCAGGAAGTAGGTCGGCTCGCTGCCGCGCAGCTCGTGGACGACACCGCGTCCGCCGACCATCATGCCCTGCCCGCTGCCGCGGCTGCGGCAGAGTCGGTCGGGATAGCCGGCCAGCATCAGCTCGGCCAGGATCGGGCCAGGCATGGGGCCGTGCTGGCGACGGCTGTTGGGCCAGAGCGCGGCGACCCGGCGCTCGAGTTGGCGCTCGGCGGCGGCGATGGCGGCGCGGGCACGGGGGTCCCAGAGGCGGTCGCCGCGATCGAGGTAGGCCTCGTATTGCCGCTGCAGGTCGACTTCGCCGCGCGGCGCGCGCTCCTCGAGCAGAGCGCAGACCGTGGCGGCCTGGGCCTGCCAACCGCCGCTGGCGGCGCGGTCGAGG
>CAYRFM010000009.1:0-102396 GCA_964423555.1 uncultured Holophagae bacterium | reverse complement strand
GCCAGACGCGGGTGCAGGGGCAGATCGGCCAGACGTTGGCCCAGGCGGTTGAGGCGCCCGTCGCCGTCGAGGGCGCCGAGCATGCGCAGGATGCGGACCGCTGTGTCGAGCGACTCGGCGGGCGGTCGTTCGAAGAACGGGAACGCCGCTAGGTCCGGCCCGTGGAACTGCAATACGCAGAGCAGCATCGGCGTCAGATCCGCGCGGCGCAATTCGGGCGTCTCCTGGGGGGTGAGCATGAGCTGGGCCTGCTCGCTCCAGAGGCGCACCACCCGACCTGGCGCGGTGCGGCCGGCGCGACCGGCGCGCTGGGTGGCCGAGGCGGCGCTGATGCGGACCCGGTCGAGGCGGTCGGTGGCCCGGCCAGCATCGAAGAGCGCAAGCTTCTGGTAGCCGGTATCGACGACCGCGGTAACCCCCTCGATCGTCAGCGAGGTTTCGGCGATGTTGGTCGCTAAGATGATACGCCGCCGCTGGCTCGGCGCCAGAGCCAGGTCCTGTTCGCGGGCACTGAGCGAGCCGTGCAAGGGAACCAGCTCAGCACCCCAATCGCGCTGGGCCAAATGCTCCTGGGTACGGCGGATCTCACCTGCACCGGGAAGAAAGACCAGCACGTGGCCGCGGTCGTCGTCCGGATCGGCCCAGAGCCGGCGAAGGCCTTGCTCCACCTGTTCTTCAAGGCGCGTGCCTGGTTTGGGGTCCAGGTGACTGATGCGCAAGGGGAACAGGCGGCCCTCGGCGCTGACGACCGGGCAGTCGCCCAAAAATCGGGCGACCGGCTCGGCATCGAGGGTGGCGGACATGACGACCACACGCAAGTCGTCGCGCAGACTCTGCACCTCGCGCAGCATCGCCAGCGCCAGATCCGTGTGGATCGAGCGCTCGTGAAACTCGTCGAGGATCACGCAGCTGACGTCCTCGAGCAGCGGATCGCCCATTAACATGCGCGTCAGGATCCCCTCCGTCACGACCAGGATGCGCGTGCGCGGCCCGGCCACTTTCTCGAAGCGAATCTGATAGCCGATCGTCTCGCCCAGCGGCTCGCCCAGCTGGTAGGCCATCTGGCGCGCACAGGCACGGGCGGCTACGCGTCGCGGCTGCAACAGCAACAACCGCCCCTTGCCCAAGAGACCGCTTTGCAGCAAGGCCGGGGCGACGCGAGTCGTCTTGCCGGATCCTGTCGGCGCTTGGATCACGACACCGCGGTGGCGGCTTAGGGCCGCGGCGATCTCGGGTAGGACCGCATCGATGGGAAGCGTTTGGCTCATGGCGTTCCTCGGTCGGCATGGCGACGCAGCATTGTACCAGTATCGCGAACAAGGCCCAAGCCGCGTATCCTGGACTTCAAATCATCAACAGGGCGATCGCGCTGGCGAGGCCCATCAACAGGACCATGGCAAAGACGTAGACCGTATTGAGGATGAAGAACTTGACCATGGTTTTCAGGCGCGACTGGCCATAGACATTGCGCATGGCGCGGTACAGATACCAGGGCGGAATCAAGCATATCGCAAGGTTGGTTTCGACCACCAGCGAGGCATCCTCGAAATAGTTCCACCACATCAGCCCGGCCAAAAAGCACAGCAGAAAGGCGTGATAGTGAAGTGCGAAAATCAAGTGATCGAGGTAGAAGGGGTCGCGCCGCACGTACAGCAACTTGAGGAACAGGGCGAACAGCGGCATCAGCAGGAAGAGTCCTTTGGAGCCGGCATCGACCAGGTGCGGCAGCAGGACCTTTAGGCGCTCGGCGTTTTCCATTTTGGCGATTTTTTCGCCCTGGTACTCGAAGCGTTTGGCCAACTCCTCGCGGCTGTGGGGCAGGCCGCGCATGGGCGGTGGCGGTTCGTCCGCCTCGGCTTCGTCGTCCTTCTCTGCGGACGCACCGCTGCTGTCGTCGCTCTGCTCCTGCTTTGCTTTGCTGGCTTTGGTCTTCTTCTTGACCTTTTCGCCGTCGACGCTGATGTTGAGGTCCTTGCCGGACGGGCCCGTCAAGGCGGGTAGGACCGTGCTGAAGGCCACGAAAAAGAACAAGCTAGAGATCAAATAGAGGCGAACCGGTCGCACATAGGAGGCGCGACGGCCCTCCATGAAGTGCCTGGTCAAGGCACCTGGTTCGAGGAACAGCGGCCGGATGCTGCGCATGACAGTCGAGTCCATATTGAACATGTTGCCAAACAGTTCTTTGAGCATCGAGCCCAAGGACGCGCGCATTTCCCGTGTTGTCTGACCGCAACGCGGGCAGAAGTTGTGGTCAACGGCAAAGCCACAATTCAGGCAGTTGCGAGACAACCGCTGTGGGCCAGGACTCTTGGATTGAATCTTCAAGGTGCCTCCAGGCCCACCTTTTTCAGAGCGCTGCTCCGTTTGAATTATAGCCACAGCACTCCGCCGATGCACACTCTTTCCCGCGGGCGATGTACTAAAGCTGCTGTGGCATCGGCGCCGACTCCTGCTACAATGATGCTGAGATTCCAGGGAGGCACAGATGGATTTCTTAACCTTCATATTCCTGATCGTCGTGGTTTCACTGATCGCGGCGCGCTCTATGATGAAATACCGTCATCTGCACCCCATCAGCGCCGACCCGGCCCGCATGAACCAGCTGGAGAACTCGGTCGCTCGCCTGGAACAGCGCTTGGCCAATATCGAAACGATTGTCACCGACCGCGACTACCACCTCAATCGCGAGTTCGAGCAGCTGGAACGCTCGGAGCACAAAGGAGCTGGCCGATGAGTGCCACACGGATCCTGCTCGTCGAGGACGACGTCTTCACCGGAAAGATGATGGAGCTCCAATTTCGCAAGCACGGCTTCGATATCGTCCTTGCCCACAACGGCGAGGAAGCATTGGAACGCCTAGCCGGCCAAAGTTTCGACCTCGTCCTGACGGACGTGCTGATGCCTGGCATCAGCGGCATCGAGCTCCTGCGCCAGATCCGCGCGAAACAAACAACACCGCGCCAGCTGCCGGTGATTCTCCTGACCGCTTTGGGCGACGCCAAGAGCATCCTTGAGGGAATCGAGTGTGGCGCCGACGATTTCTTGGCCAAAACCAACGAGTTCGGCATCATCCTCGCCAAAGTCCGCCACCACCTGGAAGTCGCCCGGCTGCGAGGCGCGGAAACGGGCCAACACGGTGGACCGGATGGCACCTGGGTTTGGAACCTAGCCCAGGGCGAGATGCAGTACAGCACCGCCTACCATACTCTGCTTGGCCTCCCGCCCAAAACCCTGGGCAACGACCCCAAGGCCTGGCAGGCGCTGATCCATCCAGAGGACCGGACCTCCGTCGACAACCACTTGGACGGTCATTTGGGCCGGCGCACCGCCCATTTTGAAGCGGACTTCCGCATGCGTCACGGCTCGGGTACCTGGGTCTGGGTCCACGCATTCGGCATCGCCAGCTTCGCCAAGGAGGGTCAGCCGGTCCGCCTGATCGGCAGCCTCTCGCGCCTGATCACGGCACCGGGCCTTCACCTCGAAGCCGGGTTGCGCCAGCTCGACAGCTTGCTGGCACAGCTGCCCGATGGTGGCGAAGCCCGTGCCCTGCTCGCGCGCCTGCTCGCCGACTGCCAAGCCCAAAACCCGCCTTCAACCTAGGGCTGGCGCCACTTCCAGCCTGTCCAGACCAGGCGCAAAAGCTGTTTCATCTTGGCGGGATCTGTGTTTTAATGGCCATTGCTCGAGCAATGAATAAGGTATCATCTACACTATGAGTGAACCCAAAAAAATAGGCCGGTACATTGTACAAAGTCTTTTGGGGGAGGGCGCGATGGGCAGCGTCTTCCGCGCACTCGACCCGAACATCGGCCGCACCGTCGCCATCAAAATCGTCAAGTTCTCGGCATCCGAGGAAGATCCCGACGACACGACCGGCTTCCGCGAGCGCTTTCAGCAAGAGGCGCGGATCAGTGGTAACCTCAATCATCCCAATATCGTGGCCGTCTATGATGTCGACCAACACGACGGCATGCCGTATATCGCCATGGAGTACGTGGAGGGTCGAACGCTGTCGCAGTTCATTCGCAACGAGCGTCACACACCGACCGTTTTAGTCAACCTCCTCGTGCCCTTGGCGGCCGCGCTCGACTTCGCCCACCTGCGCGGCATCGTTCATCGCGACCTCAAACCAGCCAACATCATGGTCACCCATGAGGGCACGCCCAAAATCATGGACTTCGGCATTGCCAAGACCAGCGGCTCCAACCTCACCCAGACCGGCGTGTTCCTCGGCACGCCTAGCTACTCGAGCCCGGAGCAGGTCAAAGAGGGTCATGTGGACCACCGCTCCGACATCTTTTCATTCGGCATCTTGGCCTGCGAGGTCCTGACCGGCAAACTGCCCTTTCCCGGTAAAACCATCAACGCCATCCTCTACAAGATCGCCAACGAGGAGCCCGTGCTGCCAACCGACCTGGAACAGGTGCAGATGCCACTGGCGCGCTTCCGCGAGATCTTTGGCAAAGTCCTCAACAAGGACCCGAGCAAGCGCTACCAATCGGCGTCAACCTTCGTGCAAGACCTGCTGGAGGCACTCAGCCCACCGGCCGAGGACCCCGCCCTCTACGCGCGCACGATCGCCAACCTCAAGGCCACGGTCGTGCTTCAGGGCGGCCCGGCGGTGGGTGTCTCCAAGCAGCTGAACCGCTCCGAATTCGAGGCCAACACTCCCGGCACGCGGCCGCCCACCGCAATCATTGCCCCCAAGTCACGCAAGGGCTTAGGCCTGATCCTGGTGGTCGTGCCGTTGCTGCTCCTGGGCTTGGGCCTGGTGGCCTGGAAGGCCGGACTGTTCGGACAACCGGGAACCCGAGAACCCGAGACTCCCGTCGCGCAAGAGTACTCGGGCGTGCTGACGATCACCAGCCAGCCCAGCGGTGCGAGTGTATCGGAAAATGGCCAGATCTTGGGTCAGACGCCCTACGGCTACAACTGGAAGGGTCACGAGGGCGAACAACGCTTGCTCAAGGTGAGCCTAGAAGGCCACGAGGACAAAGAGCTGCCTATCACCCTTTCCGCGAAGCTCGAGCCGACCATCGTCCTGAATCTGGACGTGACGGCCGAACAGCGCGCCATCACTGCCCAGCCGGCCGGCACGGTACTGGCGATCGACGGCAAAGCACAGGGACCCCCGCCCTGGCGCCACGCCTTTGCACCTGGCAGGAAGTACCAGTTGACCTTCAGCAAAGAGGGCTTTCAGACCGTCAACGTCAGCTATAGCGAGGGCAAGACCCCAGCCTCCGCGCTTGAGGTCACGCTCAAGCCCAAGCCCCCCCCTGGCAACCTGGCGATCTCCACCTTGTTGGACGATTTGGTCGTCACGATCGGCGAGCGCCGCCTGAGTGGCACCCAGAATGCTTTGGAACCGGGCACCTACCAAGTCCACCTGCATTCCGATAAATACTTCTTCGACGATACCCGCCAAGTCACCATCAGCTCCGGCCAGACGGCCGAACTGTCAACCCCGATACTGATCACCGTGCCCAAAGTCGATTTCATCGGCGGCTATGTCAACGTGCGCATCGACGGCCGTTTCGTCACCCGCGGCAAAGAAAAAGACACGACCCCCTTGACCAATTTGCGCCTGACCGCGGGCAGCCACCGCTTCGAATTCATCGATCCGAATGGTAAAATTATGCAGCAAAAGACCCTGGATGTGACGAGGAGTAAGGAAATTGTTGAGTCTGTTAATCCTTAGTCTATGGTTCACTCCCCCTCAGGATCAGGCGGAGCGGCTGTACGACAATGCCATTACCTTCATGAATGCCGGCAAGTACAAGGAGGCATTGGCGGACCTCGAGACGATCGTCACTACTTACGCCAACACGCCCTGGGCCGCGCGCACGCTGCTCAAACTCAGCACCTATTACCTCGAGGTCGAGAACGACCCCAACCGCGCACTCGACTATCTCAATGCCCTGCAAAGCGGGCACGGTAGCGCCCCCGAGGCACCGGCGGCCTACTATTACAAGGCGCTGATTACCTCGCGCCGGGCCAGCAGCCATGCCGAGCTCGAAGGTGCGTCCGCCGATCTAGTGCGCATGCTCAACCTCTTCCCCCAGAACCCCTGGCGCGGTGACGCGCTTTTTCTGATGGGCAAGGTCGCCATGACGCTGGGTGACTACAAGCAGAGCCTGAGCTACTTCCAACGGCTCGAGTTCAACGAACCGCTCTCCCCTCACTTGCCCCAGGCCTGGCTGCTCAGCGCCCAGGCCGCGGTGCTCGGCGATTTCGTTGACCAGACGCCGTTGATCCTCGGCCGCCTTGAGGCGCGCTTCCCCAACTCGGCCGAAGCCCAACTCGCCTCGGCTTGGCTGCGCCTGCTGACCCGCTTCGGCAGCGGCGGAACCGGCGCTTACGCGCTCGACAAAACCTTCGTCGGCGCAACGCCCAAGAGTTTCAACAGTCCCGAACTGCTCCAGGTCGACGGCACCGAAATGCTGGCCGTCGCCAACGAGAAGAGTCTGCGCCTGCTGCCACTGGCCGGTAGCGGCCAGGCGCGCGAAAGCGGTCAGGCCGATCTCAAACGCCTGGGCAAAGGCGCCCACGGCGAGCTGCTGCTGGTCTTCGATAACCGTGTCACCAGCGAGGACGGCAGCCTCGCCTTCAAGACGCTCGCCCTCAACGGCAGCCCCTTGCGCGATCTCAAAAGCGCCGCCATGGACGCACTCAATCGCCTGTTCGTCATCGACGGCGACATCCGCGACGTGGTCGCCTTCGACCGCAACGGTGTCGCCATCAAGCCGCTGGGCCAGGCCAAGGCCAAACTGGTCGCCTGTTTCGCCAGCGAGCCGATCGTGCTGACCTCAGACGGCAACACGCTCAAGCGTTTCGACCGCAATTTTCAACCGATCGGCACCTACACCTTCAAAAGCGTCGAAGACCTGTGCTTCGACGATTTCGGCAACCTCTACCTGCTCCACGAAAAGGGCAGCACCATCACCGTGATCGACCACGCCGGCAAGCAGCTGGCCTCCATCAATCTCAAGAATGGCGCCTACCCACTCAAGCAGGCGGAGGCGTTGGCGGTCGACGCGTCCGGTGCCATTTATCTTGCGGATCGGCGCGCTGGCGCCGTGTTCCGCTTTCTCTGACGCTGACAGGAGCCCGTCATGCTCATCTCCTTTTGCCTCGTGTTCCTGGCCTTCCAGGACGACCAGATCAGCCAGGCCCCGCTCAAAAACTACCAAATCGCCGATCAATTTTCCGAAGCGATCCAGAAATACAACTCGGTCGAACGCAGCGATTCCGAACTCTTATTCAAGCAAATAGTCAGCAGTCTCGAGGGACGTCAAGACTTGGACGCCAACGAGGCCTCGATCTACACAGAGTCCCTGAAATATATGGGCGCGCTCAACTATCCCGACCAGACAGAGGCCTTCTTCGAAAAGCTGATCCGCTTCGACCCAGACCATCTGCTCAATACTCGTGACCTGCCCCCCAAGATCGTCGAGGTCTACGATCATCTCAAAGCCCGCCTGGTCGCCCAGATCAAGGTCAGGGTCAGCGACAGCAAGGACGGTAGCTCGCTCGAGGACGCCACCTTCAAGGTCGACGGCAAGGACATGGGCACGCTTTCGGGCGAAAAACAGTTTTCCGTCTTCTTTGGCCTGCACCAGTTCGAGGTTGCCTGCCCCAACTACCAGACCTACCAACAGTCCCTGGACGTGAGCGCCGGCAGCGAGACCCTGATCAATGCCTCGATGTTGCGGATCGCCTCCCAGGCCACGATCGTCGTCTACCCCAGCGACTGCTCGGCCTCCCTCGACGGCAAACCGGTAGGCCGCACCACCAAGAATCCACCGGCAAACTACCGCGAACAGGTGCTCGAAAATGGCCTGTCGATGGAGGATGTCGGTGCCCTTTCGATCGATAATCTCAAACCCGGCAAGTACACGCTGACCCTCGAGAAGCCCTGCTTCCGGCCGCGCACCTTCGAATTCACGATTGGCGAGCCGACGCGTCTGAACTTCAAACCGATCGTCCTGGAATCGGCCGAGGCAACCCTCGACGTGCAGGCGGCGACCGATAACTCCGGCCTGGTCTACCTTGGCACCGAGCGCATCGATTTCATGCCTGTCACCGACCACAAGGTCTGCCCCGGCACCTACGAACTCCGGGTCGTCTTCACCGATGGCGAATACCTCAAAACCATTCATCTCAAGGACGGCGAGCACCTCAAGCTGGTGGCGGAACCGCTGCCCTCGCTCGTCTGGTTCGGGTTGGAAGACGACCGCGAGGGCAAGCCCCCCGGCGACATGGACGCCTGGGTCAACGGGCTCAGCCACTGGAACGTGCGCCAGCTCAACCCCAACGACACGACGAAAGTCCCGGTCAATCCCTTCCCGCTGCTGTTCGACCGCGCCAACATGGATGAGGAAGGCGCGCGCACCTTGACGCATATGGCAACCGCCGATCTCTACATGGCCGCCAGGGTCGTGCGCACCAAGGTCATCATTCGCAACGTGGAGGTGGCCTTCTGGTCGCCGCTCAACAACCAGATCCAGGTACGCCTGTTCGACTTCCGCGAATTCGAGAAGTTCAAGGAGCAACTGGCCCAGATGGACGCCGTTCCCGCACTGACCAAGCCCTGGCTGGGCATTCAGACTGGCCGCCTGCGCGATCTGACCGGTGTGCGCGTCCTCGAAGTCGACGAGGCCGGCCCCCTCGCCGGCCAGCTCAAAGTCGGCGAAACCCTGTTGGCGATCGACGGCAATCTTCTGCGCGGCCCCCAGGACCTGCAGGGCCTAAACGGGACCAGCGAAGTAGCGCTCGACCTCAACGGCCGCCAGCTCAAGGTCAGCCCCATCGCGACCATTACGGAGCTCCCCTACAGCGGCGAACTCGCGCCACAACCGATGCTGGCGCGACTCGACAAGATGGCGCGCTACCACCCGGACCCGCTGGTTCGGCTCAGCGCCCAATTCAACCTGGCTCGGTTCCAGATGCTTTCCGGTGACTTCAAGTCGGCCTTCGACATTTTCTCGACCCTGAAGATCGACACCAAATACGGCATCAACCAGGGTACCTTGCTGTTCTATCAGGGTCTCTGCTTTCGCCGCTTAAAGCTAACCAGCGAGGCCAACAACGCTTTTCGCGAAGTGCTGTCCTACCCTGGCGCCACGCTGTTTGACGCCTATGGACCCAAGGCCGCGTTCTGGGCCGCCGCCGAGATGAACAACCCCAACCAGTAGCTGAGGACAAAGCCATGATCACGGAAGCTTTTATTCGGGACATCCCCAAGACCGATCTCCACGTGCACCTCGATGGCAGCCTGCGGCTGTCGACTTTGATCGAGCTGGCCAAGCAACAGCACGTCAAGCTGCCCTCGGAGACCGAGGAGGGCCTGCGCGAGCTGGTTTTCAAGAATGGCTACGCCAACCTCGAAGAATATCTCAAGGGCTTTCAGTACACCTGTGCCGTCCTCAAGGACCCAGAATCGCTGGAACGAGTCTCCTACGAACTGGCTTGTGACAACATCGAAGAGGGCGTCCGCTACCTGGAGGTGCGCTTTGCACCGATGCTGCACACCACCAAGGACCTCGATTTGGAAGGTGTGCTCAATGCCATCAACAATGGCTTCATGCGCGCCAAGAAGGAGTTCAATGAATCGCTGGTGCGTAGCGGCAGTAGCGCGCCCCCCTTCGAATACGGTTTGATCACATGCGCGATGCGCATGTTCAACGAAAAGTTCAGCCCGTACTACGCACAAGTGGTCGAGGTTCACAAGTTCACGCCGCCACGCAACCAATACGGACTGGCCAGTGCCGAACTGGCCCGGGCGGTGGTGGCGATCCGCGACCGCACGGCCTTGCCGATCGTGGGCTTCGACTTGGCCGGAGCCGAGCATGGCTATCCGGCCGAGGACCACGTCGAAGCCTACGACTACGTCCACCGCCACTTCATGAAGAAGACCGTGCACGCCGGCGAGGCCTATGGTCCCGAGTCGATCTTTCAGGCCATCAACCTGCTGCATGCCGACCGCATCGGTCACGGTTATCACTTGACCAACCAGAAATTCATCAACAACCCCGCGATCAGCGATCGCGCCCGCTACGTGCGCGACCTCTGCCAGTACATCGCCGAGTCGCGCCTCACGATCGAGGTCTGCCTCTCGTCGAACATGGATACAGATCCCAACTTGACGTCGCTGGCCGACCACCCGTTCCGGCAGATGCAGGAACTCAAGTTGTCGACCACGCTCTGCACCGACAACCGCCTGGTGTCGCGCACCACCGTAAGCCGTGAGTTGAAACTGGCCGTCGACAACTTCGGCCTGACCCCGCGCGACCTCAAAAGTATCGTCATCTACGGTTTCAAGCGCAGTTTCTACCCCAAGGACTACCGCCAAAAACGGATTTACGTACGCCGCATCATTGACTACTACCGCGAGATGGAAGACAAACACCGCATCGGCGTGGAACCCGTCAACGATTATTGACCGTATCACCATTGATGGCCCTCGTTCTCGCCAAGGGCCCTTCAGGAGATCAGCCGAATTTGGCTCAGGAGCCGTCCATGCCTATCCTCACCCTACTCGAACGCGTACGCGCCACGCTTGCTCAGGTCCCCCACCCGGTGCGCGCCCGGCCTGACGCGCCCTGCCACCATTATCTGACCGGGTTAGCGATGCAAGCCTATGCGGACGGTACCCTGACCGAGACGGAACGCTGCCACTTCATGGAAATGGCTCAGCTGTTCGATGTCGACCAGCACGAAGCCGCTCAGATCTTAGCGGATGCCCAAACGCCCTCGGAGGAAACCGTCAACCGTATTCGGGCCAGTCTGTCCGGCTCCAAGTACAAGTACTATTTCATTCTCGACCTGCAAATCATGGCACATCAGGACCAAGTGGTCAAAGTGGTAGAATCCGAGGTCATCAAGCGCTTTGGTGAGATCCTCGAGGTCGCGGCGGAAGACCGCCAATTCCTGGTCTCGCTGGCGGATGCCGTCGCGAACCACGATCAGCAAGCCAAGGAAGCCTGGACCCGCAACTTCCTCGACCTCAAGTCCAAACCCGCAGCCAGTCCAGAAGACTTCCTGCACTACACGGAGTGAGCCGAGCCGCTACGGGCGCGTTTTCTGCAGGCGCCTGAAATTACGGGTTTTCATCGCGAACTAACTTAGTCATAATGAGATCTGCACTCAGCAAGTTGCAGGCGGACCTAGTGACTCAGAAGATTTCGCGACCTCTGGACGTCCTCAACGCGACGATTCCATTCGAACACGAGCACCTCACCGTGTGCGTCGCCTGTTCGTCGCTGCTGCTGCGCACCAAGATCAACCAGGCCTTCGTCGGCCACGATGTCCAGGTTTTCGAGACGGCGGACATGGCCGAACTGGTCCAGTTCGTCCTCAACTTCCACCCCAAGGTCATCTTCCTGGGCTTCCGCTTCTTCCAGCGCAGCGAGTTTCCTGGTGAGATCCACTTGTTACATCCGGATCTCAAGCCCCGCTTGGTGCTGACCGGCACGGACCAAGAGCTAGAAAGCGATCTGGCCAGCAAGGGCGTGGACGCCCTGCTCTGCCTGCCCTTCATTCCCGAGATGCTGCTGATGAAAATCAACTCGGTGCTCAAGCCGGGCAGGGACTGGCAGCACGAGGACAGCCTAGTGCTGCGCAAGATGCGCAAATACCAGCGCTTTTCGGTGACCCAGGTGTTCGTTCACTTACTCAAGCCGACGACGGAGCGCAACCAGGTGGTGGACATCAGCTATCAGGGTATCAAGATGGTGACGAGCCAGCTGACGCCGTTGGGGCGCGACCAAATCTTCCACATGCAGATCACCTGCGACGGGGCCTCGATCCTGATGGAGGCGCGCCTGATGTGGGTACGCGACCACCACGCCGGTTTCCGCTTTCGCAAGGAACGCCCGCCAGGCTTCGACGCCTTCTTCCGCCGCGTGCTGTCCCAGGCCCAGGACATCGACTGAGCATTAAATACGGCATCATTCACCAGACGCTTTCACCACTATTTCCCAAATATTTTTTTTAGCATTCTTGAATAATTACTTTTGATTTTGAAGGGTCCAATACCATCTCTGCGATCAAACTTCAGCTCGGTAAACCCACCATCGGCGTCCACATAATGGAGAAAAACCTGGATCCAATACTTTCCTTCAAATGTCTCGCGCCAGTGGGCCAACTCGCTGCCTTTGAAGATCAACATATCTCCAAAATCAAGATCGGCAACCATTTCCCTGCCATTCTCTTCCAAAAAAATGGGCCACGTACTGTGCGAGTCGTAATCGACGGTCAATGTTGCGCTGATCTCGCATGCTGGTCGGTCAATGTGTTTCTCTAATACTCCTCCCGGTCCATAAATCCGAATCTTTGAGTAACATGGCAACAACTTCACCCCCGTAACCTTCTCGATAATTGGCTGAACCCAAAGCAACAAGCTTTCACTAAAAACATCAGCATACACATCATCAGATTTGTAATATTCGTATCGCGTGTAATACCCTTTGGCTTGACGTTGTAACATGGAATAATTTCGCATGATCTCGGTGGTGCTTTTTGAGATCACCTTCCGAACCACGGCGTACTTTGACGCCTTCCAACAGGTCTGCTCCAATGTGAGATCTCGTACTTCCGTAGGACCCCAGCCAATGCCAGCATCTTCCAGGTATCCCATAACAACCCTCCTGGAGTTGATTATAGCCATCGAAGGACGATTGGATCGCAAGCTACCACCCTTTTCCCTCTATATCGACCTGAATACGGACAGGGGGGAGTTATCTCGGACCTTACATTCAGAATAACCGATATGCGGACTACTGACAACCCTTAAAATTCGTCCCCTATTCGTCCCCTGCAACCACATCCCGCTTGCCTAGGGATATAGACCAAGCGGTCATGCTGATCATGTACTTGTATGGTTGGGGGAGCAACCTCTTTTTGGATGGCGGCGAACCTAACACCTAACACTTGCGCAAGCAAATAAAGTATAATGGAGAGGAACACTTTTGGCGGAGGTGCGACCCCTATGATATTTTTTAAATTTCTTTGGCGCGGCCATCGTTTATTTTTCCTGCTCGCCTCAATCTTTGGTTTGATCAATGGCACAGTCAATGCGGCCATGATCTCACTGATCAACGACAATATCGCGATAATGAGCACCGGCAGTAAGGGAACCTACCTGTTTTATTTTGTATTGGTAGGATGCTCCCTAGTTTCCGGTTTCCTGACTCAAAGTCTCGCTGTATCTCTTTCTGCCAAAATCTCATTTGATTTGCGGATGAGCATGTCACGACAGATCATGTCCACCAAACTTTCCGATCTAGAACGAGTTGGATCAGCACGACTTTACGCGACCTTCACCGACGACATCCCCGCCATCACCAGCGCCCTTTTGGTTATCCCGGTGGTATTGGTCAATCTTGCTATCACCTCGGGCTGTCTGGTGTACTTGGGATTTCTTTCTCCTTTTGTTATGCTTGTGCTAATGGGCATCCTAGTTCTTTCGTTGGTGACCTACTTTCTGATTGAACGTATCGGTATTCGCTATATGGAAGCAACTCGAATCTCTTGGGATCAGCTATTGGAGTATTTTAACGCCATGAACCAAGGCATCAAGGAACTCAAATTACATTTTGCTCGCCGCCATGCATTCTATTACGGATCTTTAGAGGAAACAGGCAGAGAAGTATACCGTTACACGCTCATCAACCAAAACATTTATGCCGCTCTAAACAATTGGGTTGGATTAATTTACTTCCTCTTTGTCGGCTTGTTACTTTTCTTCCTCGCCGAGCACAGTGACCTGGACGAAAAGGTTATCGTGGGCTTTGTGTTGGTGGTTCTTTTTGTCAGGGTACCTATTGTTATTCTCGTGGACACCATTCCATCTTTTAGACGCGCGGCTGTAGCCTTTTCCATGGTAGAAAAAATTGGCATGTCGTTCAAACACGATAAAGCGGCACCTACCAACGTCGTCTCGGATATCATGAATAAAATCGCATCTTTGCCACCTTTGGAAACTCTGGAACTCGTGGGGGTCAAGCATACCTATTATCGCGAACGAGAGGAACGTTCCTTTTCACTTGGGCCGATCAATCTCAGTTTCAAGGCCGGCGAATTGGTTTTCATCATAGGCGGCAACGGCAGTGGAAAAACAACCTTGGCGAAATTGATAGCTGGCCTTTACCACCCCGATGAAGGAGAAATACTGATCAACGGAAAAGCTTTCACTGATAATGATCGAGAGCTCTATATGCAGTACTTTTCAGCAATTTTTAGCGACTTCTATGTGTTTGATGAAATCTTGGGCCTTAACCATGAAAACCTTGACAACAATGCTTGGGAGTACGCGCGTAAACTACAAATAGATCATAAAGTCTCGTTTCATCAAGGGAAACTTTCTACCACCAGCCTTTCTACGGGCCAACGAAAGCGGTTAGCTTTGCTCGCAGCCTATTTGGAAGATCGCCCCATCTATTTGTTCGACGAATGGGCGGCAGATCAGGATCCGGAGTTCAAAGAGGTTTTTTATCGCCATCTCCTCCCCGAACTTAAGGCAAAAGGAAAGACCGTTCTGGTCATTTCTCACGACGATCGCTTCTTTGACCTGGCCGATCACCTGGTGAAGTTAGCAGACGGCCGGATTGATGTAGAACGCAAATCCTCTTGAAGCAATCCGCGCTCCTGTGAAAAGCTGCTTATATTTCGAACGCCGCCGGCCTCCCCTTTCGCCGCCGCTTGTCCTTCAAGGATGAAAACGCTTCCTGGCACTGCTCCTCTTGTACCCTGCGCAGATGATCCAGCCGCGCCGAAAGCTCTGTCAGTCTAAGACCAGGTTCCGACCCCATTATTTCCAAAACCTGCGTCAGTCGCTTCACGAATCCTACCATGGTGGCCTCCTTGAACAACGCGGCATTGTAAATCAGCATGCCCTGAATCGCGTTATTCCTCACCTCGAGGAGCAGCTCGAGGTCAAACTTGGCCACTTTCTCCTTGGTTTCCAAGGGACTGAGGCTTAATCCGGGCAGTTCCAATCGTGCAACTGGGTTGTTCTGCAAGGCCAACCAAACCTGAAATAACGGCGAACGACCGGGTAATCGTTCAGGTTGCAATGCCTCCAACACGAGATCGAAGGGCACATCCTGATGGCCATAGGCACTAACTGTCATACCCCGTACCTGATCCAGTAGCTCCGCAATGGTCATATGTGGCGCAGGCTGAACCCTAAAAACCAGCGTGTTGAGGAAAAAACCGATGAGTCGCTCCAGGAAGGGGTGGTTGCGACCCGCAACGGGCGAACCAATCAAAACATCCCCTTGTTTGGTATCATACGACAACAAAAACCCATAGCCCGCCAGCAGGAACATATAGAGTGTCACCCCCCCGTTTCGGCAGGCTTCGTGCAAGGAACGGGTAAGGTCCTCACTCAGCGACACATCTACCGAGTAGCCCCGATTTCCTTGCTTTTCCGTCCTAACATAGTCCGTAGGCAGATTTAGGCTAACGGGTACGCCTGCCAGGCACTCTTGCCAGTATTGTTGCTGCCGGGTGATGAGACTCTCATCTAGCCATCGGTTTTGCCAGCGCGTGTAATCGGTGTATTGAACGGGTAGGGTGGGTAGGTTCGCCGGTCGTCTCATCAGGATTGCATGATAATAAGCGGATACATCTTCGATCAGGACGCTCAGGGACCAACCATCAGAGATCAGATGATGCATGTTCATTAGTAGGCAATGCGTCTTATTATCCAGGCGAATCACCAGCGCTCGTATTAAGGGACCCCGCGACACAGGAAATGGGCGGGTCTGATCTTGTTGCATCCAATATTCCAGTTGCGATTCTGCGACCGTTGGCTCGAGGCCGGTTAGATCGACCACAGTAGGAAGCCAGTTCCATGCATCGACCACGATCTGTCGGCCGGTTCCCTCTGAAGAAAAGTAGGTGCGCAACGATTCGTGACGAGCAATCACCTTTAGAATCGATTGGCTCAAAGCTGCAACGTCCAGTGCTCCTTCCAGGCGTAGGGCCATCGGCACATTGTAGCTGGCGTCTTGCTGATCTAGTTGATGCACTAGCCACAAACGTCTTTGCGCGGCGGAGACCTCTTCTTCTACAAGTTTCGATCGACGCTCCAACGGGTAGTGACGGAAGCCTTCGTCTCGAAGGAGTTCAGAGAGGCGCTGGCTGAAAGCCGATAGGGTCGGAGCTTCAAATAATAGGTTCAGAGGTATGTGGATCTTGAACATCTCTTGGAGTCGAGCCAGCACTCTGGCCCCTGTGATCGAATGACCGCCAAGATGAAAGAAGTGCCCGTCAGGCCCCACGCCTTCCATTTGTAAGATATCCGCCCATAAATGGCCCACAAGTTCAGCAATCGCGCTTTTCGCGCCCTGGCGACTCGGGGTGAAGATCGGCTTCGGTAAGGCAGCGCGGTCCAATTTACCGTTAGGAGTTAAGGGCATTTGGGCCATGAACACGAAGTGGGCGGGCACCATGTATGCGGGCAAAGTCTTGGCCAGCGCCGCCTCGAGATGAGAAATAGGCGGTTCTTCGCCGGAATTTTTAGACAAGTAGGCCACCAGGGTTGCACTGCCAGCCAGATCCTTGCGGCAGAGTACCGCGACGTTATCAAATGAGCCGATTTGCAATAGGGCGTTTTCGATTTCGGCCAACTCTATGCGGTAACCGCGCAGCTTTACTTGATGATCCAGCCTTCCCAGGAAGGTGAGGTCGCCGTCTGAGTGGTAGCGGCCCAAGTCGCCACTGAGGTACATGCGCGTGCCAGGCTGATTGCTGAAGGGGTTGGGAATATAACGCTCCGCCGTTAGGCCAGGACGATTCAAGTAGCCGCGACCAAGACTTTGTCCGGTGATCACCAGTTCTCCCTGGACGCCAACGGGAACGAGTCCCAGGAAACGATCTAGCACATATACCGCCGTTCCCGTAACAGCCCGACCTAAAGATGGCGAACCAGACAGGTTTGGAGGAACCAAACCCGAGGTGGTGACCACCGTATTTTCCGTGGGACCATAGTTGTTGCTCACCTTAAAGCATAATCCCGCAGGGGGGTGGACATCCAAACGATCTCCGCCTACTAAAAGCCATCTAAGTGACGTGTGTTTCGGCCAGGGAAAAGAAAATAACGAGGGAGCCAAGGGTGTTGGTACGAAAGCATGCGTGATTCGTTGGTCTATCATCCACGCTGCAAGTCTTTCTGAATGGGCCACCAGCTCGGGTGCGACGGGTAAGGATGTAGCACCAGCAACGAGGTAAGGCCATATTTCCCAAGTCGTTGCGTCGAACGCTGGACCAGCCATACGAGTGGCTCTGCTACTGGTCTGAACCTCAAACGTCCTCAGGTGCCAATCCACCAAGTTGCCCAGGCCACCGTGGTTTAGAGCCACCCCTTTTGGGCGTCCACTGGTACCGGAAGTGTAAATGACGTACGCGAGTTGCGCAGCTCCCACCTCGTTGTGTTTTTCATCCGCACAAGCAATCAGTGACTCAGGGCTGATCAAGGAGAGCCCTCCAAGTTCCGAGGCCAGCTGGTGTTGGCTCTGGCGAGCAAGAAGCACGGGCGTCGCTGAATCTTCCAACATGAATCGGAGGCGCTCTATCGGATAGTTAGGATCTAAAGGAAGATATGCGCATCCCACCCGGTGAATGCCCAACATCGCCGCGTGTTCCTCGAAACCGTCAAGCATGACAGCGACAGGTGTTTCCGGGCTGAGGCCGTGCTGTCTCAATGCTGCGGCGAATGACAGCGCTCGGGCGTGGAGTGTTTCGTAATTGATGACTCCCCCGTTAACGATGACCGCAGGATTTTTGGGACTTTGATGTGAACGAGCAGCAACGCGAAGAAAAGGAGGCAGGAAGACGTCCACCTTGTTTGGCTCGCCGGCGCACAGCAGCATTAATTGCCGGCGTTCACTTCTGTGTATCAGCGGAACCTGATAAATCCCGCACTCAGGTTCAGCCAGTAGTCCATCAAGCAGGCAATTAAAGTGATGCCACAAACGCTGGATAGTGCTCTGTTCAAACAACTCGGCAGCATATTCAATAGATCCCTGCAGCTTGCCCTCATGCTCCGTCAGCATCAGTGCCAGATCCACCTTGACCGTGGTTTGGGGTTGTTCAAGAGGCCATATTTCCAACCTCTGGACTTCTAGGTGGGTAGTCGGCACATTTTGTAACGCAAACATCACCTGGAACAGTGGATTGCGACTGGGATCACGTTCCAGAACAACGGCCTCAACGACCTTTTCAAAGGGAGTTTCCTGATGAGCAAAAACTTTCAAGATCTCACTGCGCATTTGCTCCAAAAACATAATAAAGCTCGGATTGTGAGACGGGCGCAAACGAATCACCACCGTGTTGACAAAAAGGCCAATGAGGTGTTCCAAATCGGGATCGTTGCGGTTGGCGATCGGCGACCCGAGGCAGATGTCGCTTTGATCACAATAACGGGCCAGGAGGACCCCGAACACAGAACTCAAAAGCATGAAGGGGGTGACACCACAGCGTCTGCACAGTTCACGGAGACCTCTGGATTGCTCAGGGCTAAGTGCCACGGCGAAGGCACGGCCAACAAACCCACGCTGTTGGGGGCGGGGCCGGTCAGTGGGTAGGTTGAGCATCGGAGGAACGCCATCTAAGTACATGCGCCAAAAGGCCACTTGTTTGTCCAAGGCATCACCCGAGAGCCATTGTCGTTGCCAGTAAGCAAAATCAGTGTATTGAACAGGTAGAGATGGTACCTGCGGATTTTCGCCTACACACAAGGCCTGATAGGCCTGAGTAAGCTCGCGGATAAAGACGGAGATAGACCAGCCATCGGATATGATATGGTGCATGGTCAGCAACAGTTTGTATTCCCCTTCATTCAAAATGAGTAATAAAACGCGGAATAACGGGCCGCGTTCTAGATCGAAGGGCTGTTCACACACCTCTCTGAGCAGGCGTTCCGCCTGTGTAGCAATTTGGGGACATTGGCGCAGATCCACCACCTCCATGCGATGGCATTTTTCGTCCAAGAGCTCGACTCTGGGTGTCTCGGTGCCAACAATCACTGTGCGCAGAATTTGATGGCGTCCGACCAAAAAGCGCAGCGCGTCAGCAAACGCCTGTATATTGAGCGCCCCCCTCAAATGTAGGGCAGCCGGCATATTGTAGGCGCTGCCCATGCCTTCCATTTTGTTGATCAACCAGAGGCGTTGTTGGGCAAAGGACAGCGGAGCCTCAGCTTCTGGGGGCATCGGCACCAAAGCCGGTTGGCCAAGTTTTCGTGTTCCGACTTCTAGGCGGGCAGCCAGGCTCGCCAGGCGTGGCTCCTCGAAGAGGAGGCGGACCCCCAGATCCACGCCAATGTAGCGACGTATTCGCGCGACAACACGAGTTGCCAAAAGCGAGTGACCGCCTAGTTCAAAAAAGTGATCGTAGGCACCTACGCGATTTTTGCCTAACACTTCTTCCCATATACCAGCCAGAATGGTCTCCATCGTCGTACGCGGGGCTATAAAATCACTCCGGCTCAGGATCTGTTCCGGCTCTGGCAGGCGCGTCTTGTCCAATTTACCGTTCGGAGTGAGGGGGAGTTGATTCAAGAAAATGAAATGGGTAGGCACCATATAGTCAGGTAGCACAGTCATTAAGGTTTGTCTCAGATGATTGGCATCGCGTTCGCTGCCTGATTCCGGGACCACATAGGCAATCAGGCGTTTCTCCTCCACCGCAGAACCCCATACGGTTACCACGCCGCGTGCGACAGACGGATGCATATTGAGCTTTGCTTCTACCTCGCCTGGCTCTACCCGGAAGCCGCGAATTTTTACCATATGATCTCGGCGTTGCTGAAAGAATATATTGCCATCACGTTTCATCGTTGCAATATCACCCGTGCGGTAAAGACGTGTGCCAGGCATCAGGCCAAAAGGGTCAGGCACGAACTTTTCGGCGGTGAGCGAGGGACGATTCAGATAATTGCGGGCAAGATTGGCGCCTCCCAGATAAATTTCACCACTCACCCCTTGGGGAACCGGGGCCAGGTGTTTATCCAAAATATAGACTGTGGTATTACTTATTGCCTTGCCAATTGATGCATAGTAAGGCCAATGGTTCGGTTCACCAGAAAAATTAAAGGCCGTGACTACGTGTGTCTCCGCAGGTCCATAATGGTTGTGCAGAACTCCTGGCCTCAGCTTATGGAAAAGCTTGCGAATGGGCTCCGTAATCTGTAGTTGCTCACCCGTGGTAATTAACTCGCGCACATGAGCGAGCAACTCAGGCGATTCCCCATAATGAGTGGCCCATTGTTGCAGCATAATTACCGGGACGATAATTTTTGTGATAGGGTGATCAGCGATGTAGTGAATAAGTCTGTCGGCATCAAAACGCATATCCTCAGTGATCAGGTACAGCGTGCCCCCTTCATGCCAGGCGGCAAACATCTCGTGAAAGCTGGCATCGAAGCTCAAAGAGGCAAATTGTAAGACACCCACCTGGGAACCCGTCTCCAACTCGGCGGCATGCCAATAAATGAGGTTGGCCAGAGCGCGATGAGTGAGGGCAATTCCTTTGGGCACCCCTGTTGAGCCGGAAGTGTAAATCACGTATAGCAAGTGATCGGGGTCAATTCGCGCCACAGGGGGGTGGTCGGGTTGTTCCGCCAGTTGTCCGGCAACACGATCAAGGTTGACGAGGTGACCCCGGTAGGACCCCAAAAGAACCTGAGCGCCTTCGTCGGTCACCAACAACTTAGCGTCGGCATCCTCCAAGGCGTAGGCGAGACGGCTTGGCGGATAGCTAGGATCCAGGGGGACATAGGCGGCACCTGCTTTGAGAATGCCGAGTACGGCCACGATCATTAGCTCTGAGCGATGAAGGCACACGGCAATCCGTGATTCTTCACGGGCACCCAAGGCACGCAAATGCCATGCAACTTGATTAGCCCGACAATCTAAGGTCTGGTATGAGGTCCTGCTTTCCCCAAAGACCAGTGCAGACGCCTCAGGCATCCTCAAAGCTGTCTCCGTGAATACCTCGTGAACACATTTGAAAGGTCCCCAATCCCTGGAAGTTTGGTTCCAAGCATATAACAGCATTTCCGAGTCCGACTCATCCATTAACGGAAGCCGCCATACTTCCACATCTGGTGCATCGACCGCAGAAGTCAACAATGAACTGTAGTGATTGTTCATAGCGAGGATGGTATCACGCTCAAACAAAGAAACGGCGTACTCCCAAAAACCACTCAGGCTGTCACGCTCAATTTGAAGGGAAAGTGTGAGGTCAAACTTAGAGGTATTCGTCTCGGGTCGAAAAGAGTTCATGACCACCCCAGGCAGATTTGCTTCCTCCCATGGTGTGTTTTGCAAAACGAACATAACTTGAAACAGAGGCGTGTAGGCTAGGCTGCGTTCTGGCTGTAAGGTTTCGACCAGATATTCAAAGGGCACATCCTGATGGTCGTATGCGGCCACACAGGCTTCCTTGACATTGCCAAGGAGGGCTCTGAAACTGAGGCCATCTCGTAACTCGGCTCGCAGTACGAGCGTGTTGACAAAAAAGCCAATGATCCCCTCTAGCTCGGCCTGGGTGCGGTTGGCGACCGGCGAGCCGACCGAAACATCCTGCTGATGACTGTACCGCGCCAGCAAGCAGAAGTAGGCGGAAAGTAGCACCATGAAAAGGGTAACATTTTCCTCCTTGGCAAGGCACTCCAGCTTTCTGAGCAAACCAAGGGGGAGCTTGACAGGTTCCGTCCTTCCCTCGAATCGCTGCACGCCAGGGCGGGCGTAATCGGTGGGCAATTCCAATCGAGAGGGCAGACCCGCAAGGCGAGTTTTCCAAAAGGATTCCTGGTTCTCCAGCGCACCATCAACGAACCAGGCGTTTTGCCAATGGCAATAATCGACGTAATCCAGAGGAAGAGTGGGCAGAGAAGCCTCCTCTGAATTAAGGGCTGCCACATAGCATTGCATAAACTCTCGAACCAGAACACCTACAGACCAACCGTCGCCAATGATGTGGTGCAGGGTCACCAAAAATAGATGCTTATTGGGCGATAGACGGCAAAGCCGCCAACGAATCAGCGGGCCGCGGTGCAGGTCAAAAGGGCTCATTGCTTCTCGACGCAAAAGGTCCTCGCTAATCGCCTCGCTGTTGGGAAGAAATGAGAGGTCCACCAACAAGAGTGTTGGGATCCTATCGTCTACGATCTGTGTGGGTTCGTCGCCGGACTCATGGAAGGTGGTCCGCAACGAGGCATGTCGAGCAGTGACGGCGTGCATCGCCCGCTCCATAGCCCAGCACGCCAGGGCGCCAGTCAAGCTGAAACATTCCGCCATATTGTAAGTAGCCGACGGTCCCTCCAGCCGCCAGAGAAACCACAATCTCCGTTGGGCATACGAAAGGGCACTTTCCCTGCCTTTTTGCACTTTCCGAAGGGGAATCCTAGGGTGAATATGAGTGAGCCGAACTTGGTCTACGACTTCAGCCAACTTTGCTACCGTCGGCGCTTCGAAAAGGGTCCTCACAAGCAAGCTAAGCCCTAATTCACCGTTGATACGAGCCAGGGCGCGCGTGGCCAAAAGGGAATGGCCACCAAGATCGAAGAAGTGATCGTTGCGACCAACTCTCTCATAGCCCAGCAGAGAGGCCCATTGTTGGGCAATGACCTTTTCAGTTGACGTTCTGGGTGCTTGATAATTGCTCAGGCCGCCCCCTGGCAAACCGGGCTCGGGCAAGGCCCTTCGGTCGATTTTGCCGTTTGGCGTTAAAGGGAAGGAGGAAAGGTACACGAAGGCGCTAGGAATCATGTATTCAGGTACCCGAGTGGCCAGGCAGGTCTTCAGTTTTTCGGTGAGATATGCTTCATATTGCTGTTCGAGAGGATTGTTGGCATATATGGGAGCTTCGTCTTCTAGGAGGCTGTGATGCACATGGGCGTCAGCCATGTCCTCCCGAAAGAAAAGTACGTCGAACGAACCGCTCTCCTCTCTTTGCGTCCAGTAGGATTCAACCCGATAGCCGCACTCGGCACCGAGGCTGACCAAGGATGAAAAGGTTGGCGCATCGGGCTGGGGCAGATCCTGGACCTGATGGAAAAACTCGTAGGCGTCCTTCGGTGGATGCAAGCTGTAGAGTAACTTCATAGTCTGCACCTGTCTGTGCAGACGGATGTCAGGGAAATGTTCCAGGCCTAAGCAGGCATGAAGGCCGGACGCCAAAAGTGTGCCGATCCGATCTATATTCATTTGGTCGGGATGCCATTCAACCCAGTAGGGGTCAACGACCATTGGCAGCCCAAAGGACTTCGCAATCACCACGTCGTAGCGATAGCGGGTCATTTCGTTCTCAAAAGAGTTTGCTTTGACCAGAATGCGCACGTGTGAGGCAAAAGGGTTTTGATGAGTGACTCTGGAGAACCATGCCGGGTCAAGACAGAGCTCTTCCTCACCGTGTAGGTTTTGCTCCACCCTGGCACGCAATTGGTCTAGGGAAAGTGGGTTGAAAACATCCGTGTTGCATAGAGAGGTGTGGAATACACGCAAAAGCTTTAGATTGCGAATATCTCCCAAAAACAGGTTGCCCCCCGGCTTGAGAAGGCGGAGACACTCTTGAATGACCGATTCAAGGTAGCCTAGCGAGGGAAAGTACTGAACAACCGAGTTCAGTACAATGGTGTCAAACGTATTTTCTGGCAAGTCGTCCAGCTGATGGGCAGCTCCATGGACTAAACGCACGCTGTCGGCCTTTGGCCCTAACTGAAACAAGTGGCGACGAATATAATCCAGGGCGACCTTTGAAATATCCGTGCCCCAGTAGGTCTCACACCTGGGAGCCAACCGAAAGAGAGCGATTCCAGAACCACAGCCGATTTCCAACACGCATTTGGGGTTAAGGCTCATCACCCGATGGCAGACCTCCTCGGCCCACGCCCACATGTGGTCGAAGGGGATGGGTTCGCCGGTGAGGCTATCGTTCCAACTAAGAAAATTGCGTTGGGGATCTTGTTCTTGCTCAAGAGCCTGGTAGGTGCCCTCGTAAATTTCTGACCACTGAGAGACCAGTCCCTTTTGAAAGGCTTCCAGGTCCGGGTTGTCTTTGTGCACCAGATAGGCGACGAGACGTTGATTGTCCGCATCGGGCCCGTATATTTGCACTAGGGCTGCTTTGACTTCGACATTGTCCTTCAATGCCGCCTCAATTTCTCCAAGCTCGATGCGAAACCCACGAACTTTAATCTGATGGTCCATGCGGCCCAGGTACTTTAGGTCCCCGCTCCGCTGGAATTGAGCCAGATCCCCGGATTTGTACAGGCGACCGCCTGGCGTGACTGAAAACGGATCGGGAATAAAGCGTTGAGCGGTGAGCCTTGGTTGGCCAAGATAGGCCCGTGCCAAACCTTCGCCGCCTACATGAATTTCTCCTGGCACACCTGCAGGCTGGGCAACTGCATCGCGGTCCAACAGGTAGATTCGTTGATCAGGAATAGCCCGGCCCACTAAACTACTGGTCTTTCGAGCATCCTCAGCAGTCACTTCATAAATAGTGACATGGACGGTCGTTTCGGTAATGCCATACATATTGATCAATCGTGGCGTATTTAGGCCGAAATGAGCGAAAATGGGAGCCAATCGCAGAGGGTCGAGAGCCTCCCCGGCGAAAATCACGTAACGCAGCGCCAAAGGGCCTTCCTGGGCAAGCATTGGGTCGATGAGGTGATAGAAAACGGAAGGCACCTGGTTAAGAACGGTGATTTTTCTGCGGTGCACCAGCTCGAACAATTGGTGAGGCGCGCGCACAACCTCGTCGGAAACTACTTCCAACCGCCCCCCATTCAACCATGACCCCCAAATTTCCCAAACACTTACATCAAATGCTAGTGAGCTAAACAGTGTCCAGACGTCATGTTCATCGAATTTAAAAAAGCCAGCAGTGGCATCGACGAGACGACCTACCGCGCGGTGGTACATCACGACGCCCTTCGGTTTACCAGTAGTTCCAGAGGTGTAGATGATATAGGCGCCATGATAGGGATCCACCCAGGGATTGGGCGGATCGATTTGGCTAGGTACTGGTGCTCTGAGCAAATCATCAACGTTCAGCCTAGGCAGGCTCAGATCCACCAATAGGTTCCTAGTCTGATCACAAACCAACACAGCGCCAACGACGGCGTCGGTGGCCATAAAAGCCAATCGCTCTGGAGGATAGGAAAGGTTGAAGGCAAGGTACGTACCACCGGCCAAAAGCGTGCCTAGCAGGCCGACCAGACTTGACGCATTGCGGGGCATGGCAAGTGCCACAGGGGTTTCTACACCGACGCCCAGAGTCCGGAGATGGAGGGCTGTCAGGGAAGCTCGTGCAAGTAACTCCCTGTAGGTAAACTGCTGGTTTCCTGAAACTAAAGCCAGGCGTTCTGGGAAACGCGCGACGGTTTGTTGGAACCGGCGCCCCAGATCTAACTTCTGGGGGAAGGCGGCGTGCGGATCGTTCCAAACATTCACTAGGGTGTGAAGGTCCTCGGCGCTAAGGAGCGACAATGCCGCGATAGGTTGCTCTGGATTCTGAGTGGCCTCCTCCAGCAAGATCAGAAAGTGAGTCCAAAAGCGGTCTATGCTTTCGGGTTCGAACAGATCAGTGGCATATTCCAAGTAGCCCTCGAAGCCTCGATCCGTTTCTTCCAGGGAAAGGGACAGATCAAATTTTGAGGTAGTGTTGGTCTGAGGGATCGGCTCCAATTTGAGCCCAGGAAGGTTGATTTCTTTAAGGGGGGCGTTTTGAAGCACAAACATTGCTTGGAATAGAGGGGAGTAACTGAGCTTGCGTTCAGGCTGCAGAATTTCCACGAGATGTTCGAATGGAAAATCTTGATTGTCATAATCGTCCAGACAATTGGTGCGAATGGACTCCAACAAGTCTCGAAAGCCCAGACTTGGCTTTACTTCTGTCACCATCACCAGCATGTTGACAAAAAAGCCGATCAGACCCTCGATTTCTGCTCGGGTGCGGTTGGCGATGGGAGTGCCGACGGCGATGTGTGTTTGACGGGAGTACTTGCTGAGCAGGATCGCATAGTTAGCCAGCAATACCATAAAATAACTGGTGTGGTATTTTTGACAAATGCGGATGCAAGCCTGTTTATGTTGGTCTGGAATAGAAACCAATAACCAGGCCCCATTGAAACTCTGAGAGGGCGGACGGGGTTTATCGGTGGGCAACTCGAGCAGCGCCGGAGCCTGCGCCAGTCGATGGGTCCAGTAGGATCTTTGGTTCGTCAACATTTCACCCGAAAGCCATGCCTTTTGCCAGTATGCAAAGTCGCTGTATTGAATTGGTAGGGGCTTCAGTAGAGGGGATCTATTTCGCAACAGGGCTGTGTAAATTTCGACGATCTCAGAAATGAACACCCCTACAGACCAGCCATCGGAGATAATGTGATGCATACACACGGTCATGAATTGTCGACCCACGTCCAAGAACAAAAGACGTACCCGCAACAGGGTGTCGGAGCTCAAGTCAAAAGGCCGTTGTTGCTCGTCAGCCATCAGTCTCAAGGCATGACCTACACTCGCTACATAATTAACTGAAAGTGAGGTCAGATCGATGCAGTATAAGTCGACAGGTGCCGAGGGCAGGATGGAAAGAGTCGGTTGTCCGCCTTGCTCGATAAACCGGGTGCGCAAGGTTTCATGGCGGAGCACAACTTCTTCCATGGCCCTGCGAAACAGCACTAGATCGAGCAACCCCTCCAATCTAAAGGAGACAAACATATTGTATGTGGCACTCGGGCCTTCCAATTGGCAGAGGAACCACAAACGGCTTTGGGCAAAGGAGAGAGGCGGTGATTGGGCATTATCTTTGGGCACCAGAGCTAAACTATCCCGAGCTTTTTTGACTGCGGCATCAAGTATTGGGGCAAGCCCTGAAATGGTTGGGGTATCGAAAATCACGCGCATGGAAAGCTCAACCCCAAAGCTTTCTCGAATCCGAGAGATCAGTTGGGTCGCCAGCAGAGAATGTCCCCCTAACTCGAAGAAATTAGCATGGATGCCAAACTGGTCAATTTCCAAGACTTCGCTCCAAAGCTGATAGAGCCGGCGCTCCAGATCGTTTCGGGGTGCCGTGAAATCGCCTCCTATCGCGGTATCTGGACTAGGCAGATTGCGACGGTCGATTTTGCCGTTGGGTAACAGCGGGAATCGCGGTAGCGCAATATACTGTGAAGGCAACATGAATTCCGGTAGTCGATCGGACAGAAATGCGCGAAAATCTGGCAGCTCACCCTCCATCTCGACGTAGGCAACCAGCATTTTTGCGGTTGAATCCTCACCAGGTTGGTGAAGTATCACCGCTGCTCTACCAACCAATGAATGGCCGTGAAGTGCGCTTTCTATTTCACCTAATTCAATCCGAAACCCGCGCAGTTTTACCTGATGATCGACACGCCCCTGAAAGACAAGGTTGCCGTCGGGCAACCACCGCCCCAGATCGCCCGTTCGATAGAGCCGTTGACCCCCTGTGCTCGAAAAGGGATCCGGTATAAAGCGCGAGGCGGTTAGGCCGGGCTGGTTGAGATAACCCATGGAAACACCGTTTCCGCCAATAAAAATCTCGCCGGGACAATCGATGGGCTGCACACCCAGTGATGGATCCAGAACATAACTGCGCGCTCCGTCCAAGGGAGCACCGATAGGTATTTCTCCAGAGGGAAATGGACTTTCCACATTCCAATAATGGGAAGAAATGGTGGTTTCCGTGGGCCCGTAGCTGTTGATCAGCCTCGCGGCATGGCCGGTCTCTAGAAATTTTTGAACAGGAACCGGAGAAACGGCCTCGCCGGCCACGGTAATCACGCGAACTGATTGCGGCAGTCGTACAGAGCCTTCTCGAATCGCTTTAACCAACAAATTCCAAAAGGAGGTGGGCAAGTCAATTAAAGTCAAAGACTCACGCTCGCAAAGCGCACACAAACCGACAGGCGTTAGATCTTGATCGGTACGCAGAACGAGCCTCGCTCCAGCCACTATAGTAGTAAAGATCTCTTCCAGGGCTGCGTCGAAATTGATGGAAGCCATTTGAAGGGTGCTGTCATCAGGACCGAGAGTCCGCCATTTACCACCGGGACCCACAAGCCAAGCGAGATTGCGATAGGGAACCAAAACCCCCTTCGGAGTGCCTGTAGAGCCGGAAGTGTAAATAAGATAGGCCGGGGCCAGATCGATGGTTGGGGCGCCTGGATTATCGCAGGGAAACGACGCCAGATCGAGCTCTTCCAAGAAGATCCTTTCCGGGCCCAGCCCCTTGGGATCCAGGTTCCGCGCTGTGATTAGGAATTTGGGTTGGGCGTCGGCAATGAAAAAGGCAATCCGCTCCGCGGGATATGAGGGGTCGATGGGAACAAATACAGCTCCTACCTTTTGAACGGCAAGCATAGCCGCGATCAGACTGGGTGACCTCGAGAGAGAAATGCCGATTCGAATCATGGGGCCCACGCCTTTTTGAACCAAAAGGTGAGCCAGTTGATTGGCCGTTCGATTGAGGATGGCATAATTCAGTTTTACTGGCGCCAATTCGACGGCAGTTTTTTCGGGTGTGGTTTGAGCCCAGTGCTCCAAATGGGCTACAATCGGGCGAACCAGGTCGAAGCCTAGCAAACCATCGCCGGCAAAAGAAGATAATATATGGGAGCGTTCCTCCTCGGGCAATAAATCCAACAGATACACAGGCGTATTGGGCCGCTCCACCATGGAAGCGAGGAGGCATTTGTAGTGCATTTCCAACTGCTGAATTTGGGCACGCGAGAACCATGAAAGATTATAGTCAAAGTCTATACCAATGTCTGCATTGCCGTGAAATTCACGCACAACGATTGCCAACGGATCCTGGTGGTAACCGGGTGTAAGGTTGTAAACATTCACCTCACGACCGTCAACTGAAGCGTCATAGTCGTGTTCCATAAAGGAAAAGCTCACATAGTAAAGTCTTCTACCCTTAATATGATGGAGACCAAGTTTGCGGGATAGGTCTCCCAGAGGAAGCCGTTGGTGACGATAATCACGACGGAGCGTTGTACCAATATGTTTTGTCAGCTCGGCCACAGATGACAGACGACCGGCAGTAAACAAGGAAGGAATCATGCCGGCAAAACAACCGAGCTTGCGCTTGAACGCCACGCCGGAACGGTTGAGTACCGGGAGTCCCAATGCCAAAGCATCACGGTTCCTTGTACGGGCAAAGTATATATAGGTTGCCGTTAGAAAAAACTGAAAAGTAGTAACGCCCTGAGTCCTCGCCGTTTCCTGGATCCGTTGGTAAAAAGATCTATCAAGCGTAAAGGAATGCTGCTCGCCCTGGGCCATCACTGGGTCCAGCTGCCGGTCTCGACGAGGACTGAGCAGCGGTTCTGGCAGATCGGCGAACGTGGACGCCCAGTATTCGAGATCCCGCGTGTAGTTGGGAGAGCGATGGTAGACACGGTCCTGGGCTACAAAACGACGATAATAGGTGGGGGGTAGGTCTTCCAGGTCCTTACCTTCGTGAAGTCGTTGGTAGGTTTGGATGACTTCACGGTTAAGTAAGGCAAGCGACCAGCCATCCAGAATCAGATGGTGGGCACGAAGAAACCAGTAATATCGATTGTTCGTCAGGCGCAGAAGTGCAAATTCCACCAGGGCGGTTTCGAACAGCTCAAAAGATACCCTGAAACGCTGGTTCATCCATTCCAAAGCGGCTGTGTGGGGATTCTCTTGGAGTGAGAAATCCAATAATCGAACGTCGGGCCGCCAATATGCCAAGGCGCGCTGGTGCTGCACCGTGCCTTTGTCACCAGGGATAAATACCAGGCGCAAGGCCTCATGACGCGCGACTACCCAGCAAAGAACTTCCTCAAACAAATGGGGGTCAAGTGCCGCATCAATAGCGCAATAACCGCCGATGTTGTACAACGGAAGACCCGGATAAAGTAACTGGTCAAAGAAAATATCTTTCTGGACACTTGAAAGCGGAAATACCGCCTTCCCCATGTAAAGCGAGAGATGGTCAGAGTCATGGGCCATCGCTGAACTCCTCAAAAACCAGAACCCTTGGATGCCGATCAAGAGGTCGGCAAAGCCTGAAAAATGGTTTGTCCACAAATTGAACAGAAGCGGAAACTTGGTAAATTATACCACGACCAAGTCGCACCGTGATCCAGATATTAGCAATTTTGCGCACGGCGGCTGATGAAAGTTAAAGAGGCGCATAAATAGAGCTAAATCCCGTGAACATCCTGGTGGAATGACTCTATTTTCTGCCAATCGTCAAATGGGGATGCCCTTTCGACTGGGCTCTTAATAATCTTTGCCCTGTTCATAACCTCGCTTTGACCTGATGCGGACGGTTCACTAGCGAAGAGGAAGCCGACGAAGCACCCAACGGTGCCGATGGCATGAACGGCCCTAAAACGACACCCACCACACAGGCTTTGCCCTTAACTCTCCGCAGTAATCGGCTCGATCCCGCAACGCGCGACGCGCGACGGGGTCGGGTCACACCTGCATCAAACCGCGCGCGTGTCGATGCGTTTTTGAATCACACGAAGGCAGTATCCACCCGCCGCTCTGCGCATCCTCTGGCCAGCTCAGTAGACCTTACGCGCTCCCTGTGACCAAGGCAAAACGGCGGTCGCGCCTAGTGCTCCGTGGACTGAAGCCTTCCTCTCGACCACGAATCGGCGGGTCCATCTGGACGCCAGGGTATACCTTGATCATTAACAGGACAACGTCGTACTAGCCGGCCTAAAAACGCATGGACGCACACTTTTTCAGTTGCTATAATGAATTCCCAGCTGAAGGACATTACCACGAGGAGAGTGCAATGGTGCTTTTACTGATAAATCTATTCTTGTTTGCAGACAACCCCAATATAACGGTAACCCTGACGTATCAGAACCCCGAAGCCGCCAAGGCGGACACCTTTCTTGTCCGGCCAACGGACGTGGACTATGCCGCTGATGGCCGCATGTACATTGCTGATAAAACACAGCACAAGGTGTTTGTCTGGGGCAAGGACGGCAAGTTTATCAAAAGCTTTTCGCGCGAGGGCCTGGGCCCTGGCGAAATAGGACCGCCCAATTCGATTGCCGTCCACAAAGACGAGGTTTGGGTCAACCAACAGACCAGACTCGTGAGTATTTTTGACTTGGATGGTAAATTCAAGCGATCGTTTCAGTTGAAATGGCAAGTCAAAAGCCTGATACCTTTTGGCATCGATAAAGTTCTTGCCGGCGTACTGAGACCCACTGCCGGGAACATGCAGATGGAATTCTACCTGCTCAATCAAAAAGGTAAAAAGCTGAAGTTGGTCAAGAACTTCGAGAACTCTACCGAGATCACCAAAGAGGGACCCAACGGCCAGATTACCCTCAAGGCATATACAGCAGATATCGACATGCAGCGGGATGAAAAAGGTAGCCTATATTTCGGTTTTTCTTATACTAAAAAACTATACCAACTCACTGACGAGGGCGAGATCGCTCGTGATTACCGCTTCGACTTCTTGGATCAAAAGCCAAGTCCCCAAGAGAAGGAAGACTTCATGAACATGACCTTCCCTATGGAAGACGGCAGCAGGTTGGCGATTAAGAATATCCCCAAAATGACGTTCAGCTTTGATTATAACAAAGCTTATTACACCCAATTCACTATCAAAGGTGATAAAGCGCTTTTTGTGTTGACCCCAATTGGCAGTACAGGGATGGGCCTGGCATATTGCTGGGGCAGTTACTACGTGTGTGACAAAGCCAAAGGTAAAGTGCTCACCTATGGAGCATTCCGTTATCCCGACGATTCGCTAGTGTTCACGCGTTCCGGACGTATTCTCGGCATTATCATTGATGATGCGGGCGAGTACAAAATACAAGAATTAAGCCTCAAAGGCTTCTGATTAAAAAGGCGCCATGAAAAAATCCAAAAAGGTCAGGCAGAATTATGACTCCCCGCTCAAGGGCCAACGAAATTAGTCCAATGAGCGGGCTTGTGACATCTGCTGCACCGCTGCCGCAACACCCAGCAACAGATTATGTTGCTCGACGCCAAAAGCTCCCACCCCTCGGTCAACCACATCTTTCAACTGTTTCAGGAAACGATGTAGCATTTTTCTCTGATTTTTATCCAGCCCATTTGCATCCGCGTGAGAAAGCATTGCCTGAACCAACAGCTGCAGGGCGTTGGCATCTTCGAGGCGAGGGATGGGGCGAGAGCGAATCATGGTGGGTGCCACAAATCCGTATCCTTCGCCCCTTGATGCCGCTCGAAGCGCCAGTTGTGTGACCAGACTAGTAGCCGAGGTGATTTTGTTTAAATTGAGGTTCTGAAATTCATCGGCCGTGGTGTGGTAGGTCGGTCCGGAGCCATCTGAGAGAAAAACGATGGGAACTGGCACGCCCTGGTCAATAAAGGCAGTCGGATCACTCCGGCCGTGACCGAAGGCATAACTCAAATCCACCGAATGTAGCCCTGAGCCGACGAGGGAAGCTGCCACATCGGCGGTCAAAGCCGGCCCCCCAATTTCGCCACCCATACAAAAAAGCGTTTGCTCCATGCCGTGAAACATATCAATACCAAGAACATCGATGTTGATGATCAGGCGGAGATTTGCCAGAGAAAAGGTGGGTCTCGCCAAGAAATATTTGGCGCCCAAAAATCCCAGCTCCTCTCCGTCCCACAAGGCCACCGCTACCGTAGCGTTCACGTTACCATCCAACTGAGCTGCTGCTGTCAGCACCGCGGCTACAGCGGCCGCATTATCTGCGGCACCGTTGCAAATATTGGACTTAGCTTTACGCTTAGGACTGCAATTGGAACCCACATGATCGTAGTGCGCAGATAACAATATCGCCGGAGCACCCTCGGGCCCCACCAAAGCCACCAGGTTTGAACCTCGATTGTAGGGCTGCAAAAAATCACCGTCATTTCCTGCCGGACGAAATCCATGTCCGCGCATCCACTCAGTCAACCAGGCCTGTGCCAGCTTGGAGCCGGTGGAGCCAGAAGAGCGCCCCCCCATTTCATCAGAGGACAAGGCTTCGGCGATGGCCATCACCGAAGCGGGGATATCCTCTCCGGCCCGTAGGGACACGGCTGCCATTGAAACCCAAACCAGGGCAATCCAAACACAACACAAATAAAGGCAACGGTCCATAGGGTTACTCCCAAGGGTTGCGGTGTACTTTCAAGGGTTTAAAATTGTGGCCGGCCAGAAACTCAGGTCGCGGATTACGCGGAAAGTGAGGGATATTGTCGACACTGTTGTAGGTAATCACCAACAATTCGCGATCTCGAGGCGAGATATTAGGGCAGGAACCATGAATCGTGTTTGGGTGAAACAGCATAATCGAACCGGCTTTTCCAGTTGCGGAAACCATGCCGTTTTTCGCCTCCTCCGCCGCCACGATCTGGTTCGGTACGGTGTAGCGCAAATCCGCACTTACATTGTTCATCCAATCTTCCTCATTCTGGTGAGGAGCCTTGGCTTCCACCTCGACAAGACCCAAATGGTGGGATCTTGGCAACAAAAACAGTGGCCCGTTGAACTCGGTGATATCGTCTAAAAAAACCGCAATGTTCACTACGTGGGACTCTGGCATGCCGTCCTCATACTTCCAAAAAATGTAGTCCTGGTGCCAGGGCCACAATTCCCCACCAAAGGCCAGCTTCATGTTGATTTTAAACTGGTGAACATAAACATCGGTATTGAGAATTTGTAGAACCGGCTCCAACATGTGGGCATGGTGCGTGAGCCCTTCAAAAATATTGCTTTGCATGTGGCATCCATGTAGGGCTCTGACCAAACCATTTTCCTCCAAAACTACACCCGGAATTCCCGGTTTCGCCAGATTTCGGAGTTCCCTGCGCATCATGGAACACTCTTCTGCCGTAAATTTATCGGGAATGATTAGAACACCTTTATCATAGTACTCATCTAATTGTTCATGAGTAAGTCTCATAAAAACTCCTTTGGATCTCCGTAGGGAAGAACTAGGGTATTGAGAGCGTTTTCTCGAGAATGTTGTTGATGATTTTTCCCAGATGATGGACATGAGGTGGATAGCCCATGGTCTCATGAGTACCCGGAACTTCATGAACGACCAAATTCGGAACCAGTCTATCCCAGCCTTTGGTGGGGCCCAAAGGCATGGGGGTTGCAATCTCATTCCCCGTGGGTATGAACATATGAACAACCTCGTGATATGTTTGGGGTTGGTAGGATACAGCCAACGACTCGTTGTTTTTCAAAACGGTCAAGAGGCGTTTGGCCTGACCCAGGTCGTAGTCGAGGGGAATGACGCCCGCTCGCTTTCCTTTTTCTAGCGCATAAGTCAACTGATCTGCGGCTGGAACAGCCTTCAGCTCCTCTAAGGTCAGTTCCATGTTAGAATCGGCAAACACACTGCACAAGAGCTCTGCATAATCATCGGTTTTTTGCAATAGTTCCGGCACGGCGGCATCCATGAGCCCTAAAAAGGCGACCTGCCGACCCGCCGCCGTGAGAATTTGGGCCATTTCATAGGCGATGACGCCGCCCAGGGACCAGCCTAGTAAACAGAAAGGTCCCTGAGACCAATGACTCTGGAGCTCGCGAACGTAATATTGAGCCATCGTTTGTAGGCTCTCGTGGTTGTCCAGAGGCTCACCGGATTCCATACCTCGGGCTTGAAGTCCATAGACCGGGTTGTTTACCAAAACAGCGCTCAGGTATCGATAACAGAGGATACCGCCCCCCACGGGGTGAACACAATACACCGGCACGCCCCCACCATTACGACCGAGTGTCTGGAGGGGGCGCCAGGGCCGAGGCTCGCTCTGGTTGCGTATCGCGGAGGCAAGGCCCAATATCGTCGGTGCTTCAAAAAGAGTGCTCAAAGGCAGAATGGCACCAAGCTCTTCCTTGATGAACGCCATCATACGAACCGCCAACAGGGAATGGCCGCCCAACGCGAAGAAATCGGCGTCGACACTCACGGGATGAACCGGTAGCAATCGTTCCCATAGGGAAACGAGCTGCGCCTGGATCAGGTTCTGAGGTTGCATCACTACTGGCGCCTGTGGTTCGGGCAAGGGCATGGCGGCCAGGGCACTTCGGTCCACTTTTTGGTTGGGCGTTTGTGGCAATCGATCCAAGACCACGATTCGAGCAGGAATCATGTAGTCCGGTATTTGCTTCTTGAGCTGGGTCTTGGCTGCGGCTTCGTCAAACATTGCCTTCTGCTCCACCTGCACGAAGGCGATTAGCAGCATACCCGCACCCTCCCTTCGGACCACCACCGTTGCGGCCTGGACGCGGGGAAGCTTCAACAGCAGTGACTCAATTTCTCCCGGCTCGATGCGAAATCCGCGCAGACTGATTTGTTGATCCTTGCGGCCAAGAAACTGAAGCTTGCCGTTGGACAACAGTCGACCCAGGTCACCGGTGCGATACAAGCGTTGACCCGGATGCCCTGGATGGGGATGAGGCAGGAACGAACAGGCTGTTTGCCCTGCACGCCCCCCATAGCCAAGGCTCAAGCCATCACCACCGATAAAAATTTCGCCAGCTGGGCCAGGCGGCAACGGCTCCAGTGCATCAGTCAAGATAACGACTTCGGCCCAGGGCAGAGCGTCGCCGATGACATAGTCTCGGTGAAAGTCCATGCCTGTCGAGGTGGCGAATGTGGCAATAATGGTGGCTTCGGTGGGTCCATAGAGCTCCACAAGGGTTATTTCAGGCAGGAGTTCAGCCAAATTGGCCAGCAAATCGGCGGGTACCGAGTCGCCGCCTACAAACATTAGGCGTAAATCGAGCGATTCCTCGTTGCCGCGCAAGAAGGCTGCCAAAGCTTGGGCCAAGGCGGGCACCATATGCAAGAGAGTAGCTGGTTTGATGCGCTTCTGGAGACGTTCCATCTGGAAAAGCTCCTCCTCATCAATGGGTAGACAAGCACCGCCCACACACAAAGGAAGAAAAAGTTCAAAGAACATGATATCGAACGCCGGCGATGCCAACATGGGCATGGAGTCGTCATTTTGGATGCCAAACAACTCGGCAGATCCTAGGATGACCGAGGCCAGGGCGAAGTGGGTCACACATACGCCCTTTGGCCTCCCCGTCGAACCTGAAGTGTAGATGATGTAGGCCCCAAGTTGAAGGTCATCCACCGGTTTCTCGTCGCGCAGCTGCTCACAAGAAGCCAGAAAATCATAGTTCAGCACATGCGGGGCATCGCCCAGCTCAGGGTCTTGCAGTATCAGGAAGCGAGCGCCCGCATCCTGAATCACGAAACTACGTCGTTCCACTGGGTGGTTCAGACTCAGGGGTAGCAGGGTGGCACCAAGATGCCAGACGGCAAGATAGCTCACCACCAATTGCGGAGAACGCGGTAACAACACGGCCACCACATCGCCCGGCCCGACCCCTCGTCTCGACAAATGCGCGGCTAGCTGAACCGATTTCCGATGCAATTGATCATGACTTAGGCGGATCGTATCCGTAACCAGGGCGGTGTTGTTTCCTCTGAGCTCCGCGACCTGGCGCAGGCGTGCGGGCAGTGTTTGTCTCGGAGGGGGTGGGCGGTTTATCGCTTTTGCCCAAAGGTCGGAACGCTCCTCCTCCGAAATGAAGTGCAGAGAGGGAAAAGGAATATTCGGTCGCACCAATATTTCGGAAAGCAAACCACAATAGTGATCAGCAAAACGGGACATGGTTTCCGGGTCGAACAAGCTAGTGTTGTATTCCAAAGATCCCTGAATGCCATTGGCACGAGTCAGGGCCAACGATATTTCAAAGCGAGCACCGCCCACCTCTTGAACCATAGGAGTCAAATGAATCGAGCCGAGACTCGCGTCCTCATCACCGCGATCAAGGTCATGAAGAGCAAACATGGCCTGGAACAAAGGCGTGTGTGACAAACTCCGGACGGGGCAAAGCGCCTCCACTACTTTTTCAAAGGGAATCTCACTGTTGTCGTAGGCGTCCAAGGCCGAGTGGCGCACTTGTTTCAGTAGCCGACGGAAACAGGGTTGATTGTCAAAACGAGCGCGCATTACCAGGGTATTGACGAAAAAGCCGATCATCGGCTCCAGTTCAGAGCGGCCTCGATTGGCTACGGGCGTGCCAACACATACATCATCCTGACCAGTGTACCTAGCCAGTAGTGTTAGAAATGCGGTCAGCAGGGTGATATAAAGACTGACACTGTGCTCTCCCGAGAAAGAAACTAACCGTGAAGTCAAGGCAACGTCCAAAGCAAAGCAAAGAGTAGCCCCTTCATGAGAAAGGCGCTTGGGGCGCGGCCGGTCAGTGGGCAAATTTAACAAAGGAGTGGATCCTGCAAGTCGTTCGCGCCAGAAGGCCAGAAGCCGATCCTGCTCAGTACGCGTAAACTGGTGCTCCTGCCAGGCTGTGAAATCAGCGTATTGGAATACAAGCGGCTCTAATTCAGCCCTCTCCCCGCGCAGGGCAGCTGCGTAGAGTGTACGAAGCTCACGCATCATGACTTTCATCGACCAGCCATCAAAGACAGCGTGATGGATAGTCAAAAGCAAAACAGCATCATCGACGGTCAGGTGAAGAAAGTACCAGCGATACAATGGGCCCTTGGCCAAGTTGAAGGGCCGGTTCGCCTCCACAGCGGCCAGTGCTCGAATTGCGGAAGTTCGCCGCTGATCTGACAAGGCGGAAAGATCCACAAACACCATGGGAGCTATATCCACATTGATTTTTTGCACAGCCGCATCGTGCCCTCCGACAAAGGTGGTGCGCAACACCTCGTGACGTCGAGTTATTTCCGAAAGACAGCATTCAAACATGTAAGGATCAAGTGGGCCCCTAGCCCTATAGGTGAAGGGAATGTTATAGGTAGCGCTGGACCCTTCCAATGCGTCCAAGAAGAGCAAGCGCCGCTGGGCGAAGGACGGCGGCAACGGAGCCGAGCGATCCGCCTGAGTCATCGGAGTAAGGATTCTGGGCTCTCGTCTTTGTGAATTGATGAGCGGCGATATTTCCGCCACGGTAGGTCGGTCGAACAGGTCACGAACGGCCAAGTTGCAACCAAGACTGTCCTTGATGCGAGAGATCAGGGAGATGGCCGAAAGCGAATGTCCACCCAGACTGAAGAAGTTGTCATGAATACCAAGAGATGGCCGACGCAATACCGAGCCCCAGATACTGATAAGGACTTCCTCCACCGGGTTTCCGGCCAAACCAGGAGTTCCCCTCTCCGTCTCACTGTGGCGTTCGGCAGCCAATTCGGCCAATGCAGATCGGTCAATTTTATCATTTGCAGTGCGTGGTAATTGGGACAGCCGATGGAAAACGGCGGGTACCATGAAGTGCGGAAGGATTTTGCTCAAATACTCGCCAAAATCGGAGGAAACGGCTGCCCTCCCCACAACCACAAACGCAACCAGGTGTTGGCCTTGTTGCTCGAGAAGTACCGCACACTCCCTTACGGCCGGATGGGTTTGCAGAGCGGCCTCGATTTCGCCGATTTCGATACGGAAGCCACGCAATTTGATCTGGTGGTCGATTCGCCCCAAAAACGCCACTTCTCCGTTCGTCTGGAACCTGGCGAAGTCGCCGGTTTTGTATAGGCGCGAACCCGCCCTTTGACTCAGAGGATCAGGTACAAAACGTTCCGCCGTAAGGGCTGGGTGACCATAATAACCACGAGCCTGCCCACCGCCCACGTGCAGTTCGCCGGATACACCCGCCGGACAAGCTGTCATGGCCCGGTTGAGGATATAGACGGTATGATTGGTGATGGGTCGGCCGATGGAGGGGATGGCGCCCTCAAATGGTGGCGTCGTGGGCGTAATGGCAGACGTGGCCACAACCGTGGTTTCCGTGGGTCCGTAATTGTTGTGGACCTTGAACGGCAGGTGAGAGGGCGGCCAATGAGTCAGCTGTTGACCGCCCACCAGCAGAACCTTCATGGTGCAATTTCGCGACCAGGAATGAGAGAAAACCCTATCGGCCATGGCGGTGGGGATAAAAGTTAAATTGATCCGGTTAGATTCAAGCCAATCCACCAGCTCACCCTGCACGACTTCCGGGGAGGCGGGAAATAGGCTGCCGTGGACAGAAAGGGTTGGCCAAATTTCCCAAAGCGAAGCGTCGAATGCGACTCCCGCTACCCAGGCAGTGCGGAAAGAGGCATCGATCCCAAAAGCTTGTCTGGACCAATAAACCAGATTTGTCAACGTGCGATGGGTAATGGCCACGCCTTTGGGACGACCGGTAGTGCCCGAAGTGTATATCACATAGGCAAGATGATCTGGCAGCGCCTGGCATAAGCTCGCTGTCGGGGTTGGTCGCTCAAAATACGTTGGGGTCAAAAGTCGGACCGGCAAGTGCTGCAACTGTCCGACAAAAGTGTCCGTGGTCAAGATAATGGATAGAGAGGCGTCTTCAACCGTGTTTTGCAAGCGGCTCTCTGGATATTGTGGATCCATTGGTACAAAAGCCCCACCTGCGTACCATACGGCGAGCTGGGCGACCACAAACAGGGGAGACCGCTCCATATGGATGCCCACCAGCACATCAGGCCCAACACCTAGCGCGGCCAAATGTTGAGCCATGTGTTGGGCCTGCTCTTTGTATTGACGGAAATTGATGATTTCTAGACATCTTGCCTCGGCATCCGTCATCACCAGTGCCGGGTCTTCGTCAGGAGCCGAATCCAACATCTGAGCGACCTTATTCCCTGACAGCCAAACCTCCTCAGATGTGTTCCAAACCTCCATCAAGCGATGCATCGCCGCATCGTCGAACAATGAGAGGCGATCCAGGTGCTCTTCTGGCCGATCGCAAATGGCGTCCAAGAGTGCCGAAAAGTGAGCAACGAAACTGGTCATAGGGGACACGTCAAACAAATCGCGACAATAGATCAAACGACCATAGAGGCCACTTTTTGTTTCCGTCAGGTTGAGGGTCAGGTCAAATTTTGCGTCCCCGACACCCTCTTGAAGTGGCGCCAAATGAAGACCGGGAAAGAATTCCGGCGTCTGCTCTAGACTCAAGGAGAACATCACCTGAACCAGTGGCGAGAAACTTGGGTCGCGGGGGACGCCACAAATGTCCACGATCTGTTCAAACGGCACCTGCTGGAAGCGGAAGCCCTCTAGCACCGTCTGTCGAACGTTACGAAGAAGATGGGTAAATCGCATCGAGCCAGAGAGGGTATCGCGCAAAACCAGTGTATTGACGAAAAAGCCGATTAGATGCTCAAGTGCCTTGCGTGGACGGCCAGCCACCGGTGAACCGACAGCGACATCGGGCATATGGCTATGGCGATAAAGCAAGACCTTGAACGCAGCGAGTAGAGTCATGAACAGAGTCGTGCCTTGAGCCTGGCTGAGGGCAACAAGGTTCGAGAGTGACTCAGCGGGAATATGAACGGTCACAAAGGCGCCCCGGAAGCTCTGCTTGGGAGGGCGAGGTTTGTCGGTTTGAAGCTCCAAGAGGAGTGGCATCCCTGCTAATTTGTCCTTCCAGTAGCTGAGCTGGGCATTGAGTTCGTCGTCCCTAAGCCATGAACGCTGCCAAAGGGCGAAATCAGCGTATTGAACGGGCAGATGGGGAAGTTCGGCATCAATGCGATCCAGATTCGATGTATAACATTTGCTAAGCTCGCGGACAAATACACTCAGAGACCAGCCGTCAGCGATGATATGGTGCAAACTTCCTATAAGTGCATGTTCCTGCAACGACAATCTAACGATGACAAGGCGGAAAAGGGGGGGCTCCGTCAGCTTGTACAACTTCCCGTGAGCGGCAGAGATCAATCGCTGTAGCGAAACCATTCTTTGGCTGTCGGGCAGGGGGCTCAAATCGAGCAACGGTATGCACTCGATCGGCATCCCGATCTTTAGGAACGGCGCCTCATCGGTCCCTCCGAAGTAGGTACGCAAACTTTCATGGCGATTCACGAGGGTGGTAATTGCCCGAACCATGGCGCGTACATCCATAAAGCCCTGAAAATGGTTTGCCACGGGAATGATATACGTAAGCGAGGGTCCTTCCAAAAGGTAGGTCAACCAGAGCCGTTGTTGGGCATAGGACAACGGCAGTGTTGGTGACCCAGCACGCGCCACCAGTGGGGGCGGAGTGGGTTCTTCCAACAAGCGTCGGGAAACGCGTTCAGCCAGTTCGGCGATTGTGGGGCACTCAAAAATATCAGCCACTGGGAGATCAACGTTAAGTTCTTCCTGGACGCTCATGAAAACCCGGGTTGCGAGTAGTGAATGTCCACCCAACTCGAAAAAGTTGTCGGTGATACCGACCCGCTCGATGGCCAAAACCTCTTCCCAAATAGCGGCAAGGGAGCATTCGACTGGTGAGCGCGGTGCCACGATTTCGCGGGCGACACGATGGGTCTCGAATCCCCCAAGAGCTTTGCGATCCACCTTGCCATTGGGCGTTAGAGGGAAACGCTCCAGCGGGATAAAGATGCTTGGAATTTGGTAATCGGGCAGGTATTCGCCCAGTGCCTTGCGCGTGCTTTCCTCGTCCCAGTGCTCCAAGCCCTTATGAGGGATGACAAAAGCGACAAGAACGCGTTCCGCACCCATGCCCCTAGGCAATACCACCGCATCGCTGACTGCCGTTTGAGCGACCAGAGCTGCCTCAATGCCCCCCGGTTCGATACGATAGCCTCGAATCTTGACTTGATTGTCCTGTCTGCCGTGGAAGACGATAGCACCATCTTCAGTAAAACTAGCCCGGTCCCCAGTAAGGTAAAGGCGTTGACTTGCATGCTTCGAGTAGGGATTGGGGATAAAACTCACGGCAGTCAGTGCCGGTTTGTTGATGTAGCACCGCGCTAGACCGATCCCTCCGACGCACAATTGACCCGCAACCCCGATGGGCTGGGGATTGAGATGATTGTCGAGCACAAAACAACGCATCCCCGTCATGGGTTTTCCGATAGTAGGATCCGTGGAATGCTCATTGGAACGACTGATAGAGGCACATACAGTACCTTCGCTGGGACCATAGGCGTTGTACACGGTACGACCGATCGACCAGCGAACTATGAGCTCGGGAGGTGATGCCTCACCGGCCAAGACAAGATGAATTAGGCCTGGGACCATGTCTGGGTCGAGCACAGCCACTGCCGAGGGTGGAAGCGTGATGTGGGTAATGGTCTGTTGGTTAAGCGTTTCGATCAATTCCTTACCTGGCAGCAGTTTATCACGTGGAGCCAGAATGAGCGTCGCCCCAGCCGTCAGTGCCATCGAAAACTCGGAGATGGAGGCATCGAAGTTAAGCGAGGCGAATTGGAGTAATCTGCTTCCTGGAACCACAGAAAACGCTTCCGCCTGAGCTTGAGCCAGATTGCTGAGGCCGTCGCGGGTCAATTTTACGCCCTTAGGTAAGCCAGTGGTGCCTGAGGTATAGATCACATAGGCAGACAGACCCACGGGTGGCGTGAATTGAAGTTGCCTTTCAACTGATGAGGAAATCGTGTCCCAATCACTGTCGATGCACAGGGTTGAGAAGAACTGGGAGATGTGGTGGGGCAGAAGGTCTAGCACGGGTTCGATGGTGAGCAGGGTCGTGACTTGGGCATCTTGAAGGATGTACTCCAATAGGGACGGTGGGGTAGCTGTGTCGATAGGCACGTAACAAGCGCCGAGCTTCCATACGGCAAGCATGCAGGTTGTTTGCAAAACACCGGAGGCCATGCACACGCCGACGGCGGACTCGACTTGCACGCCTTGCTCGAGTAGATAGGCGGCCAACTGGTTGGCTCGCCGGTTCAACTCCGCATAATCCATTAGAACCTTGTTATCACCCAACTGAACTACTGCACTCACCTGACCTCGAGCCTGCGCGTGTGCTTGGAAAACCGAAATCAGATCCCTGCTCGGCTCGGTGTCAGCTCCGGAAAAGCTTTCCAATAGGAGCGCACGTTCACCCAGCGATACCATCGGAACGCGGAAAACATCATGAGATGGGGTTTGGCACAGATTGGAAAGCAGCTGCGTGTAGTGAGCCAGCATCCGTGCCATGGGCGCCGGATCGAAAAGGTCTGTATTATATTCGAGAACAAAATGTAGGCCCTGGTCGGTTTCGCTAAGGATCAGGGTTAGGTCGAATTTGGCTGTGACAGCTTGGCGAGGGATGCCCGTTATTTCCAAACCTGGCAGGTGGAAATGCTCCTGCGGCATATTTTGTAGGATCAATTTCACCTGAAAGACCGGCGCGACTCCACGATTGCGCTCAATGTGAAGTTCCCCGACTAGGTAATCGAAGGGCAGATCCTGGTTCGCAAAAGCATCCAGGGTGTGGCGACGGACGTGAGCAATCAGTTCCCCAAAAGTTATTTGTTTAGGCACATGAATGCGGATGGCCAGCTGATTGATAAAAAAGCCAATCATACCTTCCAAGTCCGGGTGGTTGCGGTTCGCAACATCGGTACCCACCACGAGATCATGCTGACCAGTGTAACGGGCTAACAATACGTTCCAAGCTGCCAGGGCAGTCATAAACAGGGTGGCGTTGCGGTCTCGACTCCAGCCTTTCACGCTTCCTTCAGATGCGGAATCCAGTCGACCCCTGACTACGGCACCGCAAGTGCGTTGTACCGGCGGACGCGATCGGGTGATCGGAAGATCGATCATCGTCGGCACGCCCTCTAACCGCGCTTTCCAATAGGCCAGTTGTTGAGGGAAAACGATCGCCTTCAACTGAGTTTTCTGCCAAACGGCAAAGTCCGCGAACTGCAAGCCAGGCGAGGGTAGTGCCGAGGGCAGGCCTTGGCAAAAACACTGATAGAGATGTCGCAGCTCTTTGATCAAAAGACCAATAGACCAACCATCGACGATGATATGGTTCATGTTGATTAACAGGTAGCCGTTGATCGGGCCCGTTTTCAGATAGTGCCAACGCACCAATGGTCCACGCTCGAGTTCAAAGACCCACATCGCGTCACGAGCGATGAGTTGGCGGCAAAGACCCTCTTCTTCCGCGCGGCGATGAAGGGGCGCCAATCCACTGAGGTCGATGAGAACCGGCTCGAAAACGAGGTGGTCATGAATTTGCTGTACCGGGTCCTTGCCGTGATAACTGAAGGTTGTGCGCAATATTTGGTGGCGGTGCAGAAGCTTAAGGTAGGCTAGGGAAAGCGCCTGATAGTCAATCCAACCGTTTAACTGTAATGCTATGGGTAGGTTGTAGGAAGCATCAGCGCCCTCCAATTGGGTCAAAAACCACAACCGCTGTTGAGAAAAGGAGAGGGCAAGAGGTTTTGACCGGTCCGCAGCTGTGATCGGGGGAAGCGAGTGTGAATCCTGACGATGTGCGTCGATCCAAGTTGCCAGTTGATGTAGCCGTGGCGCCTCGAACAGGATACGCACGGGCACATCCAATTCCGCTCGTTTGCGTAGGGCGGTCGCCACACGAGTGGCAAGCAAAGAATGGCCACCCAGCGCGAAAAAATGGTCCCCGCGACCCACAGGTTGCACGTTGAGAAGTTCGCTCCATATTTCCGCGAGTAACTCTTCAGTTGCAGTCACGGGCGCCACAAACTCCGACCGCGAGGCCGCCGCATCGGGCGCAGGGAGCGACTTACGGTCCAATTTCCGATTTTGGGTCTGAGGAAGTTCGGAAAGAAACATGTACACCGTGGGAACCATGTACTCGGGTAGGTTCGCAGACAATAGCCGGTGTAACAAATCCCGTTCAGGCTTGGGCTCATCACAGACCAGGTAGGCAACCAGCAGCGCCTCGCCGCCTTCCCCGTGTCGGGCGACGGCAGCCTGACGCACATTGTTCAAGGCATTGAGACGGGTTTCAATTTCACCCAGCTCAACGCGGTACCCGCGAACCTTGACCTGGTGGTCAACCCGAGCGAGGTGTTCTAGGTTACCATCCGGACGGTAACGTGCGAGGTCGCCGCTCCGATAAATTCGTTGACCATTCTCCTTGCCGTGCGGATCTGGGATGAAACTCTGGGCAGTGAGAGCGGGCTGCCCCCAATAACCCCTGGCAAGACCGTCGCCTGCGATGAAGAGTTCACCAGGTACGCCGACAGGCGTGGGCTCCAGATTTCCATCAAGTACATGCAGTCTGGTGTTGGCAATGGGCCGACCGATGAGCTCCTGGCCGCTCAAAGTGCCAGAAGCGAATTCCCTTGGACTACTCAGGTAACAGTTTGAAGTCCAGACCGTTGCCTCTGTAGGGCCGTATAGGTTCCACACGGGCGGATTATTTTTTCTGATTCGATGGCTGAGCTCCTGCGAGAGCGCCTCACCACCACAAAGAGCCTTGAGAGTTCGTGGCGGGGCCCACCCAGCATCCACAAGTAGACGCCACGTAGAGGGAGTGGCTTGCATAACGGTCACGGATTCTCGTTCCAGCAAGCGCGCCAAGGCAGACGGGTCACGCCCTGTGTCCCGGCTACAGAGCACCACACTTGCGCCCTCAACTAAAGGAAGAAACAACTCCAAAACGGCGATGTCAAAGGCCACCGTCGTGAGCGCCAATACGCGATCATGCCGCGTCAGGCCCACCAACGCCTGCATTGCTTGGAGAAAATTATCCAAGGCTCCTCGAGTTACAGCCACGCCCTTAGGCTTGCCTGTAGAGCCGGAGGTATAGATCACATAGGCTAATTGACCCGAGTGAACCATTGCAGGCTGGTGGTCTACCGGCCCAAATCCCAAGCCCTCCATAAATAATGGAGAACAACCGGGAAGTGGCGCGGCTGCCCAAAGAGCCTTGGAGGTGAGCACTCGCTCGACACCGGCGTCCCCAACTATATAAGCCAATCGATCCATGGGGTAATCGGGATCAAGAGGCACATAGGCCGCACCTGCGGACAATGTACCGAGCATAGCGATCACCATCTCGGGCGTGCGCTCCAAGTAAATCCCCACGCGCGCCTCAGGGGCCGGCGCCAACGCGAGTTGAACGCCTGCGGAACGCACACTCAGAGGGCGATAATCGAGCACCGCATGGTCGAAAACCAAGGCCGGACCATCGCTGAATCTGGCCACTCGATGGCAAAGACCGCTAGGTGAGAACGCCCGCTGGGTCTGGTTAAAATGCTCAACCTGACGGCGCCGCTCAGCCTCGCTCAAGAGAGTGAGCCCACCAAGGGGTGTTTGAGGCGAAACGACGGCCGCTTGCGCCAGCTGGATAAATGCGGAGGCCATATTTTCCACGGTATCCATGTCAAAAATATCTCGATTGTAGGTTAGGGTACAGGACAGACCACTTGGTTCAACGCTCACGCCCAAAGTGAGGTCGAAACGGGAAACCTCCAAATGCTCAGCCAAAGGCTCAAAACGGGCCTCAACGAGATCCGCGGAGGCCTTGGGCGCATTCTGTAAGATGAGCATCACTTGGAACAAAGGTGAAAAACCGAGTCCCCGTTCGGGTTGTACCGCTTCCACAACCCGCTCGAAAGGCACATCGGCATGAGAGAAGGCGTCGAGTGCCGTTTCCCTGGTTTCTTCCAAAAATTCATGAAACGGTTTATGGGCCCTGGGCTGTGCGCGAAACACAAGTGTATTGAGAAACAGACCCACTAGGAGTTCCAGCTTAGGATGATTACGGTTGGCAAATGGCGAACCAACAGCAAAGACTTCCTGGCCGCTATAACGATACAGTAGGGTCTGAAACAACGCATTTAGCACCATGAACAGACTCGCCCGATGGTCTTGCCCCAGTGCTTCCAAGCCGAAAAGAAGATCGTTTGATAGCGCAAAGACATGAGAAGCGCCGCGATGACTCTGCGTTTTGGGACGAGGCCGGTCCCCTGGCAAGTCGAGCAGTGCAGGTAGCCCGACAAGATGTTCACACCACCAACTCAACTGCTCTTGTAGGGCACTTGAGGTAAGCCAATGTTGTTGCCATACGGAATAATCGCCATATTGTATCTCCAGGGGTTCGAGGGGACTGGGTTGTCCGGCCGCAAACGCTTTGTAACAGAGGGTAATTTCCTGGATCATCCGTCCCAACGACCAACCGTCACATACTATGTGATGTGCACAAACGAGTAACACATGCACTTCGTCCGACAACTGAATCAGTGTTGCTCGGAAGGGCAGGTCCGACTGCAGGTCAAAAGGTGTTTGGGCATTATTTACAAGATACGCCTCTACCTGCGCCTCGTCCTCCAAGGAGCAGCGCGATACGGTAAAGCATTCGGCTGGGATTACGACCTGACGAGGCTCATCGCCGATGAGTTCGAAACGCGTACGAAGTACTTCATGACGAGCTACAACCTCTTCAATCGCGCGGCATAAGGCATCGCCAGCAATCGAGCCCGAGATCCTGTAAGCGGCCGGCATGTTGTAGGTTTCCGATGGACCTTCTAATCGATCAAGGAACCAAAGGCGCTGTTGTGCATAGGAAAGTGCTACAGGGTGGGTCCTATCTAGCGGAACAAGCAGAAACGCCTCTTCATGCCTTGCCTGCTCGACCTGTTGGCAAAACGCCTCCAGTTGTGGCGCTTCAAACAAGGAACGCACGCTCAATTGGACGCCGATTTTTTGACGCAGCCTAGAAATGAGTCGGGTAACCAAAAGCGAATGGCCGCCCAGGTGAAAGAAGTTATCGATGAGGTCTACCGACTCCCGATTTAGTAACTCGCACCAAAGCCCTGCTACCAGGCGTTGGATCGCAGTCGTAGGAGGACGAACCCGTCCAGCGACCAAGGAAAGGGGCTGGGGCAGTGCGTTGCGGTCTATTTTCTTATTTGGTGTAAGGGGGAAGGCGTCTAAGAACACGAAGGAAGCCGGAATCATGTAGTCAGGTGCATTGGCCCTAATCCGATCACGCAGTGCGTGTTCGTCTCTCAGGCCCTGTTCGCGAGGCACCACATAGGCAACCAAGCGCAGGTCGTTGTCCACTGCAAGAAAAGGCAATACCAAGGACTTTACGACGTCGGGAGATGCGTCAATGAGCGCTTCAATTTCTTGGGGCTCAACGCGGAGGCCACGGATTTTGACCATGAAATCGGTTCTACCGACGTATTCGACCACCCCTTCTAATCCTTCCAAGGGGGTTGATTTACGGCGCGCCAGATCTCCCGTGCGGTAAAGTCGTTCTCCGCCTCGCGCAGAAAACGGATGCGGAACAAACTTTTCGGCAGTAAGCCCTGGACGTCCCCAATAACCTCTCGCCAGATTGGCACCGCCCAGGAATACTTCACCGAGAATGCCGTCGGCAACGGGTAGCCCATGCCTGTCTAGGAGGAAGAGAGTGGTATCGTCCAATGGTGTGCCGATGGGCACATTGTGGGGCCAATGCCGGGAGACTCCCTTCAGAGTAAAGGAGGTGACAACATGTGTCTCCGCGGGTCCGTAATGGTTATTGAGCACCACATGAGGCAAACGTTCGAAAAGTTCACGTACCGCTTGGGTCAATAATAGCTGTTCTCCAGTACAGGTTATCTCGCGGAGATATTGAAAACGATCTACGGCATCAGCATATTCTGCGGCCCAGACGTTGAGTAGCGACACCGGGATATTGACCTTCTCCACACCATTCTCGTAGAGGAACCGCATAAGTGTATCTGCGTCCAACTGCAAGTCTTCATGAATCAGAAAGAGACAGCCGCCAGTAAGCCAGGCCGCAAACATCTCGGTAATGTGGGCATCAAAACTGAGGGACGAAAACTGCAACACACTCACGCCACCCAAGCAATGATCCACATGCCAGGCCATGAGGTTATCCAGTGCTTGCCTGGGTAGGGCAATGCCCTTGGGTCGACCAGTGGAGCCGGACGTGTAGATGATGTAAAAAAGATTATCACCGCGAGCTCGGCAGATCGGTGTTTCTGGATTTTCTGGTATGTTCTCAAGTTGGATGAGCAGGGTCTCGGGACAGATGGGTGGTAACTGGCTCTGCTGTTGGATGTTGGTGAGTAGGAGCATTGAGCCAGATTGGTTCAGCATATAGGAGAGTCGGTCCACCGGATATTTGGGATCAAGCGGGACATAGGCCCCCCCCGCTTTGAGCACCGCCAACAGGGAGATCGCCATTTCAAATGACCGGAAAAAACATAGGGCCACGATACCCTCTGGTCCTACCCCTCGCTTTTGGAGTTGATCTGCCAATCCGTTGGCTAATTGGTTGAACCTGCGGTAGGAAAGCGTTTTTCCATTAAAAAACAGAGCCGGTTGATCACCACACTCAGCGGCCATACGGGCCACTCGCTCCTGTAAGGGCGAACGAGGGGGTACGTTACAGGGCCCCATGGCCAGAGCCAAAAGATTGGCGCGCTCTCGCTCATTCATGTAATCAATGTAGCTTACGGGAACGTCTGGGGCGTCCAGCAGGGATTCAAGGAGATGTTGGAAGTGGGCGATGAAGCGCCGAACAGTGGCTTCCTCGAACAAATCCGTGCAATATTCCATGCGTCCTTCCAGACCCTCGGCGGTTTCGCCCAAGTGCAGAGTCAAGTCGAATTTGGAAGAATGTGTCTGGGTGTCGAGGTGGTTCAATTGTAGTCCGCAAAATTTCCGGTCACCTGTATTGGGCGGATGCACGGTAAAGAGCACCTGAAACAAGGGGGAATGGCTGAGACTGCGTTGCGGATGAAGAGTCTCGACCAGTTGTTCAAAGGGGAAGTCCTGATGGGCGTAAGCATCCAAACAGATGCGACGAACGCGTGCAAGGAAGCGCACAAAGTTTTCATCTTGTTGGAGTTGAACCCTCAGCACCAAGGTGTTAGCAAAGAAACCGATGAGCGATTCCAAGTCGCTATGGCAACGATTGGCGATAGGCGTACCCACAGAGATATCACGGCTACTGGAGTAACGGATCAGCAATAGAGAAAAAGCAGCAAAAGTGCTCATGAACAGGGTCACCCCCTGTTGCCGGTTGTATTCATTCAACCTCACTTGGAGGTCGAGCGGAAGCACAAAATGCAGAGCGGCACCGCGAAAGCTTTGCACTCGGGGACGTGGAAAATCCGTGGGCAGATTCAGAAAAGGCTGCGCGCCCTCCAGGCTCTGGTTCCAGTAGGTCCGTTGGCTTGCAAGCACGACACTGTCCAAATGTTCGCGCTGCCATGCTGCAAAATCCAGATATTGAATGGGGAGCTCGGGCAGGTTTACTTTTTGATTTCGAAGCAGGCCCTCATACAGTGCCGATAACTCGTCAAGCAAAATTCGCCCTGACCAACCATCGGTGACGATATGGTGCAACACTAGGACCACAACATGGCTGGTGCCGCTCAAGCCAAGTATGCTCATTCGTAGCAAGGGCCCCTCTTCGAGGTCAAAAGGCGCGGCACAGACGGTTGCGAGCCAGGCGCCCAGGTCGATTACAGAAGCCTCGGTTTCGCTTAACTCCTGGTATGCCAGAAGTGGCTGAAGATCTTCATGGACACGCTGATAAACTTTGCCTTCATGTTCGGCAAAGGTGGTGCGCAATACTTGATGGCGGGAAACAACTCCCGCAAGTGCTTGTTGGAGTAAAGAAATATTTAGTTCACCCACAATCTGGAAAGCCAGGGGCACGTGGTAGGCAGAAGGTGCTTCCTCAAGTCGATCTAGGAACCACAACCGCTGTTGGGAAAAGGACAAAGGAGGAAAGAGACCTTGATAGGGGAAGAGACTCGGCAGGCATTCTCCTCTAGACAAACGATCCATATGGCTGGCCAACCGCCGCAAAGTGGCATGTTCAAACACATCGCTGACCGCTAGATTGAGATCAAAATACTTACGAATACGGGATGCCAGAGTGGTGGCCGAAAGCGAATGCCCCCCGGCGTCGAAGAAATCGTCGTCGGGGCGACAGTTGGATACGCCCAGCACATCACACCAAACAACAGCGAGCAACTCCTCGGTGGCCGTGAGCAAGTCGCTGCTCTTGTCGTGGCGAGTTCCAAGTTCAGGCAAGGGCAAGGCGGCGATGTCCAATTTACCGTGGGCAGTGTAGGGCAAAGCCTTCAGAAATACTAGGTGGGCCGGTATCATGTGGTTGGGAAGTTCCCGAGCCAAGGCCTCGCGAAGTTGCACTTCATCCACCGTATGGGTGGAGGATACCAGGTAGGCCACCAGGCGGTGATCGTGGGGAATGACCTCGCGGATCAACACTTCGGCTGCCACAATGCTGCGCTGTTCCAGCAGCACCGCCGAAATTTCGGCAGGTTCAATGCGAAATCCGCGAATCTTCACCTGATCGTCCAAGCGCGCAACAAACGTCAAAATCCTCTTGCTATTGAGGATCACTAAGTCACCGGATGCATACATGCGTGTACCGGGTTGTGAGCTGTAGGGATCGGGTAAGAATCGGGCGGCTGTAAGCGCGGGCTGGTTGAGGTACCCACGTGCGACGCCCTCACCGGCGATGAGTAATTGGCCCGGCACGCCCCGGGGCACTGGCTCTAGTCGCTTGTCCAGAATGTAGAGGCGGGTATTGAAAATGGGGGTGCCGATCGGTACACTCAAGTCCTCCTCGGAAGCCTCATATACGCAACAGCCCACCACCGTTTCGGTAGGCCCATACTCGTTAAAAAATCGTGCGTACGGCATATGGCGACGCCATACCGCCAGAGTTTCGGCGCGGAGGACTTCTCCCCCGATGACAAAGATCGCACGCCGATCGCGCAGGTTCTCGGGCAGGCCCATGGCTGCAAGAGCGTCCATATGTGAAGGTGTGATTTTTATGAGGTTGAGATGGCGCTTTTGGGACAAGATCTGCTGCAGGCCGTCTAACTCGCCTCCCAGCGGCATAAGATGCACGGTCTTCCCTTCCAATAGGGGTAGGTAAAGTGCTGTGACAGTGGCATCGAATCCCAAGGAAGAAAACAGTGGTGCACCAGTAACCGGTCGGTAGGTAGCAGAACACCAGTCCAGGTAATTCTTCAGGCCGCCATGAGTGACCAACACCCCTTTGGGACGCCCCGTCGTGCCAGATGTGTAGATGAGATAAGCAGTATGGAGGTCGTCCAGAATTACCTCGGGTGGAGCAGTATCTTCAACTTCCACCATATCCCACGCCTCAAAGCAGAACAACGTCAAGAAATTGAGCTGGAACGATGGCAATTGATCGAGGTAAGCGTCAGAAGTCAGTAGAACGACAGCGTGAGCATCTCCCAGCATAAAACCTAGTCGCTTGGCAGGGTAATCGGGATCTAAAGAAAGGTAGGCTGCTCCAGCCTTGAGGGTAGCCAGAACCGAAATGATCAGCTCGGGCGAGCGTGGCAAAAACACCGCTACAACAGTGTCAGGCGTAACGCCTAGCCCTATCAAGTAGTGGGCCAAACGGTTGCTGCGTCGCTCCAACTCTGCAAAGGTCATCACGCCCTCTTCCCAAGACAGTGCCACCTCCTCTGGGTACTGGGCCGCTGTTCGCTGGAATCGTTGAGGAGCCGTCAACGGCGAGACTGGACGACTGATAGGGTTGTGGTGGTGAAGTAAGTGGCGACGCTCCTCGTGCGAAAGCATGTGGAGGGTTCGCATGGGACAGCTGGGATCCGAAAGGGCTTCGTCCAGAAGCGTTTGATAGTGGCGCAGCAAGGAGACCATGGTCTCCGGCAGGTACAAGTCGGTGCGATATTCCAGCTGGCAGGACAGACCGTCTGAGCCGGTCACCACCTGGAGGGTCAGGTCGAATTTGGAAACCGTGTTTTCCCATGCCATGGGACGCATGTCCAGGCCCATGGGCGCGACATCCTCTCTCGGCGTGTTCTGCATGATGAATTTAACTTGGAAGATCGGCGCGACGGCTCGGTTGCGCTCGTGCACCAACTCAACCACAAGGCGGTCAAAGGGCAGGTCTTGATTGGCATAAGCGTCCAGAGCGGTTTGGCGCACGGTGTTGCAAAATGCTCTAAAGCTCAAGCCGGCATCAGGTTTGCCTCGAAGAGCGAGTTGGTTGATGAAAAAACCTACGAGCGGCTCTATTTCGCCGCGGTTCCGGTTAGCGACGTCGGTGCCAACCACAAGATCGGATTGGCCGCTGTAACGCGCCAAAATCACATAATAGGCCGCAAGTAGCGTCATAAAAGGGCTGAGTCCATGCTGCAGGCTAAAGGCTTTCACCTTGGGCTCGATTTCGGGGGCCATGAGATCGTGCAGCACTTGCCCAGCATAACGGGTAATCTGTGGACGAGGGAAGTCGGTGGGCATATCGATCTGGGGAGGCGCGCCGTTTAGCTGCATTTTCCAGTAGGACAACTGCTGTTCGTACATATCTCCTTCAAGCCAGCGTCGTTGCCAGTAGGAAAAGTCAGCATATTGCAGGGGGAGTGGCTCCAGACCGTGGGGCACTCCTGTGACGGTGGTATGATAGAATCGCACCAACTCCCGTACCATGATACCTGTAGACCAACCGTCGGATACGATGTGGTGGAGGGTCACCATGAGGATGCGGTCTTCAGGTCCTAGCGACAGCAAATGTAGGCGTATGAGCGGGCACTTTCCCAAATCGAAGCAGGTTCGCGACTCGGGTGCAATATAGCGAGACTGCAATCTATCAAGCAGCATTTCCTTGGCCGGCAAAGCAGCCAAGTCGATGTGGTTGAGATGTATCGGGACCTGATCGAAAATTCGCTGGTATGGCGTGCCTTCGCGCGCCACAAAACAGGTGCGCAGAACCTCATGGCGTGCCACGATCGCCTGCATTGCCGATTCAAGGGCGGACGTGTTAAGGCGGCCCGTCAAGCGCAGGATAATGGGTACGTTGTAGGTGTGGCTGGGTCCCTCCAATTGATTGAGCACCCATAGGCGCTGCTGAGCGAAGGAGAGCGGTGCCAGGTCGTCGCGAGGAACCGCCTTGAGTGGTAGCGCCTCCTGTCGGCAGCGTTGGCGTTCCTCCTCGACGAGCGCCGCAAAGCCACGCAATCTTGGTTGGGTGAACACCAGGCGCACGGGCAATTTAACTGAGAAATGACGACCGACATGCGCCACAATCCGGGTTGCGGCAAGGGAGTGCCCACCCAACGCAAAGAAATCGCTGTCGGCATAGACATTTCTGGCGCCCAAAATTTCTGTCCAAATTTCAGCAATGACTTGCTCTGAATTCGAGCGGAGGGCCTCCCCTTGTTTGGAAGGTTCCGTCAAGGGCGCGAATGCCGGTAAACGCGCTCTGTCAAGCTTGCCGTTGGCGTTCAGTGGCAGATTCGTCAGGAAGACGAAGGCCGTGGGGATCATGTAGGCAGGCAGCCGTTTCTGTAGGAATTGCTTGATATCTTCCGCCAGAAGCCCATCCCGAGCTACCACATAGGCCAGCAATACCGTACTCTGACCGATCTGCCGGGGTAAGACCGCGCCGTCCTCTACCAAATCATGGCTGGTGAGGGCTGCCTGAATTTCTCCAGGCTCGATTCGATAACCATTGATCTTTACCTGGTGGTCGATTCGGCCCAAGAATACGACTTTGGGAATTTGGTTGTCGGGTGAAGCTGGCAGTCTGACAAGATCACCTGTGCGATACAGGCGTGCTCCCGGTATAGCGCCCGTTGGGTCTGGCACGAAAGCGGCCGCGGTAGCGGCGGGTCTCGAGTGGTAACCTCTCGCTACCGCGGGTCCGCCTATGCACAGTTCCCCAGGAACACCCACGGGTTGGAGTCGGAGATAGGGGTCAGCTATCAGAGCGCGACTGTTATCTAGGGGTAGCCCAATGGGCACGGCAGTGTTGCCATCTGACAACCCCAGCGATGATACCGCTTGGGTCATACAGCCAATGGTTGTTTCGGTGGGGCCGTAGTGATTGATTATGCGCAGGCTGGGGCGATGATCTGCAATCGCGGCCAAGAGTGTCCTATCAAGTGCCTCCCCGCCCAGGATCAGGAGGTCCGTGGGAAGTACCTCGCCGCCGGCCCCGGCAAGCAAGGCTTTGAGATGAGATGGGACGAGTTTGAGCACCGTCACAGGAAGGCGCAGAAAGGCCTCGGCCAACAAGACTGCATCCAGACTGGTTTCCTTGTCGATGATCCGCAAGGTATTACCGGTGAAGAGGGCTCCGAAGAGCATCGTATTGCCTAAATCGGCCGCCACGGTGGAAAGCGCAGCCATGCTGGCCTTTTCGGGCAGCATCAAGCGCCTTTCTATTTCAATCAGATAATGCCAAAGGTTGACATGGCTGACACAGACTCCTTTGGGTTTCCCCGTGGAACCGGATGTATAAATCATATAGGCCAGATCATCGCCGTCCACCAAGGGCCGAATCTCAGCGGTCGTCTCGATGAACGCTCCATCAATGGGCAAATGGGCGTAGGAGAGGTCAGCACTCAGGTTGCCAAGCACCAACACCGGTTGTGCATCCTCTAGAATCTGTTCGACCCGGGCCCGAGGAAATGCAGGATCGACGGGCACATAGGCCGCGCCGCATTTCAGACAACCTAGCATGGCAGCTACCCAGTGAAATCCCGACTCGGCCAACAGGACCACACGGTCGCCACGCCGCACACCATGCTGCTGCAGGGCAGCGGCGACAGTATCGGCACGTTGATTCAGTGCCCGAAAGCTGCGCCCAGAGTCGGAATAGATGGCGATCGCTTCAGGCATGGTGAAAGCGTGCCTGGCAACTGATAGGTGTATGGGAACAAAGGGCTCACGTTCCCGATCTGAGCCCAATAGCACCCTGGCCTTCTCCCTTTCATCCAGCAGATCCAGCCCTTGCAGGGGCCGATCCGCATCGTCCAAGGCCTGGATCAAGAAGATCCGGAGGTGCTTTAAAAAGGCCTCTATCGTATCCCCGTTATACAGGTACTGGCTGTAAACCATAGCAACAAGTGGACCGTCTGGACGCATCGTGACACGCAAGGTCAGGTCAAATTTGGCCCTGATTTCACCACCATCTACGGGGGCCAGGGTTAATCCTGGTAGGTGAAGTTCCTCACCGGCACCCTCGCTGTAAACAAACATGACCTGGAACAGCGGCGTGTGCGTAAGGCTGCGTTCGGGATCGAGATACTCCACCAACTTCTCAAAAGGCACGTCTTGATGGGCAAAGGCTTCAAGCACCGTTTCCCGCACGTCGGCCAGGGTCAACAAGAAGCTTCTCTGGGGATCGATATGGGACCGCAGGACCAAGGTGTTTACAAAAAAGCCGATAAGTGCTTCAGTCTGAGTAGCGGAGCGGTTAGCGATAGGGGTGCCCACACAAATATCAGATTGGCCGCTATATCGAGACAATAAAATTTGGAATGCCGCCAACACCGTCATGAACGAAGTCGAGCCATGGTCCAGGCTAAAGGATTGAATACGTTGACCCAATTGGGATGACCATTGCTGAGAGGTGACCCCCCCATTGGCGAGGCGTGAGGGGTTCTCGGACGATCAGTCTGGATGCTCAACAAGGGTGGCGCGTTTTTCATTTTATTCGCCCAATACAGCATGCGCTTGTCGAGTATCTCGCCCTGAAGCTGAGTTTGTTGCCATACGGCATAGTCCGCGTACTGGACCTTCAACGGCTCCGGCAGGGATACATCCCCCATCAAAGGGTGCCTGTAAAACGTCGCAATTTCTCGCACAAGGATGTCGATAGACCAACCATCGGACACGATGTGATGCATATTCACGAGGAGGAGATGGTCGTCTGAGTCGAGTCTAAATAGTTTGAGGCGATAAAGTGGGCCCCTATCCAAGTGAAAAGGTTTGAGCGTGTCGGAATGAAGACACCGCGTGGCAAAGGCCAAACGAAGGTGCGCTTGAAGCCCGGAAAAATCAACTACATCCAGGGAAAAACCAGTCGCGTCGCTAATCAATTGAACTGGTTCCTCATTGAGCAGAGAAATCGTGGTGCGCAAGATGTCATGCCGCTCCACGATAGCGGCAATAGAGCCTTCCATTAGGCGTACATCAATGTAGCCCCGCAACGCCAGAGGCGAGGGCATGTTGTATGCGGCGTTTGGTCCGTCCAATTGATCGAGGAACCAAAGACGTCTTTGGGCGAAGGAAAGGGCTGGGGGTGCCTCACGGGGCAAAGCCAGAAGCGGCTGAATGGGCGGCAGGTCGCCCGTGTTCAAGCGGTCGAGACGTTCGGCCAAGCCGCGAATGGTGGGCGTCTCAAATATGGCACGCACCGTGAGTTCGTGCGGAAAAATCTCTCCGATCCGAACCATGACACGGGTGGCCGGCAGGGAGTGGCCGCCCAGCGCAAAAAAGTCGTCGTCAATGCCCATATCGTTTCGACTCAGCACCTTGCTCCAAATCTGGTGAAGCAAATGTTGCGTCGGGGTTTGGGGCGCAAGGGTTTCTTTAAAGGTGAATTGTGGCATGGGCAAGCGATGGCGATCCACCTTGCCGTTTGGATTGAGTGGGAAGGCCTCCAAAACCACAAAGGCGGTCGGTATCATATAATCGGGAAGGTGTTGTTTCAGGAAGTCTCTTAAGTCACTGGCACTCGGTGTCGCGCCCACAAGAGGGACCAGATAAGCGACCAATTGTTTGTCGCTCGTCTTGTCGCCCCGCATCACCACAAGGGATCGTGAAACGCCTTGGCATCGATCCAAATAGCTTTCGATTTCAGCGGGCTCCACCCGGAACCCTCTTACTTTGATCATGAAATCTGCGCGACCAAGAAAGTCGATTGTGCCGTCTGGAAGGTATCTGGCCCGGTCACCGCTTTTGTACAGTCGACCACCAGCTCGTCTGCCGAAGGGGTCCGGCAAGAAACGTTCAGCCGTAAGCGCTCCCTTATTCAGATAACCCCGTGCGGGACAGTCACCGCCCAGGTAGAGTTCACCGGGCACGCCAATGGGTGTTGGTTGCAAAACAGGATCTAAGATATAGGCCTGGGTATTGGCGATCGGTTTGCCAATGGGAGGGTTAAAGGCCCAAAGTTTGGGCTCTTCCACGAAGCTGTAAGCGGTCACCACGTGGGTTTCCGCGGGTCCATAGTGGTTGTGGAGACGGATATGGGGGTGAGCCTCGAAAAAAGCTACAATGGGGTGGGTGATCTGTAATTGCTCTCCCGTGGTGGTAATTTCACGAACATTTTTCAAGTACCGGCCGTGTTGTCGGAAATCAGAAGCCCATTGTTGCATCATCACCACCGGCAGAATCAGTTTGCCGATGGGTTCGGTGTTAAGATAAGCGTATAACCTGTCCGCATCATAACGCATGGCTTCATCAATGAGGAAAACCGTACCGGCACCGTGCCAAGCAGCGAACATTTCATTGGCGCTCACGTCAAAATTAATGGAAGCAAACTGCAGTACGCCTGTACGCTCGATCGTGTTTCGGCAAGACCATTGGATAAGGTTGGTCATGACAAGATGTTGGAGTGCAATCCCCTTTGGTTTGCCGGTGGAGCCCGAGGTGTACATCACGTAGACCAGATTGTCACCGCTTAAGCACGGGGTGGGGTTGCTTGGAACAAAGGTGTCAAGGCCTGCCCACAGCCTATCCACACACCAGCAACTGGGCCCGTCAGGCACATGTTCTGCAATGTCGCTTTGGGTTAAAATGATCTGGACAGCGGATTCTTGAATAATCATAGCAAGGCGTTCGGCGGGGTAGTGGGGATCCAAAGGCAGGTAGGCCGCTCCAGTTTTAAGAATCGCCAAGAGACTTACGCACATGTCGATGGATCGATTGAAATGCAGACCCACCAATTGGTCTACTGCCACCCCCTGGCGACTGAGAAACCGGGCTAGCCGGTTGGCTCTTTGGTTGAGTTCGGCATAAGTGACCCTCTCATCCCCCAACACAAGTGCGAAGGAGTCAGGAATTTGTGTCGCCTGTTGCTCAAACAGATGGTGAATGCAAACATCACGACCGATCTTATGATGGGTATCGTTCCAATACTCAAGTACGACTTGGCGTTCCTTATTGGATAACATTGGCAAGCGGAGTAGACTGGTTTCCGGAGCGTCCACAACACCCGCCAACAACGTTTCGAAATGAGCGAACATTCGCATCACAGTGCTGGTTCGGAAGAGATCGCTGCTGTATTCCACGACTGCTTCGAGGGTCCCGTTCGCTTCGAAACATGAAAATGTTAGATCGAATTTGGAAATAGTACTGCGCACATCCCGTTCCGAAAACTTCAGACCGGGTAGGCTTAGGGCTTCGCCAGGTGCGTTTTGCAGGATGAACATCACCTGAAACAATGGCGAATGAGCCAGAGTGCGTTCCGGATGCAGATGCTCAACCAAGTGCTCGAAAGGGACATCCTGGTGGGTGTAGGCATCGAGCGAGGTTTTGCGCACAGAGGCGAGAAATTCATGGAAGCGGGCCTGAGGGAGGACATGATTGCGCAAGACCAGGGTATTGACAAAAAAGCCGATGAGGTCTTCTAGTAGAGGGTGAGTGCGATTGGCAATGGGCGACCCCACGGCAATGTCTCCCTGGCCAGTGTAGCGCATCAGCAGCACCTTAAAGGAGGCCAAAAGCGTCATAAACAAGCTGACGCCGCGTTCCTTACAGAAGCTCCTTATTTGAAGCATGAGAGTTGGTGGCAGACTCATGCGTTCGAAACTCCCTCGATAGCTCTGAACCGCAGGCCTTGGAAAATCCGTAGGCAGCTCCAAAAGCGGCGGCAATCCTGCCAATTGTTTCTCCCAGTAGGCCGTTTGGGAGGCTAAGATATCGTCTCGCAGCCAACCGCGTTGCCAATGGGAATAATCGGCGTATTGGACCGCCAGGGGTTCAAGCTTGGGTACCTGGTCCCGGCACAGAGCCGCATAAATGGCGGTAAACTCACGCACGAATACACTGACAGACCATCCGTCGGAGATGATGTGGTGCATGTTCACCAGCAGGAAATGACGACCTGGAGCCAAGCGAATAAGCGTGACGCGCAGTAGTGGGCCTTGAGCTAGATTGAAAGGGAGAACAGCTTCCCGTTCAATGAGGGTTTGATCGGCGGGCTCGGACATTGCCACAACAATCAGGCTAAACGGCGTGGGTGCATCAATCCATTGACAGGGTAGCCCATCAAGTCGTTGAAACCGGGTGCGCAGGACTTCGTGACGGGCGGTCATCATCTGCACCGATTGCTCAAGGGCTGTGACGTTCAAGCGACCTTCTAACTCGAGCACGGTTGGCATGTTGTAGGTTGCAGAGGGGCCTTCCATTTGATCGAGGAACCACAGACGCTGCTGCGCAAAAGAGAGACGCATCGCCTGATCGCGGGGAACTGGTTCGAGCGGCAGTGCCTTGGGCTTGCCCACGACCCTATCGACCTGTTGGGCGAGCCCAGCGATGGTTGGGGCATCAAAAAGAGCCCTGACCGGCAAATCAACCTCAAGAGTTTCGCGCAGTCGAATCATCACCCGAGTAGCCATTAGGGAATGGCCACCTAATTCAAAAAAATTGTCGTTCACGCCTATCGGATCGCGGTTGAAGGCCTTGGCCCAAATAGTTGCCAGCACAGCTTCTACGGGTGTCCGCGGTGCCAAATAGATCGCTGATTTAGTGGTGTCCACTTGGAACTTTGGCAGGGCTTTCCGGTCAACTTTGCCATTGGGTGACAAAGGCAGGCTTTTGACCAGCATGAAATGGGAGGGGATCATGTGATCGGGCAAGTGCTTTCCCAAAGCAGTGCGCAATTCATGGGAAGGCAGTCCAAAGCCTAGCTCTGGCACCACATAAGCGCCTAGCACCGGTTCTTCGCTGTCAGTTTGGAACAGCACCACAACGGCGGCTGTTACATGCGGGTGCTGTTCTAGCTCGTGCTCAATTTCGCCCATTTCGATGCGGAACCCACGTATTTTGACCTGATGGTCAACTCTGCCCAAGAACAGCAAAGTCCCGTCGGCCCGGTACCGGGCAAGGTCTCCAGTACGATAGAGCCGTGCGCCGAGTTCCTGTGCAAATGGGTCAGGCACAAACTTTTCAGCTGTCAGCGCTGGTCGGCCGAGATAGCAGCGGGTCAGACCCTGGCCACTGATGACGAGTTCTCCAGCAATGCCTGTTGGCAGTAAGCGCAAGCAGGGATCGCATAGGTGAAGCCGGGTGCGATCAATGGGATGCCCAATCGGGACCCCGCCAGACTCGCCTGGTCGACAGATGTAGGCAGAGGACCAGACCGCTGCCTCGGTAGGTCCATATTCGTTGTACATTTGGGTGTCGGGCAAAAGCAGAAAATGGCGTTCCACCAGACGACGAGGACAGGACTCTCCAGCCACGATCACAACCTGCAATGAATGCAAAGTCGCCACATGGTTCAAAATTTCTCCATAAAATGTGGGAACCGTCAGTATGTGGGAAATGCGGGCACGCTCAATTTCTGCTGCCACTGCCTCTGAATTGCCGGCGTGACGACCTTCCAACATATGCAACGTCCCCCCATGACTAAGGGTCCAAAACAGGCCAACCACCGAACTGTCGAAAGCAAAAGAGGAAAGCAGCAGGAACGCCTCGGGAGCATGCTTGTATATGCTGGGACGCGCCAGCGTAGAATGTGTGGCGTTGATGTGACTTGCGAGCACTCCCTTCGGCCTGCCGGTGGAGCCGGAAGTATAGATCAGGTAGGCTGCGTGCTCGGGAAGCGTTTTGATTTTAGGGGCGGTGACAGGTTGTTTTTCCAAGCTGGGGCGGCAAGCGTCCAAAAGTAAAGCAGGTACCAATCCGGCCCAGTCGAGAGCAAGGTCGCTGGTGGAAACCAACAGGGGGGCCCCACAATCGCCGAGCATAAAGCGGAGCCTCTGAATGGGGTATTTGGGGTCGAAAGGCACATAGCAAGCACCACTTTTGAGCACGCCCATAAGGGCTACCCCAAGGTCGATCCCCTGGTTGAGATAAACCGCTACAGGTGTATCGGGACCTACGCCCTGAGTGCGAAGAAGGTGGGCGAGCTGGTTGGCACGCGCATCGAAACGGTCATAACTCAGTCGTCCTTCCCCCAAAACCAGCGCGATCTGCTCCGGTGACCTTCGAGCTGTGGACTCGAATAAATGATGCAGTAATTGGGGAGAGAACACTTCGTGTGTTGGTTTATTGAATACGGTTAGCTGGCGTTCGCGTTCACATTCGTTCAACAGAGGCAGGGATGAGAGAGAGTGGTCCGGTTGGACGACTGCGGCCTCGAGCAGGGTCAGCAGGCAATCGAGTAAGAGATGGGCGTCGGCCAAATTAAAAAGGCTCGCCTCGAAACCCAGAACCAGGCTCAACTCCGTGTCGCGAACCACCATATCCAGCTTGAGAAAATAACGCTCCGTTCGTGCGCCAAGGTCCAAAATACGGTATCCCTCACTGTGGGGCCATGCGCGGCACTCATAAGCCGCAGCAGGGAAATGTACTGACGGGCTCTCTGCCCAGGAAAAGGATTCAAGCCACTGCGCACCTTGTTGGTACTGATCTCGAAGCGTGAAAAGGAGTTGCCTGAAATCACGGGCTGTGGCAGGAAACGCAAGAGGGGGGAAGCGAGCGATCAAACCAGGCGCATCAGCCAGCTCATCGTCGGTACGACCTGCATAACAACTACCGACGATTGTTTGGCCCCCCAAGGATTGCAGAAGCAACATCCAAGCGCCCAATCCCACCAAGTCTAGATCGATTCCGGTCTGGTTCACCAGCGAGTGCAAGCTGGCCTGCAGCTCTACCTTTAACGGTCGTTCGAGAGTTATCAAGGCCGGGTCAAGTTCAGGGTTGCTTTGGAGGAAAGGAAGTGGAGACACCGTCCCCATTTCAACGGGCTGTCTTTCCCAGTAGGCCTTGCCAGCGCTCGCTTCTTGAGAGGAAAGAAGGTCATTTTGCCAGTCTGCGATTACCACATACTGCAACGGGCCCTCTTCCGAAGCATCACCGTCTTCCTCAACCAGGGTGAGTGGCTCGGACGGCCGGTCTCCCCGCTCGAAACATTGGTAGGCATTAATGAGTATTTTCAGCAAATTGGCCATTCCACGGGTATCACAGTTCATGGAAGGCACGACAAGCAGGACCCGCACACCCTTGGGGTAGTCGCAAACACCAGCTACCAATACAGGACCCTTTGTTAGATCGAGCATCGCCGCCAGCTGGCCAACCTGCTGAGTTGGGTCCATTTCTTTCAATTCAACCATTGCCGGAGGAGGAGCATGGTCCGGAACCTGCAACGGAAGGGTCATTCCTTGCGGCTGATGGTAGGTGGTGCCAACGACCTCGTACCATTCGGAGAGCCAGTCCAGCGCCATCCGGAACGAATTTCGGTCGAGGCGCTCATTCATCTCGACAATGCCGTAAGCGTGGTATTGAGCCGGGTTGTTGCCGCCAACCAACCAAAGATGTTTCTGCTGCGGCGAAAGCCGATATCCCAGCGTCATCTCGTCCTCCCCCAAGCCAGTCACTTTAGCGAGATCGGATCTGTCATGGCCACGAGCACCTTACGCCGACCCGTGAAGGGTAAGCGCCCGTGGGCAATGGTCATATTATCTAAAAGCATGACATCGCCCTCCTGCCAGGGAAAGCTTACGGTCTCTTCCTCGTAGATGCTATGAAGTAGACGGGCCTCCTCATCCGGTATGGCCTGCCCGTCACCATAGCAGGTGTTATAGGGCAGGCCATCGTCGCCGAACTCGCGAAGAAACGCCTCGCGGACATCCGTGTCCAAAGATGAGGAGTGGAAAAAAGTGGCGTGATTGAACCAAACCTTCTCCCCGGTGTTTGGATTGCAGGCCACTGCGGGTCGTACCTGACGAGTGCGAAGACGGTTATCCTTCTTCCACTCAAAGACAATGTCGGCTTCCCTGCAAAAAGCTTCCACTTCGGCCGGATCCTGTGTTTGAAAAACCTCCTGCCAGGGCAGCCCCAAGCCGTCGCCGTAATTGCGTACCAACATCCAATGTCGCTCTTCAAATCTGGTGCGAATAGGCTCCGGGATCCGCAGGTAAACATTGCGCGTATTACTGATAGGCGTCGCCCCTCCGGTTTCTGGGGCAATCACGCAATAAAAAAATAACTTCGCTGGCCACTGCCGCCAGTAGGTGCCCTCGTTGTGTTGGAAGATGCTGTTCTCCGGGGGAAAATCAGTAGCGGTATAGATGCCCTTGACCACCTCCGAACGGGGCGTAGTTCTGTCCCTATAAGCCAGTGGGGCCTCCGATCCCACGGCGACCACAAACTGGTTAAAAGCCTCGATATCGACGGGGTTAAAGCCGCGAAACAGCAGCGCCCCGCGACGATAGAGTTCGCTTTCTACAAAAGCTCTGTTGACACTCGCCCACTGGGGCAACGACAGTCCTTCCATTTTGGGCTTGACTAGAGTAGGCAATGCCTGGTTCTCCAGCAGGGGCTGCAGCGTTACCATGGTGTCCTGATCGATAACCACAGGTTTGGGCCGACTGCGTCGACGACCCTTTAGAAAAGAGGAAAGGTCTGAATCACTCATGACTGACTTCCTATGGAGATAAAAAAACTGTTTGGGTTGCCCGAACCGAAATTTTTGTTTTAGCCTAATGCGTCACTGCGGGCATGTTAGGGATGGGCAGAACTCTCGATTAGAAAGAAACGCCGCCGCCCGAGAAGATGGGATTGGAAGCACCGGCGTAACCGCCGATGATTGGGATCCCATGCAGGTTACCCGAGCCAGGGATCGCCTTTTAGAAAGGACATTTCATCGCCTAACTTATCGACCCGTAGCCAGGAGAGATTAGCATAATTTTTGATCGCGCCAAAAATTGTGAATATGTTAGCTTCATCGAGCATCCATGTGATCACATTTTCTATGCAAGCACGCACTCTACTTTTTAGATTCCACCGTAGAACCAAGCCTAGCAGCTAGATCTAGAACATATGGCACCTCATGATTTTACCGCTGTGGTCAGTCGGAGTGGGAATGGGTTATAGGCCAGACTCGATCTTGGCCTGTTGCGAGATTGGCGTTGATCCTGTAAGGCCCAGTCAAGCTGGCCCCCCATTGTGGGAGGCCTGGTACCACGCTCTTGCTCCTAGCGCCATTGGGTTGACCTGGCGCCATCAGGCCTGGCCGCCCTGGACTAGCTAGGCCGCCCTATTCATGATGCGCAACCGAGGTGCTGACATGTTTTGAGCTTAACAGAGAAATATACCTAAGGTTCCCAGGGTGATCAAAATATGCTACGCTCAGAGAAATTCCAAGGCCTTCCAAGGTCGGAAACATTTCGCCATACAAGGGATGATTGGGTTGGAAATGGAAGAGGTGAACAGCCAAGTCACGAAAGGAGAGCTTCAACAAAGCCCTGGGTTGAACTCACTGACGGATCTTATTGGATCACATAGCCGAGTCACTCACCTGAGTGGCTGCCTTGTAGCCCTCTCAAGAGGAAATGATGCGCCCCCCTTTAACACCGGAACACCTGGAAAACTCATTAATCTGCAAAAAAGAAAACCTGGGACCTCGTATTACGGAGGATACTGCTTTGGCAAAAAATTATTACCTGAAGATGAACGTGTTTATGGAACCCTTGGTCAACCAGTGGTATGCATGGGGAAACCTGATCCCACCCCATTGTCTAGCGATGACCACCGCCAACCTTCAAATGAAAATTATGGAATCTTATATTCGCAACCCCATCATGCACGCCAACGCGGTGAAAAACCCAAAGATGCTGGGCGGACCGTTCATCGATCTGCAGGGAAACCAAACCAAGAAAGTACAGGATTTGATGAGCGAAACCCAGGAACGGGAAGCCGATCTCCTAGAACTGGCTGAGGCAGTCAAAGCCCTCGATACCCTTTTGTTGACCGAGTGTAAGGGCGCATCCATGGTGGAGATTTATCAGCAAATCCCCAAGCCCCTCCGCGGCTATGTGGAGGTGGGTTATGACCTCAACAACCACCCCTCCATACGCTTTGTGGAGCGCCTCCTCTACCGCAGTCCCTATTACCGAGAATCCCGACAAGCGATTCGCGTCGCCCTTGCCAAGAGTGATCACCGAGCCTTTGTGCTCAGTACGCCCAGGTTTCCAGACAGTGAACATCTGCACTTCAATATCCCCTACAGGTCGGAGGTCATCGACCGCCTATTTAGCATGAAATTCAATCCTGCGCCCCTCTCCCAAGTGGAAGAGTTAATCCCTGAAAACGCCGCCGAACGGGAGGCATTCAATCAATTTTTCACAGAGGAAGCGCCCCAATTGCGCAACGCCAAACGAGATGACCTGAGCAACCAGGTTCGCGTCCGCTATTATGGCCATGCCGTCGTGCTGATCGAAAGCAAAGACGTTTCCATCATGACCGATCCGTGCGTCAGCTATAGCATTCAGGACGCGACTGTTCCACGCTATACGTACGAGGACCTACCGGAAGTCATCGATTTCGTGCTGCTCACCCACAACCACCAGGACCATATTCTGTGGGAAACACTGCTGCCACTGCGCCATCGCATCAAAACCATCGTGGTGCCCCCGTCCAACGGTGGAACCCTCCAGGATCCAAGCATCAAGCTGTTTCTGAACGCCACAGGTTTCACCAATGTCATCGAGCTCGAAGAGATGGCACAGATCGAGGTGCCGGGCGGCGTGATTACAGGCATTCCCTTTTTTGGAGAACATGGCGAACTACATATCCGCTCGAAAACTGCGTATCATATTAACATCGGTGGGAAATCGGTTATGTGCGCTGCCGACAGCAACAATCTGGTTCCCGAGATTTACGACCAGGTTCGCCGCCACCTCGGTGAAACCAAAACGGTATTCGTGGGCATGGAGTGTGACGGGGCTCCAATGTCTTGGCTGTACGGCCCCCTATTGACCAAACCGTTGGAACGGCGACACGATCAGTCTCGGCGCCTCGACGGTTCCAACAGCGAAAGAGCGCTGCAAATGTTGGAAAGTCTTGGAGCTGAACAGGCCTTTATCTATGCAATGGGTCAGGAGCCCTGGCTCAAATTCATCTCGAGTATTTCTTATACAGCAGAAAGCACCCCGATCGTCGAAGCCAAGAAAGTCATCGACACCCTTATTGCAAAGGGACATCACGGCGAACTGTTGTTCGGAAAAAAGGAGATTTACCTTTGACACAAGGCCCTTTCCAGTGCAGCCGTCGAGGATCCATCTCTCTGGATTAGGAATTGCCGACTGGGGAAACCTAGCCGGACGGTTCAGCAATCGCTATGAATCTTCGCTAGATGCCGCGACGAGGTTTTCCAGTTTCTCGAAGACGGTGATGAGGATGCGGCCGTAGCGTTTTTCACGGAAAACCCCGTAGCCAGGCGGGGCTTCGATGGGGGTTTCGTGCTCGGCAACATATAAACTGCCGACCTCGAAGGCCGGCAGTTCGGCTAGGCGCGCCATCAGCTTGCCGTGGAATTTCTTCTCGGCGAAGGGCGGGTCGGCGTAACAGATCCATTGGCCGGCTGCCAGCTTGAGTTTGTTGACCTGCAAGGCGGAGCCGTAGTGGAGGGTAAGCGCCAGTCCGAGACGGTCGCGATTGGCAACCAATTGATCGTAGACGGCGCGATTGCTCTCGACCAAGGTGACCGGAGCGTAGCCGCAACTCAGGGCGGTGAAACCCATGATCCCAGAGCCGGCGCAGGCGTCGAGGAAACCCGCCTGGTCGGTGATGTCGAGCAGCATACCGAAGACGGCCTCACGCACTCGTGCAGGCGTGGGCCGTAGGTTCTCCTGTTCGGTGAAAAGCACGTTGCGGCCGCGCAGCTCGCCGCGGGCGATTTGCAACTTGCTTTTCGGGCCCCGGGCGCTTGGCGCGGGGCGATGATCGGGACGGTGAGAGGGCCGTGCGCTCAACGCTCGAACCCCGCTTCCTTGAGGAAGTTGACGGCCAATTCGGCCTCCTGGGAATCGGGATAGGCCTGAATCAGAGCGCGCAGGCTCATGACGGCCTTGGACGCCTGACCCATGCCGAAGGCGCTGCGACCCGAATAATACATAGATGGCTTGAGATACTGGCCGTCGGGAAACTGGCGGACAATCTGCTCGAAGAGCTCGAGCGCTTCCCCGTACTTCTCCCGCTGGTACAGACAGTTGCCCAAGTAATACATGGATTTCTCGGTGACCGGAGAATTTGGATAGTTGGCGAGTATGCCGCGGAAGCCCTCAATGGCAACGTCATATTTGCCGCGGTTGTAGTCGAGGTAAGCCTGGCGGAATTGGTTCTGCACCACGTCACCGCTGACTTCGGTGGTCGGGCTACCGGCTTCGGGAGCAGTCTCGGGCGCGCTTTCCGGGGTCCCGGTCGGAGCGGTCTCCGGCGCCAAGCTGACGCGGGCGGAGGAAGCTTTGAGGTCGGCCAGCTTGGCGTCCATGTCGCGCATCAGGGCGTCGTACTCAGACATCTGCTGTTTGATCCGGTGCAGCTGGTCCGTGACGTCGGCCACGTCGGTGCGGTCGTCCAACTTGCGATCCATGCCCTTGAGCTGGTTGGCCAAATCGGCCTTGACCTGCGCCTGTTGGCGCTCGAGCTCGTAGATCTGCTCCTGAACCTTGGCGATATCTCGCTTGATCTTGAGCAGTTCCTCGTCATTGCCGCAACCGAGCAGCAGGGCCATCCATCCGACTACAACCATACCTTTTTTCACGTCACGACCTCGAAGATGAGGGGCGGAGTAACCCCGCCCCCAGATTCAACCGCGATAACTTACCGTGAGCTTACTTGGAAACCAAGAAGTGGGCGCGGCGGTTCTTTGCCCAAGCTTCCTCGGTGCTGCCTTCCATGGTGGGACGAGCCTCTCCGTAGCTGATGGTCTTCATGGTTTCGGCGCTGACGCCCAAGGAAGCCAGGTACTCCATGACGCGGGAGGCGCGACGCTCGCCCAGGGCGAGGTTGTACTCTTCGGTGCCGCGCTCGTCGCAGTGGCCCTCGATGAGGATGTTCAGGCCGGCATTGGCCTTGATCACTTCGGCGTAGCGGTTAAGGGTGGTTTTGGTGTCTTCGGTCAGATCGGACTTATCGAACTCGAAGTAAACGTCATCAAGGGGGTTTTTGCTGAGGTCGAAACGGCCCAGGTCTTCCGGCTCCTTCACGGGCTCGACCACAGGGGGCGGCGTGGGCTTGACTTCTTCCTTGGGTTTAGGAGCTTCGACCTTCTTCTCCGGGCCTTCGCCAGGAATGGGTACGTCGCCCTTCTTTTGACAGGCGAAGGGCAGGACAAGCGTCAAGGCAATCAGAAGTATCGCAGGTTTCCGGATCATGGAATGAGGTCCTCCAGGAGAAATTGCTAACAAAGGTGACCTTCTGTCTAGCATTGTGTCACCAGCACGAGTAAGTAGATAGCCTAGAACCAAAGTGTTGTCACGTCAAGCTTTTTCGCCACAAATCACGCGACCCTGGCCATCGAACACAAGTAAGAGCGAATGGTTCTTCATGCCGCGCCAGACCGCTCCGGCAGGCGCGTCACGCTGCGATGACAAAGCACGAGATATAGCACCAACTAAGCGACTTGATAATGAAACTCCGCTGAAACAGTATCATTCAATTAAACTGCCAATCTTCATTTTCAACACTAGCCTTGCATAACTATTTCCCGCACTTCCGCACTGCCCGACTTCATTCGGGAAGCGCCAGGCGACTGGCGCTCCCGATCGGATTATTCGACCCAGACCGGGTCGCGATTGCTGCCTTCGAAGGTAACTTGGCGGAAGTTGGAGCCGTCCTTGTTGATGGCATAGATCTGCCAGTTACCGCTGCGGTTGGAGGCAAAACACAGTTGCTCGCCATCGGGAGACCAACAGGGTGTCTCGTTGGAACCCTGATTATGAGTCACACGATAATTTTTACGCGTCTGCATGTCCATGATGAAAATGTCAAAATCGTTGTTGAAACGACTGACATAGCAGATCATGTCATAGCGCGGATTCCAACTGGCCGAATCGTTGTAGGGGTTCTCTTGGGTGACCCGCGTCTGGTTGAGGCCATCCACATCCATTTGGTAGATCTGCGGAGCGCCGGTGCGGTCGGACGTGAACAGCAGGCTGCGACCACCCGTCGCCCAACTGGGATTGGTTTCGACAGCGGCATTGCGGGTCAGGCGCAGCAAGCCGGTACCGTCGAGATTCATGACATAGACATCGCTGTTACCATCCTCGACCAGCGAGAAAGCCACCTTCTTGCCGTCGGGCGAAAGTGCGGGGCTGGTGCAGCGGCGCTTGCTGTCGCGAAACAGGGGCACGGGCCGACTCTGCAGCGTGGGCTTGAGGAAAATGCCGTAGTTGGCCTTCATGGTGTCGATATTCTCGAACGCCGCATAGGCCAAGTAAGTGTCGTTGCCCTTCTTGATGGCACTGGCCGAGAAGGCAATACCGCCACGGGTGATCGGCAGTGGGTTGTAGCCGTCATAGTCCATGATAAACAGTTCGTCGATGTTGCGGCTGCGATCGGCGTTCTTGCGGCGCGCGGTATAGACGATGTTGGAAGTGGCGAAGCTGCTGTCGCGCAAGTGTTTGAGAATCAGGTCAGCAGCGACGTGGGCGGTCTTGCGCGCAAGCGAGGGCTTGGACTTGAAGGAGCGCCCGAGGATGAATTTGCGGCTGGCGATCTCGTAGAGCCGGACCTCGACGGTCATGGCGCCGTCCTCATCCTTGATCGACCCCAACACCAGGTATTGGGTCTCGATCGAGCCCCACTCTTCCCACTGAATGGCGCGTCCGTGGGGCGAGTCGATCAGGCGCATGCGCTCCTCCGAGACCACCTCAAAGAAACCCGAATTCTTGAGATCTTGGCGCAGGACCGTATTGATCGTCTCCCACGGTTGGCGCAATGCCTCGGCGTTCTGGGGCAAGTCGAAGTCGGGAACGGCGATGCTGTCCTTGGCCATGGACCATTCGGGGTTCCAAATTTCGATCGTGTCCTCGCGAACCTGCGCGACCGCCTGAAACGCGGTCAGCACGAGGAAGAGAGTCAAACAGGTAGGTTTCATGGTGATGCTCCGTATCATTTCTGATCGTAGTTGAAGACGATGTTCAGGATCAGTTCGGGACTGTCGTAGCTCTGCGGCAGGGGCGGCAACTCGACGCCGAGCACGGCGAGCTTGGCGGGGTTGTCGAGGTAGGCGCGGCCCGACGATTTGGCGATCTCGACACCGCTGACTTTGCCCTGGCGATCGATATGAAAGCGCACGGTGGTCTGGCCACCGCGCAGACCCTTGCTGGCCCAGCGCGCGGTCAGGCGCGCGCGCAACATTTTGAAGAAGGCGATGAACTCCAAGTCGGCCAGGTTGACTTCCGGACTCCCGTCGCCGAGCTCGAGCGCGACACCGGTCTCGCCACCAAGGCCACCGATGGCTTTGTTAAGCTTGTCCTTGTCATCGTCCGGGGGGGTCTCGATTTTTTCAACGGGCTTGGCCGGCGCCGGCTTGTCCTCGCTGTCGGTGGCCTTCTTAGGCGGCGGCTCGGGCGGTTTCTTTTTGGGCTTTTCTTTATTGAGGCCAACCTGCTTTTCCTTGAGCTGCGGCTGCTTGACCTCTTTTGGTTTGGGCTCGGGTTTGGGCTTGGGCTGTTCGGGTACGGGTTTCGGTTTGCGACCGGCGACGGGCGCCTTCTGCTCCTTGCCGCCCAAGTTCATGTTGGGCGGCCCGCCCAAGCGCACCCGTTGCACCATGACGCGCTGCTTGACATCGTCCTTTTTGGCGTAGGCATACCAGGCCCCGCCGAGGAGCACGACCACATGAATGGCCAGCGAGACCCCGACGCCGATTTTACGGCCGTAGTCGGAGGTATCGAGGGAGGTGTGATCGCTCAAAGAGGTCATTTGCGCTTCCGTACCTGCTGTTCGGTAACCGGCTCGGTGACCAGGCTGACTTCCTGGATACCTGCTTCCTTCAATTGCGAGACCAGGGCCATCACCGTGCCATAGGGGAGGGCTTTGTCGCCGCGGATGTAGATGGTCTTGTCCTTAGAGGCAGCGCGCGCCTTGCGCACGTTGTCGAGCAGAACCTCGGGCTGGAGGTACTTGTCGTTGAGGTAGTGCTTGCCGGCGGCATCGATCGAGAGCACGAGGTTGTCTTCCCGCGCCGCCAGCTCCTCGTTGCCAGTCGGCAGCTCGAGGGTCACGCCGCTCTGCATCAGCGGCGCGGAAATCATAAAGATGATCAGGAGTACCAGCATGACGTCGACCAGAGGGGTGACATTGATCTCCGCCAGGGAACTGCTAGGACCGCGATTGGTGGAAAAGCCCATGGTGCTACCTCTCTGCCCGACTCAGGTGAAATTCTTTTCCACGATGCCCAGAAACTCCAGGCAGAAGTCTTCCATCTCGGCGGCTACGCCGCGGACCCTGTTGACAAAGTAGTTGTAGGCCATGACGGCGGGAATCGCCGCGAACAAACCGACCGCGGTGGCGATCAGGGCGTCGGCGATACCGGGCGCGACGACCGCTAGCGAGGCCGATTTCTGCTCGGATATTTTGCCAAAGGCCTCAATGATGCCGAGCACGGTACCCAACAGTCCCACGAAAGGCGCGACCGCCGCAGTGGTCGCCAGTTGGTTGAGGTTCTTCTCGAGTTTGGCGATCTCGACGAAGCTGGCGCGCTGGAGGACGCGGTTGATGCTCTCGAGGTTGCGCACCTTGGGCTGGCCGTTGGCAGGCGTCGCCGCGGGATGGCGCAATTGGAAGTTGAGCTCGCTGAAGCCAGCTAGGAACAGGCCGACCTGGGGCGAGAACGGGAACTTGTCGCAGATCCCCTTGATCTCGGAGAAGCGCGCCGAGGCGCGGAACTGACTGAGGAACTCGGCCGTGTGGTTGCGCACGCGCACCAGGAGCATGCGCTTTTGGACGATCAAGACCCAGGTCGTAAACGAGAAGATGATCAGGGTCAGGATGACCCCTTTGCTGACCAGACTGGAGTTCAGCATCAACTGGAAATAATTCAAAGGGGCCTCCGCTAGTGGCATCAGGTGGACAGGGACGAAAAGGAACTCAGGGACCGAACTTTGCCCGGAGTGCGCGCTCGATGCAAGGGGGAACGAACTGGGAAACTTCTCCCCCCAACGAGGCCACCTCTTTGACCAGACGGCTACTCACAAAGGAATAGACGGATTTGGGCATCAAAAAGACGGTTTCTAAATCCGCGGCCTGCTCACGATTCATCATGGCCATCTGCATTTCGTATTCGAAGTCCGAGACGGCGCGCAGGCCGCGCAAAATCACAGTGGCGCCGATCTGATGGGCGAAGCGCACCAACAAGCCCTCGAAATAGGCGACCTCGACGCGGTCCGACGGGATCGATTCGCGGATCAGGGCCAGGCGTTCGTCGTCGGAGAACAGGGGCTTTTTGGCCTGGTTGACCAACACCGCCACCACGATCTTGTCGAACATTTTGAGGCCGCGTTCGATCAAATCGAGGTGGCCATTGGTGATCGGATCAAAAGAGCCCGGAAAAATCGCGATAGGCATGGAAGGCCTCGATTCGAGAAGGTGACGGGGACAAGGGCGCAGCAGGCGTCCCCGCCGCCATCTTAACATATCGCGGGCGAGCAAAAGAAGTTGCCGCGCCAGATTGGCAGGAACCAAGGCCATGCGTGATTCGCAGCACATTGACGGGTGCTTAGCTCTCCAGAGCGAGCAGAGCGCGGGCGTGTTCACGCAGGCTCTCGGCGGCGGCGTCGCCGCCCATCAGGCGGGCCAGTTCGCTGACCCGCGCCTCGAAGTCGCAGGTGACCAGGCGGGTAAAGGTGCGACCGCCCTCGACGGCTTTCTCGAGTTTGATCTGCTGATCGGCGTGGCGGGCGACCTGGGCGAAGTGGGTGACGCACAGCACCTGATGGAGGTCGCCGAGCTGACGCAGGCTGCGACCGACGGCATGGGCGGTCTCGCCGCCGAGGCCGGCATCGATTTCGTCGAACACGAGCAAGCGCGAGGTCTGACGCTGAAAGGCGGCGATCAGCGCCAGGAGCACGCGACTGAGTTCACCACCGGAGGCGACGCGCGCCAGGGGCCGAGCGGACTCGCCAGGGTTTGGCGAGAATAGGAATTGGATCACGGGCGCGGTCAACTGTAGTTCGCGCAGGCCCTCGATGTTTTTGGGCCATTCGCTCCACTGGATATCGACCTCGAAGACGGCACCTGGCAGGGCCAGTTCGGCAAGGTGGGCGCCGACGTTGCGGGCGAACGTGGCGGCACCAGCCTGACGCGCTCGATGCAGCGACTGGCGCAGCTCGAGCAGGGCCGCGTACTGGCGCAAGAGGCCGGTCCAGGTATCCTCTAGGCCGGCGCCGGCACCGCGCAACTGGGCGAGTCGCTCGCCGAGGCGCTTGCGCTCGGCCAGGACCTCTTCGAGATCGCGGCCATATTTGAGGAAGAGGCGGTTGAGCGCGGTCTCGCGCGCTTCCAACTCGGCCAAGCGGTCGGCGTCCTCGACGGGGTCCCAGACATTCAGCTCGGAGCGCAGTTCGCCAAGCGAAGTGCCGAGCGAGCTGACTTCGCCCAGGTAGGGTTTCAGCTCCGGCAGGAACTCGGCCAAGCTGTCGATCAGTTTCTCGGCCTCGCTCAGGTTCGGCAATAGGTTGCGACCCAGCAGGGTAGCCAGGCGCTCGCGCGAGCTGCGGATCATTTCGCCGTTGCGCGCGACTTTGAGGCGCTGATCTAGGTCCAGATCCGCTTCGCCAGGCTTGACCTCGTCAATCTCACCGATCTGCAGCTGCAGAAAATCAATTTCCTTGAGGCGCTCGGCTTCGCTGTCCTTGAGACCCCAGTAGTTGCGGAACTGGCCGCGAAACTCGTCCAGGGCGCGCTCGAACTCCTCGACCCGCTCGCGCAGACCGCTGTGCTCGTCGAAAACCTCGCGGTGGAAGGCGGGCTTGAGCAGGCGCTGCTGGCCGTGCTGGCCGTGGATCTCGAAGGCTAGGTCGCCGTACTGGCCGAGGATACCGGCCGGTACCATGACGCCGTTGACAAAGGCTCGCGATTTGCCGTCGGAGCCGACCTCGCGACGCAGAAAAAGCTGACGACCTTCGAGCAGCTCCCGTTCCGGGGAGACTTCGTCCAGTTCGAACTCGGCCTCGACCACGGCTTTGTCGCAGCCGGTACGCACCAAATCGGCGGCGGCGCGCCCTCCGCCGAGCAGGAGCAGGGCGTCGATCAGCACGGATTTGCCAGCGCCGGACTCGCCGGTCAGACAGACAAAACCGGCGCCGACCTCGATCGCGGCCTGGTCGATGACGGCGAGATTCTGGATCTTCAAGTAGCGCAGCATGATCACCTCGCATGAGGGCCGGCGGTTCCAATCAGTGGGGTATTCTAGCGAGAACAGGGAGTACTGTCGAGGTCTAAAGCTGTGCCCGCGCAACGCTCGCTAGCTACTCGATGGCTCACTCAAGCTCGGCCTCTGCCGCGCGAAGCGCCAAGCGTTTGCGACACCAAGCAATGCCCAATTTTTGAACTTTCTTTATCTTTCCTGCTCGGAACTCGGCGAGGTAGTCGTTGAGATCAATCTGACCCAGGGCTTTCTCGGCGCTTTCTTGAAGAGAGGTTTCCATTTGCTCCTCCCGAGTGATATCCACTTGTTTGAGCTCAATAATAAAACCTGTGCCCCCAGGGCTGTGGGGGAGGAGGGCTAAATCGAGTCGGCCATGACCCGATTCGCGATTTGAAAGCACCTTATGGGAACGATGAAGGTTGGTCAACAAGCCGGCCAAGAACAGATGGTAGACATGCTCCTTCTCCTTTGTGACATCGAAAAAGCTCAGGGTTTGAAGGACCGTCTCTTGTAGCGCGCGCGCGAAGGCTTCCATATCCTCATCGAGCAGGCTTTTGATCAACGCATCAACATAGTTCTTGCCACCTAAACAGTCGGTCACCGTCTTCTCGAAGAGGGTTTTCACTTCGCGGTTGGGGATGACTAGACAATAGCGGTCCTGGCGGTCTTTGCCTGTCACCGTCAACAGGCCGCTGTGCAGCAACAGGCTCCAGACCGCGTCGGGGCGCAGATTGTCCAAATGGACGGCGCTATCGATATCGCGTACGAGTGCTTGGCCAGCCACTAAGGATGCAACCTCCTCCGCACTCAGCGCGCCCTGTCTGATCAGGTCGCGCAGAAGCTCGTGATCGGCCGAATTGGCCCAGTAAACGGCGAATTCGCTGCCGCCCTGTTTCAGTGCATTGAGGGCGGACCAGGGGTTGTAGACCTGGAGTTCGCCCATGCGGTAGCCGTTGTACCAGCTCTGAAAGTCGGCGGTTCGATGTGTCAGATGGTAGGTGTCGAGCAATTGGGCGACCTCGGCCTCGGTAAAGCCAAAATGGGCAGCGTAGGGCCGATCGAGAAGCGTATGGACCGTGAGATTGTTGAGACCGGAGAAGATTGACTCCTTGGCGACCCGCAGGATCCCAGTCAGTACACCCTTTTCCAAGGCCGGATTGTCCTTCAGTCCGGCGCTGAGGAAATTGCGCATGAAATGAAGGATTTCAGGCAGGAAAGGGGCTTTGAAGGAGGCATTGATGGGCGTGTCGTACTCATCGATGAGGATGAACACGCGTTTGCCGCTGATGCGGTACAAAAGTGCTGAAAGCCAGGCCAGCGCCTGCTCGCAGCGCTCCGGACCCACTTGGCCCTGAAGATAGAGATTGAGGACCTGGCGTTCGTCTGGGTACAGTTCGGCGGCCTCCAGGCGCTGCCGATGCTCCTGACATAGCCGACCCACCAAGAGGGCGAGTTGTTTGTGAAACCGTTCTGGATCTTGGGGTTTGAGGTCCTTGAAGGTGATGAACAGCGTCGGATAGGTACCGCAATGTCGCATCGCTTCAGCGTCCTCTGACACGGCCAGCCCGACGAACAACGAATGACCATCTGCACGGTCGTCCAGGAACTCACGGAGCATGGTCAAGTTGAGCGTCTTGCCAAAGCGACGGGGCCGGGTCAACAGCGTAACTTCCGCGGCATCGTTCAGGATCTCTGGAATCAGGCGGGTTTTGTCGACGTACCTGAGTTTGCGCTCGCGGATCTTGCGAAACTCGCTGTTGCCCAAAGGTAAAGAATCCATGCCGACGACCTCCTTCGCTATCTTAGCATGGAGGGGTTTCGGTCGTCTTTGCTTTGCGCGTCAAGACTGGCGAGGCCTTTGATTCAGTAATGACCAGGGACAAAACGGGGCGCCGGGCCAGAGATGAAAGTTAAAGAGGTTATGTTCGCTTGGTTTTGCGGCGTGCTCGTGTTACACATGGCGATGCAAAAGGCGTCCTGGGAGGGATCATGAGTTCGACAAACAAACCGGAACTGATGGAGATTCTCGCCCGCGAGGAGCGGGAGGATGGCTTGACCCTGAGTTGCCGCGTGCCTGAGGATCTGAAGTTTCTCGAGGGCCACTTTCGCGAAGCGCCCGTGGTCGCCGGTGTGGTCCAGGTCTTCTGGGCGATGGAAACGATTCGCGCACACATGGGCGAGCACCCAGGTTTCGCCGGCATGGAAGCGCTCAAGTTCCATAACCTACTGTTTCCAGGCGATTTTTTTAGGATGGATCTGGACCGCACCAGCAGCGGCAAGTGGAGCTTCAAGGTACAGTCCCAAGGCAAGAAGATCAGTTCAGGTCGACTGCTCACCCAAGCGCCCGCAAACCCTTGAGCACGGCGCCCGGGCGCTTGTCTTTTGGGCGAGCTGCCGTTAGACTTAGGCGTCTCGCCAGGAGGCCTTTTGAACATGGAGCCCGCCGTGCACAAGCCCAGTGCCAGTCTCACGATCGACATTCCCTTTCACGACGTCGACATCCTCGGCGTGGTCTGGCACGGCCACTACTATAAGTACTTCGAACTGGCGCGCACAGCACTGTTCCGCGCTTACGGATTCGACATCGAAGAAATGCGCGCACAGGGCGTTTTCATGTATATCACCGACAGCCGCTGCCGGTACCACCAAGCACTGCGCTACGGCATGCTGGTGGAAGTGCGCGCGACCCTGGTCGAGTGGGAGTACCGTCTGGCGATCGAGTATACGATTCGCGACGCTCAAGGCCGCAAGCTGGCGCGCGGCGCGACCACGCAAGTGACGATGGAGGCTGCCACCGGCAAGCTGCGACTGGTGACCCCACCCGCCATCCTGGAGCGCTTCCAGTTGATTCCCACCCCAGAGGAGAAACCCCATGACTGAAACACGAGGAACCCGCACGGTCTTGGTCACTGGCGCCAGCCGCGGCATCGGCCGCGCGATCGCGATCCAGTTGGCCCGCCAGGGCTTTCGCATCGCCATCAACTACCGCGGCAACCAGGCCGCGGCCGCCGCGACGCTCGCCGCAATTGAAGCCGAAGCTGGCCAGGGCTATCTCCTGCCCTTCGACGTCTCGCAGCGGGAGCAGGCGCAGGCCGCCATCGAAGCGGATATAGAAAGCCATGGCGTTTACTGGGGCGTGGTCCTCAACGCGGGTGTTACGGCCGATGCGCCACTGCCCTCGATCTCGGGCGAGGACTGGGATCGGGTCATCGCCACCAACCTCGGCGGCTTCTATAATGTCTTGCACCCCCTGATCATGCCCATGATCCGCCAGAAATGCGGCGGCCGTATCGTCACCATGTCCTCGCTGGCGGGTATCGCCGGCAACCGCGGCCAGACCAACTACGCCGCCTCCAAGGGCGGCCTGATCGCAGCCACGCGCTCGTTGGCCAAGGAACTGGCCAAGCGCCAGATCACGGTCAACTCGGTGGCACCCGGTCTGATCGAAACCGACATGACCGAGGAAGTGCCGGACGAGATCATCAAGGCAATTCCCATGCGGCGCTTCGGCAAACCGGAAGAAGTCGCGGGCTTGGTCGGTTACCTGTTCTCCGAATCGGCGGGCTACATCACTGGCGAAGTGATCTCGGTCAACGGAGGCCTGCTGTGAATCGCCGCGTCGTCGTCACCGGCATGTGGGGCCTGTGCCCGTTGGGAAAAGACTGGGCGAAGGTGCGCGAGGGTTTGCTGACGGGAAAGTCGGGCGTCTTCATCAATCGCGCTTTCGACGAAGTGGCGGGGCTCAACACGCGTCTGGCGGCGGCGGTCCCCGACCTAGGCCCGCTGGACCATTACCCCCGGCGCAAGGTGCGTTCGATGGGTCGGGTCTCGCTGCTGGCGGCGCGGGCCACGGAGCTGGCCCTGATCGATGCGGGCTTGTACGAACACCCGCTGCTTCAGTCCGGTCGGGTGGGCATCGCCTACGGCAGTACCTCCGGTTCGCCGCCAGCGATCGAGACTTATGCCAAACAGATCGGTGTCTACCAGACCCTGCACGGCATCACCGCGGCCCAGTTCGTACGCCTGATGAGTCACACCTGCGCGGCCAACCTGGCCCAGTTCCTGGAGATCCGCGGCCGCATCCTGCCGACCTGCAGCGCCTGCACCTCGGGCAGCCAGGGCATCGGCTATGCCTACGAGGCGATCAAGTGGGGCCTACAGGACGCCATGGTCACCGGCGGCGCCGAGGAGCTGCACGTGATCTGCACCGCCGTGTTCGACATCATGAACGCCACTTCGACTCGCCATCACGACCCCAGCGGCACGCCCCGTCCCTTCGACGTCGACCGCGACGGCCTGGTTGTCGGTGAAGGCGCGGCGACGTTGATCCTCGAGGAACTGGAGCACGCCAAGGCACGGGGCGCCACGATCTACGCCGAAATCGTCGGCTTCGCCACCAACGGCGACGGCCATCACGTCGTCAACCCCACGCCCGAGGAGATGGCGCGGGTCCAGCGGGCGGCCTTGGCAGACGCGGGTATGCGGCCTGAACAGATCGGCTATGTCTGCGCCCATGCGACGGCCACGGATGTCGGCGATTTGGCCGAGTCGGTCGCCACGGCCGCGGTCTTTGGCGCAGGCGTGCCGATCAGCTCGCTCAAGGGCCACATGAGCCACACGCTCGGCGCCTGCGGCTCCCTAGAGGCCTGGGCCGGCATCCAGATGATGAACGAGGGTTGGCTGGCGCCGACGCTCAACCTCGAAGAGGTCGACCCGGCCTGCGCGCCGATGGACTACCTCATGAGTGTGCGCGAGTGTCAGATCGAGGCCTTCATGACCAATAACTATGCCTTTGGCGGCGTCAACACCTCTCTGATTTTCAAGCGTTGGCGCGGCTGAGCAGGGCGTTTAGACCAAGGTGTCAGTAGCTTTGTCGGGATCGCTGTACTATGATCAAGGCACGTCCCTGGCACTTGCCACCACCCCCCTACCCTGGACTCGGCCATGTCGGATGAACAGACCCGCATACTTCAGCGCAACGCGACCACCGGCAACTTCGAGTCGCACGAGCCGATTCTGTCTCTGACACCAGGGGGACTGGAGGGCGAGCGCATCGATCGCTACGCGGTCGGACGCCTGATTGGCACCGGCGGCGGCAGCCACGTCTATGAGGCGCAGGACGGCACGCTACAGCGCAAGGTCGCGCTCAAGGTCCTGTTCGGCCAGGAGCGCGATTGGACGGAGCAGGCCCTGCGCGAGGCGCGAGCCCAGGCCTCTGTCGAACACGAGTTTATTTGCAAAGTCTACGACGTCGGCAGCTGGCACGGCCTTTCCTACATCGCCATGCAGCACATCGACGGCCAGCCACTGGACGAGGCCGGCAAGCTGATGAGCACGCGGGAGAAGGTCGAGCTCATGCGCCGCATCCTCCTCGCCGTCGACGCAGCCCATCGCCGCGGCCTGATCCACCGCGATCTCAAACCCGCCAACATCCTTGTCGAGCGAGGCGCCAGCGGTTTTTGGAAACCCTATGTCACGGACTTTGGCCTGGCCCGCGAGATGCTGCCGGACCGCGACCAATCCCAATCGGGTCGGGTTCACGGCACACCGGCCTACATGGCGCCGGAACAGGCCAAAGGCGAGAGCATACGCGACACCCACAGCGATATATACAGCCTGGGGGCGACTTTCTATAAGTTCCTCTGCGGCCAAGCGCCCTTCTCGGGCACCAACGCCGTGACGGTGATGCTCAAGGTCGTGCGCGAGAACGCCAGACCACTGCGCGAGATCGACCCCGAGCTCTCACCCGAGCTGGAGGCGATCGTCGCCCGCGCCATGGCCAAATCACCGGAGGACCGCTTCGATTCGGCATCCGAGTTTGCCCGCGACCTGACCCGCTTCCTCGATGGTTGGCCGGTCACCAGCTACGACGGCGGCCTGCGCTACAGCCTGAGCAAGCGCATCAAACGCCACCGCCCCGTGTTCGCAATCGGCCTGACCTCGGTGGTGCTGTTCGCCGTGCTGACCGGCCTGGTCATCAACGACCGCTTGCGCTCCCGCCAGCAGGCCCTCTATCTGGAGCGCTTCATGGACGAGGTTCAAGCGATCCAGTGGCAGTTGCGCATCGCGCACATGATGCCGGTCCACGATATTCGCCCGGAACGCGCCCGCATACGCGAGCGCATGGACCATATCGAAAGCGAAATGGTGCGCTTGGGCAGCAGCGCGCTTGGGCCGGGCCATTACGCACTGGGTCGCGGCTTCCTTGAACTGAACGAGCCCGAGAAAGCACGGGATTTACTGGAGGCCGCCAATGTCAACAGCGTCTGGCGCGACCAGGTCACCTACGCCTGGGGCGAGGCGGCCTGCAAGATCTACCACAAGCGCCTGCGTTCGATCCGCCACCTGCGCGATGCGGAATTGCGCAACAAGGCGATCGAGGATCTGCGCCGCAAACTGCTGCCGCCGGCACTCAAGGCGCTGGCTGTCGGCACCCGCGACGCCTCGCGCCCACGGGACTATATCGAGGCCCAGATCGCCTATTTCGAGGGCAGGTACGACCGCGCCATCGAACTGGCCCGCAAAGCCGCCGAACAGCACCCTTGGTTTTACGAGGCCTCTCTGCTCCAGGCCGAGGCCTACACCGACCAGGGACGCTTCGACGTGCGCGACGGCGACCAGTCCGCCGCGCGCGCGGCTTTCGACAAAGCGGCGGTCCTACTCGAGCGCGGCCTGACGATTGCGGCGAGCGATGCCGAGCTCTACATCGCCGACTGCGAGCGCCTGACCTGGGTGCTGGAGCTCAACATGCGCACGGGCACGGAGGTCGAGACCACCTGCCAGGCAATCCTTGATCGCGTCACCTTGGGCTTGCAGGTCGAGCCGGACAGCGCCTTGCTGGAGAGTTATCGCGCCTTCGCCTACTACCGCAAGGCCGAACAACTCTTCTATTACAAGGATCGCGACCCTCTTCGCGATCTCGAGCTCTCGATCGCCTCCTCGGAACGCTGCATCTCACTGGACCCCCGCTTCACCTGGGGCTACCAATACATGGGCCACGCCTACAGTCTCTGGAACGAGCTCTGCCTGAGCCGCGGCGAGGAAGGCTGGGGCAAGCTCGAAAGCGCTCAGAAAGCCTACCAACAGGCCTACGAAATCGAGCCCAAGGACGTCGGCGTGCTCAGCAGCCTGGGTGTGGTTTCATGGCAAATGGCCGATTTGGCCAATCGCCGTGGTCGGGATCCCGATGCCTATATCGAAACCTCGCTGGCCCGTTTCAAGGACGCCCTGGCGATCGCGCCCAATTACTACATCACGCTCAACAACATCGGACTCACCTATTGGACCCAGGCCGAGACAGCGCTGCTGCGCGGGCTCGATCCGGAACCAGCCTTCATCCTGGCCTCCGAGAGCTTCCGCAAGGCGATCGAAATCAACCACTATGATTTTGCGCTGGCCAATCTGGCGGAGATGGATTTAATCCGCGCAGCCTATCAAATCGAGGTCAAGCGCGACCCCGGCCCATTGCTCGAACAGGCCGAGACCACCTGCCAGAACATGATCGAACTCAATGCCACTTATGCCATGCCCCACATGATGCTTGCCAGCATCGACCGCCTGCGCGGCCAGTCGGCAGTGCTCCACGGTTTGAACCCCGAGGATTACTTCCAAGCGGCCGCGGCGACCTTGAAGGCAGCGCAGGAGAAGTTGGGCGACCAACACGACCTCAATATCGAGTCATTGCGCCTCGATTTGCGCCGCGGCTGGTGGTTAGGCGGCGCTGGCCAGAAGGAAGCGGCGCGGCGCCTGTTCGAGTCCGCCTTGGCGCGTTCGACCCAACTGGACCTGACCGCCGATGGCGACGAGCGCGAGACCCTGGTGGCCAGCTTGCGCACGGCGCTGGCCTGCGTCAAGGGCGACCGTGCGGGCCTCGCCCGCGCTCAGGAGGCGCTGAACGCCGCCCTCAAAGCCAATCCCGTGCTAGGCTTCGCCTACGCCGACTTCACCCGCGCCGCGCTCGACTGAGCCACGGGCGGCCAGCGGCGACAGCAGCCAAGCAGCGCCGATCCCGAACAGCACCGTCAGGCCGAATGCTTGCAGAACCGGCGTGGCGCTGAGCGCCAGCAGGCCGAAGGACAGCAGGGTCGTGGTGGCACTGAGCAGAACGGCCAGCATCGTCGTGGGTCGCGCGCCGCCGACCTCGGCGAAGAAGATGGCGTAGTCGATGCCGACACCGAGCACCAACAACAGCGCCAACACATGAAACAGGTTCATCGGATGACCCAGCCAGCCAAACAGGGCGAGCGTGAAGACAGCCGCAAGGAGCGGTGGGAGGACGGCCATCAGACCGCCGCGCAGACCATAGCGCCACATCAACAGCAGAAAGATGACCAAGTAGGAAAGTGCCACCAGCTCTGCGCCCAGCAAGCGGTATCGGTGCATCAGTGCGGAGATGGAGGCGACTTTGTCGATGTAACTTACACCGGCACGGCTCGCGGTCCAAGCTGACAAGTCCAGTTTAGGATCGAGGCCACCGAGCACGACGACCGCCGCCTGGCCGCGCGGGGTGGCGCCCAGCCAGAGGTGACGCATGGGCGCGGAGGCCTCGCTCGCGAGCCAGTCACTGAGCCGGAGCAGGCGTGCGGGTGGCTCGGTGAGTGCGCTCAGCGCAGCGGCGCGCACGTTGTCATCGAAGCCGAGGTCGTTGAAATAGTCGTCGAGCGGTTTGGGGTCATGGGTCAGGGCGGCCGCCAGCAGCGCATGGTTCTGGCACTGACGCGCCGCCGAGGGCACCATCGTGGCCACGCCCTGGAAGAAGCCCAACCGGCCTTCGCCCTGCAGGGCCCGCAGGTCGTCGAGCAGGGCATCCTGGCGTTCGAGCACTTCTTCGACATCCTTGCCCTCGACGAGCAGGAAGCGGCTGGTATCGACCTGACCGATCACCTCGCGAATGCGACTCTCCTGGCGAAGCAAGTCGGCGGCCGGCGTCTGCAAGCGGCGAATATCGTCATCGCCGGCCAGACGCATCAGGCCAATGACGAGGAACGGCAACAGCGGCACGGCCGCCAGCCAAAGAAAACGCGGCGACAGCTGGCGCCAGAAGTTCAGGTAGCGCGCGGCCGCGCGCAGGGCGAAGCTGTGAACGGGTTTAGGCTGGCCACTCCAGCTGGGGAAGACCATGACCACCGTGGCGAAGGCGCCGACCAGGCCGGCCGAGGAGAACAGCGCCATCTGGCGCAGTCCGGGAAAGGGCGCGACGAATAGGCCCAGGTAGCCGAGCACGGAGGTCAGCGCGCCCAGGGTGATCGCCGGCAGGATGTGCTTGAGGGCGGCGCGCGGACCCGCCTCGACGTTGCTGGAGAGCTCGCAAAAATAATGGAAGGTATAGTCGATGCAAATGCCGATCATGCTGGCGCCGAAGCCCAGCGTCAGGGCGTGGACCCGACCGAAGACGGCGAGCGTCGCGGTCAGGGCGGTGAGCAGACCAACGACCAGGGGCAGGATCCCCAGCAGCAAGGGACGCGGTCCGCGGAAAACGACGAGAAACAACAGCACCACGCCGAGCAGCGAGCCAAGACCGATGGTCGTGATCTCGCCCTCGGCGGCCTCGCTGCCGGCGGCGGCATAGAGGATCACACCGGTGGTGTCCAGCTCGAGTGCGGGGAAGCGCCCACGCAAATCGGCGAACAGCTCGGCGAGGAAGGCAATGGTCTGCTTTTGCTGGGAGCGGGCAAACGACTCGCCGACGGCGTCCGCGGTGATCAGGATGCTGTAGCGCTCGGGACCGGCGACGCTGAGGTAACCGTTGCGGAGCTTCAACTGCCCTGGTGGTCTCGGCATACCTTCGAGGAACTGAGGAAACAGCAGCAAAGGGTCACGGTCGAGGATGCGGCTGAAGAGGCTGCTGCTGGGATTGTAGATCGACTCGGTGGCGCGAGCGAGCAGGGCAGCGCCGGCCGCCTCCGGCGCCGCACGGAGGGAGCGCTGGCTCACGGGGTCCAACAGCTGATAGCGATAGGGAAAAAACAGCTCGAAGGCGGCTTTGCCGGTGTCCTCCAGGGGCCCGGACACACGGGTGAACCACGCGCTTTGTGCCAATGCTTCGACCAGAACTGCCGCGGCTTGCTCGGCCTGGGCTGGATCGGGGTCACTGACCAGGAACACGGTCTTTGAAGACAGGGTCTGCGTGAAACGCTCGACAATCTCCGCCAGGACCGGGTCGCGCTCGGAATGAGGCAGCAGGGAAAGCAGGTTGGTGTCGGGTCTAAGGCCGTCGCGCAGCAGCCACCCAAGACCGACGAGTAGAACCAGCAGGGCAACCCAGAAGCTGCGGAAGGCGAGGCGAAACTCAGAACGCAAAGCGACTGCGCTCCTCGTCAGACAGCGTTTTAGGCGCGACCTGGACCTCGCTGAAACTGATCTTGGTCATGTCACCGGTAGCCTCGAGTAGATTGATATGTTCGATGTAACCGCCACCTTCCAGCACGATCGACTGGATCAGCTTGCCCATGACCTTGCCACGCGGCTCCAAGCCGATGCGCCAGGCCATGCCCTCACCCTCGTAGTAGAGCTTGAAATGGTCCTCGAGCGCCTTCGGGTCCCCGCCAAACAAGGACATGAAAACTTTGGTGAAGCTGGCGATGACGGGTTGTTCGGCGGCCTCGATGGTTTTGACGGTGCCGTCCGCCGACTCCTGTCGCAGCCCGCTGGGGGTGATCACGAAAGTCGAGGTAAAGGGCTTGAGGGTGTGCCACCACACGCCCGTCTCGGCGGCTACGAGGAACTGACCCGAGGAACGCAAGGGTCGGCGCAGCGCCATGATGCGCTTCTCCTGTTCAAAGCGAGCGCGCAACACGGGCGTCTGGCGCATGCGCGCAGCGACGGCGGTGAAACCTGGGTGATCGACCTTGATCGGGTGTCGGAAGACCGGGTCCAGCGGCGTTTGCGCCAGCAGGGGCAGGGCCGCCAGCAGGAGGACAAAGTGGGGTAGACATCTCATGGGGCTAACCTCCTCCGGCAACATCGGCGTGGCGGCGTTTAAAGAAATAGCGCACGACCATTTCCACCGCGAAAAGCAGGCCCATGGCTATATACGAGAGCAAGCCGTTGTAAAGCGTCCAGAGTTTGAGCTCGCCGCGCAGCACGGTGACGAGCGATGCCAGCCCGTTGAGCACAAAGAAGCCACACCAGACCTGAGTCACGCGGCGGCAGTAAGCAATGGCGATGTCGGGCATTTCTGGCTCGCGCAGGCGGGCGAAGCGCTCGATCATTGAGGGCGGTCGAGATAGGGTCAGGGCGAAGCTGATCAGCATCGTCAGGTTGACGGCGACGGGATAATAGAGGAAGAAGTGGCCGTCGCCGCGCAGCAACACCAACAGGCAGAGCACAGCGATGGCAGCCATCATCGGCCATAGGCCGGCGACGGCCTGCTGGCGTGGACCCAACCGCACTAGGAGCCGCATGCCGAGCAACCCGAGCAGCAGCCAGGCCAGCGTGCGCGTGCCGAAGCGGCTGATCCCGAAATACACGGCAAAGGGGTAGAGCAGCGTCAAGAGGCCCAGCAGGCCTTCCAGCAAGGAGCGAAGCGAGGGCCGAAACCCTCGCCGCCCGGTCGCAGCCGAAACGGGCTCGACCACCGCGCTCAGTTACCCATCCTCACACCCTCTTCGGGCGCGGCCAGGAACTTGGCGACATCTTTGCCGAGCGCCTTGGAAATGCGGCGCAGGATGCCGCAAGTGCCCTTGAAGCCACCAAACGCGCCACCGGTGGAGAACCGCGAGGCGGTGAAGCTGCCCAGGCTTTTGCCGGAACTGCTCTTGAGGGTGCCGCGGATGTTCATGTTCTTGGGGCCACTCCAGGCGCCGCCACCGGGTCCAAAGACTTCGGTGATCTCGACCTCGACGATGTCGTAGCTGCCACTGGGCTGTTCGCGGACGACCTGCTTGTAGATGCCGTGCGCGTTGTCGGCCACATCATCGGCCAGGAACTGCTCGAGTCCACATTCGGCCTTGATCTTTTCGCTGACGCGGACATCTTTCATGTAGGTGAACTTGGCGGGTACGTAGAGCACGTCACCGGCGCTGGCAAAGCCAGCAAGCACTATGAAGCAAAGGGCGAGTTTATTCATGGTAAAAGCCTCTCGTTGTGTCGTCACTCGATCAGGAAGGCGGCGATATCCCGCTCCAGGTTGATGATCCAATTGTTGTAATTGCGATGGATCAGTTTCTCGCCCTTCTTCTCCGTGAACTTCAGGTTCTCGGAGTTGACATAGGTGAGATGGATGATCCCCTCGCCCCAGGTCGCCTTGACATCGGCGACATGGCCGCGCAACTCGAGGCGAGCGAGGATGTGATGGGCTTCGGTTTCGCGCAGGCGCCAACCGCGCCCTACAAAGGCCTTCTTGATGGCCCCCTGGATTTTCTCGGCGCTGGTGCCCTTCTCGTAGGAGACCTCGCCCTCGCGAACCGGCACCAGACCGGCCAGAGCAAAGCTGGGGCTGACAAGTAACAGCAGCATCAGTAAGTGGCGCATGGAACTACCTCCATCTGGGATAGGACAGGGCATCTTAGCAAAAGGCGGAATGGGACTCAAGCCGATGGACTTGCGGTGTGAATTCGCCAGTCAAATGGCGCGACTCGCCAAATACTTGACGATTTTGCCAAATGGTTGGCGCTTTTGTTAATCTCTGACCAGGGCGCCTTGTCCGCAAAAGGGGCAAGATGGAGATTTCCCTTTTAATTTCAACACGTTAGATAGAGATCCAGAAATTGGCAAAGCGCTTGCTCTAGGGTGTTTCGGCAGATGAAAACACACTGGAGGCACCTCATGGGCATCTTTTCCCGCATCACTGAAATCGTCAATTCCAATATCAATGCCATGCTGGACATGGCCGAGGACCCGGAAAAGTTGGTCAAGCTGATGATCAACGAAATGGAGGACACCCTGACCGAGGTGAAATCCGCAGCAGCCGAAGTCGTCGCCGACAAGATTCGCCTGACGCGCAACCGCGTGACGGAGAGCAATCGCCGCACGGAATGGGAAGCGCGCGCCAATCTGGCGCTGGAGAAGGGCCGTGAGGATCTGGCCCGCGAAGCGGTTGAACAAAAATTGGAGAGCGAGAAGCGCATCATCCAGATCGACAAGCGCTTGGTCGAGGTCGAGGGTCTGGTCGCCCAGTACCAGAGCGACATCGCCCGCCTCGAGGAAAAACTGCAGAGCGCTTATGCCCGTCAGCGCACCCTGATCGCCAACCACCAGAGCGCGCTCAACCGCCGCAAGGTCGAGGAGAAGATCTATCGCCTCAACTCCCATGGCGCTTTCGCCAAGTTCGAGAACTTCGAGAACCGCATCGACCGCTACCAGGCCGAGGTGGAGCTGTTGACCCAATCCAACAACACGCTGGAGCAGAAGTTCCTGGATCTGGAGCACGGCAAGGAGATCGACCAGGAACTGGCGGCACTCAAAGCGCGCCTGGCCCTGCCGGCGGCACCCAAGAGCGCCAAGACGGCCAAACTGGAAACTGCCGAAGTCACCGGCCGCTAATCTCGGTAAGGGGGGCGGCCTCGCCCCCCGCGCACCCATTCACACATGGATTCGTATACTAGAGAGATTCGGGGACGAGGGAGTCGGACATGGAATTTCCAGAATTTGTGATCACCCTGGTTGGGATGGTCATGGGCTACAAACTGATCAGTCAAATCTTCCTGGGGCGTCGCGATGTCAAGCTGAAGCGCTTTGCGGCCATGGCGGCCCACCCACAGCCGGTGATGGATGCACCTCCCGGCGTCTTGCAGGCCCGCGCCGATGAGCTGAAGCGACGCCTGGAGACCTTGGAAGAGATCATCGCATCGGAAAGGAGTCAGAGATGAGCGAAAGAAATTTTTCCAAAATAATCGTCACCGTACTTGTGGTGATGTTCCTGCTGTTCTGCGCCAATTTCATCCTTGGCCTTGGCTTCAGTCTGATCGGCATGGTCTTTACCCTGGCCTTCAAGGTGATCGGCCTGCTGTTCTCCAAAGAGGCGCTGGTGCTGGGCGGGATTTGCGCGGTCATTTACTTGGTGACGCGCAAGCCCAAGGCCCGCTACCGGGATAACTACCCCTACTAAATCGCAGCAAGGAGTCGAGCATGTTTGCATATGAAAGGCGCGCCTGCGCGCATCCTCACCGCTGGACGATCTGGCGCAGCTCGACCAACCGGGTGGTTGGTGGCGTATGCGGCGGGTTGGGCGCCCACTACAACGTCTCCACACCTGCGCTGCGCGTGGGCTTGATCGTGCTGACGGTGATGACCTTTCCCGTGATGTTCATCGTCTATGGCCTGTGTGTGCTGATCATGCCATCGGGGGCCACGGAGCAGGTCGGCTCGCGCCGGGGCCGACGCGAGCCACCACCGATGCCCCAGCACGCCATGGACTACGATGACCTGGAGCATGAATACGACCGCATTGAGGCCCGCATTCGCACCTTGGAGGACCATGTCACCAGCCGCGAATACGTGCTGAAACGCAAGTTCGAATCGCTCTGAAGCCCAACCGAACCCTCGCGCTGCCCGTGCTCCAACCCCGATGACCCCGGGCAGGTCGCGATCCGTGGTGTAGCGGTGGGAGCTCGGTGCCGGGCTCGCTCCTGTCTGTCAACTGGAATACCCTCCTCGACCGGCTCCCACCTCACATCCCCTGACCGCCATCAAGCCAGGCCACTCGTGGGTCCTGGCTTTTCTCGGTTGGCCATTCGGTGTGGCGAGAGACTAGAATCGTTTTGCGTTGTTTCCTGGCAAGACCTGGCGTAACATGGCGAAACCAGGGAGTGCCACCATGAAATCCGACCACCAACTCTACCTTTTGTTCAGTCGCTGTCCCGGCCTGTTCCGGGCGTTCCTAGGTCAGGAAATCGACGACAGCTACCGCTTCGGATCCTGCGATTTGAAAGAGATCAGCCGCACCTGCGACGGCCTGCTCTTGTCGTCCAAGCCCCTGGAGCCGGCGACGATCGTCGAGTTCCAGATGCACCGCAGCGCCGAGGTCTATCCACGCATCTTCGTGGAAATGGGCCAATACCAACTGGAGAACCCAGATCGCATCGTGCGCGGCCTGCTGGTTTTCGCCAGTCGGGAAATCGACCCTAAACCCCCGACCTGGGCGTCTTTCGCCAAAACTTGCGAGGGCGGCTTCCGCGTACTATACTTGAAGGAGGTCGTTGAGGATCTGGACGATAACGACCCCTTGAAAGCCGTGTTTCAACCCTTTCTCGTGCAAGATCCCGAGCACGTGAAGCAAGACGCGAACCGCTGGCTAGGTGTGATCCGCACATGCACCTTACCTCCGCGGGACAAAGATGTTTTGGAACAAGTTTTTTTCTCTTGGTTGACACTGATCTTTAACACGCTCACCAAGAAGGAGGTCATGGCAATGTTCGCATTTGACGTACCCGTCGAAGAGACTGTTTTTTACAAGGAGGTAAAACAAGAAGGCCGCGAAGAGGGCCTTGAAGAGGGGTTTGAGATTCTGTCCGAGGCGTTCCGTCAGCTTCAGGTCGATCCCGTTGTGATAGCCAAAGCCCTAGAAATTGCAGAGAAGTGCAAAACAAAGTGAAGGCTCGCGGCGGAACCCACTGCCTAGCGCCCTATTTTCGCCAACTGGAGCCTAACACCACCTTGGATGAATAGGTGCGCGCACCAAGAAGGAGGTCATGGCAATGTTCCCATTTGACGCACCCGTTAAAGAGACTGTCTTTTACAAAGAGGTAAAACAAGAAGGGATCGATATTCTTGCTGAGGCGTGCCGTCAGCTTCAGGTCGATCCCGTTGTGATAGCCAAGGCCCTCGAAATCGCGGAGAAGGGCCTAACAAAGTGAAGGCTCGCGGTGGAACCTACTCCAAGCGCCCTAATGCCGCCAACTGGAGTCTGACACCCACCTTGGTTGAATAGGAGCACGTAGCCATGTTTACCTTTGACGTACCACTCAAAGAGACCGTATTTTATAAAGAGGTGTTCCAAGAGGGATACGACGAGGGATACGACGAGGGATTCAACGAGGCGATTGCGCCTATGGTCAAAGCCTTGTATCAGCTTCAAGTAGACCCTGGCATTATCGCGAAGGCGCTTGAGCTGGCCCACGCAGCCCGCCGTAAAGGTCGACTGAATCGCACCTCGCCTGAATGTGTTTAAGCTCACGAACTGGGAACACCAGGGAATAATCCCAGCCTTGCCACCGTAAATGATCAGTGGGTCAGCATTCAGCGCGCCCATCCTTTTTCAGGAGAACTGTCATGTTTCGCACTTCCGCACGCCTGTTCGGTGGTCTGCTCTTCGGCCTGCTCTGCACCGGCCTGATCGCCGCAGAGCCCCAAGTCAACCAGAACCGCAAGGGCCTCGCCATCAAGGGCTACGATCCGGTCGCGTACTTCACCGCCCACCAAGCCACCAAGGGCGATTCCAAGTTCAGCCATAGCTGGAACGGCGCCACCTGGCATTTCGCCAGCGCCCAGAACCTCGAGCTGTTCAAGGCGAACCCGGCCAAGTACGCGCCCCAGTTCGGCGGCTATTGCGCTTGGGCGGTCTCCCAAAACGCGACGGCCGATATCGATCCCACGGCCTGGAAAATCGTCAACGACAAGCTGTACCTGAATTACAGCGAGAGCATCCAGAAGAAATGGGAAAAAGACATCCCCGGCCTGGTTGCCAAGGCCGAAAAGAACTGGCCCGCAGTGCTGGGGCGCTGAGGCCAGGCCAAGCCACCGCGCGTGTGTGGCGGACCGCCGGGACTGCTCAGCGGTTCGCCCTATTTCTTGTTTGCGGAGCCGGGTGCCTTGTCCCGATATACCGCTTGGCGAAGCTGTGGCAACTTCATGCGCTCCAGCAGCTTCTTGAATCTCGGTTCTTGGCGCAGCGGCGCGAACATCGGGTCGGCGCCCAGGTAGACGACCTCGCCCTGACGTTCGGCCATGGCGCGCTCAAGCCAGGCCAGCGCATTATCCCGCCGACCAGCGTAGAGGTTGATCAGCGCCATGGTCAGGGGGCGGATCTCCTCGCGAACCTGAGCGTTGGGGCGGCGCTGGCGCGGCGAAAGCGCGCGCTCGCTGGAAATCCCCTGCAGCTCCAGATAGGTGGCAGGCGCATGCTCCTGACTCTTGACCCAATTGGCCAGGGTCGGCAGAAACAACTTGGGATCGACCCCCCGTTGGCGCAGCAGGAACAACAGCATTTGAGCCCGCCCGAACTCGGGGTGTTCGGCGACCAGCCGATCCAACTCGTTCTTGGCTTCGTCCCAGTGACCGCCAAGGATCAGCACCCGTGCCTGGCTGAAGCGCAGCTCCAGGTCCTCGGGCGCCAAGTAGACGGCGTCGCGCACGGCCTCCAACGCCTCTTCCGAGCGGCCCATGGCCGCCAGAAACAGGGCGTACCACTGGTTGCACAAGGGGTTGGTGCGGTGCAGGTCGAGCGCGGCGTGGAACTCGGCCTCGGCCTCGGCATAGGCCCACTGGTTGCGAAACAGCAGGACGGCGTGCAGCAGATGCAACTCGGCGATGCGCGGGTCCAGCTCGATCCCCTTCAGGACGTGTTCCTCCGCCAACTTGGCGGCCTCCGCGCCCGTCACGCCATCCAGTTCCTCGCCGTAGAAGGTGTAGCAATGGGCCAGGGCCGCGTGGGCCGGTGCGTAGCCGGGCGCGCGCTTGAGCACCATGCGCAGGTAGGGCAGGGCCTTGGCCACGTCCTTGACCGTGCCGCGATTGAGGAAGTGCCGGCCGTTGAGGTAAGCGTAATAGGTATCGGCGTCGAGACTCGGCTCGGGTCGCGGCAGCGCGCGCGTGGCGCCGGTAAAGTGGCGCGCCAGGTCGAGCGAGGCCTCGGCCTGGATCTGGAAGAAATCGCGGATCTGTTTTTTGTAGGAGTTGGACCAGGCGTGGCTCTCGTCCTCGACTTTGATTACCCGCAGGGTGACGAGGACCTCGCCGTTGAGGACCTGGACCCCGCCCTCGAGCAGAAAGTCGACGCCCAGTTGGCGGCCGATGACACGCGGTGGGCGCTTGCTCTCGGCGAAAGGCTGCACGACCGAGCGCGGCAAGACGCGCAGTTTGGTGTCGCGAGCAAGATCGGTGATCAGGGCTTCGGTCATGCCCTCGGCAAACATGCTGGGCTCTTTGTCCTCGCTCATCAGGACCAGCGGCATCACGGCGATGCCGCGCTGGCGGCCTTGGTCCCAGATGAACAGACTGATCAGCGCCGCCAGGACCAGGGCCAGGAAGAACCACGACCAACGGGGTAAACGCGGCAAGTGCCAGTGCGGCAAATGAAGGTGCGCGAGGATCGAGGCGATCGGATCGCCGTGCTCGTTGACAACCGCAGCAGCGGGCACTTGCGCTTGGACGGGCGCGGGCTCTTGGCTTTCAACGGGTTCGCTGGCCGCTGGCGCAGGCGCGGCGGCAGGCTCGGGCGCGGCGACGGGTTCGAGCGAGGTCACGGTCGCGACCAACTGGAAGCCCGACTTGCGAATGGTCTTGATGTAGCGCGGCTGCTTGGCGTTGTCGCGCAGCGCCTTGCGCAATTCGTAGATGGCGACGCTGACGGTGTCGGCGGTGACGTGCAGGTCGTCCCAGACCCGGGACACCAGAACCTCCTTGCCAACCACCCTGCCGGCATTCTCGACCAGCACCAGCAGCGCCTTCATCAAGCGCGGTTCCAACTGGACCTCGGCCTCGCCGGCGCGCAGCAGGTTGAGCTCGGGCTCGACCCGCCAGTCACCGAGTTGGAAGGGCTCTTGCGGCATCGACGACCTCAGGGACACGGATTGGGATAACGCCAGTGGATCGCGTCGATGGCGCTGGCCTCGTCCGCGGTCAGCGGCCGGGAGAAGGCGTCGATATTCTCGGCCAGCTGATCCATGCGCGTGGCGCCGATGATCGTCGACGCGCAGAATGGGCGCGAAGCGACGAAGCGCAGCGCCAGCGCGGTCAGACCGCCGGATCCGGCCAGTTCGGCATAGGCCTCGGTGGCAGCCTCGCGGTTGACTTTGTGCAGGTAGCGCTGGGGATATTCGGGGAACAGCGCGATCCGCGAATCGGGCGGCACGACGCCATGACGGTACTTGCCGGTGAGGAAGCCGAAGGCCAGCGGCGAATAGGCCAACAGCGGGATGCGCTCGTGGAAACTGACCTCGGCCATCTGGCTCTCATAAGTGCGGTTGAGCAGGCTAAAGGCGTTCTGGATGCTGACCGGGCGGGGCGCGCCCTGGCGGTCGGCCTCGTGCAGGTATTGGCAGGTCCCCCAGGGCGTCTCGTTGCTCAGGCCGTAGGTGCGGATCTTGCCGCTCTGGATCAGCTCGGCCATGGCGGCCACGGTTTCGCCGATAGACGCGTTGGCGTAGTACTGGCTCTCCTCGAAGTGCAGGCCGCCGAACTTGGGCACGTAGCGGTCGGGCCAGTGGACCTGGTAAAGGTCGATGGTGTCGGTTTGCAGACGTCGCAGGCTGTCCTCGACGGCGCGCTGGATATTGGCGCGATCGAGGCGGCCGCCGCCGCGGATCCAGGTCATGGCGCTGTTTCCGGCGACCTTGGTGGCCAGGACGATGCGGTCGCGTCGAGCTGATTGACCGGCTAGCCAACGGCCGACGATGGTCTCGGTAGCTGACTGGGTCGCGGCTCGCGCTGGAACCGGGTACATCTCGGCGGTATCGATGAAGTTGACGCCGCGCTCCAGGGCGTAGTCGAGCTGCTGGTGACCTTCGCGCTCGCTGTTCTGCTGGCCGAAAGTCATGGTGCCGAGACAGATATTGCTGACCTCGAGCTGCGATGTTCCCAAACGCGTGTATAACAAGGTGTCCCCCGAAAAAGGATAGCCAGGGCCGGCGATCAAACGCTACGGTTGGGCATTATAGCACCCAAGCGCGCTCAGACGACGATCAGGGTCAAGCCATCGCGCACGGTCAGCATCACCTTGTCCAGCTCGGCAAGCGCAGCGATGTGGCGGTTGAAGGCGACGATGGCGGCGGTGCTGGCGTCCTGTTCGACAGCGGGCGCGAGCACCTTGCCGCTCCACAACACATTGTCGACGACGATCAGGCCGCCGGGCCGCATCAGCGGGCGAATCAGCTCGAAGTAACGGAGGTAGTTGACCTTGTCGGCGTCGATGAAGGCCAGGTCGAAGGAGCCCTCGAGCGTGGCCAGGGTCTCGGCGGCGGGCCCGAGGCGGATCTCGATCTTGGCGCCATCCGGCGAGCGGTCGAAGAACGCGCGCGCGATCGCGGCGTTGCCGGGATCCAGCTCGCAGGTGATCAGCTGGCCGTCGGCGGGTAGGCCGGCGGCCAGCATCAGGCCGCTGTAGCCGGTGAAGGTGCCGACCTCCAGGACCCTGCGCGCGCGGCTGATGCGCACCAACAGGCGCAGCAATTGGCCCTCCAACTGACCGACCTGCATCTGGGGCATGGCCACCTGATTCCAGGTAAACGCGCGCAGCTCTTCGAGCAAGTCACCAGCGGGGCTGCTGTGGGCGCGGGCATAGTCTTCGATCTCTTGGGCGACGAGCGGCAGCATCGGGACCTCCGTCACAGGCGCAGGGATTTGCGCAGGTAGTGGGTGCGCTTGTCGACGTTGATGTTGGGGTCTTCGAGCGCCAAATAAGCCCGCGCCAAGTCCTTGGCCTCGGGGTGGTGATCGCGCACGGCCCATGCGGCGGCGAGGAACAACAGGGAGGGATTGGAGGACTCGCGGGCGCATGCGATCAGCTCGGCAAAAGCCTCGCCATCATTCTTGTCCATCGCATGGCGGTAGTGGAGGTAGAGCGGCTCGAGGCGCAGCGGATGCTCGTCGCGCAGCAGTTCGATATAGCCTTCCTTGTTGCTCTTGAACAGGTGGAGGATGTTCTTGGTGGTGGCGTCGGCGTCGATCGAATTGAGCCAGTTGAGATAGGAGGCCTCCTTGCGATGGACGTCAGAGATCGCCCAGCCGCGGTATTTGCCGCGGCTGAAACAGGGCTCGCACTGGTTGGGCGCCCAGACCAGCCAGGTCGACGAGGAGATCGGCACATTTTCCGGTTCGGCGAACTGGGCCAAGGGCTCGAGGGCGTGGGGCAACTCCGGGTGCTTGCCAAACATGCCCAAAAAGCCCTTGCGGGTGGCGATGCAGTCGTAGACGGCGTCATGGGCCTCTTCGGCGTCCATGGCCTCGCCGGTATAGTGCTTGTAGAACCAGGCCAGCGAGCGCGGATTCATCTTCTGGTTGAGTTCGAACAGGTCGAGGATCGGCAGGGCCGGGAACTTGCGGCCGGCGGCGACGACCTCGCGGCGCAGCACGGGCACGTCGAACTTGCGGATGTTGAAGCCCGCCAACAGGCTATCGGCCATGAAGGTCAGGACATCGTCGACGATGTCGCGGAACTTGGGCTTATCGGCGACCTGCGCGTCGGTGATGCGGTGGATGGCGGTCGACTCCGGCGGGATCGGCATCTCGGGATTGACGAGCGATTGATAGATGCGCTCACCGCGGATCATGGCGATTTGCACAATGCGGCAATCGGCCTCAAGCCCGGTCGTCTCGAGGTCGAAGACGACCAGCCTGTTCATATCGGATTCATTCAACATTCGTGCTTCCCTCGTTTTGGCATCATATCACGGCCGCATCAGGTGCGCTCAGGGAATGACGCCCTGGACGAAAAGAGCGGTTCAGATGGCGCGGCGGTTCTCGATCGCCTTGGCCATGGTCATTTCGTCACAATAGTCGAGATTGCCGCCAATCGGCACGCCGACGGCGATGCGAGTCAGGGTCAGGCCGAAAGGGCGCAGCCCCTCGGCAATGAACATCGCGGTGGCCTCACCCTCGACGGTAGGGTTGGTGGCAAGGATCACTTCCTCGACCTCGCCGCCCGCGACCCGCTCGAACAACTCGCGGATACGCAGGTCCTCGGGCCCGATCCCGTTCATGGGCGAGAGCGCGCCCTGGAGCACGTGGTAGTAACCCTCAAACGAGCCGGAGCGCTCGATGTTGGCGACGTTGACGGCGTCCTCGACCACGCACAGCTGGTTTGTGCGGCGCTGGCCGCGGGCACAAATCTGGCACAGTTCCTCGCCGCTGATGTTGTAGCAGCGACTGCACCAGCGCAGGCTGCGCTTGAGCTCGCGCAGGGCCTCGGCGAACTCGAAGGCGAAGCCCTCCTCGCGGCTGAGCACGAAATAGGCCAGGCGCTGAGCGGTCTTGCGACCGATGCCCGGCATTTCGGCGAAGCACTGAATGACCCGGTCGAGGCCGTTGCCGTTCATTTCTTGAACATGTCCATGACGTCGCCGAGGTTGAACTGGCTCATCATCTCGTTGATCTGGCCCGGTCCCATCGCCTGCAGCTGGCTGTCGACCTGGGCATAGGCAGTGTTGACCGCGGACAGGATCATGTCCGCCAACAGCGCGGGATTGGAGGGCAGCGACTCGCCGAACGTTAGCTTGGTCAGCTCCTTGCGTCCGTTGAGCACCACGGTCACCGTATCGCCGCCGGCGCAGGCACGCACGGCCATGCGCTCGAGTTGCTCGCGATAGCGGTCCTGAGCCTGCTGCGCCTGTTGAATCAGGTTCTGCATGTTATTGAGGTCGAACATCTCTCACTCCTTTGCCGCTTCGATGACTTGGCAACTGGTTATTTTACCTTTGAACCGTTCCAAAAGGAACTTGATGGTAGGGTGCTCATTGACGGCCCGCATGGCCTCGCGCTCGCCCGCCTCCTTGGCGGCGAGCTGGGGATCGTTGCCAACCGCGAACTGGATCTCGAGGCTGGTGCCGAAAAACTGGTCCGAGAGCTCGCGCAGCGTGGCCAGGTGTCCGGCATTGCGGATCATGGGAATCAGGTTGGCGCGCGTCTTGTCAAAGAACAGGGTCAACACGCCGTCCTCGGTGCGCGCGCCGAAGGCATTGCCGACGAAGGAGACCAGACCGGGCTTGCCAACTTCCTTGATGTGGCCGAGGAAGGCGCTGGCGTCGCGGCCAGCGCTGGGCAGGGGCGCGACCGGGGCTGGGCCGCGATCGACGGCGGCTTGATCGTGACTGGGCGCGACCACATGGGGAACGACGCCGCTGGGCATGGCGGCCGCGCCCGCGCGCGGCATTGGACCCGCGACCAGGGGCGAGCGCGACTCGGTCCTGACGGGGGCGACAGCGCCGGCAGCCTCAGCTAGTTTTTTTTTTGGACCGCGGCCTGGAGGTCGCGCAGCTCGCCCAGCAGGCGCTCCAGCGGCATCAGCTTGCGGGCCTCGAGCAGCTTGAGGAAGACCAGCTCGAAGGCGTAGCGCGGCTCGGCCGCCTGGCGGAACAGCGACTCCTGGCGCACCATGGCGTCGAGCACGCGCACAAGGTCGGAGACCTCGACCTTGGCCAGCAGTAAATTCAGGGCCTCGCCGTGGCCATAGGTGCGGGTCACCATGTCCGCCGGGTTGGTCACGGACTTGAGCACGATCGCATCGCGCACGAAAGCGGTGAAACTGTCGTAGACCTGCTTGAGGTCATGGCCGTAATGGACCAACTCGGCGATGCGCGAGAAGATCTTGTCGGGCGAGTTGTCGACGACGCCCGCCAGCAGGTCCAGCAAGTTGCTGTCCTCGACGACGCCGAGGATGCTTTTGACGTCCAGGCCGGTGACCTTCTCGCCGCAGGCGGCAATAACTTGATCGTAGACCGAGAGCGCGTCGCGCATCGAGCCACAAGAGGCCTGGGCGATCAGCGCGATCGCCTCGTCGTCGACCTGGAAACCCGAGTCGCGGCTGATCAGCTTGAGCCGCTCCTCGACCTTGTAAAGAGGGATCTGGCGGAAGTCGAACTGCTGGGTGCGCGACAGGATCGTCGCCGGAATCTTGTGCAGTTCCGTCGTCGCCATGATGAAGACGACGTTGGGCGGCGGTTCCTCGAGCGTTTTCAGCAGGGCATTGAACGCCTGCGTCGAGAGCATGTGGACTTCGTCGATGATGTAGATCTTGTAGCGGTCGCGCGAGGCGTTGTAGCGCACCAGATCGCGCAACTCGCGGATATTGTCGACGCTGTTGTTGGAGGCGGCGTCAATCTCGACCACATCCAGGGAGTTGCCGTCGCGGATCTCGGTGCAAGAGGCACAGCTCAGGCAGGGCTCAGCGGTCGGGCCGTTGATGCAGTTGAGCGCCTTGGCGAAGATGCGCGCGCTCGAGGTCTTGCCGGCGCCGCGCAAGCCCGAGAACAGGTAGGCGTGGTGAATGCGGTTGCTCTTGATGGCATTCCGCAGCGTCTGTGAAACCACTTCTTGACCGACTAGGTCATCGAAGGTTTGCGGGCGCCATTTCAGAGCTGTCACTTGGGAAGACATCTGCAGGCCCCTTGCTTGATCTCACTCAGCATGCTGTTTGAAACAGTCAGACACCGGTACCCATGACCCGCCGCTTAGTGCTGCTCCCGTCAAGGCCTGACACGGTTCGCGGCATCACGTTACCGATGCCTGACTCTTTCAACCAACGCAAGCTGAGTGGCGGAGAGGGAGGGATTCGAACCCTCGGTGACGTTTCCGCCACACACGCTTTCCAGGCGTGCACCATCGACCGCTCGGCCACCTCTCCGGCTCGGCGTGCAAAGATAACACAGGCCCCTAGGTGATGCAATAACAAAAATTCGACAAAAAATCATCGTCGCCGAGGGCCTCGCCGTGCATGCCAAGGTCACCGCTGCAGCGCTCCCGCCGGCGCGGCCGTCAGCGGCAAGTGGCTGGGTTCAGCCAACTCGCGGCCATCGACATAACGCAGGTCGACCTTGTTGCCGACCAGGCTGCCCCAGTGATCGCGGTGACGGTAAACCAGAAAGTTGGCCGGTTTACCCGGGACCAGATAGGGGTCGTTGGCGCCCAGCAGCGCCGGCGTCGTCTGGAACGCGGCCGCCAGCAGCTGGCTCTGGCTGGCGCCCAGCTCCTCAAGGATCTCCAGCTCAGCCTTGAGGTCGCCGCTGAAGCAGTAGCTGTGCCCGCCCGCGCTGCCCAGGCCCAGCTTGCGACCCAACTCCAGCCAACGCCGCAGGGGGGCCAAGGTGGCGGCACGCTGCTCGCGCCAGATCTGACAACGGGCGCTGATGCGTTCCTGGATCGAGTCGACGGCCTTGAGCGCCTGGGCGTGGTCGGCCGCGTCATACAGACCCAGCCCCGCCATGCGCGCCAGGCGGCCGCGCAGATCCCAAGCGCAGTAGCGGCGGTCGTTGAGCGCCGCCAGCGGCACCCAGACCACCTGCTCCGGCCATTGCGTCACGTCCGCGCCGGATTCGGGCAGACCCTCATAAAAGTCGAACTCGAACGCGGCCAGCTCCGCCAGCTCCGCCGGCCCGGCATCCTGGATATAGGCGCCGACTGGCCGGCCCTTGCCCCTGAAAAAGGCCAGGAGCTTGGCGGTGAAGTCCCGCTGGCGCGGCCACTGCACCGCTTTGCCGGTGGCATTGGTGGACCACCACAAGGTGATCGGCCCACGGCTGGTCAGACGCTCGTAGAGCTCGTTCAGGTCCTGGGCTGGATCGACCACCAGCGCGCTCGCCTCGGCCGGCCCGCCCGCCAATTCGAGGTAGCCGCGGCAGGCCGTGAGGTCGAGCAGGTCGTCGACGACCGGCGCCACCGCCAACGGCGGAAAGACCGGATCGCGCAGGTGGCGAACGCCAATCCGACACAGGTAGCGCGCCAGGCGTGCCTGATTGGCCGGTTCGATGTCCTCGTCCTTGCCCATGCCGCGCTCCTGCATGAGGGTGTAAAAGTCGCTGAGCGGCGGCAGCAGCAGGCAGCCCTCCTCGACCACCATGTCGGCGGCCACAGGGAGCGGCGTCCGCCCCACCTGCGTGACCGCGCCCGCGCCGTCGACCAACACGTAGACGTCCTCGCGCAGGCCGCCGATCTGAGGATCGTAAACGGTGGCATGACTGAAATAGCGGCCGCTGCCGGCAAGGATCAAGAGCAAGATCGACGTCATCACGAGGGCACCTCGACGGGGAATCGGCCTAGACGGCCACGGTCGGCATGAGTCAAGTTCCGTGCCAACCCCATTCATTATAACTTGGGCGTTGCGCCCGCGCGCAGCTGTCGACAGCCGCCGCCGCTGCGGGTAGAATAGGCGCGTCCGCACTGCTAGGAGGTCCCATGGAGATCACGACCCGCGTCCGTCCCGCGATCCGCGCGATGAAGGGCTACACCCCCGGTGAACAGCCCCGCGATGGCCGCACATTCGTCAAGCTGAATACCAACGAGAACCCTTACCCGCCACCGCCCGTGGTGCTGGACGCGATCGCGGCAGCCGCCTCCGCGCGCCTGCGCCTCTACCCCGAGCCCAGCGCGCGGCCCGTGCGCGAGGCCGCCGCCCGCGCCTACGGCGTCGACCCCGAGGGCGTGCTGGTCGGCAATGGCTCCGACGACTTGCTGACGATCGTGATGCGCACCTTTCTGGATCCCGGCCAGTGCGCGGCCGCGCCCGACCCCACCTACTCCCTTTATCAGACCCTCGCCGAACTGCAGGGCGCCAGCTTCGTCAATGTGCCCTGGCCCGCCGACGGCAGCCTGCCGATCGAGGCCCTGCTCGCTAGCGGCGCGAACCTGATCTTTGTCGTCCGCCCCAACGCGCCCACCGGCCACCTCGTCCCCCTGGCCCAGGTGGCCGAGCTGTGCCGGCGCGCACCGGGTCTGGTCGTGCTCGACGAGGCCTATGCCGACTTCGCCGACGACAACGGCCTGAGCCTGCTGCCGCAGCACCCCAACCTGATGATCACCCGCACCTTCTCCAAGAGTTTTAGCCTGGCCGGTCTGCGGCTCGGCCTGGCCTTCGTCTCGCCGGACTTGGCAAAAGAACTCCACAAGGTCCGCGACTCCTATAACGTCGACCTGTTGGCCCAGGCCGCCGCCGTCGCCGCGCTCGACCACCTCGAGGCCTTCGCGCCCGCCCTGACCGCGATTCGCGAGGCCCGCAGCCTGCTTACCGAGGGCCTGCGCGCGCGCGGATTCGCCGTGCCCGACTCCCACGCCAACTTCGTGTTGGCCGCCGTGCCCTCCGGTCGCCGCAGCGGCGCCGAGTGGCTGACCGATCTCAAACAGGCCGGCTTTCTGGTGCGCTATTTCGGCCACCACCCCGAATTGGCCGACAAGCTGCGCATCACGATCGGCACCCTTGAGGACATGCGGGTCCTGCTCGCCGCCATCGACACCCTGCTCGAAGTTAACTGACCCGCGCAGCTTTTAATTGCCGGGTGAACGACTTCCCGCAGACCGTCTCGCAAAATTTTGCCTCGCCGATCCATTGCGATTGCCCAGGAAAAAAAAGGGTTCATCCGGTTTTTGGCTGGATGGACTGGCCCGCGATCTCATGAGCACACCTTGGGGTGTTCTTCGTGGATGTAAAGCCTGTAACGGCCTAGTTCACCTGAACAGCCCGTCCGAAAAAAATCGCGAGGCCTAGTTCACCTGAACAGCCCGTCCGAAAAAAATCGCGAGGCCTAGTTCACCTGAACAGCCCGTCCGAAAAAAATCGCGAGGCCTAGTTCACCTGAACAGCCCGTCCGAAAAAAA
>CAYRFM010000008.1:117619-125848 GCA_964423555.1 uncultured Holophagae bacterium | reverse complement strand
GGCGGATGCCGCTTACCTGCACGCCCTGCTGACCTTGGCCTGGCTGCTCGAGCTCGACCTCTTCCTCGACCGCGAGGCCGTGCGCCAGGCCCGCTCGCTGCTGGCCGCCGGCCTGCCCGAGGGACCCGCGCTGACGGTCTACCTGGCGGTGGGCGACGAAGCGCCGGCCCTGCCCGCCCACCTGACCCTACCGGCCCTGCTGGACGAGGGCTCGGACTTCGCCGAGCGGCTCGCGCTGTGGCGCGCTGGCCTGGGCGCCCGCGCCGGCGAGCTCGAAGCGGTCCTGCCCGAGCTGGCCCGCCGCTTCCGCTATGATGCCGGCGCGATCGCCGAGCTGGCCGGCTCCCTGGCCGAGCTCGACGAGCCCCTCGACGCCGAGCTGGCGATCGCCGCCTGCCGCGCCCACCACGATCCCGAGCTCGGCCAAACCGCCCAGCGCCTGCTGCCCCGCTTCGACTGGGACGACATCGTCCTGCCGCCCAAGCAGCGCCACCTGTTCGCCGAGATCGACCGCGCCATGCGCAACCTAACCCGCGTCCACTACGGCTGGGGCACCGCCCAGGTCTGGAACGAGGGCGGCATCTCCGTGCTCTTTGCCGGTCCGCCAGGCACCGGCAAGACCATGGCCGCCGAGGTCCTGGCCCGCTCGCTCGACCTGCCGCTCTACCGCATCGACCTCTCGCAGATGGTCTCCAAGTACATTGGCGAGACCGAAAAAAACCTGGCCGCCGTCTTCGATGCCGCCGATGTCGCCGACCTGATCCTCTTCTTCGACGAGGCCGACGCCCTCTTCGGCCGCCGCACCGAGGTCAAGGACGCTCACGACCGCTTCGCCAATATCGAGGTCAGCTACCTGCTCCAGCGCATGGAGTCGTTCCGCGGCCTGGCGATCCTGGCCACCAACCGCAAGAAGGATCTGGACGAGGCCTTCCAGCGCCGGCTGCGCTACATCGTCGACTTCCCGCTGCCGGGCGAGTCCGAGCGCGAGGCCATCTGGCGCAAGTGCTTGCCGCCCGCCGTGCCCTCGGAGCGGCTCGACCTGGTCTTTCTGGCCCGTCAGTTCCCGCTCTCCGGCGGCCATATCCGCTCCGTCGTCTTCAACGCCTGTCTGCAAGCGGCCTCCGCGCCCGGCGCGACGCTGACCATGGCCCACCTGGTCGTCGCCGTGGCGCGCGAATACGCCAAGCTCGACCGCGAACTCAAACCCAGTAACTTCGGCGCCTACGCCCCGCTGATGGAGGCCGCCTATGGCTGAGATCCGCATCGACACCCTCCAACTCACTGTCCAGGGCGACGTCGCCAGCGCGCGCCAGCTTGCCGGACAGCTGCGCGGCGCCCTCGACCAAGCCTTCGGCGCCCGAGCCAGCGAACTGGCGGGGCTGCGCGGCGGTCAGCTGCACGAGCTCCGCCTGGCCCCCATGCCCGCCGCCGCCAGCGCGGAGCGCCTGGCCGAAAGCCTCGCCCAGGCGGTCGTCGCCGCCGCTACTTCCACATCCCCAGGGAGGTCCTGATGGTCTACTTGCGCGGTGCCCTGATCGAATACGGCAGCGACTTCCTCGGTCCGGTCCCCAATGTCGTGCTCTTCCAATTCAACCCCGACATGGTCGTGCGCACGCTGCAAATCCCCGAGCGGCCGGTCGGCCTGGCAGCCCGCGAGGCCACCCAGGTCGGCGACAAGCCGATCGAGAAGATCACCCTATCGGCCCATTTCGACGCCGCCACCCTCGACGCCGTTTCCGCCGGCATCGCCATGGCCGTGGGCATCGGGCCCCAGCTGGCCGCGCTCGAGATGATGGTCCGACCCAAGAGCGCCGTGCTCGACGCCATTGTCGGCCTGTTCAAGAAGGACGACGCCAGCAAACAGGCCAAGCCGATTCCCCGCGAGAAGTACCCGCGTCTGCTGTTCGTCTGGGGGCCTGGCCGGATCCTGCCCGTCGTCATCGAGACCATGACGATCACCGAGCAGAAATTCGACTTCCTGCTCAACCCCGTGCGCGCCGAGGTCGCGCTCTCGCTGGCGGTGACGGTCGACAAGTGCGCCGACGACAAGATCGCCAACGGTGCCCTGACCATCAGCGACGGCGTCAAGGAAGTGCTCGCCGCCACCAACCTGGTCAATACCGTCCAGCAGTTCATCGAACAATTCACGATGTGAGGTGCGCCTTGTTCCATGCCAAGTCCCGCTACGCCAACCTGACGCCGACGACCCTGACCACCGCCGACGGCCGCGAGGTCACCGTCGTGCCGCCGCGCCGCACCCAGCGCCTCGGTGGCAACGAGCGCATCGCCCATGGTTACGACCGCCTCGACCTGCTCGCCAAAGTCCCCCTCGACGACGCCAGCCTCTACCACCGCATCGCCGACGCCAACACCGAGCTCGATGCTCGCGACCTGCTGGCCGAGGCCGGCGATGCCTTCCAACTGCCGGAGCGCACATGATCCAGTACCGCGTCTTCTTCGACAAGAAGGTCGTCGACCTGACCGTGCTCGACAAGATCGACACCGTCGTCGTCACCCAGGACCTCGAGACCGCCGCCGAGGCCCAGCTGACGATCCCGATCTGCGCCGACGAGACCGGCTCGTGGAAGAAGGACCCGCTCACCCCCAGCACCGGCCACCAGCAGGTCCGCATCGAGGTCAGCTTCGACGGCACTACTTGGGTCGCGCTGATCGATGGCCTGATCATCGGCAACAATGTCACCCTCAGCGGCGATCCCGGCAAGAGCGCGTTCGTCATGGTCGCCCAGGACGACTCCTTCTATCTCAACCGCAACGAAACCATCATCACCTTCCCGATCGCCGACCCGACCCCCGACAAGATCATCCGCCACAGCTTCGATTCCTTTGCCACCAAGCGACCCGTCGACTACGTCTTCGACCCCACCAAGGAGAAGTCCGTCGGCGTTGACTACACCCATCGCGGCAAGGTCATGCCCCTGCTCCACGAGATGGCCAAGCGCCACAAACACCTGCTCTACCTCCGGCCCGACGCCGAGGTCGTCGGCCGCAACGTCGTCAATTGGCGCTCCGTCAGCGAGACCTCGTTCACCCAGCAGATCGCGGTCGCCAACCTGGTCGTGCTCGGCAAGGACCGCAACGTCGAGACCTTCGAGGTCAAGGTCAACCGCGACACCCCGGCCCAGGTCTCCTCGACCGCGCTCAGCTTGACCAACAAGGCGACGCTCACCAGCTCGACCCGCATCGTCCCACCCGACTCGCCCGAGGAAAAATCGGTCGATCCGCCCGGCGCCGACCAGGTGCCCGCGCTCGACGATCCCGCCATGGCCCAAGCCGCGGCCGCCTGGGAGAAGAGCTTCGTCTACGAGGCCTCCGGCGCGCTCGTCGGCGGTTGCTTCAACAAGGTCCTGCGCCCCGGCGACTACGTCACCGTCAGCTCCGGCGACCAGGCCGCCTCGGGCGCCTACCTGGTCAAGGGCGTCGTCCACACCCTCAACCGCTTCGCCTACATCCAGGAATTCCACCTCAAGCGTCGCGCCATCGACGGCGCCGCCGCCAGCCCAGTCAACCCCTTGGCAGGTATCATATGACCACACCCGATCTCGAGCGCATGTTGGTCGAACTGGCCAAGCACCAACGCTCGCACTACTATGGCAAGTACCGCGGCATCGTCACCGACAACCAGGACCCCGACAACCAGGGCCGCATCAAGCTCCAGATCCCCGGCCTGCTCGGCGAGGCCGAGGTGCGCGCCTGGCCCAGCCTGCCGTTCGCCGGCAAGCAGCACGGCATCTTCTTCCTGCCCGAGGTCGGCGACGGCGTCTGGGTCGAGTTCGAGAGCGGTCAGCTGACCCACCCGATCTGGTCCGGCAGCTGGTTCGCCGAAAACGAGACGACCCCCGAGATGGTACCCGACAGCTACTGCCTGATCACCTCCAAGGGCGCCCAGGTCCTGCTCGACGACAAGAACGACAAGCTCGTCCTCAAACACGGCCAGGGCGCCACCATCACCCTCGACGGCCAGGGCATCACCCTCGAGGTCGGACCCACCAAGCTCGAGATCACCAAGAGCGGCTTCAAGGTCAACAGCGGTGCCCTAGAGGTGATCACATGAGCCAGTTCCTGACCAAAAGCGCGACCATCCTCTGCACCCACGGCGGCTCCGCGCAACCGATCCCGGCCAACTTCAAGGTCAAGGCCGAGGCCAGCCCGATCCTGCTCGAATCCGACGCCACCCTCGTCAGCGGTTGCCCCTTCAACATCAGCGGCAAGCCCTCGCCCTGCGTGCGCATCGAGTGGAGCGCGCCCGCCGTCAAGGTCAAGTTCGATTCCGGCAAACCCCTGACCCGCGCTTCCGTCGGCAAGTGCATCAGCGCCGAGGGCGCCCCCCAGGGCATCGCCATCATCGTCGCCACCCAGCTCAAGGCCTCGGCCCAATGAGGAGCACAGCATGAAACCCGCCTATCCCGCCCATCTCCGCTTCCCCTTCCACATCGCCTCCGACGGCCGCAGCGCCCGCGCCGACAGCCTCGAGAACCACGTGCGCGACGAGCTGATCCAGCTGATGGTCACCAACCCCGGCGATCGCCCGTTCCAGCCCGACTTCGGCGGCGGCGCCCGCCGCCTGATCTTCGAGAACATGGACGACGCCCGCACCGCCCTGGTGCGCGCCCATATGACCGAGGCCATCACCACCTGGCTCGGCCACCGCATCAAGCTCAACCAGCTCGAGGTCACCCGCGACGACGCCACCCTCGAGGTCTCCGTCAGTTACCGCATCCACGGCCACGAGGAGCAGCGGGTGCTGAAGTTCCAGAAGTCCCTGACTTGAGGAGGAGCCCAACATGGCCGACCGCAGCGAAGTGTTCCAGGAGCGCGCCAACAACCTGGCGGCTGCCAAGCTCAACGGCCTGGCGCGCGTGATCGTGCGGCTCACGCCGCTGGGCGCGCCCGTCGAGGCCGAGCTGGAGCTGGTTTTTTTCAACGACAACGGTCTCGCCGACTTGGCCCTCGAGACCCGCGAGCCCAAGTGGATGTTCCCACTCTCCGGCGGGTTCCGCCTGCTCGCCGGACCCGGCATGGGTCAGGTTCAGGTCAGCGCCTGGCAGCCCGGTGCCGACAGCCGCAGCCTGCTCCTGACCGTGGCCCCGATCGGCGACTACAGCACCTACACCCTCGCCGCCGCCTTCGACTGGATCGACCCCGTCTTCGCCGAGCTGACCTTCAAGTTCCGGCCCAGCTGTTTCAACACCAACTGTCTGCCCGACTGGACGCCCGCGCCGGCGCCCGAGCAGATGCCGGCGATCGATTACCTGGCCCGCGACTTCGCCTCCTTCCGCGAGGTCGCCTTCGACGCCATGCGCCGCCGCGTCCCCCATTGGGAACCGACCAGCGAGGCCGACCTCGACATGGTCCTGATCAACCTCTTCGCCGCGGCCGGTGACGAGCTGGCCGATTTCCAGGACCGCGTGATCAACGAGGCCTGGTTGACCCGGGCGCGCCGGCGCATCTCCCTGGCCCGCCACGCCAGGCTGATGGACTACCACATCCATCAGGGCAACCAGGCCGACACCTGGATCGTGCTGACCCCCCAACCGGGCCAGGTCTATACCCAGGGCGTCGGGTTGCAGCTGCGCACCGAAGCCGATCCCGCCCGCGCCGGCACGGTCTTTTTCACGACCCGCGAGGCCGTGCGCCTGCACCACAAGCTCGGCGCTCGCCTGGCCTATGACTGGAGCGGCACCGTCGACCGCCTCGTGGCCGGGACCACCCGCGTCGATCTCGACTTCGCCGCCGACCAGGCCGGCGCGCTCGAGATCCGCGACCTGATCGTCGGCGGCGGCCTGCGCCAGCTCCTGATCCAGGAGGAGCTGGACCCCAGCCTCGGCACCGTCGCCGGCCACCATCCCGATCGCCGCCAGGTCCTGACCCTCGACCCGGACCCCGCCAAGACGCTCGTCAAGTCCGACCCCCTGACCGGCAGCTGGTTCCTACGCCTGCACTGGCACGAGCCCCTGACTCAGACCTACGTGCTCATCGCCGCCCCGCCGACGGGCAAGATCAGCGGTGTCACGCGCTTTTACGGCAACCTCGTCAAGGCCTATCACGGCGCCGTCAGCAGCGCCGTCTACCGCGCCAGCGACCAGTTGCTGGCCAATCAGCGCGAGGGCCACTATTACCGCGACGGCGCTCGCGGCACCGTCTGCCCCCTGCTCGACCGCTACATCGCCTACCTGGACAGCGCGCCCGGCGGCCAAGCCTACGGCCACACGACCCTGGCGGTGACCGTCAGCGCCCCCGGCGAGCTGGACGTGCCCTGGTCCGAACAGCCCAGCCTGACCCGCTCCCGCGAGGGCGATCGCAACTTCCTGGTCGAGACCGACGAACACGGCTTCAGTCTGCTGCGTTTCGGCAACGGCGCCAATGGCCGACCCCTGCCGCCCGGCGCCTGGATCCAAGTCAGCGGCCAGGTCGGCCGCCCGCTCGACGGCAACGTCGGCGCCGAAACCCTGATCTTTTTCGACGCCAATCAGGCGCCCAAGCTGGCCAGTGCCCGCAACCCGCTGCCGGCCGTCAACGGCCGCGCGCCCGAAACACCCGAACAGATCGTGCGCGCCGTCGGCGAGGCCTGGTCGCAGCGCCAGGAACGGGCGATCACCCTCGAGGACTACCGCCGCGCCGCCGAACAGGTCGCCCGCGTCTCTCGCGCCCGCGCCTTCTACGCCTGGACCGGCAGCACCCGCTGCGTGCGCGTGGCCGTCGATCCCGCCGGCGCGATCCGGCTCGACGACCCACTGCGCGCCGCGGTCGCCGCCAAGCTCGAGCCGCTGCGCCTGATCGGCGAGGATATCGAGGTGCGCGCCCCCGACTACGTGCCGGTCGAGATCCACCTGCGGGTCTGCGCCGAGCCACAGGTCTCGCCGCTGGAGCTGCGCTTCCTGCTCGAGCAGGCCTTCAGCTCCGAACGCGACCTGCGCGGCCAGCCCGGCTTCTTCCACCCCGACCGCTGGACCTTCGGCCAGGACCTGCACGCCAGCAAGCTGGCCGCCTTGGCCCAGCGCATCCCCGGCGTCCGCCACGTCGACCGCATCACCATGCGCCGCGTCTTCGCCCGCGCCTTTAGCAGCCGCGTGATCCATGCCGGCGAGCACGAGATCCTGCTCGTCAAGAACGATCCCGACAGCATGGAACAGGGCTACGTCTTCATCGAAGTCATCGGAGGCCGTTCATGAGAAGGTACCTCGGCTCCGGCCGCTACCAAGGCGCAGGCGAGGACCTGCCCGACGATCTGGCCGCCCGCCTGGCCAACACGCCGCTGCGCGCGCGGCTCGCCTACCGGCCCGGCGACTATGCCCAGTTCCGGCGCGAGCTGCTGGAGCGGGTCACGCTCGACCCGCGCCTGCGGCGCTGGACCTACCGCGGCGCCGACGACCCCGCCGTGGCTCTGCTCGAGACTGCGGCCACGCTCGGCGAGATCCTGGCGCTCTACGGCGAACTCTACGCCAGCGAGGCCTTTCTGGGCACCGCCCGCTGGCCGGACTCGATCGAGGACCTGGTGCGGCTCTCGGGCTACCGGCTGGCGCCGGCCCTCGGCGGCCAGGCCGAGTTCGCCTTCGAGCTCAAGGGCAGCGCCGCCGTGACCGTACCTGCCGGCTTCCCCGTCAAAGCCCAGCTCGCCGGCCAGGACCTGCCCCACACCTTCGAGACCAGCACCGAAAGCGTGCTGTTCCCGGCCTTTAGCCAGTTCCAGCTCTACCGCCCCGTCGCCTCCTCCCAGGGCGTTGGCCGCTTTCGCCTGTTGGCCCGCCAAGCCACCACCCGCTTCTTCTTCGACGCCGCCAACGGCCAGGCGCCGCCCGTCGCGATCGCCCCCGGCGACCGCCTGCTGGTCGGCCTGGCCGGCCGCGAGCGCGTGCTGGCACGGTCTCGCGTGGTCGTCGTCAAGGCCGTCGACAAGGTCCTCGGCCTGACCGTGTTGACCCTCGAGGGTGCCGGCTACGGTCTGACGGCACGCAACCACGAGCTCAGCGTTTACAAGATCCGCGACACTTACCGCCACTTCGGCCACGACGCGCCGCCCACCGACACGACCCTCAAGGGCGCCACCATCCTCTACACCAACTGGCGCCAACTCCAGGGTCGCACCAGCGGCCTCTACCCGGACCGCAACCTGGCCGGCGCCTCGACGTTCACGCGCGCGCCCTTCATCAAACCGGCGCTGGGCGAGCGCGAGTACCCGCTCGACCGCGAGCTCAACGACCTCATGGCGGG
>CAYRFM010000008.1:115091-117601 GCA_964423555.1 uncultured Holophagae bacterium | reverse complement strand
ATCCTGAGGATCCGCGCCGGCCTGCGCCGCAAGAAGGCGCGCCCGCGCCGACGCATCGGCCGCATTGGCCTCTTCAACAAACACCGCCTGCGCACGCGACCGCGGATCGTGCTGGGCGACGCGCTGCGCAACGAGTACTTGGCCAATCAGGCGCCGCAGCAGGTGTCGACCCATATTCGCAAGGTGGCCGCGGTGACCTCGCTGACGATGACCTGGGGCGCGGTCAACGGCCCGACCACGATGGTCACGCTCGACCAGTCGCTGGCGCCCAGCAGCCGCGGTGGCACGGGCGCCTCGGCGGTGCTGGGCGGGATCCGCCTGCACCGCATCGCCGGCGCCGGCATGACCTTCAAGCCCTGGCTGCAGCCCGTCGGCAGCCGCGGCAACCTGCTGACCTTCTACGGCAGCCAGGTCGAGGCCGAAGCCCTCGTCGGTCGGCGCATGCTCGTCACCGGCGAGCAGCGCGCCGACCAGATCCTGACCGTGACCGGGCTGGCCAACCAGGACCTCTACCGCGTCGCCGGCCCGACCCTGCGGCGGATCTACGTCGACCGCCAGGTCAACTACGCCGACTACCCGCTCGAGCAGGGCCCGCTGACCGTCAACGCCAACCTCGTGCCCGCCAGCCAGGGCAAGCGCGAGGCCGAGGTCGCGCTCGGTGGCGGCGATCCGACCCAGGCCTTCCAGAGCTTCCGCATCCCGCGCAAGCCACTGACCTACCTGACCGAGACCCTGCAGACCCCGCCCGAAGTGCCGCAGCTCGAGGTCCGGGTCAGCGGCCAACTGTGGCGCCTGGTGCCGAGTTTCTACGGCCAGGCCGCCGACGCTCGCGTGTACGTGGTGCGCGAGGACGTCCAGGGCTTCAGCTGGGTCCAGTTTGGCGACGGCGTGACTGGCCTGCGACCCGACCGCGGCGTCGACAACATCACTGCCGTCTACCGCCACGGCGCCGGCGCCCACGGTCCGCTGGAGAGCGGTCAGCAACCGAGCGGCGGCGGCAAGCTGGACGGCCTCAAGGCGATCCGCCTGGCCGGGGTGGTGACCGGCGGCACGGAGCGCGAGTCGACCGACAACGCCCGCCAGGCCGCACCTGGCAAGGTGCTCGGTCTCGGCCGCATCGTCAGCCTGGCGGACGTGGAGCACGAGCTGCTGGCGATTGCCGGCATCGCCAAGGTCCGCGTCGATTGGCAGGTCCGCGAGCATACCACCGCGCTCGTCGCCACCGTGCTGATGGCGCGCGGCCGCGACGCCGAGCTGGAACAGGCCCGCAAGACGATTCACGCCTACAACCGCAGTCGCGGCAGTGCCCGCTTCCCGATCGTGCTGATCCACGGCACCATCGCGCCCGTCTACCTCGCCTTGCGCTTCGGCCTCGATCCCGCTTGGCGCCGCGAGCGGGTGGAGGACGCCATCCGCGAGGCGCTCGGCGCCTCCAGCCAGGAACACCAGGCGACGCACGGCCTGTTCGCGCTCGACGCCCGCGCCTTCGGCCGACCGGAATACGCCCGCACCGTCGAGGCCGTCGTCGCCGCCCTCGACGGCGTCACCTGGGCCGAGGTCACGGTGCTGCGCCGCGCCGCCAGCGCCGACTACCGCCGCGGCTTCAACCCCTTCGCCCTCGGCCGCTGGCGCGGCTTCGCCCTGAGGGTCCCACGCGCCAACACGCTCGCCCTGCGCAGCCGCACGCTGAGCTGCCCCGCCAACAGCGTGCTGGTGCTCGACCGCGCCAACCTCGTGCTCGAGCCCAGCCTCGGCGAGGCGCCATGATCCAGCCCGCCTCGATCCGTCCGGAGGTCCCATGAACCGCCCACTCTACGAACGGCTCCCCGAAATGTACCGCATCAAGGACCTCGAGCAGGATCCGCCCGGCCAGCTGGCCGCCCTGCTCGAGCCGGTCGAGGCCATGTTCGACGTGCTCGACCGCACGATCGTCGAGCTCTACCACGACTTCTTTATCGAGACCTGTGCCGACTGGGCCGTGCCCTATCTCGGCGCCCAGCTCGGCGTCACCCCCCTGCGCGGCGACGCCTGGGCGCAGCGCGCCGATGTCGCCGACACCATGGCCATCCGCCGTCGCAAGGGCACGCTGATGGGCCTGGCCCTGGCCGTTCGCGACCTGACCGGCTGGGGTTTCCGCCTGCGCGAGTTCTTCCCCGATGTCGCCCGCTGCCTGCATCTCGCCCATCCCCGCCCGGATATCGGCGGCAAACCCGCCTACGCCGCGCTCGACCGCTTCACCACCCCCGCCGGCGGCACCGCCAACCTGCGCGCCCCGCGGGTCGTGCGCCAGAGCGGCGGTCCCTTCGAAAGCCTGGCCCGCACGCCCGACCTGCGCCGCGCCGACACCGGGCGCGCCGCCGTCAACCTGCCCAATCTCGGCATCTTCCTCTGGCGTCTCGAGTCCTATCGCCTGCCGTTGATCCGGCCGTTCTACCGCGGTACCGTCGCCCGCGAGGCCGGTCTCGAGCTCGAGTTCGCCAACACGGCCGCCCAAATCGCCCGCTTCGACA